>RAZB01000003.1 GCA_003612515.1 bacterium D16-34
TGGTGTGACGGGCGGTGTGTACAAGGCCCGGGAACGTATTCACCGCGGCATGCTGATCCGCGATTACTAGCAACTCCGACTTCATGGAGGCGGGTTGCAGCCTCCAATCCGAACTGGGACCGGCTTTAAGGGATTCGCTTGGCGTCGCCGCCTTGCAGCCCGTTGTACCGGCCATTGTAGCACGTGTGCAGCCCAGGGCATAAAGGGCATGATGACTTGACGTCATCCCCACCTTCCTCCGGCTTGACGCCGGCAGTCTTCTGTGAGTCCCCAACTGAATGCTGGCAACACAGAACAGGGGTTGCGCTCGTTGCGGGACTTAACCCAACATCTCACGACACGAGCTGACGACAGCCATGCACCACCTGCGCAGGCTCCTTTCGGCCACCGAGTTTCCTCGGCTTCACCTGCATGTCAAGCCCTGGTAAGGTTCTTCGCGTTGCTTCGAATTAAGCCACATGCTCCGCTGCTTGTGCGGGCCCCCGTCAATTCCTTTGAGTTTTAGCCTTGCGGCCGTACTCCCCAGGCGGGGCGCTTAATGCGTTAGCTTCGGCACGGAAGAAATATTCTCCCACACCTAGCGCCCATCGTTTACGGCTAGGACTACCAGGGTATCTAATCCTGTTTGCTCCCCTAGCTTTCGCGCCTCAGCGTCAGTGGCGGCCCAGAAAGCTGCCTTCGCCATCGGTGTTCTTCCCGATATCTGCGCATTCCACCGCTACACCGGGAATTCCACTTTCCTCTACCGCACTCAAGTCACCCAGTTCGGGACCCGGCTTAAGGTTGAGCCCTAAGATTAGAGGTCCCGCTTAGGCAACCGCCTACGCGCGCTTTACGCCCAATGAATCCGGATAACGCTTGCCCCCTACGTATTACCGCGGCTGCTGGCACGTAGTTAGCCGGGGCTTCTTCTGTAGGTACCGTCAAAATTCTTCCCTACTGAAAGCGGTTTACAACCCGAAGGCCGTCATCCCGCACGCGGCGTTGCTGCGTCAGGGTTTCCCCCATTGCGCAAAATTCCCCACTGCTGCCTCCCGTAGGAGTCTGGGCCGTATCTCAGTCCCAATGTGGCCGGTCGGTCTCTCAACCCGGCTACCCGTCGTAAGCTTGGTGGGCCGTTACCCCGCCAACTACCTGATGGGCCGCGACCCCATCCCTTACCGTAAAGGCTTTCCCAACCTCTTCATGCGAAGAGACTGGAGTATTCGGTATTAGCACGGCTTTCGCCGAGTTATCCCGAAGTAAGGGGCAGGTTGGTCACGTGTTACTCACCCGTTCGCCACTTTATATCCGGCCGAAACCGGTTTAATCGTTCGACTTGCATGTGTTAAGCACGCCGCCAGCGTTCATCCTGAGCCAGGATCAAACTCTCCGTTGAAGAGTACATCTTGTTTGCACAAGATGATTTGATCATGGTATTGATTGATCAAGCCGTACCCTTCAGGGGGCCGATACTTGATCAGGGTCCGTTTGCAACGGATCCGAGCTTGGCTTCACTGTTTGTTTTCTTCTCAGTATTTGGTTCTCAAGGTGCTCTTACTACCTTTGCCTTTCGGCTTGGTTGCGTCTCGCCGTGGCGTGACGCTCAAGGAGATACTTTACTTGAATGCTTAGGGGCTGTCAAGAACTTTTTTTAAGAAATTCAAGAACTTTTTTGTTAGTGATGTATCACTTAGAGACCCAACAAAGCAGTTTTGTAAAGTGCGCTCGCTTTCGCAAGCGCGGATTAATAATATTAGTGCTAGTCATAGGCAATTGCAAGAACTATTTTCAATATTTCTGATCTTTTTTATATCCGTGCAACCTATACTATATAAAGTAATAAGAAAACGAGGTTTGCCCCATGCATACGTCTATCCAAAACATCAACATGATCAGCAATGACGATGCACTTTATCAACGTGCGTTGCTTTTGCTGCAAACACTTGAAGATGCTGGCTTTGAAGCATGGATTGTTGGCGGGTTTGTTCGCAATATGATTATGGGCGAAACACCGCATGATATTGATATAGCTTGCTCAGCTCCGTGGCAAACTACTCGCCTGCTCTGTCAGTCAGCCGGATTTGAAACGCGCGAGACTGGCGTTTTGCATGGAACGCTTACGGTTTTAGTGGATGGTTGCCCTTTCGAAGTCACCACCTATCGCTGTGACGGAGCTTACAAAGATGCGCGGCACCCTGAGCAAGTTGAGTTCGTCTCCTCAATCGAACAGGACTTAGCGCGCAGAGATTTCACCATGAATGCGCTCGCCTATCATCCAGACCGTGGCGTGCTAGATCTTTTCGGTGGTGTGGCAGACATTGAATCTGGTGTCATTCGAGCAGTTGGTGATCCTCAGACGCGATTCGGCGAAGATGCGTTGCGTATAGTGCGCGGTTGTAGGTTTGCCTCAGAGCTTGGGTTTGAAATTGAAGAGGCCACCTATAAAGGAATGCTTGCAAACAAAGGTCTGCTTTCTCATATAGCTATTGAGCGAGTTAAAGTGGAGCTCGATAGGTTGCTCTTGGGCAAAAGCGCTGGTGAGACAATACTGAAATATGTAGATATACTCAGTGCGGTTTTGCCGGAACTTGTGGCAATGAGGAGTTTTGACCAAAAGACGCCGTATCACTGCTATGACGTGCTCGAGCATACAACACGAGCAATAGATAACGTTAAACCAGATTTACTCATACGCTGGACAACGCTTTGCCATGATATGGGAAAACCAGCGGCGTTTTTTACTGACGACGATGGCGTTGGTCACTTTTATGGACATGGCGCAATGAGCGTTTTTATTGCACGCGGGATTCTTGAGCGACTGAAAGCGTCGCCAGCATTTGTTGATGAGGTCTGCTTGCTCGTAAAGCGTCATGACGATGTGATTGAACCAACTCCGCGTGCAGTTAAACGCATGCTGACGAAACTGCATGGTGACCCAGCGCTATTTCGCGCGCTTTGCGAAGTTAAGCGTGGAGACACCTCAGCACAAGCGCAGCCTTACCGTGCCCCTCGCAGAGAAACTGTTGATGCTCTTGAGCAAACGCTAGATTCAATTCTTGCTAAAGATGAGGCGTTTTCACTCTCAAAGTTGGCGCTTAACGGCAATGACGTCGTGGCACTCGGCGTTACACAAGGTCCCGACGTTGGACAAGCGCTCCAAGCTGCACTCAATGCAGTAATCGATGAGACGGTGCCGAACGAGCCTGAAGCATTGCACTCATTTATCCACGCATGGTGGAATGAGCAAAACAGCGCAGAATGAGAGCGTGCAAAGATGAGTAAGCACAACAAATATATTATGGCGCTTATGGCGCTTGTGGTGGTAATAGGTGTTGGTATTGCCTTAGATAAGCAATTTGGACTTGATGAATATCCGGGTGCTAATCAGGATAAGACGTCGCAAACCTCGTCGGATTTTAGCGAGAGCGAGCAGGATACAGACACTCAAAACAAGGACGCAAAAGCCCCTGAATCAGCGGATGCAATGTCGGCGGCGGCTCGTGAGCAGCTCATCGTTTTCGGCAACACTCAAGCGCTCCCCTCTTATCAAGAGCTTGTGTCTTCGCCAAAACTATATCAAGGCGCGCTCTTTGAGCTAACAGTTGAAGTTACGTCGGTCATTGAACCGCAGACCGCAAAAGATCGTATCGTCTATGCGCGATATACCACTGGCAGCAATGACGAAATCATGCTTTGTATTGGCAGGCAAATGTATGTCGAAAAAGCGCAAGGCATTATGACGACATTTTGCTCATTTGAGGGGCTCGACAATGGCGAACCCCTCTTCAAAGTGCGTTCATATTCGTGCGAATAATAGCTATTTGTGCAAAGAAGCTTTCTTGCGGCTCACCTTTAACACAACAACGCTGCTTGCCGCCAGCACTACTAATGCACCGAAAACTCCTGCGAGATCCGTATCACCCGTTTGCACAACCTTGCCTTTTTGAGTAGAGCTCGAAGAGGTGGACGGCGAAGCTGAAGACGTTGCCTTGCCTGATTGAGCGTTTGTTTGTGCGTTATGGTTAGCGCTTGCCTCTTCAGAAGGCGAAGTAGGAGTGTCTCCTGGTTGGTCGCTCGCACCCGGTTGATCGCTAGAACCTGGTTGGTCATCGGGAGCTTGAGGAGTATCGGGTGTCGCCGGCGTGTCAGGAGTTGTTGGCGTATCTGGCGTATCCGGCGTATCCGTACCTGGCATTGAAGGCGTATCAGGAGTGCTCGGGGTATCTGGATTAGTGGGTTTGTCAGGATCGGTTGGCTTTTCTTTCGTCACCATATAGGTTGCACCATCTGCTGATTGAGGAACAACTACTTCGGTATAGCCTTCGCCCACGTAAGGCTCTACATCTTGCTTATAGGTGCCACCTGTCAAAACAAAATGTGCAACAGAATGATCGGCCGATTGGGCTTCGTTTACCACAATGAGGCTCGAAATATCATTGTCGACCGAAAGAACATGCCCGTCTCCGGTGATAGTATAGGTGCCTTCTTCGATATCAAATGCTGGACTATCGACGAATTGGATAGAATGTCCTGCGAGATCAAGGGCTATATAGGTAGGCCGCCTAAGTGACACCGTCGGCTGACTTGTTGCGTCGGCTATCATCTGGATAGTTGCCGGGTTTTGCTCGGTGGCATCAGGAAGCGTTGCGGCGGCAAAATCTGTTGCACCTGCAAGCGTCGCGAAACGCGTCGCGCCAACCTGAGCGACCCACGCAATGCCGTTGTTTTTCACAGTGAATACAAGCGGATTATTGTTGTATGCAAACTGAGCTTTATCCGATCCTGCAATAGCATCCATAGGAGTGGTCGAAACATTGTTATCTACCATGATGCCTAGCTTTATGACTGCCGGCAGTCCTGCATCGCCGCTTTCCTGAAGGTCTCCTACTATGCCGCCCGCAAAATTACTATCAGAAATACTTGGGGCTGTGTTTTCGTTTCCTGTGACTGTGGCTGAATCATAAATGACGCCAGCTATTCCACCTGCACCTGTTCCACCTTTTATGGCGCCAGAATTAGCATTGTTGAAAACCACAACACTATTGCTTGCCTGATACGCTGTCTTTGCACCGTTATAGCGAATCCAACCAACAATGCCTCCTGTGCCATAACCGGTTTGCGAGGTGTTTGTAACTGAAGCGCTGTTGTTGCACTCACTAATGTTGCCATAATTGCGCTGTTCGCCAACAATACCGCCGATACCATAGGTAGATCCGGTTACAGGAGCAGTGTTTGTGCATGAACTTACAGTTGCAGCACTTAAGCCCGCAATACCTCCGACCGCTTCTTGACCTGTAATTTCGCCATTATTAGTGCAATTGGTGATATGCATCTCAGCACTGAGACGCGTGTAATATGCTGCACCCACAACGCCGCCAACATTGCCCGAAGAGCCCGTTGCGCGCACTATTGCATTGTTCGTGCATCCTGAAATTGTGCCGCTTTCGATATGTTTGCCGCAAATACCTCCCACGCCTCCACCGGCTGTGATTGTTCCGTTCACGACGACGTTTGAAATGCCGGCACCATTGAGCATAAGCCCTGCTAAACCACCAGCCATATCGCTGTCGGGCACATTGATGTTGACATTTTTAAGAACAACGTTTTCGACGACTGCGCCATCAAGTACACCAAAAAGACCGATGGCGTAGTCGGGTGACTGCGTTTTTGTAATGTTCAAGCCACTCACGGTGTGACCCTTACCATTAAAAACGCCTTTAAAAGGAGTGCTTGTCGGAGTAATTGAATTCGACTTGCACGTACCAGCTCCGATAGGTGTCCACGATGGCTCATCAAGTGTTATATCTGCGCCAAGTGCGACGACTTCTCCGGCGTATGACGTGCCTTGATTCACCGAATCGCGAAATGCTTTGAACTGATCTTGGGTGTTGATAATAAACGGATCGTCAGTTGTACCGGTGCCACCCGCAAAGATACCTTCTGCTGCTGCCACTTTCGGGAATGCACATAACGCAAAAAGCAGCGCAAAAAGCGAAACACAAAACAGCACAATAGCGCGATACTTCGCCATTATAGAGGTGATCTTTTGTTGATTTGCCATAGTAGACGCTCCCTTCATGATGTCTATAAGGGAGCCTATCACGCAAAAAGAAAGCATCTTGCAGGTTCGAATAACCGCAAAGGGAGCGTTTGATAAATGTTACCCGCAAGATAAGTTATTCAGCGGTGGCGTCGTCGGTGGCACCGGCATTCGCGGCGTCGTCGGTGGCACCGGCATTCGCGGCGGCGTTGGCATCAGTGTCCGCAGCATCGGCGTCAGTGGCAGCGCCGGTGTCATCGGAGGTATCAGCGCCAACCAACGTAAGCATTTCGGCGCGTTCTTCTTCGAGTGCAGAAATAATCTCAGCCTTATACGATTCCCTATTAAGCGACTCATCTGCCTTAAGGAACAAATAATCAGAAAGCGTTCCAATGGCCAAACCACCCGCAATACCAATAGCAGTGCCAACTCCAGGAGATAGCACCGTGCCGCCAAGTCCACCCGCAGCCTCCGCCAGCCCCCTTGAGGCAAGGCCGTTTGTCAAACGCCCTACGATCTTGCCAAAGAACGGTTTGGCGACAATGCGCTCGGAGACTTTCTTCGCAATAACACCTCCGGCTGCTCCTATTCCTGCCGACAATCCCATACGAGTTCCCGCTTCCAACATTTTGTCGGTTGGCTCAAGTGGTTTTGCCAAAAAATCTGGAGCAAGCGTGCCTGTCGAAACAATGAGCCAGTCAGGAACACCAGTAAGTTCATATGCAGCCAGCTCCTCTTTAAGTTGGTCGCGTAATTCTTGAGCTTGCGAAAGATAGCTTTCGACCTGCTCAGATAATCCCGCATCATCCACACCTTCGTTTATGCGCGCTTCAAGCTGACTTTTCATGCCATCTTCAATGGTGCCCGTAAAAAATTGCGCCAGCCTTTCGTAATCAGCAGGCAAGCTGTAATACCAATCAAGATATGCATCGACGTTTGCAATGCGCTGATCAAAGGATTCATTGATGAGCGGAACGAGTGTTTCTTGTGCGTTTGCGGACAATTCGCGAGCTTGTATGTCAGCTGTTTTGATTAGCTCATCAACAGCTGCTTGATCATAATATTTACCATCTAGTACATAAGCTGCAACGCCAATTTGATCTCGCACAAAGGCATCAACAGCACTATATTCTTCAGTCTGAACAGCGCGCGCTGCAGATGCATCAGCAACAGGATATGCTACCGCCAGCACAAGAGGCACCATGCAAACATACGCTACGTATCTTTTTTTGATTTTTTGCGCTGGCGCCGGCTTGCGTATTGCATGCTCATCAGAATCATGCTGGCATGCTTGAACTTTGTCTGATATGGCGATGGCCTCAGTTTCGTCATGCTGTTTTTCAAGCGGACATACAACACGCTTCAGGTCAGCGAAGTCAATCAGGCACATGCTCAATAAACTCGCAAATCCAATATATGCTGACCCTACAACCAAAAGACCGATTATTGCATACCAACCAAAGGACACTTCGGCAGCCTTAGCCAAAGCAAAGACCACGAACCCCTGCGCAAATGCCATGAATTTTCCTACCTCCGCCAACAGGATTGAAGGAGAATCTTGGAAGGGCTGCGGCACCGACAAAAATGCTTCTGAGGCACTCTCGAATGCGGGCACCGGCTCCGCAGCAAGGATAATTCCATAACCGATCAAAAGCAGCGCTGCAGTAATAACGCCGCTGATTTGAAGATTGCGCACATGGGCCAGCAATGGCTTGTACTCTTTCTGAGTAAAACGTCTCAGTAAGCATGAAACGCCATAATTAACAGGAACCGCACAAATAACGAGCAGCCACTTTAACCATCCCCAGCTTGAAGCTTGGAAGATAAGACTCGCCATAAAGAAAGCGGCTAAAACAGATGATATGAGTATCATGAGAAAACGACGCTCATCAAATCGCGCAAGCCAACCGCCGTCATTATGGACACTGCTTCGCTTAAATTGCTTTCCAATAATTCCATAATAGGCATAACCGTAGACGGTTCCAAAGGTTAATGCCGCCCAAACAAGACCGAGCGCAATTGGTGGCAACAAAGGAGCTACGTGGGCAATCACCCATAAAACCGCCACCAAGATGCCGGCTTTCAAAAAGTATTGAGCACATTGCTTCGAGATGTGAAGCTTGTTGTTCTCCATAGTCTCCCTTAATGCTGTTCAAAAATGCGCTTCATCAAACCGCTAAATCTGAATCATCTGAGCGCGCGTAACCTTGAGCACAAGACTTCCATCAATCATAAATGATTTATATATGCTAGAGCTCAAACCGCTAAAGCTTCTTGCACCATCGCTTCCGCCAAGATCGATAAAACTACTATAGCCTTCGTTTTCTTTAAGATGAAGCATGCCTTCACCAGATACATATTCCAGGTTAAACATGCCATTTGGAAAGTTTGCGCCGAATTCATAATAACCAGCACCAATAGTAGTGCTGTTATTGTTATGACTTGCCGGTGTTGCAACAGGTACCTGAGGTGCAGCGCTGTTACTTGGCAACGGTGCAACATGCTGCGGTTGCACGAAAGTATCTTCAGTCATTTCTGCCTCACATTCCATATAGGCCTCATACTCGGGAAGATACGGCAAATCCATCAGCAGATCATTTTTGCGATCGTTCCCTTTGAGCGTTTTTATAGCATATGTTCCATCGTCGTAGAGCACACGCCATTTGTATAACAAATTCACCGGAACAAGCGCAGCTCCTACCAACGCACCAGGCAGACCAGCAACATGATTGCCAAACGCTGGCAGAGCTATAGCGTCAAGAAGGCTTACCTTGTCTTTCACACTCAAAAGCTCTGCTGCAACTATGTTCTCGAACTTCTTCATAGTTTTCTAACTGCCTGAAATCGAACTTAAAAAAATAATTGAGCCATCCTTTTAACTCACGCATTATATACGGTGTCACTGTTTGCTCTAACACTCTTTCAAGCTGTACCGTAGAGGTCATTGAGGCAATGTAGGCATTTTGCAAGTAGTTAGACATAAGCCTAGCGCACAAATAATCGCCAGAAAGAAAGACTATTTAACGCTAGTGGTTGCTTCTGTCTCGACAACTGCTTCTTCCTCAGGGATTTCTGACGGCATCACAATACTCAAAAGAAGAGCCAGAGCTGTCACGCATGCAACAACCGTAACTAAAACCTTTGGAGGTTTTTGGGATGCTTCTAGCTCATTCGATACTTCTAGCTTGTTCGCTCTCATGAAATAAATCCATATCGGCAATAAGGATAGAACTACCGCGAAAAATCTTGTTGGATTATCATTTGTGCTCAAGGCAATGCCTAAACCAACTAAAGCGCACCATATAATTCCAAAAACCCTGAATCCCTTTTTGACATAAGGCGCAATAAGAAAATAGCCGCCAACAAAAGGAAAGAAGACAGCAACTAGCGTCTTAACAGCAAGATTCTTATTGGCTTTCTCAGTTGCCATCAGTGTATCTTGCATCTTTTGCTGAAGATCAGCAGCTTTTGCTTGGTTTGCGCTACAGGTAGGACAAACTGCCCCATCATAGGGAGTCCCACAAGTATCGCAAACTGTCTTTAAATCACTTGCGCCACAATGCGGACATTGCGTCTTTGTATCTTCTACTTTGCTTCTGCAATATGCGCACACCTTCAACGCGACTTCTCCTTAACAAACGCCTAAATGCCCAATGCTTTCTTCTTCGCAGCATCAAATTCTTCTTGCGTGATGACACCGTTATCCAGCAGCCTTTTCAATTTTTCAAGATGTTCATATAAATCATCTTTAGGCTGTTCGTCTTGCGAATCATGAGGCTGGGCATAAGGTTGTTGCTGGTTCATAGGTTGCTGCATATTTCCAACAGCATATCCTCCTGCCTGCAACCCCATTCCCATAAATGCCATCCCTAGCCCGCCGCCATCTGAATTGCCGGCATTAGCCAATCCTTCAGCGAACGAAGCTTGCAAATTCGAATTGCCTCTTGCTCCCATCAGAGCATCTGCTTGACGCACCTTAGCCATAAGCTCTTTCGACGGCTCATCATAATCAAGAGAGGACAGTGTGACTTTAACTATGCGCAAGCCTCTATTCGCCAACCATGCATAATTCGTCTCAACAATTTGTGACAAGGTTGAAGCGAATCCTAAAGCATCGCCTTGTATATCCATTATTCTCCCCGAACGATCAGGAGAATTGGCATACTGACTGAATGCTGCAGAAAGCGAGCCTGCGATCTCGCTAAATAATTGTTCGTTAATAGGATTAAAAAATTCGCCAAAATCAAATGGCTTGCCATTAGTTAAATACGCATCAACCGGTAAATAGTTTTTTACGAAGAGAATAGGATCTTCAATTTTGATGGTGTAAGTTCCGTGCGCAATTGCACCAATTTGCGTGTTGAAGAAGGGATCATCCCAATAAATTGTGTTTTGCGTGCCAAAGCGATTATTTGGTATTTCTTTCCGATTTACGAACAATGCCACCTGCGATGCAAATGGCGTACCTGCAAATTTAAACCTCTCCCATGATTGACGCACGAGCGAATTCATAAAACCATCACCAGCAAATATTGACTGCGAGTTGATGTTGTCCGAAGACCACTGATAGGCACCTGGTTGATCTATGTAGCCAGTTATCTGACCATTCTCTAACGTAATCAGAGAAAAACCTTCAGGCACCATTATCAAGGAACCATCGCTTATAACTGCTTGACTGCCCTTGGTATTTGCATTTCGTGAAGCGTTGGCGCCATAAGGAACAGCCAGGCAGACTCCAACAGTTTGACTAACGTTGGAGGGAACCGAATAATAGTCTTTCCATTGGTCGGCAAGTGTACCACCAAGAGCATTAGTTGAAGCTAAAATAAATCCCATATTCCCACCTTATTGTTGGTCTTTTTCGATAACGACAGCATTTCCATTAGCAGTAACGCCGAAAATGTAAGGCAAATACAAAGTACCGCCTGTGTTCGTTGCCGTTTGCGGATCGAGTGTTATGTAGTCAAAATCGACACCTATTACCGCATTACAGCCCAGATCATAAGCAGCTTCTTTTAACTCATTAAGTGCGTTTCTTCTTATCTCCACAAGAGCGGCCATCAACCCGTCAGAGGCTTTGTTGTATCTGCCCCCAAAGAACCCTTGAGTCTCACGAGCAACCTCAACCGCATCATCCCCAGAGATGTAACCCGAATACTGTGTAATAGTATACCCATCAAAGCTAAAACCTGATGTTATCAGCATTGAGGCTAATGCTTCCTGCTTTCTCCGAGATTCCGCCTGTGCAGCCGCTTGGATTTGAGCTGCCCGTGCTTGCATCTGAGCAAGATACTGTGAGTACTGTGTAACTATTGCATCAACGTCTTGATCATTAACCTCTACGCCAAACATTTTTGTAGTCACATTAAAGCCAGCACTGGTAACGAATTCCTGCAAGTCATGCTTGTTCCATTTGTTCTTGCTCGCTATGTCATTAAGCTTCACGGCGCACACCTCTCTTAATAACGTCCTAAAATAGCTCGCGCTTCCGCGTTACTAGGATTGATATCCAAAATAAGATTTGCATACCTCCTAGCATTTGCAGGATCTCTCTTACATTTTTCTAGCAGCATCTTTATGTCATCGTGCACAGAAATTGTTGATGTAGGCGACTTTATCTCTTTTTTGATGAGATATCTTGTACGACAAAACATGCAGACTTTGTAATCTTCAGCCTCAATGAAATCATTGCTACCGCATTTTTTGCAGGTCATCTCATTCATCGCAGCCCCCTTCGCCCCCACGAAACTCGCTCAATGCTTTAATCAATATCAATTGTTGCTTTATTGGACAATTCTAATAGATATGCAACATCCCCCTCGTGAGCATTGTTGGAATTTTTTCGCAAGCTAAAAAGATGTCATTTGGGAGTTCGTTAAACGCTCTGCAAGCAAGAGCTGGTGTTTATTGGATCAGCTTTATAGGCAGCAACCAAGTTGTTTTTCTGCTTACTCTGCAATTACTTGGTAGCTCCGACTGGATTCGACCGGCAACTTCCGCCTTGAGGGAGGATTGAGTCAATGCGCACTTAATCATGATGCCATGTTCCGACAACATAGGCGTTTCTATGCGCGTTCTCTTCCTATAACGATGATCTGATGCTAGGATAACCCATGCCAGACAACCTAATAACTCTCAGCGTGAACCACGATCAAGGAGGGCATCTGCTCTCCCTTCTGGTGCGTGGTTACGCATTCCTAAGGTTGTCTGGCGACATGGGCGGATGTCCTCCTTAATCAAAGTGATCAGACGACTTCCGCTAAAAACTTCGACAAGTGGAGGTCGCATCATATGAGGCTATTCGGAATAGGTATACCAGAACTGCTAATTATTCTTGCCGTCTTAGTTCCTATCGTTATCACTATCATTATTGTCACCGTCGCTATGAGGGTTTCGCGAAAAAAAGAGCCTGTCGCAGCCGATGTAGACATGTCCAGCTACCCAGCATTAGAGAATTGGAAAACTTCGGTTTTGTTTTCGATCCTTGGGCTAGTTGCCAGTTTGATCCTGATAGGAATACTCACGGTTGTAATAAGGCTACTGATTGAACTGTATCTCGGAGACACTGCTACGCTTCTACGCAATACCCCATATGCTCTGAGCTGTGCGTCGACATTCACAGCATTTATCTATAATGTTGTCGTTATCGTCTATGCCGCTGCTTTCTACTCTTCCTACTTCAAGCAGAATCCTCGCCTCGTATCGAGCAAAGCAATTTCATTTCTCAATTTATTCTTCGGCGGTGTGATATTCGGTTGCCTTTGGAACCATAACCTAACACGCAGCAAAATAGCTAAAACCCCACTAAAAGGAGCGTCCGCAACAGTCCTCATTGTGTACAACGCGCTTATGATTCCACTGTTCTTAATAAACATGATCTCTGGAGTCTCGCAACTTGACTATATTAAAGACTACTATGGATCTCAGATGGAAAGGGTAGAACAAAGTCGTGTTGACAGCTCATCTAAATCGTCCAATACACCCGCTCCCGATAGATCTCTTAAAACTACAGATGGATCACATTATTATGATGAGGAATATAGGATCGACTTTATACTTCCCGAAGGCTGGAATCAAATAGAACTGGACAAGACTCGTAGCTTTGTCAAGTGGAAAGCAGTTCCTATAGATGGCTACTCTTCGGTAATCATATACGGCGCAGGAGACGCAGGCATACCCGACTATAATGTCTCGGATATAACCCAACAAGAACTTGAAGGAACAATTTCCGATATTCTTGAAGACTGTACTGATGAGAGCATAGAAAAAACTAGTGTAAACAACATTGATTATTGGAAGATCAGCGGTAGTGGTTATATTAGTTCTCAAGGCGACTTAATGCTAACGAGCATGACGTCATACATGACCGCAAAAAATGGTGTCATGTTTATGTTTCAGTATATGACCCTATTATCAGACGAAGGCAGCTACGATCCTGGTTCTGACCCCTACTACGATGATTACCTCGAACTTATTGCAAGCACGAATTACGACGAAGTCTAGCATTAGATTCTTCAATTAGTCTTCTCAAAACTGCAAGACCTCACCTTTATATCATTGCCGTTAGAGAACAAGAAGAAGTTCGACAACACCTATGTTGATCAGCGTTTTATGCGCCCTAACAGACAGGGCGCATTTTCTTGCTAGTAGAGCACGAATGCAGAGGATATAGGTGTGAAAGCGCGTTTGTCAACTAGTCGACTCTATGGAGATATGGATTAGAACAATGGGATGTCGCCGCCGCAGAGAATCGGCTTTGGTGGGGCTGCTTTTCTTTGGTCTCGCACCGCATATGCTGCATTTTTTAGTGCCCACCGTTCACTCCTGATAGACATTGTCTTCTTCATGCGAAAAAGTTTGTCTGAACAAGGCGTGACGAGTGAGTTCTGGACATGTTTTCCCGCCTATATCCCTACAATGCATGCCTCCTAATAAAAAAAATGCCGGGGGACTGCCCCCGGCGCTTGAAGGTAGCTTTTTCAGTCACCGAATACTTTTTAGCATGAATACCGCAATCCATAAATCATAAAAACAGCAACCTGTTATATGTGGGATTGAGCTCCAAATGCTTTTATGCAAGGAACGGCTTCTTATATTTCCTCGTCGGAAAACTCCTTAGAATAGCAAAAACCCGCCAGTGTGCTTCACAATGAGAGGCCGGGCGGGCTTACTGACAGACATCTTATCACACCGTTATTAGTGTTTCACGCATGATGAGCAAACAGTCAAAATCGTATGAGCCCTCTTAATTGCAGCATATAGGCGGGTTTATTTGCATATTTTTTGCAAACGCAAACTTAAAACAAAAAGGTCAGCGACCCAAAACAAGCCGCTGACCTGAAATTACTTGGTAGCTCCGACCGGATTCGAACCGGCGACCTCCGCCTTGAGAGGGCGGCGTCCTAAACCGCTAGACGACGGAGCCACATTATCAAGCGCTGCGTCAAATGGCTGGGGTGGAAGGAGTCGAACCCTCACATACGGCACCAGAAACCGCTGTCCTGCCATTAGACGACACCCCATCGGCACATCCGATGCGCATCCGACGTTGCCATCAAGATGCAAGCGCGAGTTGATATATTACGGGTAGTTGCGCTTTCCGTCAACTCCTTTTCGCCATATTTTTCGCGAAAAGTAGAATTAAAAAGATGATTATTGAGATGTTGAGTATTAGACTAAACAGCGAACATAACAAATGGCTTTGCGTGGAAAGGCAGCTAAACATGACAATCTACAAAAACGTTTTTGACCTGGTGGGAAACACTCCCCTCGTGGAATTGACAAATTACGAGCAAAACCACCATTTAAACGCCCATCTTATCGGGAAAGTTGAGTATTTCAATCCGGCTGGCTCGGTTAAAGATCGTGTTGCGAAGGCCATGATCGAAGACGCCATCGCACAAGGTAAGCTCAACGACGAAACAGTCATCATCGAGCCAACCTCAGGAAACACCGGTATTGCACTTTGCGCCATTGCAGCTGCTCGCGGAAATCGCATCATCATCGTTATGCCCGATACCATGTCAGTAGAGCGACGCAATCTCATGAAAGCCTACGGTGCTGAGCTGGTACTCACCGAAGGAGCAAAAGGCATGAATGGCGCCATCGCCAAGGCCGAGGAATTGGCTGCAGAGATTCCAAACTCGTTTATTCCCTCCCAATTCACCAACCCAGCAAATCCTGCTATCCACGAAAAGACAACCGGTCCTGAAATCTGGAACGCAACCGAGGGCAACGTTGACATCCTTGTGGCAGGCGTTGGCACAGGTGGAACTATCAGCGGAACCGGCGCCTATCTCAAATCACTCAACCCCAACATCCAAGTTGTTGCAGTTGAGCCAGCTGATTCGCCCGTTCTTTCTGAAGGACACGCAGGCCCGCACAAAATTCAAGGCATCGGTGCAGGTTTTGTGCCAGAAACCCTCAACACCGATATCTATGACGAAGTGATCACCGTAGAAAACGAAGCCGCTTTTGCAGCTGGTAGAGAGCTTGCAGCAAATGACGGGCTTTTGGTTGGCATCTCGTCAGGAGCCGCCGTAGCCGCTGCAGCTCAACTGGCACAACGCCCGGAAAACGCTGGCAAGAATATCGTTATCATTTTGCCTGATACTGGTGAGCGCTATCTCACCACCGCAATGTTTGACATGGGCGAATAGCGAAAGGACTGTCATGGCTTGCACCAAACTCATCACATCGACACAGGTATTTACCGGCGCCGATGACACATCTCGCCCTCTTACTATTGCCATTGAGGACGACCGCATTCTTGAAGTAGGAGAGCCTACTACTCTGCGCGAGGTCTATCCTGACGCTGAAGAGCTTGATTTCGGGGACGCTTTTATTTGTGCAGGTTTTCACGACTCTCACCTCCACTTTTTTCACTCAGCGGTATATTCCTCTCCCCTTGCAACCACGTTTCTGGGCGAAAACGAAGCTGATTGCGTAGCACGCATGCAAGAGCTTGCGCGCCTTCGCCCTGAGGGCTGGCTGCTGGCGCAAGGTTGGCGCGAATATCGCTGGGATCCGCCGGTATTGCCAAGCAAGCATTCGCTGGATGCAGCATTTCCCGATCGTCCCGTAGCGCTCTATTCCGGCGACGCTCACACCTTATGGCTCAACTCATATGCGCTTAACGAACTGGGCATCACGCATGATAGCGTTGCCCCCGAAGGCGGAAGCTATGATAGAGACGAAGCCGGTGAGCTGACAGGCATTGTGCGCGAAGCTGCCGCTATGGAGCTTATGCCCACGATTATGAATGCCTTTTCTGATGACGAAATTGCCGCAGCTTACACGGGCTTTTTTGCTCGGTTGGCTCAAAATGGCATCACCAGTGTTTGCGACATGTCCCTGATGGCAAGCCCTGGCCTTGACTTTATTCGCGACGATATTCACGCGCGCCTTCTTCGCGAAGGAAAACTAACTGCTCGCGTACATATGTTCCCAACACTGCTTGATGACATGAGCCGCTTTGAGACTATGCGCGCCACCTATACCAACCCGCGCCTGCAAACACCAGGCTTTAAGCAGTTTTTTGATGGCGTATCTTCGCAACATACTGCTTGGGTTAAAGAGCCCTACTCGAATGCCACAACGCCTGATGATTGCGGCAGACCCACCGTCGATCCCGCCATTATGCGTGAGCGCGTATTAGCGGCAGCACGCAAAGGCTATCCCGTGCGCATTCACACCATTGGTGATGAGGCAATTCATGTTGCGCTCGATATCTTCCAAGAGGCGCAAGAGATGTACGGCAAACTGCCTGATGGCGAACATAATTGCCTCGAACACCTGGAAAATTTCCAACCTGATGATATTGCTCGCGTGGCTCAACTAGACGTTGTTGCTGCCGTGCAACCACCACACATGACACTTGACCCAGGTGGTCCTGAAGCTGATTTGGGCGAGGATCGCGTACCTTTCATGTGGCCATTCAAGACACTGCTTGCCGATGGTGCAACGCTTGCATTTGGCACTGATTCTCCGGTTGTAGATGTCAACTCTATGGATGTGATTTATTCGGCCGCCACGCGTCAAGACCCCACAACGCATCTGCCCAAAGGCGGCTGGTTGCCCACAGAGCGCATCAGCCGCGCTGATACATTGCGCGCCTACATAATAGGCTCTGCAGCTGCAGCAGGGCGCGCATCTGAGCTCGGAACGCTTGAAGCTGGTAAATTTGCCGACTTAGTAGTGTTAGACACCAATCTTTTAACGTGCGCCGATGAGGACATTCAACGCACGTCAGTTCTCAGTACTATAGTTGGTGGCGAAGTGGTTTATTCGTAAGCCCACATATGATCAAGCGGGCCTGAGCCGCGTCCAAGGTTAAGGCCCGCTGCAAGTGCCCCGCGCACAAATTCCTTTGCTTGACCAACTGCCTCTTCGACAGACAATCCCCGTGCCAAACCACACGCAATTGCACTTGAAAGCGTACATCCCGTTCCGTGGGTATTATCAGTTGCAATATGAGGCGCCCGATACCAGCGCACGGTTTCGTCGGGCAACACGAGCACATCATCAGCGGTATCGGCTAAATGACCACCCTTGATAAGCACCGCGGCGTTTACCTGCTTCGCTAAAACGCATGCAGCATGCTCCATCTCGGCTTCAGTAGTTATCGGCCCGCCCATCAAAGCTTCAGCTTCAGGAAGATTAGGCGTAATCACATCAGCAAGCGGAAAGAGAAGGCGAACCAGAGCTGACTGGGCGCCCTCATCGATAAGACGTGCTCCGCTTGTTGCTACCATCACAGGATCAACCACAACATTGCTTGCATTATGCGCGCGCAAACCTTGAGCTATAGCTTCGATAATCTCAACTTGAGAAACCATGCCAATCTTAACCGCTTGCGGCACGATGTCTTCAAACACCGCATCAATTTGCTCGGTCACAAATTCGGGGGCAACATTTAAAACATCACGCACGCCAAGGGTGTTTTGTGCCGTCAGCGCAGTAATAACCGTCTCCGCAAAAAGCTTGTGGGCAGCAATAGTTTTAATGTCAGCTTGAATGCCTGCGCCACCGCTTGAGTCAGAACCTGCAATGCTTAAAACCGCTTTCACAACAACCCCTCAAGCCTACTCGTTTGCTGGTGCGGACGCGGTTGTATCTTCGCCGTCCCCAAACGTTTCGTCTGCGATTTCGCGCAGCTTTCGGGTAGCAGCCTCAATGTCATCGGCCGCAAAAATTGCTGATACAAGCGCAACGCCGTCTGCCCCACTGCCTTTAAGCGTGGCGAGGTTTTCTGCGTTCACGCCTCCAATTGCCACCACCGGAATATCCACCGCTTCGCAAATTTTACGCAGCCCGTCAACACCGATTACCTGCGCATCTTCTTTGGTTGACGTAGGATAAATACCGCCGACACCAATATAGTCGGCTCCTGCGGCTTGCGCAGCAAGCGCCTCTTCTACCGTACCAGCGGAAACGCCAATAATGGCATCTTCACCTAAGGTTTTGCGTGCTTTTTCGCACGCCATATCAGATTGGCCTACATGCACACCATCAGCGCCAACAATTTTTGCAAGTTCGACATCATCATCAATCACAAAAGGAATGTGTGCCTCACGCGCTAGCGGCAACAAAACTCGTGCGCGTAATTCAATCTCGGCGCGTGGTGCTTCCTTTTCGCGCAACTGCAAAAACGTAATGCCGCCCTTGATGGCCTCTTCCACACATGCCGTGAGCGTGCGCTCACCTACCCATGCGCGATCGGTCACTGCATATAGCTCCAAGGACTTCGCCAACTCATCTTTTGTCATGTTCGCCATGCTTGTCACCCTTTCACGCCTGTTGCGCATCGAGATCAATAACTAACCCATCCATAATAGTATTTACCGTGCGCATTGCACACATTTTGCCGCACATCGTACACGTACCGTCATGTGCAGGTGGCGCGCTATCGAAATACGTTCGAGCTTTCACCGGGTCAAGAGCCAAGTCAAACATCTCATCCCAGGCCACACGTCTGCGCGCATCGCTCATGCGATTGTCGCGCTCCCTGGCACCCGGAAGCCCGCGGGCAATATCTGCCGCATGCGCAGCAATAAGTGTTGCCACCAATCCTTCGCGCACGTCGTTAACATCGGGCAAACGAAGATGCTCTGCAGGGGTGACATAGCATAAAAAGTTTGCGCCCGATGAGGCCGCCAAAGCCCCACCAATTGCAGCGGTAATATGATCGTAACCAGGAGCAATGTCAGTCACCAAAGGACCGAGCACATAAAATGGCGCACCATGACACAGCCGCTTTTCCATCTTCATGTTGGCTTCAATCTCATCAAGAGCCATATGCCCCGGACCTTCAACCATCACCTGCACGCCCTTATCCCAGGCGCGCTTGGTAAGCTTGCCGATTTCTATAAGCTCTGCAATCTGCGATGCATCCGAAGCGTCATAGGTAGACCCTGGTCGCATTGCATCACCCAGCGATATGGTGACGTCATGTTCGTGGAGAATCTCAAGGATTTCATCATAAAACTCGTAGAAGGGGTTTTCGCGCCCGGTTGCCTCCATCCAAGCAAAAATGAGCGACCCGCCACGACTCACGATATTGGTCAGGCGACCCGTTTCGCGAAAAGACTCCAGCACGCGGCGGTTCATGCCCGCATGAATAGTGACAAAATCAACGCCGTCTTTTGCATGCGTGCGCACAACCTCTAAAAAATCTTCAGGCGTGATGGCGATGAGTGCTTTTTCTAGGTAGCCGATAGCATCATACATTGGTACGGTGCCAATCATGGCTGGTGAGCGCTCAATGAGCTCACGGCGAAACGCTTGCGTTTTGCCGCTATTGGAAAGATCCATGATGGCATGCGCCCCAAGCTCAAGCGCAACCTCAACCTTTTGCCACTCCACATCGGCATCTGCCATATCACCAGAAATTCCCAGATTGACGTTTACTTTTGTAGTGAGCCCATCACCTACGCCAACGGGTGCAAGTGAGCTATGGTGAATGTTTGCTGGGATTGCAATTTGGCCTGTTGCAACCCCTTGTCGAATGACGTCAGGATCAAGGTTTTCATGCTGCGCAACATGCTTCATTTGCTCTGTCACGATACCTGCACGCGCAAAGTCCATCTGAGTGATCAGGTGCTTTTCTGATTCGTTTCGCAATTGAGTTTGTGGTTGCTGGTTTGATACGTGCGTTTGCACCATATGCGCTCCCTTCGTTGGCATTATCCACATCAGGTTTTACGGGTCGAAGCATATAAGGTGCTTCCTCTCAGCCTGGCCTGCTTTTGCTCCAAGCTCCCCGGTATTTCGTCTCATTATAACGGATAGAACACCAGCAGCGTTCCAGACTCCACTCCAATGGTTGCTGGCTGCCCTATGAGTTCATTTGAAACTCCGCGCGAAGTTCTGTTAGTGAGATCCTCATCATCAAGCGAGTATTTCATGCCTGTTTCTATGACGCCATGCGAACAGTCACTGAGCGAAAACACCGAAACAGTGCCCGTGTCTGCATCAAGTTCTAAGACATCAGGACCGGTGAGACAACGCAGCGCCTCAGATTGCCCAACTGCAGTAACATACTGCCCCTCTTCGGAGAAGCGAGCGAAGAGCTGGATGTTGGCAATGGTGTGATCAAGTCTGTTGCCCAACGCGCCATATACCACCACCTCTTCATAATTTAGTGCGAAAGCACGCTTTAATGCTAACTCCAAATCTGAAGCGTCTTTGTCTGATGGATAGCGAGAAACGCGACCGCATTTTGGCACATACCCAAGCGAGTCAAAATCACCAAGCGCCATATCTGGTTTGATGGATAATTCTTCAAGGTGTGCAAAACCGCCATCAACTGCGATGATATAGTCAAACATGCCCGCCTCATAGCGCGCTTTGAAATCTGCAGCGTTAAATTCCGATGCTGCCACCAAAACACAAACTCCCATACCTGCCAGCACCCTTTCTTAAAGGTTGTATCGTGAATGAGGTGTCTGTCTGCTAGAATAGCACACTGCGAGTGGGCCAAGCGATCGCGCGCGAAAGCGTGAGGAAAGTCCGGGCTCCAAAGGGCAGGATGCCAGCTAACGGCTGGGCGGGGCGACCCGACGGAAAGTGCCACAGAAAAGAAAACTCCCCTGTTATCAGGAGATAAGCTGAAACGGTGCGGTAAAAGCGCACCAGCACAACGGTAACGTTGTGGCTTGGTAAACCCCATCCGGAGCAAGCGCTCATAGGAACGCCATACGGCTGCCCTTCCGTGCGTTCGGGTTGCGTGCTAGAGATGTGTGGCGACATGCATTCGAGATAAATGATCGCTCAACGACAGAACCCGGCTTATAGACCCACTCGCCCATTGAACCAAACACGCAAAAAGGCTGCAGTCAAAACTGCAGCCTTTCACTTTACAAGCAGCTCCTCATACAAGACAACCTCTCATACGAGAGCATATGCGGTTTGCGTGTAGTCTGCATATGCCGGCTACACGCAACATCTTAATGCTTGTGCGTAGAGCGAGTGACACGACGGCGAGCAATCACCAAAGCCACAACTGCCAAGACGACAATTGCAAGCGCTCCGCAAACCACCACGCCTAACATGTCTCCGGTCTTCGCAAGTTTTAATCCCTTCGGCAGCGATTGCAAATCTGCACCTTCGCCTGTCAAGCCATCAGATCCAACGCCGAATCCTTCGTTGTAGTTCGGGTTGTCATGAACTACCCCATTAAAACCAGCAGGATAGGTAACTTCAGACTGAGAGTTGGTGTCGGTGTTGCGCATGTAGAATGCATCCCAGCCGTCACCCGGGTCAAAGCGATGTCCTAAATCAGGCATGCCTGATGACTCTTCGCCCTTAAGCACCGGCTTAGGAATATCGTATGCGGGCGAACCATACGCATAACCAACATTTCCAATGCCGCCCTCAAGGGCATCAGGGGTGACAATTGCATCAAACTCAAGTGAAACTTGCTCACCACCACGAACGTTTCCTGCGTATACGGCAATGTTGCCATTTGCCACAGAATACGCCTCATCAGGACAAGCAATAGTCTCACCATTCGCAAGCGTCAGCTTCATTGAGCCTGCGACCGGATTCAAGCCAACGGGCAACCTGTCTTCCAAGATGACGTTGTACCACATCGTATGCGCGCCATCGGTATTAGCCAATGTCACCACATAATGTATTACATCACCAACAAAGACCGATCCGTCTTCACGCTGAGTTTGGTTGGTAGCCGTTTTGGTGGTAATAAGCTTGTCTTTGTCAGGTGCCCCCGGGAATACCTCATCAATAGGTGTTACCGGCGTCTCAATAGGCTCAATTACCTCTTCAGGATCTCCGCCAAAGATATCCTTAATCTCATCTTGCTTCTCTTTGTCAATGTCATCCCACGTCTTGTCATGATCTTCAGGATTATAAGGACCAACTGGGGTCGGATCGCGATCAATGATAACCGGACCTGAAGGATCATCAGGGTTAGGCTTGATTACCGTCGAAGGAAGCGTGCCATAGGCATACGCTTTATTCGCTGGCACATCAATGCCGGTTGCAGCCACTGGCGTTACCACGCAATCAAAGGTAACGGTTGCTGTAGAAATTCCTGGCAAATCCCCAATGCAGAAACCAATTGTTGAGTCTTCCGCGCTAAAGTCTACGTCGAAATCTGTATAGACCTTACCAGAAGAATCCGTAATCTTTGCAGTGCCCGGAACATAGGCAACGCCTTCAGGCAGCGGGTCTTTGATCAGCACGTCATACCACGAAGAGCCCAGATAGTTATTGGTGGCGCTAATGGTGAAGCGAATAGTATCTCCCACCAGAGCAATCTCTTTGTTGAGGCGGCTCTCGAAACCAGGCGTCACATTTTGGGCTGATTTGTTCAGCTCAATATTGCCACCAATGGGGTTGCCATCTTTGTCTTCGCCCGAAGGACGCGGGTCGGGATCAGCCGGCACAACCAAAATGTCGTGATCATCGCGATCATCAGGATCAGGAGTTTCAGGGCGCATGTCATCGGTAATCGGAACCGTGACAATTACTTTTTCGACAATAGGATCTCCGCCTGCTGGATCCGGACGCTGGATGGTAACCGGGATATCCACATGGTCCGCTTCTGGATCCTCTTCAAGCTTCTTCTTGATTTGCTCCTCGAGCTCTTTCGCAATATCATCAGGGGTTTCGGGGTCATCTTTGTCTCCGAAAGTAATAATGCGATCCCCTTCTTGGATGGGGTTTTTCGGTGTGGTGGACGGGTCATCTGGATCGGTCGGATCTGCAGGACGCGACGGATCATCAGGATGAGGCACCTTGGCGTCACCAAAAGGCGTATCGGGAGTAACTGGTCCTACCGGCACGCCGGGCTCTTTTGGCAGTGGCGGGCTACTTGGATCATCGGGATCAGAAGGCACCGGTGTCTCTTCGATTAACTCTCCACCCAAGATATCTTTTGCCGTATCAGGATCAGGCACGATAGGCTTCGGCTGTTCTGGGTTAGCATCTGGCCACGTAGGATCTACATCTCCAGATACCGCCTCAACCGGCAAGCCTTCTGCAGGAATTCGATCATCCCATGAGAACTTATCGGGATTGACACCATAAATGCCCGACACCTTTGAGTTAGAGGTAAAATCAGCTGCACCATGATCTGGATTAAACAAATCAGAATTCACGGTTACATCAAGCTTAAACTTATAAGACTCATTGCCAAAGAGCGTAGGCAAGTTATCAAAGATAACCTTACCGTCTTCAATATGATATGACGGATTTTCAATCTCGTTTCCTGCAGGATCAACTACGGTAATACCCTTAAAGGTGGTGTCAGATGGGATGGCAATCTCATATACCGGGTTAATGCACGCTGAATCTCGCGTCGTATTCGTTGCTGTTGCGGTATAGCGAATGGTATCACCAGGACGCACCGTGCCATCGGTGCGCGAAGCAACATACGCCGTCTCAGTGATAGTAAGTTCTGGTTTCTTTGCCAGATCAGGGAATACATACACATCAAAGCTCTTGGTTACCGAAGCATAGGCACCAGTTCCTTTGATGGTTGCCGTGATGGTGGTCTTGCCTGCTGAGAGCACGCGCGCTACCGCACCAACACCGTAGTCGGTCTTACCTTCAACATATTCGCGATCAGTCATATAGCTGTTTGGCTCAATCTGGATAACAGCAGGATTCGAGCTTTCAAAGACAATGTTGCCAATGGAGTTGGTCTGCACGTACAAGGGGAACCAGTCTTGGCGAGCTTCAGTCACCGCGCCAGTTTCCTCGTCTACGACATCACGGAACGATCCTACATCGGTATGATCTTCTTTGCCTTTGACGTTGCCATCAGCGTCAACCCAGTCGCGCTCTGTTGCATCGTCAAGCTTAAGCTTGGCATCATTTGCGGCTTTGTCAGCGTCATCCAAGCCTTCGCCATTCGGGATATATCCTGAACCGACTTCGTTATAGAGCTTAAAGTCTGGCGTGGCAAGCTCAATCTCGATAGGAGAAATCGCTGTCGTTGACTCATAGTAATTCACATAGCTTGAATCGCTGTAAGCAGGAGCAAGACCTGCCACACCTGCCTGAGTTGCCTCAACCTCTTCTTGGTCAGCAGGCGTGCCTTCGGAGGTAGCATCATCTGCCAGCGCTGCTACTTCTCCTTCAACCTCATCACGCGAAATTGCTTTATCGTGAATTGAGAGATATTCGACATATACCTTATGCTGGTTTCCTTCATCGGACTTATCCTCAAGACCAAAAGCCTCTAGCTGACCACGCGTCAGATTGAAGTAGGCAATCGAGTGGGTACGACCGCTCTCATCGGTTGCAGTCCAAGCTTGTTCATAGGTATCATCAGCCAAATTATCTTTGGTTAGTTCGATGACACCGCCCAAGCGTGCTGGCACAGCGCGGCCGTCAATATAGAGTTGCAAGCGTCCCGTTGGTGCAGCGCATTTCGTGCTTGACATGGTTTTACCGTTGACGGTGTCGCCAAAGGGAAATACGTCTGAAGCGATATCTACCGGAACAATAAGGTGATTGTTAGTAGCAGTGTTGAAGTTACCTGCGTTTTCGTCCTGCATCCAGGTGGGACTTGTATACTCTTTAATTACCTCATTGCCATCAGCATCGGTCGTTTTGATGCGAACAGGCTCAATAACATCCCACGTGGTCTTTGAAGTCACAGGCTTGATAGTTGCTTGACCAGTAGCATTGTGACCCCAGTAGGTTTGCGTAAACGTGGCGTTGTTTTCATACTGCTTCGAACGAACTTCAATGTCATACAAACCAGCGTCGGCAGGTGTGCTATCAGACGTAACGCCTGAGCTTACTGCATCGCCATCTTCGCTCACTTGCTGATAGAAGTATTCAACATGCGTGTTGTCGTTCAAAATGCCACCAGCAGGATTTTCTACCGGAATTGGATTTGTAACCAAGTCGACCTTAGCCAAAGGTTCGCCGTCGTAGTATTTCGTCCAATTCTCTTCGATAAATTCTGGCGAAAGCTCAAACACTTCCCATTCTTTTACGTAAGTGCCTCCACCAGGCTTTGTGGAACCTTGGGGAAGATTTGTATTTGATGTCACCAACGTATTGCCAACATAATAAGAGAAGTTTGCGTCAATCTGGCTCGTGTCATTAATTCCTTCTCTGAGCCATAAGTATAAGTGCCCTTCATTTAAGCGCGACGGAGCGCCATAAAGCGGATCCGGCTGAAAACGGTCAACGAGCAGTACCCATGTTTCAAGATTCGCATTATAGTTAGGCTCTACCCCATGGCTGTTTGCCATAGCCTCAATTTTGGGCGAAACATTAATGGTAAGCATGCCAACCTTGGTTTTATGCTCAAGATCGCCATATGCCTTACCATCGTTGTCATTACCTTGGAAGCGGGTGCAGTAGACCGAACCTCCGGTGATTACAACATAACCATACTGTCCGCCAATTTCCAAAAAGTTTTTGTTGCCGCCCCAATGAGGAAGCAGCGTGCCACCAGTAACCAAAATGGTTTTACCGCTGTTGTTACCGCTGCAACCTTGTCCGAAAGCATTTGAATGCCATGCTCCGGTTGCTTCAACAAAACCGCCATTGATGGTAATATCGCCGGCAATAGTATGATTAACTTGACGCGAAATGATAGCGTCGGGAAGCGGGTATGAAGGTTGAGAACCTCTCGACATACCGCCAATATAGGTACATCCACCACCGATTGCTGCACCATGATAGGATGCATAAGCATCAACGACGCCACCATTGAAAACGGTTGTAGTTGAACCGCCTGCGTGTCCACCACCAATACCGCAACCTGCACCATTTTCGCCCCATGAATCATTGCCAGCCGGACCGTTAGCCCTCGTGGTAATAACGCCTCCGTTGAAGGTCATCTCGCCTGAATTCTCTACCGGACCGCCACCAATAGCAGCAGAGCGAATTCCACCAAATGCATTCAGAATACCTGCGTTATGGCTTTCAAGATTAGAAAGCGACGTCTCAAGATCTTTGCCGTTGCCGGTGGAAGTAGTTTGCACACCATCTCGATTGATGTAGGTAACACCAGCGGGGATAAGTCCGTTTTCAGGAGTAATTGGGTTGCCATTAATATCAACGTTGCGCACAGCATCATCAATGGTCAAAACAGAACCCTCACCACAGCGAAGTGCTGGGAATTGATAAGAGATATGCGAAGATCCTGATGAAACCTTGCTAAAGTAATTGCTGGTTAACGTATTGGTGGTGCCATCGGCAAGCGTAATATGAACGGTTGTTTTGTCTACTACATCATCACCAGACACTTCAGTAGTCAAATTGCCGCTACGGTGACTATTGGTCACGATATTAAACGGCATAAAGCTGGTAACATTGACACCCTCAAAGGTTATGTCTGCTTTAACACCAGCCTCTACGCGAACAGAAGTGCCAACAGCTGTTGCTGTGCCATTAGTATTTTTGATTCGGTATGTGCCACTCTTTTTGATGACAATCGAAGGAATAGTAGTTGAGAACGAACCACCGCAAGGAAGCGTGCGTCCATCGTTATTAGCCGCGGTGTCAGATTCTCTTTCGATGCGACCTACCGATGTGCTTGTCACGTTTTCAAGTGCATAATCTATGCCATCGGTACCACCGGCAATAGAAAGACCGTTGTAGTCGGTATAGCCATTCGCATCCGCCTGCGGTTGAGCTTCTTCACCCTCGGCTTGAGAAGCAAGCGCCGTTGTTGTTACTTGCGATAAATTCGACAAGGGCGTTTGAGCGGTTACTCCGAGTGATGATGCTTGGAGCTGCCCATTCTCATCTATTGGTTCAACGGCAACTTCGCTCTGCTCTGCCGCCAGTACATCGCCATCACGCTTCTCAGCATCCTCAACAGGTTCTGACTGAGTGGTTTTTGCACTATCATCTGATGCAGGAGCCGTTGATGCGTCTTCACCGGTTTGCTGAACCTGATCCGGGTTGCCAGCTTGCTCTTCGCCGTAGGCCAACAATCCCACATTTGGGATCATCAGGCCGCACGCCAAAACAACAGCAAGCAGACTTCGGGTGAGCGCCCTTGCTTTGGTTGATTGAGCCTTCATACTACTACTCCTCGTTTCCGTTAAACGTTATTACCGCAGATCTCTGGCATCACGATTAGGAACAAAGACGCCATCACAAACATATGGTGTTGCAAGGCGTCACAAAACAGCAACCTAATCGTTGCCAATTTTACAACATTATAGGAGTGTGACCTTCAAGGCTCAAGCCAAACGCAAAAATTATTGGATTAAATTCCTTAATTTATCTGCCACGATATCGAATTTTGTTGCGTTTTTTGGTCATCAATAAAAAAGGAGCTGACAACCTGCCAGCTCCCTAAAAGACTCATTCGTCTAGTGTTCTTGCATAAAAACGCTATGGTTGAGTGCTTAGTCAATCTCTTCGAATTCAAAATCATCGTCAGCGTCACCAAATCCGGAGAGATCCTTTTCCATGCTTGACGGAACAACAGTGGCTGCTGCAGCAACGGTGCCAGTTGAAGATACAGGCGTTGAGTAGCTTGCAACGGTTGCTTCTACCTCAATAGGAGCTTGCACCGATGAGGCAGCATGGCTGCCAGACTTAACAGCAGATGAAGTAAAGCCGCTAATCTCAGCAGGGGCGGTTTCGCCAATTTCTGCCAGCTTGCGCGTTGCGTCCCCAATGAAGTCGGTCAACAGATCTTTGTATGCCTCGCGAGCATCTTCGCGATCATCCTCAAGCTTCTTGATGGCATCAAGTACTTTTTGCTTATCTGCTTCAGCCTTGTCAACAATGCGGCGAGCCTCTTCTTCTGCTTCCTTAATAGTGGTAGCAGCACGAACATTTGCATTTGAAATAATCTCGTCAGCGGAACGCTGGGCGATAATAAGTGCTTGTGCGATAGCGTTGTCATCTGCCTTCTTGGCTTCAAGCTGGCTTTCAAGATCAGCAATGCGTGCGTCTTTTTCAGTTACCAGCTCGTTGGTGGATGCAGACTGATCACTTGCAGGACGATCAAAGCCGCCAAACTTGTTCTCATCAAGCTTGCCTTGCAGATATACAATCTCGTTGTTCAGACCATCAATTTCGTCTGCCACGTGCTCAAGGAATACGTCGACCTCATCGACGTCATATCCTTTGCGGTCAATGGAAAAGCTTTGGTTGTGAATTTCTTCTGACGTGATAGACATCTGTATTCCCTTCGTCTTAACTCAACGTGGCCGTATTTAAACACTTACAGTAATCTTACCAGCAATTGTGCCCCAAATTGTAGTACAAGCAGGGCAATAATAGGTGTAATGTCCACCATACCTCCAATTGGAGGTATCAATTTCTTAAAAAGATTAAGGTACGGATCACATAATCGTGACAAAACACGGTTTATGTCTGCTAAAAGCCCGCGATCAGTTGGTACCCACGACAATAAAACATAAACAAATATGATCATGCTGTAGGCATCGGCGAGCGAAATTATCAAACGACTTAACATGCCGAAAGCTCCTTTGAGCGACGTGCAGCTGCTGCGACGCCCTCTTCAAAAACATGATTAAAACCAGCTTCACTCATGGCATCAAGAGCAGCAAGCGTTGTACCACCCGGCGAGCATACCGCAACACGGCACGTTTGCGGATCTTGCCCCGTCTCAAGCATAAGCGAGGCGGTACCAAACACGGTCTGCAATGCGAGATCTTGCGCAACTTGACTATCGAGCCCAAGCTTTGCTCCTGCATCGCGAATAGCTTCAACCATTGCTGCTACATAAGCCGGTCCAGACCCACTTACTGCACATACAGCATCCATGTCCGCTTCGTCTACAACACAAGCAACACCAAGTGCTCCAAACAATTCGCGAACATACGCAACTTCTTCTTGTGTTGCCAAGCTGCCGCCACATACTCCAGAAGCGCCCTTGCCTACCATAAGAGGCGTATTAGGCATCACGCGCACCAGATGAACTCCTGCAGGCAGCGCTTGCTCGATTCGCTTAGTAGTCAGCCCCGCTGCGATAGAAACAAACAGCGCAGAAGCAAATTGTTGCTTATCTTTAATTGTTTCCAGCATGTCCATCATGACTTGCGGCTTGACTGACAGCAGCACCACATCAGCACGCTGCGACACTTCGCGCGCATCTGCCACGCATTTCACCTGATAGGTATCTTCAAGATATGCTCTGCGGTCTGCACCTGGATCAACAACGACAAAAGACTGCGGCGAAAAAGCAGCCGGCGCGCCCTCAGACTGCGCAAGCCAACCACTCAGGATTGCTTCGCCCATCTTACCGCCACCAATAATAACTATTTGTGGCGCGCACTCCTTAGCGTCCGTCACTCTGCAGTCGCCCATTACAGAACCCCTTGGTTTTTAAGCATTGTAAGCTCAGCTTGCGAAAGCGCAGCACCTCTGCTGATGGCAAATACCTTATCAGCAATGCATTCGACGCTTGCGTCAAGAGCGCTTGAGGCGCCAAACGAAAAGTCCAAAATGCGCTTTGCGAGCGTATCGGGTGTGTTGCGCAGCGCTAATACCACGACATCTCCCGCTTTCAAAGCCTTCGCAACACGCTCAGCTTCCGCATAGCTTGCTGGCTTAATAACCGTAAGCGAACGCGTAGGTGTATGTTTGCCAGTCACTGATCCTGAGTAAGCATCATAGGGATCATATGCGCGACCATCTGAAGCGCGCGACGTGGAAGCCGCACTATCAGTGGTCGGCGAAAAGAGCGAATTGAGGCTTTCTGAGCGCTCCTGTGCTGAAGCACTCGAAGCTGCACTTGAAGGCGTGAGTGCTGAGCTTGCTTGAGCTCGAGCATTTGGCGTGCCAGCATGCGCAGATGTCGCCGGATCTACCATGGTACGCTCAGATTGGTAGCGCGAAGATGAGGCGCTGCTCACATGACGCGGAGGCAGCGGATCGCGCTTTAAGCTCTCAGGAATTTGCGTGCGTGCACGAACGTCTTCAATAGAGACCAATCGCGGCGAAGAGCTCTCGCGGCGTGACGCTGCATGAGCCGGCCTGATGCTTGGATTCGCATAGCGATCATAGCTTTCGCGCACAGAACTACGGTCGCGATAGCCATCATCAGCCTGATAACTCGGTCCATACTCTTCGAATTCATCATAGCCTTCGCCATAATCATCTGAAGCGTCGTCAAAGTATTGATCTCCAACAACTTCTCCTTCGGCTTCGGCAAAACCCAGTTTAGATTTCAGTCCGTCGAACATACCGTGCTCCGATTTCTCTTGTTCTACTTAGCCTTGCGCATGTGGTTCGTCGAAATCTTCGGCAAACAACGCACGACCGATGCGCACTATGGTAGCGCCTTGTGACACCGCTTCGCGCCAATCCTCGCTCATACCCATAGAAAGTTCATTGAAATACTGTGCTTTTGCTGGATCCATGCCCGCTTTGAGCTGTTTTGCCAACAATGCCAACTGAGCAAAACAGTCCCGAGCGACGTCTGCGTTTCCTTGTGGAGCCATCGTCATTAGTCCGCACACACGCACATGCGAATATTGCTCGCAAACCTCAAGCATTAAAGCTACTTGATCAGGCGCCAAACCGCTTTTGCTTTGTTCGCCTGAGACATTTACCTCCAACAACACGTTTTGCACTTTACCAAGCGAAGCTGCGGCTGCATCAAATTTAGCAACGTGATGTGGCTGATAGAGCGAGTGAACTAGCGAAGCAAAACGTACGATCTCTTCAATCTTGCGCGATTGAATATTGCCAATAAAGTGCCATTCTTGGTCAGGAAGCGCAGCTGCCTTGCTGGCAAGCATATCAGGTCTGTTTTCGCCAAAAGCATGGGCACCAGCTGCAATTGCTGTTTCAATTTCAGGCAACCCGACCGTCTTTGACACTGCAACAACCTTTACAGCATGAGGATCTCTGCCATGCGCCACACATATTGCTTCGCATTCTGCTTTGACAAGATCGTAGCGTTCACGAAATGACACTTTATAACTCCTTTTTAAATGCAATAGCACCATGCCGACCACACATGCCGCCTTCTGCGCGATACGAAAAATAGGTATCGACGCACTCTTGGGTGCACGCATGTGCATCCACAATACGAGACGAGTCGGCGCCGGCTTTTACTAAGCTTATCTTGAGTGCTTCTGTTAGATTAACATGCCTATTGTCTGGCACGCACGCCGACGAAAAGGTGTCAGCAAACTGATGGGCAAGCTCTTCACTTGTTTCAAAGCACGACTCACAAATATGCGGCCCGATATAGATATTGCACGCTTGCATAAATGCTGCTTCATCTGGTGTATCAGACAGTGCATCAGATGCTGTGCCAGATACCGCGTCAGATGCTGCGTCAAAAAGAGCACTACTTGCGCAGGCTCTTTTCGCCAGATCAACTAAAGCATATGGCGCTATATTTGACATGACACCTCGCCAACCCGCATGAACCACCGCAAAAGTGCCATTCGGAGCAACGATAATCACCGGAACACAGTCAGCAAAACACAAAAGCGCACTTACCTCTGCGCATGTAACTACCAAACCATCTGCTCCTTTCGCCGCAAGCATGCGAGCATGTTCGAGAGCCTCAGAATCTGCCGACTCTACCTCAACCAGCTCATGACCATGGATTTGATTTGGCACAACAACACTATCGGATGCCGCTCCGAGAGCTTGAAGCACACGTGCGCGATTTTCTAAGACATCTGCTGAATTATCCCCCACATGACTACCAAGATTAAGCGATGCATACGGGGGCTGACTGACTCCGCCTTCGCGCGTGGTAAAAGCTATGCGCACGCCAGTTTGTTCGTATAGCGCCTCATCGGTAAGCATAGGAATACAACGCGCGCCAAAAAGGCGCGCGCGCAAAGTTGGATTTGGTAGCTGTTGTGTCACAGCCATGAAAAAGATACTCTCAGATCTGTTTAGCGTTGCTGACGCTTCAAGAAATCTGGGATGTAGTCTTCATCGTCAAAACGACCGGTAGTCTTGGTCATATCAGGACGAGAAGACGGTGTTATTGTTGCAGGTTGAACCGGTTCGGATTGGAAAAGACCACCATGACCGATTGAATCTAAGCCACTCGTGCGCGGCTGCGTCATCTTAAACCCGGTAGCAATAACGGTGATACGAACTGCATCTCCCATATCTTCGTCAATGATTTGGCCGTAGATGATATTAGCATTCTCATCAGCACATGCCTCAACAGTGCGAGCAGCCTCATCAACTTCGGTCAGCGTAAGATCAGGACCACCTGCAATGGAGAACAATACGCGTGAAGCGCCTGCGATAGAAGCCTCGAGCAAGTTTGAATTTGTTGCTTGCTGAGCTGCATCCAGCGCACGATTCTCGCCAGACGAAACACCAATACCCATCATTGCAGTGCCCGCATCCTTCATGACGGTGCGGATATCTGCAAAGTCAAGGTTGATGATACCAGGGATGGTGATAAGGTCGGTAACACCTTGGATGCCCTGGCGCAAAGTATCATCAGCAATGCGGAAAGCGTCCAACATGCTGGTCTTCTTATCAACGATCTCAAGCAAACGATCGTTAGGGATAACAATAAGCGTGTCAACCTTTTGCGAAAGCAGGTCAATGCCTTGCTCAGCTTGGTTACGGCGCGTACGACCCTCAAACGAGAACGGCTTGGTCACAATACCAACCGTCAGAGCGCCAATCTCCTCGCGTGCAATCTCAGCGATAATCGGAGCAGCACCAGTGCCGGTTCCACCGCCTTCACCAGCGGTTACGAAAACCATGTCCGCCTCTGCGAGCGCTTCGCGAATTTCATTGCGACTTTCTTCTGCTGCTTGGCAACCAACTTCAGGGTTTGCACCAGCACCTAAACCGCGTGTTAGCTCTTCGCCGATGTGGATGGTTCGATCGGCATCCGACATAAGAAGCGCTTGACGATCTGTGTTAATGGCGATAAATTCAACGCCTTTAACGCCGGCTTCAACCATGCGATTAACAGCATTTGTGCCGCCACCGCCAACGCCGACGACTTTAATAACCGCCAAGTCTTCCCCAATGTTTTTTGGCATTGTTTCCTCCACACCTGCAACGTTTATACAGCTTGACACTATGCAAGCTATCTACACAATAAGCAATTATTGTACACGAACACATTCGCAATGCCAACGTAATAAACCACAATGACAAGCAGTTTCACATATCTGCCAAACGGTATTAAAGAAATGGTGAAATGCGCCATTGTTTTTTGAACTAAGTAAGCCCAATAAAGGGGCACACTTACATTAAAGCGCACGCCAGGTAGGACGATCAACGGTGCGAACGTTGATATAAGCCACGCCGTCTGGGTGCTGATCCATGATTTCTAAGCAAACCCGCTCTTTTTCGCGAATGTTTTCTGCGGTACCAAATACGATATCTGGTCCATCTTTAATAGTAAGGGTCGTTGATTCTGGGTCAGTAGCTTTAACTGATGTGACCCGATCGGCAAGCTCGGTAGTGAGCCCGTCAACCACCGCAAGCGCATTATTAACATTGGCATCGGTGCAATACTGGCCTACTTCAGCTTCAGTTCCATATGGCACATCAACAATATGGAGCGTCTCTTCGACATCCTTATAGATGGTAGACGAAGTTCGCGAAGCAGCTTCAGTGCCGGCTTTCGGAATTGGCATCAGCCACATGCCATCGGAGGCAATAGCCCATGCTTGCGTACTTTTTGCATCCTGGGTGGGCACCTCAACAATGGCAGCCACCGTGCGCTCGGTTACAGATATTTCAAGCTTGTTGGGGAAAATGCGATTCACGCTTACATCTTCCACCCACGCGTCACGCAAAAGCGAGTTTTTGATCCCGGCGGCATCGACGCGCAAAAGGGTTGTTCCAACTGGCACACCTGCAAGTGCTTGCATCTCTTCGGTTGTCAGGTGCTCTACGCCTTGAATGCTCACCTCTTCAATAGTGAATAAGCTGGAGTTATAAATTGCCACACCACCAATGGCAAGCGCGCTTACCAAAGCAGCAATGATGCCCAAAAAGACCAAATAGCGCCTATAACGTCGCTTTACTCGAGCGTTTCGCTTGGTGCGCTCAATGTCTCCGATACGAACCGAACTTACCTGCGGTGTGTGCGATGGCACAACGCTTTGAGCAGAAGACGGCCTGTTTGCGCCTAAAGTTCGCGATGCTTGAGGCGCACGAGTTGCCCGTTTGGATGTTTGAGTTTTTGCACGCGAAGAACCACGCGCTGTTTGAACGCGTGCTGAACTTCTTGTCTTTGTGCGCGCAGTCTTTTGTTTGGGCGCACGGGTTGCTTTGGGTTGCTTACGCGAACCCGAGGAAGCGGACTTCCGGTTTAAGCTTGACGCCATAACACTCAAACACCTTCATTTGCACGAGCTCAATAAGAGCAACAACATCGTCTGCTGTCGCTCGTCCATCATTAATAATAAAATTCGCGTGCACGTCTGACACACACGCTCCACCAACAGACAACCCTTTGCAGCCGGCTTGTTCAATCAGCTTGCCTGCAGACGCATCGGGCGGGTTTATAAACATAGACCCACACGAGGCAACACCTAGCGGCTGAGTTTTACGCCGACGCGACCGAAACGCCTCCATCTTACCGCGAATGTAAAAGGGATCAGCCGGCGTGGCCGCTAATTCACATTCGACAATCACCTCATCTGGCGCAAAAGAGCTCTTTCTATACCCCCATAGCAATTCATCTTTATCAAGACGAATAAGTTCTTGTTGCGCATCTAACAAGGTCACCGACTCAACCTGTGCGCCAATATAATCAGTTGAGGTGCCGGCATTCATACTCAGTGCTCCCCCAACCGTACCTGGCGTGTCCACCAAAAACTCAAGCCCAGCAAGGCATCTTCGGAAGCTGTCTTGCACAAGCGTCGAGAGCAGCACGCCACCCCCAGCATAAAAACGCTGCGTATCTTCGTCATAACGAAAATTCATAAAATCATGACCAAGGGTGATAACGACACCATCAAAGCCGCTATCTGACACCAATAGGTTTGAACCACGACCAGCCACATACCAAGCAACATCAGATTCAGCACACGCGGCAAGCAGGTGTTTTAACGCCCCCAAAGAACCAACGCGAGCAAAGTAACGAGCAGGTCCACCTATGCGAAACGTGGTATGTTTCGCCATGGGTTCATCGAGGAGTATTTCGCCTTTAAAGAGTGGATTTACCAACAGTGCATCAAAGGCAGTTTGCGCATGTCGTGCACACATTTGGCGTTAATCCTGCTTCTTTGAGGCGCTGCGTTTGCGAAGCGCGTCCAACAACTCAGGACCTATGGCGGTAACATCGCCTGCGCCCATCGTGATAATCAAATCTCCCGGCTCAAGCTTTTCTATCAAATGTGGCACCACTTCAATGCGGCGTGGTACGTAATCGGCTGCGGGGTGTTGCGGATTATCAAGCACAACATTTAAAAACGTCTTGCCTGACACGCCCGGCACCGGAGCCTCTCCTGCAGGATACACATCCATAAAGGTTATTGCATCTGCTCTATTAAACGCTTGTCCAAATTCATCATGGAGCACTTCGGTAAACAATGGCGCACGCGAATAGCGATGCGGCTGAAAGAGCACGTGCACATGGTTGTAACCTAGCTGCGAAGCCGCCTCAATAGTTGCCGCAATCTCGGTTGGGTGATGCGCATAATCATCTACGATAGTTATTTCGTTTTCTATACCAACCAAGTCGAAGCGACGTTTTACACCGGCGAATTCGCTCATGGCTGCGGCAGCTTTTTGCGGGTCATAGCCAAGCGCCCACAAAAGCGTGATCACGCCTGCAGCATTTTGCACATTATGCTTGCCGGGGTTTTGCGGCACGCGAGCGTTCACCACTTGCCCATCGGGTAACTCTAAACTAAAAGCAGAGCCGACCCCTTGCGCCTCATATGACAAAATTTTCGCGTTGGCATTGTCAGTAAACCCATAGGTGAAATATTGGCGGTTTGCATTTTGCACCACCGAAACAAGCGCTGCATCATCAGCACAAGCAACAACAAGACCGCCCTCTTTGGGCACAGACCCAACAAAAGAAGCAAACTTCTCATAGATCTCATCGAGATCTTTGTAATGGTCAAGATGATCAGCCTCGATATTGGTGACCAAAACAACCTGCGGATGAATATGCATGAACGACTTGTCAGATTCGTCAGCCTCTACCACATAGTATTTTCCCGTGCCCGAATGAGCATTGGTGCCATATGCGCGGACAATGCCGCCAATCAAAAATGTCGGGTCTTGTCCCATAGTATCTAGCACGGTGGCAAGCATAGACGAAGTGGTAGTCTTACCATGCGTTCCCGCAACTGCCAACGTCTCTAAGTTTTGGCCTAAGTGTGCAAGCATTTGCGCTCGATGCCAAATGGTCAACCCGCGCTCTTTGGCTGCAATAAGTTCAGGGTTGTTATCGAGGATTGCGGTAGATACAACCACCACAGGATCACCTTGCGGCACATGTGATGCATCGTGACCAATAAACACTTCAATGCCCGCATCGCGCAACTGCTGCGTATAACGGCTGTCGCGTAAATCGGAGCCACTAACTTTCATGCCTTGATCATGTGCAACACGAGCAATACCGCTCATGCCAACACCGCCGACTCCGATAAAATGTATTTGTTTTAGAGGCTTATCCACGCTGCCAACTTTCACGCCTATCCGATAACACAAAACTTAATTGTAACCGAAAGCAGTCTTCTCGCTACCCACGGGCTACATTCATTACGATATCAGCAAGACGTTTCGCGGCATGCTCGGTCTCAAATTGCTCTGCGGCCTTCTTCATGTTCTGACGAAGTTCTGCCGACTCAATCATTTCGCACAACAGATTACTAAATTGTTCTGACTCCACATCTGCATCAGCAATCATCTGAGCTGCGCCTGCCTCGACACATGCTTGCGCGTTCATGGTTTGATGGTCTTCGGTGGCATACGGAAATGGCACCAACAAAGCCGGCAAGCCACGTGCTGAAATCTCAGCAAGCGTTGTGGCACCTGCACGTGAAACTATCAGGTCACTTGCCGCCATAGCGTCGCCCATGTGATCGGTATAACCATACAACTGCCAGCGTTTTTGCTCTTCTTCGCTCAAGTTCAATGCTTGTTGTACGTTTTCAAGCTCCTTAGGACCGGTCACGTGCACAATGTAGAGATCCTTGTAGCTTAAAAGCTTATCTTTTAGCTTGACAAGCGCATTGTTGAGATGGCGCGCACCGAGCGACCCTCCGGTCACCAAGAGCATGAGCGCATCTTCTGGGACATCAAAACGCATACGGCCCGCTTCTCGCGTTGCGTCAAATACTTGAGCGCGAACAGGATTTCCTGTCACCTGCACATGGCTTTTATCAGAAAGCGCTGAAGCTGCATGCTCATAGGTGAGACAAACCGCTTGCGCACGTTTTGCTAAGTAGGCATTTGCCATACCCATTACTGAGTTTTGCTCATGCACCACGACCGGAATATGCATCTGTTCAGCAGCACGCGCAACAGGAATGCAAACATAACCACCAAAACCAACTACTGCATCAGGTTTAATCTCATCAAACCATGCACGCGCGACTTTCGTTGATTTTTGAATCTTAGCCAATGATTTAGGAAGCGTGAGTGGATGGTTGCGGTTAAATCCACCTGCCTCAAACCCTTTAAACTCAAGACCGGCTTCAGGTACTAACCTTGCCTCAATGCCACCCGGCGTCCCAGCATATACCACATCAACACCACGACTTTGAAGCACTTCAGCTAAAGCCAAGGCAGGATTAATATGACCAGCAGTTCCACCGCCAGATAAAACGACAAGCATGCCTATTACCTCCTTGTGCGTCTTGTGCGAGCATTGCCCGATGCGCTATTTGTGCGAGACGTGCGTGAGCGCTGCGCAGAACGAGACGCTTGAGATGAGTATGATTTTTGCGCTCCACGTTCAGCGTGTGGTGCTTTTTGCGAACGCGAAGGTTTTGTGCTGTGTTGCATGGACGCGGTATGTTTTGTGTGTTGCGTTTTAACGATGCGCAGATCAGCACGACGTTGCTCATAAACACTTGGCTGCAAATCGGCACCGTGCGCAACTGACAAAATAAGTCCGATCAGAATAAATGTCGCAATCAGAGACGAACCACCCGAGGACAAAAAGGGCAGAGGTTTTCCTGTGGTTGGCAAAAGACCAATAACGCATCCTATATTTAAGAAGGCCTGCGCCACAAGCATAATGCCGCACCCACCTGCCATCATCAGGCCAAACATATCTGGCGCCATGCGTGCAATGCGAAGGGACGACCACAGAATTCCAATAAAGAGCGCCACTACCAGCATCGCGCCCACCAAACCAAGCTCTTCGCCAACTACCGCAAAGATAAAGTCAGTCTCAGCTTCGGGAAGATAGAGGAATTTTTCGCGAGAATTACCAAGCCCAACCCCAAAAAGGCCACCTTCGGCAAACGCATAAAAAGAGTGGATGAGCTGAAAACCGTTGCCATAACCCTCTTCGCCGTCATCCCACGGGTTCATAAATAACATGCGATCGGATCTGTAACCCGTGCCAAAAATGGCTATAAGACCGAATACGAAAAAGACAACAAGGACGCCCCCGAGAATGCGTTTGGGCACTTCACCGAGCCACGCAACCGCCATCAATCCCACAAAACAAATAAGCGTGGTGCCTAAGTCTGATTGGGTGACATACATAAAACCAATAGGCACTATCACACAGCAAAAAAGCTGGGTGAGAAATCCTTGCGCAGACAACGAGCCTGATTGATATTCATAGAGCATACGCGCGAACATAAGCAAAACGGTGATCTTGAAAAACTCCGATGGTTGCAAACTAAAAAAGCCTAGGTAAAGCCATCGCGTGGCGCCTAAGGCTCGCGAACCACTTACCGCAACCATTAAAAGTAAGCCAACCGATATTGCCCAAATAATCCAAACAAACGGGCCAGTCCACACGCTATAGGGTATAAATCGCCAAAGTACAACCATAGCAATAACGCCTAAGATGGCGAATTTGAGCTGATCAACCACGTACGATGCCGCATTTTCCCCTTCTGAGAGAGCTGAAGGTGAGCCAGCGGAATAGATCATTACCAAACCCAGCAGCGTCAAAGCCAATACGCACAGCAAAAGCACGGTTTGTGCTACGCGTACATCAGCGCGTCCTTGCGCGCTATGTGTAGACCATGACGGCATCTTGTCTTTATCCTTACTGCTTGCTCTTTGCTGCAACTAAAGCTTTAAATGCATCCCCGCGCTCTTCAAAACAGCTAAATTCGTCAAAGGAGGCGCACGCCGGGGACAACAACAACACGTCACCTGCTTGCGCATGGTTGGCCGCAAGCTCAAAAGCATCCTTAAGATGAGCTGCTTGTAAAACTAAAAGATCACTATCAGCAACGCGGGCAAAAGCATCACAAAAACGCTGCGCCGCTTCGCCATAACATATAGCGCAGACGCAAGTGTCTTTTACGGCATCGACCAGCTCATCAAGATCGGTCATTTTATCTCGGCCGCCCAAGAGTACCACTACCCGTTTGCCCGGAAATGAGCTGAGCGCTTTCAACGTTGCGTCAACGTTAGTTGCTTTCGAGTCGTTGTAGCAGCTGATGCCATCAAACGTGCCACATGGTTCAATGCGATGCTCTAAAGGAGCAAAACTGGCGAGTCCACGTGAGACTTGAGCTGCATCAAGCCCTAATGCAAGCGCTGCTGATGCCGCCATAAGCGCATTGGCAATGTTGTGCTCACCAAGGATCAGAAGATCATCTGCTGGTATCAAGATGTGCTCCACGCCATTGATTGCCACCACCAATGAACCATCTTGCGAGACAAATGCCGCGTTTTCGCTGCCACACAAGTTTCGCATGTCTGAACTATAGCCATCTTTTGCACCCACTGGCACATAAGAAAATCCACGCTCATCTGGGCTTTGAGCGCGCAATGCTCGCACGCGAGCACGCACGATATCGTTCGTTGCATCTAAAACTGCAACTGAATCAGCAGCAGTAGACAAATTCTCGAACAGTTTAAACTTTGCAGCTTGATATACCTCATAACTACCGTGCCAAATTAAATGATCAGGCGTAATACCGAGAAGCACGGCGACACGCGGCGCAAAATCAATGGTAGAGGCAAGCTGATATGACGACACTTCAGCCACATATATATCGGTATCTCCTGCGAAAACAGCATCAATGCAGGTATCGCCAATGTTGCCCACAGCATGCGCCCTATATCCGGCTTCTTGCAAAAGATGAGCAATGAGCGATGTTGCAGTCGTCTTTCCATTGGTGCCACTAACTGCAACCCACACGCTTTGCGGCGAGCTCTCGCGCCATGCAAACTCCACTTCGCTCATCAATTCATCTGAAAGCATCAATGCACGCTGATACAGATCACTTAACTGAGAAATCCCTGGGCTTGCAATACAGATGTCAAAAGGCGCAGACGACGCAAACTCCTCAAGCGCGCCATCTCCAAATACCACTGTGGCGCCAAGGCGCTCGAGCTCTTGCGCGAACGCTACCGCAGACTCACTTTCCGCTCCAGCAGCTATATAAAGTTCGCTTACGCGATCATTGAGCATATTTGCACAATAGCGTGCTGCAGTTTGTCCGCTTTTGCCTAATCCTAAAATGAGAACGCGCCCAAGAACTTGGGGCGCGCATTTATGCGTAGCTGAAAGAGCGCCACTAACCATATCTACACCGCCCCGAAAAGTGTTTGTGCGAAATAGATCGTAAAACCAATAGCTGCAAGGACACCCGAGATAATCCAGAAGCGAACGACAACTTTCGTCTCAGACCAACCCTTTTTCTCAAAATGATGGTGCAAAGGCGCCATAAGAAAAATGCGCTTCTTGGTCTTTTTGTAATAGAAGACCTGAATCATGACGGACAACGCCTCAGCCACAAACAAGCCGCCAACAATGAGTACCAAAAACTCAGTTTTGGTAAGAACCGACAAACAGCCAAGCGCCATACCGAGGGCAAGAGAGCCTGTATCACCCATAAAGATGTCTGCGGGAAAGGAGTTATACCACAAAAAGCCAACGCACGCGCCGGCCAGCGCTGCAGCAAATACCGCCGGACCAAACATGTCCGAGCGATAGGCAATAGCGGCCATAACGATCATAACAATCATGACAGTGCCAGCTGCCAGTCCATCAAGACCGTCAGTAAGATTTACCGCATTGCACATGCCAACGAGCAAAATGTCAACAAAAATGAGATACAGCCACGGAATTGCAATACCGGAACCTATAGGAACAACGGTGGTCAAAACTCCCAGATCAAGCAAGCAAATAAAAGGGATATCAACCGTCGGAGCAACTCCGAGCCAGTTCACGGCAACCAAGCAAAATATGGTTGCAATACTAAATTGTCCAATAAGCTTTGCTTTTGGCGTCAAACCTAACGAGCGCTCTTTGATAACCTTCGACGCATCATCTACAAGTCCAAGCAGCCCCGTTAAAACCGTTGCACCTAATAACACATAGATATTGGGCGAATACCTGCCGATTACCAAAGCAACCACGATAACCGCAATCAGCATGATCACGCCACCCATGGTTGGGGTGCCTTGTTTTACCAGATGCGATTCTGGGCCGTCTGCTCTAACCTGCTGACCAATATGACTCGAACGTAAAAACTTAATCCAAAACGGCATCAGCGCAATAGTCAAAACTACCGCAGCAACCACTGCCACAAAAACCAAAAAGGTTGGATATTGAGCAACGTTATTTAGCATTAGTTGATCAACCCTTCAACCACTCGTTCCAAACCCATAAAGTGCGACGCCTTAACCAAGACCGCATCTCCTGATTCTACCCAAGAATCAAGATCCCCTAATACTTCTGAAAGCGAATTGGCACGCACGATTTTTCGCTCATCAGCACCTGCTTCCAAAGCGCCTTCTGCAATCTCTTGCGCCAGATCACCCACGCAAATGACACGATCAAGAGCAAGCGTTGCGAGATATTGACCGATGCCGTGATGACATGCCTTTGCAAATGTTCCCAATTCGCCCATGTCACCTAAAACGGCCACTTTTCGGCCTGGCACGCTCATAGCGCTAAAGGTTGCCAGAGATGCACGCATTGAATCTGGATTAGCATTATAAGCATCATTGATCACGCTAAATCCGCCGCGCGCTAGAAGTACCTCTTGGCGTCCAGCTTCAGGCTCCGCTCCACGCAATGCAAGCGCACAAGCCTCAAGCGACATGCCAGCGAATTTGCCAACTGCCACAGCCGCGCAAGCATTTGAAACGTTATGGACTCCACGCAAGATAAGCGAGCAAGGCACCACTTCTTCGACCGGAGTAATGCTTGACGATGTTTCGCGCTGAAAGCCGCTCGCATGCAGCATAAATTGGGGGCAGCCCTGCTCATCAAGGGTGACATCTTCAGCCCATACCGCAGGAAACTGCTGTTCTGCGCGCGTAAGTTGCTCACGATGTTGGCGAGCCTGATCAGAGCCATCAAAAAAGACCGTTGTAATTTGCCGTGCATCTAAGTGGGCATGATCGCGAACATAAGAGGCATATTCATCTTGCAAATTCACAAATGCCGCGCCCCTACCTTCAGGCAAAGCGCACAAAAGCTCAGCTTTTGCTCGAGCGATATTATCGCGGCTTCCTAAAAGCTCAATATGGCTTTCGCCAACATTGACCAACAAACCCCAGTCAGGGCGCACAAAATCACAAAGCTGCGTGAGCTGACCTTGTCCACGCATACCCATTTCAACTACAACAAATTGCGTATCAGCTTCAGCATTCAAAAGCGTTTTTGGAACGCCGAGCTCGTTGTTTTGGTTACCTTGCGTAGCCACAACAGAATATGCCGATGACAAGACATCGCGAACCAAATTCTTGGTTGTCGTTTTGCCCGTTGAACCGGTAAGCGCAATGATGGTTCCGGTAATATGGGTGCGCCATGCAGCAGCAATATCACTAATTGCATGAGCGGTGTCGGGCACTTCAATAATAGCTGCACCCATTTCTTGCGCAAGCAGGCGAAGCTGGTTGTCTATTGGCTGCATCACCAATGCGCCAACAGCACCTTTGCGCAAAGCTTGATCTATATAATTGTGACCATCAACGCGTTCACCATGAAGCGCAACATAGATATCGCCCTCTGAAACAGTGCGAGAATCCCACGTGAGCCCGAAAGCTAAGGTTCGCATATCTATAGGATCAACCACACATTGACCACCACAACATGCCACTATCTGCTTGAGATTCAATCGCATTATTCGTTTCGCCCCTTTAAAACTTACCCATCAAAACGCGCTGACAACTCTTCGGCTGCAACCACGCGGTCGTCGAATGAGAGCACTTTGTCGCCAACTATTTGATAATCTTCATGCCCTTTACCGGCAATCAAAATAGAGTCTCCCGGATTTGCTATAGCAATAGCATGAGCTATTGCGCGTCTGCGATCAGGCTCTACGATGTAGTGATCTTGACCGTGCGACATGCCGCTCACGATGTCATCAATAATAACTAACGGATCTTCAGTGCGAGGATTGTCAGAAGTCACAATAGCAACATCTGCCGCAAGAGCTGAGCTGCCCATAATGGGACGCTTGGAGGCGTCTCGGTCTCCACCGCAACCAAACACGCAAATCGTGCGTCCCGGTGTTAAATCGATAATAGTGGAAAGAGCATTATCCAGTGCGTCAGGGGTGTGTGCATAGTCAACAAAAACCGCCACACCAGTATCTTGCGCATTTCCCACACGCTCAAGACGGCCGGGGATTTGAGGTGCTTCTTCTAAAGCAGCCACAATAGTTTCTATCGAATACCCGAGCTGAAGACCAATGCCAAATGCACACATGACATTTTCGACATTGAATTTTCCTACGAGCGGGTAATCAAAGCTCACCTGTCGCCCGCGCACATCAAGCGTGAGTGCAGTATGCGTTGGCGCGTACTCAACCGACACCGGATGGATCTGTGCAGACGAATCAAAGCCGGTAGTGACAATGTTATCCTCTGCGGCAACACAGCGCGCCAAAAGTTTTTTGCCCCATGCGTCATCAATGCAGATAACGCGCTTTGCCGGATAATCCTTCGAGAACAAACGTGCCTTGGCCTCGAAATATGCTTCAAAGGTATGATGGTAATCAAGATGATCTTGCGTCAGATTAGAAAATGCCGTGACCGCAAATTGGGTTTTCCACGTACGCTCCAAATCAAGCGCATGCGAAGAGACTTCCATAGCAACAACTTCGCAATGTTCATCTCGCATCTGTGCAAACGTTTTTTGCAAGTCAGGAGACTCAGGAGTTGTATGCTCAGATTTCGTTTGAGTATTTCCTATGCGAACCCCAACAGTACCAATGACACCGGTACGCTTTCCGGCAGCTTGAGCAATATGCTCCACCAAATACGTGGTAGTCGTTTTACCGTTGGTGCCGGTAACGCCAACCAACTGAAAGCTACGTGATGGGTGATCATAAAAGTTATCCGAGCAAACGGCCATCGCCTTGCGCGTATCATTGACGACAACTTCAGTCACGTCAGTTGCATCAGCCAGATACACTTTACGCTCAACGGCTAACACATTTGCGCCTCTATCGATGGCATCTTGGGCATAAGTATGACCATCGCTTGTCATGCCAACGATGCAAAAAAATGCGTCTTTTGGCTGCACGCGATCACTTCGATACGCGATACCCGCTACAACCTCATCGGGGTTTCCCAGTACGGTGCCACTGACACCTTCGAATAATTGCTCGCATGTCTTAGCCATGAGTTCCTCACTTATCGGGCGAAATCCTGAAACGATCAATTGCGGTTGTCATTATATCCTTAAATAGCGGGGTAACCGAGCTGTCGTCAGGAACCTCATTTGCGCCCACAAAACATACTAATTGACTTGATGAATTTGCCAAAAATCCCGTAAAGGCGAGATTGTAGACTCCTTCGCGATAGCCACCGTTTTCTTCGTCATAGATTTCAGCGGTTGATGTCTTGCCAGCCACATCAAAGCCTTCAATTGCAGCACGCTTGCCCGTGCCATCGGTAACTACGGTTTGCAACATGCTCGTAATCGTGGGAATAGCTGCCTTGTTTGCAATAACATCTTCAGAGGGATACTCAACGATTTCGCCACTTTGAGGCTTAGAAACTAAAAAGTGAGGCGTGCATTCAACACCATCGTTGACAAGCGCGCCGTAAAAGCGAGCCATTTGAAGCGGAGTCACCGAAAGACCCTGGCCAAAGCTGATGTTATAACCGGTAACGCGACTCCAACAATCAAAGGAAGGCAGATTACCGAGATACTCAGTACCAATTTCACCTTCACCTGGATAATCCACCCCCGTAACTGAATGGAGGTTGTATTCAATAATGTGATTGTAAAGCTCGTCAAAGCCCATAGACTCTACCGCCAGCGAGATACCAACATTTGACGATTGATCGAGAATTTGGCGAAGCGAAAAGGTCTCGTCTCCTCGCTCATGCGCGTCTGAAATCGTGTAACCATCTGCTGTTATTGCTGCAGGACAGAATATGGTGTCATCAGGAGACATGGTATTTGTCTCAAGTAGCGCCATAGTGGATACCGACTTAAAAATTGAGCCTGGCTCAAAAAGGTCGGTGACGCATTTGAGCTTGGTGGCGCCTTCTTCTACTTCACTTCTGTCAGCCGGATTGAACAGCGGCAAAGATGCTGCTGCATAAATCTCACCAGACCCACCATCCATGACAAGCGCACTGCCACTTTCGGCATCAAGATCTTCAATACCTTCTACCAAACGCTTTTCAAGCGCTTCTTGAAGCTCTAAGTCAATAGAAATAATAATGTCTTGCCCGTCCACCGCGGCAACCGACTCATGCACTCCTCCCGGAATAGGTGAGCCATCGCGGCCGCGCTCGGCTTCGTAATAACCTACCTCCCCTGATAAAATGTCATCGTAGTAGGCCTCCAGACCAGACACACCATAGTAATATTCGCGATTATTTTCCTCATCAACACCAATTGAACACGCGCCGATAATCTGACCTGCCACCTGACCATGCGGATACTCACGACGAGACTCAGATACAAAATAGATGCCATCAAGATCAAGCTCTTTTACCTTGTCAGCAAGTTCCACGTCAGCTTTGCGTACGATAACTGAATAATTGGTTTTGTTAGCCGTAAGAATAGGAAGATAGTCTTCCATATTTTTTCCAAGCACACTTGCAAGCTGAACTGCCGTGGCTGCCGGATCTTCAATTTCAACGGGGTTTGCATAGATCGTTGTGGCTTCAACGCTTACTGCCAAAACCGTACCATTGCGGTCATAAATTGTGCCGCGACGAGGCTCGATAGGAAAGCTCACCGTACGCGCCTCTGACGCCATAGCGCTATATTCTGGCGCTTTGACAACCGTGAGGTATGCCAAGCGACCAAAGATAATAAGCGCAAGTGCCAAAAAGAAAACAAGCGGCCAAAATGGTCGCGAGCTTTTCATATCCGTCGAGGCCGCCACGTGCTAGACTCCCCGTTCGTGGGCAGCTTCAACGCTTGAAGACAGCGAGAGATTACCTGCTTGATCGGTCATGACGATATCTTCTTCAAGGGTAATTACACCGGTTGTTTGCGGGGCAACCATGCCCAGTGCTTTTGCTTGATCGCGTACGCGCGTTGGATTCGTCAGCGAACCGAGTGACACTTCAAGGGCTGCACCGTTGCTGCGCGCCTCATCGATTGATGCGGTGAGCTGCTGAGATTCCATAGCAGTTGCCGCCGTTGCACTTGAAAGCGACAAACGCACGCACGCAACACACGTGAGCGCAATCAAAACAACCACCGTAAGTTTGATGACAAAGCTTGCCGGAGACGCGGCAGGAGCGCTTTTGCTTCGCGGTGTCTTGCCGGGAAGCACCGTAAAAGAAGGCTGCGGCGTTTGCTGGGGTCTGCGTGCTGGCGCAGTGGTATACGGATTGTAGTGCGAATAAGCTGGCGCTGCGCCCATAGCCGCCTCCTTTCTGTGAGTATGCTTCGTTTGCAGTCGGCTCTATTTACACGTCGAAACGTGTAGCTAGTTTTTGTGCCACGCGAAGTTTTGCACTGCGAGCACGCGGATTACGCGCAATCTCTTCGGCAGTTGCCACAATTGGCTTACGAGTAACAATCTGTAATATCGGCTCTTTACCACATACGCAGACCGGAAGGTCAACAGGGCATTCGCAGCGATTTGCATAAGAGGCAAAGGTGTCTTTGACGATGCGATCTTCAAGTGAGTGATAACTAATAACCAGCAACCGACCCCCTGGATTGAGCCAACGAACCGCAGACTCTAATCCGGATTTGAGCACATCTAGTTCGCCATTAACCTCAATTCGCAAAGCTTGGAATGTGCGCTTCGCAGGATGGCCTCCAGCCCGACGAGCTGACGCCGGTATGGCAGCCTTGATTATCTCTACAAGCTGTTCACTTTCCGTGATTGGTTGAGTTTGACGTGCGCGAACAATAAAGTCTGCAATTCGACTCGCCCACTTCTCATCTGAATACTGCCGGATGATCCGAGTGAGATCTGCTGCGTTATAAGTGTTGATGATCTCTGCTGCGGTTAAGGTTTGGTTACCCGGATCCATCCGCATATCAAGTGGGCTATTTTCCTTAAAGGAAAAGCCGCGCGCTGGCGTATCAATTTGCACTGATGAAACTCCCAGGTCAAAAAGGATTGCATCCATCCCAGGAACACCCGCTTCTAATAAAGCGTCATCAAGATGAGCAAAATTGTTGCGAATAAGCTCAAGGTGCGGACGCTCATTATCAGGCAAGGTGCCGAGTTTGCGAGAAGCCGCTTCAAGTGCAACTTCATCCTGATCAATGCCTATTAATGTACCGCCGCACCCTATGAGCTTTGCCGCCTCATATGAATGCCCTGCTCCGCCGAGTGTTGCGTCCACGAATGTTTGCTGTGTTTTAAGGTTCGAGTATTCGAGGCACTCGGCGAGCAGAACCGGTGTATGCCGATATTCGCTTGTCACTTCGCTCACGCCTTACGGTTGGTTGGATGCATGGACTTAGCCAAACAACAGGCTAAGGTCAACATCAGCATCAACCTGGTCGTAGCGCTTCGCGTCCCAAACTTCGAAGTAACCCGAGTTGCCCACTAACACCACATCCTTGTCGATGCCGACCATTTTGCGTTGTTCGGCTGACAACATGATGCGTCCTGCTGAATCCGTTGTGACATCTGCCGCACGAGCAAAAAGCTTTCTGCGCTGAGCGACATGTGCAGGATCCAGCGGGTTGTAGCCTCCTACACGACCAAATGCATCCTCGATCCATTGATCAAAAATCTCTGGCTCAAAAACGTAAATGCACTCGTCATGTGGATTGGGCGTTACCACTAAGTCCGAGGAGAGAACTTTACGAAAGCTCGCCGGTAAAGACATGCGACCCTTTGCATCCACCTTGAAGCGATGGGTGCCCTTGAGCGTTTTCGCTTTTGGGGTCTCTTCTGTCATCTTTTCCTTTCGGCTGAACAATCAGTCGGCTCTCTGTGTTTCACATCTTATCCCACTTTGCCCCACTTTACAACATTTTTTGACCAAAACGCCCCCCGTTCCGACACACCTAAACCCCCAGGTCTGGAGGCGAATTCGCCAACTTCGAACAAGCGTTTGACATATGATTTCAATATATAGTTTGTGGTGATTAAAGGAGCACAAGATATAGTGCTGACCCGCAAATAGAGACGCAATTTTTGAGGGAGTAAAAAGTTTTGCGAGATATGCCGTTTACCTCACAATTTATACGCAAGTTTGGAAATAAACGTTTACTTGCACTTTGCGCGAGGATGTGCACGCTGATATTCCTCGCGTACATGAGCACGATTCACGTGGGTATAAATCTGAGTTGTCGAGATATCAGCATGCCCGAGCAACTCTTGAATAACGCGCAAGTCTGCCCCGCCCTCAAGCAAGTGCGTTGCAAAAGAATGACGCAGCGTATGAGGGTGGAGGTTTTTGATCCCAATCAACAATCCCGCAGAAGCAACAATGGTATGGATGCTTTGTCTTGTAAGTCTTCCTCCGCGCGCGTTTAAAAAAACAGCGCCCTCGTCTTTTGCCTGAGTACGAACGAGTTCAGGACGCGCTTCGTTGAGATAGGTGACAAGCGCGCTCAGTGCAGCCCCCGAAATAGGCACAAAGCGCTCTTTGCTGCCCTTGCCTACAACGCGAAAATAACCTTCTTCTAAAACGAGATTAGACAAATTTAGTCCAACGCACTCGCTCACACGCAACCCGCACCCATACAAAATCTCAAGAATGGCGCGGTCACGTTTGGCGGCAGGTGTTGGCTCAACAGGATCAGAAAGCATTTGTGTAATTTGATCAATTGAGAGCACGTCAGGAAGCTTCTCAGGAGTTTTGGGGAGTTTGATAAGCGCACAAGGGCTTGACGTTATATATCCTTCGCGCACCAAAAAGCGATAAAACCCTTTAAGCACCGAGATTTTTCTATCAACAGTTGAAGGCGCTAACTCTCGCGAAAACAAAGCATTTTCAAAATCGACAATGTCTTCGCGTGTGGCTTGCTCCACGCAAGCAATACCTGCCTCTTCGCAAAAAGTAAGATAATCAGCCAAATCTCGTTGATAGGCTTGAACTGTTAACGGAGTACTCCCTCGCTCTACGCGCAAATAGGATAAGTATTCTTGTGCAAGTTCGTTTTTCATTCTTTTATACTAGCGCACTTTGCAGCCTGCACAAAACCTTTAAAGAGTGGATGCGGACGAGTTGGTCTACTCTTAAACTCGGGGTGAGCCTGCGTTGCAACAAACCAAGGATGCTCGGCAATCTCAATCATTTCAACTAAGCGATTATCAGGAGACACGCCAGAAAAGACCAATCCTGCGTTACTTAATTGTTCGCGATACGAATTGTTCACCTCATAGCGATGGCGATGACGCTCATAAACAAGCTCTTGCTGATAGGCTTCGTAGGCTTTTGTCTCAGGTGTTATGCAACAAGGATAAGCACCTAAGCGCATCGTGCCGCCCTTATCTAAAACATCAGCTTGCTCAGGCATAAGGTCTACCACCAACGGAAGCGAGGTAGCGGCTGCCGCAGCAATCAAGTTAGTTGCGCACACCTCATCAGCACTCGCAGCAATCTCGTCAACAAATTCCGCTGACGTTGCACCGTCAAGCCCACAACAGTGGCGCGCAAACTCACAAACCGCAGCTTGCAAGCCCAAACAAATTCCCAAATAAGGGATATCGTTTTCACGAGCATATTGTGCAGCTAATATTTTGCCTTCAAAAGCACGTTGGCCAAAGCCGCCCGGTACCAAAATGCCATCCATTTCGCCAAGCACCTCTTCGACATTGGAATCGGTGAGCTCTCCCCCGTCGACAAGATGCACGTTTACCTCTACGCCATTTGCCACCCCCGCGTGATGCAGCGCTTCAATCACCGACAAATAAGCGTCTGGCAAACTGACGTATTTACCAACAACTGCGATATCGACACTATCGATACACGTGCGCTGGGCATCCAAGTACCCAATCAAGCCCGAGAGTTCAGCCTCACAAACTGGCAAACCCAGCTTTTCAAGCACTTTTACATCAAAGCCCTGATTAGACAGTTCGAGCGGAACCTCGTAAATGCTTGGCACATCCACACAAGCCAAAACGTTGTCTGCAGAAACGTCGCAAAACAATGCAATTTTATCTTTTACCGATTCTGATATCTCATGATCAGAGCGACATACGATAAAGTCCGGCTGCACACCTAAAGATCTCAGCTCTTTGACCGAGTGCTGCGTGGGCTTTGTTTTGACTTCATGAGCTGCTGCAATATAGGGAACCAAAGTCACATGCACAAACAATACGTCTTCATTGGGTTTTTCTTTTTTGAACTGACGCGCTGCTTCAATAAAGGGAAGCGACTCAATATCTCCAACCGTACCACCAATCTCAGAGATCACAATATGCGCCCCTGATTGTTCGGCAGCACGACGAAGGCGAGCCTTGATAGCTTCGGTTACATGAGGAATAACTTGCACCGTTCCACCCAAAAAGTCACCACGGCGCTCTTTGGCTATAAGGCTTTGATAGATTGAGCCTTGCGTAAAGTTTGATTCGCGCGAAAGGTTTTCGTCGATAAATCGCTCGTAATGGCCAAGATCTAAGTCTCCCTCATGCCCGTCTTCGGTAACAAATACTTCGCCATGCTGAAACGGGCTCATGGTACCAGGGTCAACGTTGAGATAGGGATCCATCTTTTGCATGGTGACTTTATATCCGCGCGACTTCAAAAGGTAACCTAATGAAGCTGCGGTGATACCTTTACCGAGTGAAGAAACTACGCCGCCAGTCACAAAAATATGCTTCGCCATCACACATCCCACCTTACTGCTCTTATCAATCATTCACACTCATTGTAAAAACCTCTGTCTTTGCCTATGTTTCGTGCAGCCAAGTTTTAACTCACGCGTAACACAAAAAACCGGGACACCTTTTTGCGGTGCCCCGGCGTACTTAAAAACAAGCGATATACGTTTTGAATATCTTGTTAGTAAGCTTTAATGCTTTAAGTCAGCTGCACTAATGCGGCCTCTAAACGTGCGATAAATAATGACGTGGTAAGCCAATACGAGCGGCAATCCAATACAGAGGATAATAGACATGCATGCAAGCGAAAGCTCAGATGATGCTGCATTGTAAATAGTAATTGCCGGGCCGATTGAATCAGGCGTCGCATTTACCAACACCGGGAACATCGAGCAAGCCAAAAGTGCGACAAGAGCAATCATTGATGCCGACTGCGCCAAAAATGACTTAAGGTCATTGTCTTGGAGCTTCCCAACAATCATTGCAACCACAAGACCAGCCACCACGAGCACGGCAAACAGAATGCGCAAAACACTTAAGTTTGCATCCATATCAGGACCGATGAGAATCAACGCATAAATTGATACGATTACAAACAGTACCAGCGAAACAACCTGAAGCGGCATGCGCAATGCAATCGCACGTGCACGTAACTCAGAATCAAGCGGGGTTTTAAGCGCTGCCCAAGAAGCGCCAGCAGCCAAAAACATGCTCAATCCCAAAAGACCCGTGAGCAGCGTAAAGGGCGTAATAAGCCCAAAGAGTGGCATACCTACATAATCGCCAATAGCATCCATAGGAATGCCTGCAAAAATATTGCCAACCGCAACACCTAAAAGCAAAGCTGGCAGAAGCGAACCTACAAAAAAGCACGCATCCCAAAGCTTGCGCCAATGGGGATCCCCTGCACCAAATTCAAATGACACAGCGCGAACAATCAGGCCAAACAGCACCAGCATAACGGCTAGATAGAAACCTGAAAACGTCGTTGCATATGCATCAGGAAATGCGGCAAACAATGCGCCACCAGCAGTTAGCAACCACACCTCATTACCATCCCAAACCGGTCCAATTGAGCGACGAAGAATTGCGCGTTCTTCATCATTTTTCGCAATGAAAGGCGAAAGGGTGCCAATGCCTAAATCAAATCCATCAAGTACGAAGTAGCCTGCAATAAGCAAGAAGATCAAAAAGAACCATAAGACGCTTAAGAACTCCATCATGGCTATTCACCTTCCTTTACTGCACCAGCTTCAACAATAGGTCCTTCTTTAATAAAGCGACCAACAACACGAATCCAGCCGATGAGCAAGATCAGATAAACAAGCACAAAGAGTGCAAGCGTAATCCAAAGCTCAACCGAAGAAACCGACATTGAAATTGCGTCGTTTGTCAAAAGCGACACACCCTCCGGTCCGCTCATTGAGGGATATACAACCCACGGTTGACGGCCAACCTCTGCAGTAATCCAACCTGTTTGAATTGCGACAAACGGCCAAATGGGCGACAAAACCGCTGCCCATTGCAGCCAGCGCATCTTTTGGATGCGTGCACCCTTAAAGCTAAAGATCAGCACCAAAATGGCTGTTAGCATGATGAGCCCATACATAGCAACCATGATGTGATAGCTTTGGAATACCAGGCCAACGGGCAAATCTTCAACATTCATATCGCCGAATTGCTCAGTTTGAGCAAGTTCGTTTAGGCCAGGATACTCAGTTTCAAAGTTGCCTGTTGCCAAAAAGCTTGTGCCACCTGGAATAGCAAACGGAGCAATAACTTCTTGCGACTCTTCATCGACAATGCCAATTGCATAGAGCGGAGGAACCTCAGAGTCATACATACCCTCCATCATGGCAAGCTTAGTAGGCTGCTCTTCCCATACATTTACGGCTGAAGCGTGTGCAAATACGATCATGGCGCACGAGCTGACAATACCAACCACAGCAGCAATACGCATGGTCTTCATTGCGAAGTCTTTATTGCGACCTTTCAACATATACCAACCCGCAACAGCCATTGCTGCAAAAGCACCCATGATTAACAGTGCATCAACGGTGTGTGTATAGCGCGCAAAAATAGACGGGTTAAAAGCTGCTTCCCAGAAATTCGTGATAATGGCTTCTGTGCCTTCTGCGTTTAACTCAGCACCAGCCGGCGTCTGCATCCATGAGTTGGCAATGAGAATCCAAAGAGCTGACAGGCATGAACCAAACCACACCAGCCAAGCAGAAACCATATAAAACTTCGGGCTCACGCGTTTGCGACCAAAGAGCAAAACTCCCAAAAAGACCGACTCCAAGAAGAATGCAAAGAGCGCCTCGGCTGCCAGTGGGGCACCAAAAATGTCGCCGACAAAACGTGAATAATTCGCCCAGTTGGTGCCGAAAGAGAACTCCATCGTAATGCCTGTTGCAACACCAATTGCAAAAGTAGCAGTAAAAATTTTCACCCAAAACTTTGTTGCGGCTGCATCTTCAGGTTTGCGCGAACGGTAATACCGAGTTTCGTTAATTGCCAAAATCAAGCCGAGCCCAATTGAGAGGGGCACGAACAAGAAGTGGTAAGCAACGGTAAGCGCAAACTGAATACGCGACAACAATGCCACGTCAGCAAATGCCTCCATAACACACCCCTTTTCATCCTCGCGCTTCATCCATCACAGAGCTACACAGGCGCAGTGCGCAAAAAACGCTTGGGTTATCCGCTGTGATATATGAAGCAATTCCAAGCTGTTTTGTTGTCAAAACAGTCCCAACCAATATACAACCAAATAGCACAATCTTCCACGACGGTTCTTAAACACTTTAACAACCAAACTTAAGGCTCTAAGCGCTATACTATCTGACTGATATTATCGAGCTCTCAAGATTCGATATTTCTCAAGCTTACAAGGAGGACGTGCGCATGCGCATTGGTTTCGACAACGAAAAATATATTGAGCTGCAGGCAGAACGAATTCGCGAACGCATCGACCAGTTTGGCGGCAAGCTTTATTTGGAGTTTGGCGGCAAACTCTTTGACGACTACCATGCGTCTCGAGTTTTGCCTGGTTTCGAGCCAGATTCAAAAATTCGCATGCTTAAACAGCTTGTTGACGACGTGGAGATTATTATCGTCATCAACGCTAATCACATCGAAAACAATAAAGTGCGCGGGGATCTTGGAATCACCTATGATGACGATGTGTTGCGCTTGATGGACATCTTCCGCTCTATGGGTTTTTTAGTTGGCAGCGTTGTTATCACCCACTACACCAACCAACCTGCAGCTGATGCTTTTAGACGCCGCCTTGACGCACTAGGGGTTAAAAGCTGTTTGCACTACCCAATTGCTGGATATCCTTACGATATCGAGCATATCGTCAGTGATGAAGGCTATGGAAAAAACGATTATATTGAAACGTCGCGCCCCCTAGTTGTTGTCACTGCACCCGGACCTGGCTCGGGAAAAATGGCGACATGCCTCTCGCAGCTTTATCACGAACACAAGCGCGGAACTGAAGCAGGATATGCAAAATATGAAACGTTCCCCGTCTGGAATCTACCGTTAAAGCATCCGGTAAATATTGCTTACGAAGCTGCAACGGTTGACCTTGACGACGCCAATATTATCGATCCGTTCCACCTGGAAGCATACGATCAGCGTACCGTTAACTACAATCGCGATGTCGAAATATTTCCTGTACTCAAAACTATTCTCGACAAGATTTCTGGGTCATGCCCCTATCAATCTCCTACCGACATGGGCGTTAACATGGCCGGAATGGCAATAACCGATGATGAGGCTGTGCGCGATGCAGCAAAGATGGAAATCGTGCGCCGCTATTTCCAGGCTGCAGTTAAAGCAAAATGCACCGGAGACGGATCAGATATGGTGAGCAAGCTTGAAATGCTTATGAGCCAAGCTGAGGTAAATCAATCTTATTCGCCTGCGCGCTCTGCCGCACTCCTTAAGGAAGAAACGACTGGCATGCCAGCGGGTGCTATGGTTTTGCCTGACGGTACGGTGATTACCGGAAAGACCTCCACTCTGCTCGGAGCCGCATCGACCGTGTTGATGAATGCGCTTAAAACCCTTGCGGGCATTGAGGATGTAGATGTTATCAGCGATGCGGTCATCGAGCCGATCTGCCATCTTAAGACGGCTCATCTACACTCAAAAAACCCGCGCCTTCACTCCGATGAGACACTATTAGCGCTTTCAGTGAGCTCAGCTGAAAACCCCTTGGCAGAAAAACTGTTACAACACATTGACGACCTGCGTGGATGTGATGCATTTTTCAGCGTCATCATTTCAGCAACCGATGAGCATCTCTACAAAACGCTTGGCATTAACGTTTGCTGCGAACCTAAATATGAGCAGCATCGTTACTATCACAAGTAACCTGTAAAAAGAGCTTCTTTATGAAGCTCTTTTTTGTTACGAATCAAAACGTTTTGCAAAGCCCACCACACCTGCGGTTACTAGTGCCGCAAGCACCGTCAATGACGCAAATACCACAAAATAAGAAGTCGCATTTAGAAGCGCACCCGTTAGCACTGTGGCAATTGCTGATCCGATATAGGCTGTCAGGTTAACCGACGACACAATGGCAGATGTTTGTGAGGCATCAACCGCCAAAAGCAACATACGCAATGACGTAGAAACGCATGATCCCATAGCCAAACTGAATATCACACACACCACCAAATAGAGCCATGCAATGTGAGAATCTACAACAAAGGTGAGCCCTATACAGGAAATCAAAAAGATAACGGAGCCCAAACGCAATGCCACGCTCGGACACAAGCGAGAGGTAAGTGGGTCGCCAAGCACGCTCGGCGCCATGGTGGTTGCAAGAATTGCCGAGCCAAGCAAAGGAGTTGTGGCATCAAAACAAGTTGTTGCAATGGGTGCTGAGAACGATTGGAAGAAACAACCAACCGACCAGGTAGCCACATACAACGCCCCCGTAACCACATAGAGCAGGCGTGCGTTTTTAGGAACAAAAAAGCGCACTTTAAGCGATGCTCGAAATGAAGCGCGCTTCTCAATTGGCTCAGGGATAAAAACCATCAAGAGCATAGATGCCAGCAACAAGCCAACCATAAGAGCAAACGCAACAAAGACGTTAGGAATAACCGCATAAAGCGCGCCTACCCCCAAAGATCCAAGCATGATGCCAAACATCGGTCCACAGCTTGAAACAATCGACCCCCACGACAAGTGGTAATACGAAGCACAATCAATTACCAGCGTAGAAATCGCGCTCATTGAAAGACCACTCGTAACACCTTGCACAAAGCGAGCCGTCAACACCGAAGCCGCGCTCTGAGCTTCCATAAACAGCACGCATCCTACAATGGCAAAGATGATGGTTATGATGGTCACCGGTTTTCGCCCGAGCGCATCAGAGATGCGTCCCGCAAACAACAGCATGAGCACGACACCAATCAAGTAAGTTAACATGGTGTTAGAGATATCAGTGGTGGTCAGCCCAATAGTTTGCTGATAGGTAGAGTAAAGAGGAATCGGAATAGCTGTTGACGCAAAAACGGTCAAAAATATAATTGTTGCCGCAACAAAGCCACGACGTGCCTGACGTCGCGTCAAAACGCGCTTTTCCATAAGTTCCTCTCTGTGCGATATGACGCGCACATTATGAAGCCCAAATACACATTTTTCAAGATGACGAAAAGAGAAACTCATCCTCGCTTCATACTTGCACCGCAAGCGGGCATTTTGCGCAGCAGAGGTACTCAACTTCGCTTTTCTTCCGTCCCTCTTTTCCACCCTCTCACATCAGTTTTTATTCGCTATAGTGAATAAAAAAATGGTTGACAGATAAGGACTCGCTATGAAAAACACCGTTGCCACCTTTCAGAAAATGAAAGACAACAACGAGCCAATCTCTATGCTTACCGCTTATGACTACTCAACGGCTAAGCTTGAAGACGAAGCGGGAATAAACGCTATTTTAGTTGGCGACTCACTTGGCATGGTAATGCTTGGATATGACGACACGCTCAAAGTCACCATGGAAGATATGATCCATCATACAAAGGCAGTTTCTCGTGGAGCAAAAAATGCCTTGGTGGTGGCCGACCTTCCCTATATGTCATACCACGTCTCAGTTGAACAAGCAGTCCAAAACGCTGGTCGACTCATCACCGAAGGCGGCGCGCAGGCAGTTAAACTTGAAGGCGGTGTCGAATTTAGCGATGAAGTACGCGCCATGACACGCGCCTCAATTCCTGTCATGGGTCACCTCGGCCTGACACCCCAATCCGTTAACGCACTTGGCGGTTTTAAGGTGCAAGGTAAGACCATCGAGGCAGCCCAGCGCATCTTAGATGACGCCCGAGCGCTTGAAGAAGCTGGAGCTTTCGCCATTGTTCTCGAATGCATTCCCGCAGCCATCGCCGAAAAGATTTCTTCGGCACTGCGCATCCCTACCATTGGCATTGGGTCAGGTGCGGGCTGCGATGGACAGGTTTTAGTATATCAAGACATGCTAGGGCTTTATGGCAACTTCACTCCGAAGTTTGTTAAGCAATTCGCCTGTGCCGGGCAGGTTATGAAAGAGGGCTTTAGCGCCTATATCGAAGAGGTATCAGCGCGCACCTTCCCTGCTCAAGAGCATACTTTTAGCGCAAGCGATGACGTACTCGACAAGCTGTACTAAGGGTATTTCTCAAACATATTCCAAACAGATTAAAACACGTACAAAACCGTTATCACCAAAGGAAAGAATCGTATGACCATCGTTGCTCATAGCATTGCTGAAGTTCGAAGCGCTGTCATTCAATGGCGCGCCGAAGGTAAATCCATTGGCCTTGTGCCCACTATGGGCTTTCTGCACGAGGGACACCAAAGCCTCATTGATCAGGCGGTTTGCGATTGCGATTGCGTTGTTGTAAGCGTATTTGTCAATCCAACGCAATTCGGTCCGGGCGAAGATCTGGAAAGCTATCCGCGTGACTTCGATCATGACCTTGCGCTTTGCCAGGCTGCAGGAGCTGCGCTTGTATTTCATCCAGACGCAGAAGAGCTTTACTACCCCAATCGCTCTACGATAATTCATATGGCAGATCTCTCTGAAGAGCTCTGTGGTAAAAGCCGCCCGATTCATTTTGATGGCGTCTGCTTGATAGTAGCAAAACTATTCAACATTGTCACACCTGATCGTGCTTACTTCGGACAAAAAGACGCCCAGCAGCTGCTCATCATTAAAAGAATGGTGCGCGACTTAAACTTCCCCCTCGAAATAGTTGGCTGCCCTATTATTCGCGAATCTGACGGTCTGGCGAAAAGTTCGCGGAACACCTATCTTTCTGAGAGCGAACGAGCTGCTGCAGTGGTGCTTTCTCAAGCCATAGCACAAGGACACAAACTTGCCGATTCAGGCGAGCGTGATCCACGTGCCATTACAGCTGCTATGCGCACAACCATTGAACGCGAGCCGCTCGCAAACATCGAATACGTTGAGATCGTAAGCCAAGAGCATATCAAGCCTCTCGATGGGCTCATTGATCAACCTATTCTGTGCGCTATCGCGGTTCGTATTGGTACGACACGTCTGATCGACAACTTCTTTTTTGACCCTAACGCTTAAAGCTTAGTGCCTTTTAGAAAAAGACATGAGAGACATGGGTATAAAAACCATCATTGTTGCAACGAAGCAGTGTTGTTGGCGTTTGCCCGCGCGATACATAAACACGCTTAACCGGTGCTTCGAGCTCAACTAGATTACCGTCAATAAAAAGCGTTGCGTCCTCACGAGACCGATCGCTTTCAAGTGTCAGCTCAACCACATCGCTGCCTTCAGTCACCAATGCGCGTGACCGAAGCGTATGGGGAGCAAGCGGAACGGCAACCAACCCGCTAAACCCAGGCGCAACTAAAGGACCGCCCGCTGAAAGCGCATAGCCGGTTGACCCGATAGCAGAGGCGACAACAAAACCATCGCCGCGCATATCTGCTACGTGTTCTCCAGAGATACCGAGCGAAAAATCAATGATACGACCATTCGCACCACGCGTAAGTGCTACCTCATTGAGCGCAAAATAACGATGCACACCACATTCGCTTTCATCCATTTCTGCTTGAGCGAAATTGTCAGATAGCTCGTAAGGGTCTTGCTCGCCTACGCATACAACCTCAACACAAAGGTTCGTGCGCTTTTCTGATATTGCCTCACCACTTAATGCTGACGCCACTAAAGACACCACACCATCGTCGGACGCGTTCGCCAGAAAACCAAGATGTCCAAAGTTGATACCTAAAATAGGGATTCCAGAAAATGCAACCATACGCGCCGTACGCAAAATAGTGCCATCTCCGCCAAGCGCAACAACCAAATCTACATCCTTAAGTGCTGCATCTGCGCAGTCTTGGCTTTGAGCGGCCAAGCTATCCGGATGTTTATCAAGGGATTTCACATCCAAAAGATCAAACGTGATATTTTGGCTTGCAAGATAGGTTGCCAACAAAAGCGAAGCATCTACTGCCTGTGAGTTGGAATTATTGCGTATGATCAAGATGCGCATAAAGGACTTCTTTCTGTCTTTGCTATGATTAGCAATATTATATACACAAAGCTTCAGAAAGCGTTTAGCTATGGCAGACAAGCTCTCACGAGCTCAACACATGCGCCCGTATGAACCAGGTTCTACGGGTGAGATTTTCATCACAGGCAAACACGCCGGCGTAGACCGGAGTGCTGTTGCTGCTGCCGTAGCGCAACAAGTGGTTCCTCGACCGGGAGCGAAACCTCGTGATCCTGCCAAGACCTCAGAGATTATCATTTGTGGCAAACATGCCGGCATCGATAAGACGCGCATCGTAAAAGACCCCTTCGAGCCTCAAACACCAGACCCTCGCACGGCTGCGTCTTACGGCTTCTCGCCGTCTCAACAAAACGCTTCTTCGCTCATCGCATCTGAAGAGCGCTTTGCCGAGACAACCTTTCAAAGCGATGGCGTTACTGAAGAAATTGAGCTCCAAGGAAGTGCTCAAGCAGTAGGTGGGTCGGCAGCCCTTATTAGTATTTGCGTCATGATTTCGCGCATCACCGGCTTTGCCCGTACCTGGGCAATGGCTTTTGCACTTGGTTCAACGCTGCTTTCTAGCTCATATCAAGTGGCCAACAATCTCCCCAACCAGCTTTACGAACTCGTTGCTGGCGGCATGATTGTTACCGCATTTCTGCCAGTCTATTTAAGCGTCAAGAAAAGACTCGGGCAGAAAGCAGGCAATGAGTATGCCTCGAACTTGCTTTCCATTGTGGTTGTGTTTCTTGGTATTGTTTCACTGCTTTGCATGCTTTTTCCTGGCGCTATCATCTACACGCAAAGTTTTTATTCCGACCAGTCAGAAATGGCCACCTCGGTCTTTTTCTTCCAATTCTTCGCCATCCAAATTGTCTTTTACGGCGCGAGTGCCATTTTATCAGGGCTTTTAAATGCAAATCGCGATTACCTCTGGTCATCTATTGCCCCTGTTGCAAACAATGTTGTAGTCATCGCAACCTTTGTGGCGTATGCCTTTGTTGCACAACATAACGCACAGCTTGCACTTTATATCATTGCTATTGGAAACCCGCTCGGTGTATTTTTGCAACTTGCCATTCAGATACCTGCGCTCAAACGCAATGGCATTCACATTCGGCCGCGCATCAACATTCACGACCCTGCCCTGCGCGAAACACTCGGCATTGGCGTCCCGGCCGTGTTTGTTATGCTCTGTTCGTTTGCAGTCGTATCAGTACAAAATGCCGCCTCGTATAGCTTCGCAGAAAACGGGCCGTCGATTTTGGCTTATTCACGTTTGTGGTTTACGCTCCCGTATGCATTTTTGGCAGTGCCTATCACCACCGCCATGTTCACCGAACTGGCAGATATGCAAGCGGAAGGAAATATCGATGGCGTTAAGCGTGGCATCGTGTCTGGAACCAATCAGATACTGTTCTTCATGATTCCCTTTGCGCTTTACTTGGTTGTCTTCTCACTGCCCTTGGTAACTCTTTATCATGCAGGCGCATTTACCATGGAAAACGTCTCATCAATTGCAAACTATCTTGCTGTGCTCGCTTTTGCGCTGCCGGTATATGGTGTTAATACCTACCTGCAAAAAATCTTCAGCAGTCTGCGAAAGATGGGGGTTTTTGCGCTCTTTAACTTCGTTGCCGGAGCTACACAGATTGGACTGACCATGTTTGGGGCAACGCATGCAAACACACTCCCTCTCGAGACCATCGCCGTCGCTGAAGTGGCATTTTATGTGGTTTCGGATGTGTGCTTGTTTATTTACCTTCGCACCCACTTAGGTCCTTTTGGACTTGCGTCAATCCTGAAAGCTTTTATCTTTGGTGTCATCTTCGGCGCGGTGGGTGCCGGGGTTGGAGCTGGCGCGCTCTTTGTGCTGACCACCTTTGTTGCGCCCCTCTCAGGCTCCATCTTGCAGGCGCTCGTATATACCATATTAGGTGGCCTCCTTGCTTTGGTGACCACCTTTGGTTTAGCTTTGAAGCTCAATATTGCCGAAGCGGCATTCATTGGCTCACTGATGACCAAGGTTCGCGCGAAACTCGGCCGCGCCTAATAGCTTCGCCGCAGTTTCCAGACCGCAGCTTCTACATTACGGCTTCCACATCGCAGTCTCTACCCTACAGCTTCTACACCGCAGTTTTTGGTGCAAGCGCTTTGCTTGATTCGCCAAAAAACACCTCATACCAGCATAAGAAACAGTAAATGTTCCAGATGCGCATCATCTTGAGTTTGCCGCGACCCTCTACAGTTGTAAAGTCAGCTGATTTGTGATCATCAAGCATCTGCATTAAATAGTCCACGTTAAAGAACTCTTGCGCAGCCTCACTCGTAAAGGCCTCTTTGATGCGGTTGTAATACAAATCCGTCTGCAACCAGACCGTCAAAGGCGTGATAAAGGGCTGCTTGGGCATATTCGCTACTCGATTTTGGAAGCCCAACTTACTTGCAGCCACGCGCAATGCATATTTGGAGTGTTCGTCATCTACACGACAAGCCGTCGGCAACTGAAGTGCCACATCGAGCACTTTTTTGTCGAGAAATGGTACGCGCAGCTCCAGCGATTGCGACATGGACATCTTGTCGGCCTTCAGGCAAATGTCTGAAGGCATGTAGCTGACCATGTCAACATATTGCGTTTGCGTAATAACATCAATATCCTGCTTTGCCGCATCATCAAAGTATGGCTTACACCACTCCCACGGCTTGCAAGGTCCTGTGTAATCTTTGAGCACGTTTGGTACTTCATCCCACATATAATTCATGGAAGCGCGCTGATAGCTCTTTTCCGGACCGGCTGAACCACGCATCAAAAAGCGCCTTCCGTGGAATGGCTTCATCTTTTCGGCTATTGCGCCAGCAGCAGCACGCAACGGACGCGGCACCTTAAAATACTTCTCAAACTCAAATTGGTCATGATAGATCCAATAGCCACCGAAAAGCTCGTCAGCACCTTCGCCCGACTGAACAACCTTTACCTGCTCACGAGCAAGCTTGCTGACGAAATACAGCGGGATGGCGCTCGGTGCACCCAGCGGCTCGTCCATATGATATTGCTCGGTCGGAACGATATCCAAAAATTCCTTAGCACTAACACGCGTTTCAAAATTGGGAAGATTTGCCCACTGCGCAAAGGCACGAGAGTCATCTAGCTCGTTGAGCTTAATGTCGAAATCTGGCAGCGCATTAATTTCGGCAATCTTATCTTCGCATCCGATGTCATAGCCAACTGAAAACGTCTTAATGTCATCGGCGTGCTGCCCCATACAATATGCTGCCAGCGAAGAGTCGATACCGCCTGATAAAAAGCTTCCGATTTCAACATCAGCAATCTCATGTGCCGCTACCGACTCATCAAATGCCTCGTTGATAATATCTGCCCACTCATCTAAAGACTTCGACTCATCAATCTTATAGGTGATATGGTAAAAGCACGTAATATCTACTTTCCCCTGTTCAAAGACGAGAAAATGCCCTGGCATGAGCTTGTGAACATCTTTAAACATGGTCTGGGAGTCATTCATATACTCAAAGCATAAATACTGCGGCAGCATGTCTCGATTAAGCTCTTTGTGAAACTTCGGGTGTGCCAAAAACGCTTTAATCTCCGAAGCATACATGATGCGATTTCCATCATGCTGATAATACAAAGGTTTAATGCCAAACAAATCGCGCGCAAGCACAAGACGCTCAGATGGAGCATCCCAAATTGCAATAGCGAACATGCCGCGCAAGCGCTCAAACACCTTAGTGCCCCATGCTTCATATCCATGCACGATGGTTTCAGTATCACCGTCAGTCATAAACTCATATCCCAATTCCTGCAGCTCAGCACGCAGTTCTTGGAAGTTGTAAATCTCACCATTAAAGGTAACCGTCACCGATCCATCAGCATTTTGCATTGGCTGATGGCTTTTTTCTAAGTCAATAATAGAAAGGCGGCGAAAGCCCATAGCAATTTTTTCTTGATCGTCCAAGAAAAAGCCTTCGTCGTCAGGTCCGCGATGGGCAATACGGTCTGCCATGTCTTTTACAATTTCAGCATTTATAGCGCGATCGTAATCAACGGTAGTGAACCCCACAAAACCACACATGGACTCGTTACTCCTTTATCCCATATGCGCACAAAAAGCGCGCAACTTCTCAAAGCATTCGTAAAGCTAACTCACTATAATACGACACAATGCCGATATACCCTATCATTTCACGAAACGACCAGGGTGAGATGGTTTAAGATTGCACCGACACATAAATACACACTTCATTTTTTAGACAACAAAGAAAGCAGCTTACAACCTATGTCAGAGCATTCCAGCAACGCGCATCTTCTCAAACGCGAAGAAGTCTCTTCCCTTTTGCAGCCAGTCATTGTTGGCGGCGATATTTTGGCTTATAGCTATGTTCGTGAGCTCAATCGCGCTTATGGCATAACCAAATGCATCGTATTAGCCACCCAAGACATCAAGATGCTTTCAAGCTCCAAGTTTACCGACTATCGCATTACGCCAGGCGCAGGTGAGCCTGAAACCCTTATCGAGGCGCTTACAGCTCTCGCCCAAGAGATACATGCGCAGAATCCGCGCAAGCAACTGTTTGTGCTTGGCTGCGATGATCGCCATGCGCGTATGCTATCCGCCGGCAAACGCGAACTTGAAGAGGCGGGTTATGTGGTGCCCTATATCAACTTCGATCTCCTTGATGAAATAACTCAAAAGCGTCGGTTTTACGAACTGTGCGAAGAGCTGGATATCCCCTATCCCAAAACCTGGTATTTTGCTTGCGATGAAACAGGGCCTGAAGATCTTGCTGTTAATGAGTTCACCTATCCGCTTATTGCTAAGCCATCCAACTCAGCTCAATTTCAGATGGCTCACATTGATGGCTGGCGAAAGATCTATGAGATTGACACCCCTGAAGAAATGCAGGAAGTTTGGCATTCCATCAAACGCTCTGACTATAACAACCTTTTAGTTGTCCAAGACTTTATTCCTGGCGAAGATGATGCCATTTGCACACTGACTACCTTCTCTGACGAACAAGGTGTTATGCATGTCGTCTCAGGAGGCGTGGTGTGCCTTCAAGACCACGACCCGACCGCACTTGGAAACCCGGTGACCATTATGCTAAAGGAGAACCCGCAGATCATTGCAGATGCAGCGAAGTTCTTGAAGCGCGTTGGTTATCGCGGATTTGCCAATTTTGATATCAAATATGATTGCCGCGATAAAACATATCGCTTCTTTGAGGTCAACACTCGTTGCGGTCGCAACACCTACTACATGTCAATCGGTGGACAAAACTTCTCAGAGTTGCTGGTTAAAGAATTCATAACAGGCGAACCTTACGAAGATAAAGAAGCCTATGAGCCTTATGTCTACTCTTGTGTACCTGCTTATGTGTTGAAACGATCAATAAAAGATCAAGCATTACTCAAAGAAGTGCTCACCAAACTCAAAAGGACCCCAGAGCCTTATCCGCTTCATTACCGCGCGGATTCGTTTAGACATAACCTCTGGGCAAAGATCATGCTCGTTAACCAGATTCGCAAATTTAAGCGCTTCTTCTGGGATACTGACGGCAAACAACTCAAGTAAATCAAGCCACTCTCTACTTATTTGCCTCGTTTTGCCTATACGGATAGCTGCATTATTCTTGCGTTAAAACTACCGGTCCTTCGGCAGTGATCGCGACGGTTCTTTCAAAGTGCGCAGAAGGTTTCCCATCACGTGTGCAAACCAGCCAACCATCGGACATAGTGCGCACTTTTCGCTTGCCCATATTCACCATAGGCTCAATCGCCAATACCATACCCTCGCAAAGCAGAAGACCTGCGTGTTTGCGACCAAAGTTAAACACATTAGGGCTCTCGTGCATATCGCGGCCAATCCCATGACCGGTATATTCGCGAACTACGCTAAAACCGGCAGCCTCAGCCACGCTTTGAATAGCAAAGCCAATATCCCCTAAATGATTATTGACGCGAGCAGCACCAATTCCAGCCCACATACTCTTTTCGGTTACCTCAAGGAGGCGCGCCTTTTCTGGCGAGATTTTGCCAACTGGAAACGTTTGCGCATTGTCTCCGACCCATCCATCCACGATGGCTCCCGTATCGATAGAGATGATATCTCCTGCTTTAAGTATCGTTTTTGAAGATGGTATCCCGTGTACAACTTCATCATTTACGGATGCGCAAATAGTTGCCGGAAACCCGCCATAGCCTTTAAACGCAGGGATTCCTCCTTCTTGGCGAATTACCTCTTCCGCTAATTCGTCGAGTTCAAGTGTTGAAACGCCAGGTTTTACTGCTTCGCCAACAATACGCAATGCCTTAGCTGAAAGGCACCCCGCCTCTTTCATTGCGTCTATCTCTAAGGGGGTTTTCAAAATTACCATCTCGTATTCCTTTCAGCCCAAATACAAGTAAATGCTCGCCACCTATAACCTTCTATTTGGACCTGCTTGCCATAAAAACAAAGAGGAACCCGGGTTAAGGGTTCCTCTTATAAGATGGCTCTCTAAAAGGCTTTATTCTGCATTTTCAGCGTAATTACGCGTTACAGAAGAGTCAACCGTAATGCCTGGGGTCATGGTGCCAGAAACGGTGATTGATTTTACATACTTGCCTTTAGCAGCAGCTGGCTTCATGCGCAGAATCTCGTCATAGACTGCACCATAGTTCTCAGCCAATTGCTCAGGAGTAAAAGAAGCCTTACCAATAATGACATGAGCAATACCATAGCGGTCAGCACGATACTCAACACGTCCGCCTTTGAGCTCGTTGATAGCTTTAGCAACGTCTGTAGTTACCGTACCGAGCTTGGGGTTAGGCATCAAACCACGCGGACCTAAGACCTTACCCAAACGACCAACTTTGCCCATCTGGTCAGGAGTTGCAACAGCTGCGTCAAAGTTGAATTCACCACGCTGGATCTGATCCATAAGCTCTTCAGTGCCAACGATGTCAGCACCAGCTTCTTGAGCAGCGCGAGCTGCTTCGCCCTCAGCAAATACAGCAACGCGAACCGTCTTACCAGAACCATTCGGCAGGCTTACCGTGCCACGGAGTTGCTGATCAGCCTGACGGGTATCAATGCCCAGACGGAAATCAACAGTAATCGTTTCGTCAAAATTAGCGGTAGAAACCTCTTTGACAAGCTTAAAGGCATCAATTGGGGCGTATGTTGCGTCACCAATTGCCTCTTTTGCAGCTGCATATTTCTTTGCAAGCTTCTTCATATTTCTTCCTTTCGTGGTATCTAGCGGGCAATGTTGCCCTTCCACCTCTATGAACACCCTTATGGGTTGTTCCTAAACATAAGTAGGGCGCCAAAAGACGCCCTTAATAAAACTATTCGTCGATAGTCTTACCTTGAAGCATAGCAGCAACCTTCTTAGAAGGTACATACTTCTTCTTCATCTCACGACCTTCAATGCGAACGCCCATTGAACGAGCGGTGCCTGCAATAATTTCCATTGCAGCCTCGATGGTGTTTGCGTTCAAGTCGGGCATCTTGATTTCAGCGATCTCGCGAAGCTGATCCTCGGTCAAGCGACCCGCAACCTGAATTTGCGGAATGCCAGAACCGCTCTTAATGCCAAGCTTCTCTTTGATCAGCACAGCTGCCGGAGGAGTCTTGCAGACAAATGTAAATGATTTGTCTTCGTAGACCGTAATCTCAACCGGGATAATGGTGCCAGATTGATCCTGCGTCTGAGCATTAAATGCCTGGCAGAACTGCATGATGTTAACACCCTGAGCACCAAGTGCCGGACCTACCGGAGGAGCCGGGTTTGCAGCGCCCGCAGGAATCTGAAGCTTAATAAAGCCTGTTGCTTTCTTTTCAGCCATTGTGAACAATCCTTTCAGCTGATGATATCAACTCAAAACTTATATGAATAAGCGACACTATCTTGCGTGAGAAGCCCCGGTCCACGCGGGCACGCATGTCGCCAATTCGCGTTACGAAATCTTTGACACTTGGTCAAATGATAGCTCTACCGGAGTCTCGCGACCAAAGATAGAAACCATTACTTTAACTTTGCCCGCCTCAGGAGAAACCTCAGATACCACACCATCAAACTCAGCAAGCGGACCAGAAATAACCTTGACCGATTGACCAACCTCAAGGGTGGTTGAAGTTTTCTTCGGAGCCTCATGAGAAGTACGCTTCATAATTTTGTTGTACTCATCACGAGTGAGCGGAGCCGGTTTGCCATCTGCGCCCACAAAACCAGTTACACCTGGCGTATTGCGAACAGCAGCCCAGCTACGGTCATCAAGTTCCATGCGAACCAAAACGTAGCCTGGCAAAACCTTCTTTTCGCTCTCAACTCGACGCCCACCGTCTTTAATCTCGGTAACCGTCTCAGTTGGGATCTCAATACCAAATATATTATTCTCAAGACCCATTGTCTCAACACGGGTCTCAAGATTTTTCTTTACCTTATTCTCATACCCTGAGTAGGTATGCAACACATACCATTTCTTTGACATCTGCTCTACGCCCCCAGACCTGCTAATCCAGAAATACCAACAAGTACCGGCGTAATTACAACGTTGTCAAGAAGGGCAACATACACACCAAAGAACAGAAGCGCAACTACAACTACAACACTCCAACGAAGAACATCTTGCTTCGTTGGCCACGTTACGCGTTTAAGCTCTAATTTAACGTCCTTAAGGAACTGGAGGCGGCTTTTCTTAGCAGGCTTCTTTTCAGCCTTTTTAGCAACGCCCTTTTCCTGAGCTTTACCTTGTTTGCCGTTGTTTACGGAAGCGTCCTTGTTCTCAGATCGCTTGAAGAGCTTCTTTTTTGCATCCTCAATGGTATCAACCTCTGCATCAGAGATCTCATTTGCCTCGGCAGCAACTTGTGCATCACGAAGCTGCTGCTCTTTGCGAGCAGCACGAGCTGCTGATGCTTTAGCGCGCTGAGTTTTTGATTTCTTTGCCATTTGAATCCTTTATCGGAATCGTTTCCGTCTGAACATCAAACAAGCAGCCTGTCCTCAAGCTGCTCATCAAAGCAACCTGAATACAAGCTGCTCATATGTAGAGCTAGTTTCGAGCTGGCAGGCCAGGAGGGACTCGAACCCCCAACATGCGGTTTTGGAGACCGCCGCTCTACCAATTGGAGCTACTGGCCTATGCTCGTACAAACTCCTGACGTACTAGCGAGTTTCCTTATGCACAGTGTGCTCACGGCACCACTTGCAATATTTCTTCAACTCGATACGGTCAGGATTGTTCTGCTTGTTTTTGGTGGTCGTATAATTGCGACGCTTGCACTCAGTGCACGCCAAAGTGACCATCGTACGCATGAATTCTCCTTTTACCTATTCTTCAAAGCTCACAAGATAGACTACACATGAATCTCTTACAAAGTGGGGCTCGCCGCTAAGCGAACCCCACCACATTGCGAATTAGCAGGTAATGTTACTTAAAGATCTTGGTAACACGACCAGAGCCTACGGTGCGACCACCCTCGCGGATAGCGAACTTAAGGCCTTCTTCCATAGCGATCGGGTGAATCAATTCGCCCTTGATCGTTACGTTGTCGCCCGGCATAACCATCTCGGTGCCCTCAGGCAGGTGAGCTACACCAGTAACGTCGGTGGTACGGAAGTAGAACTGCGGACGATAACCATCGAAGAACGGGGTATGACGTCCACCCTCTTCCTTGGTGAGGATGTAAACTTGACCCTCGAACTCGGTGTGAGGAGTTACGCTGCCCGGCTTGCAAAGAACCTGACCACGAACGATCTCTTCACGCTTGATACCGCGGAGCAAGCAGCCGATGTTGTCGCCAGCCTGAGCCTCATCGAGGAGCTTGCGGAACATCTCAATACCGGTGCAAACGGTGTTCTGGGTCTCTTTGATGCCAACGATCTCCAGCGGGTCGTTTACATGCAGAACGCCACGCTCTACACGGCCGGTAGCAACGGTACCACGACCAGTAATGGTCATAGTGTCCTCAACAGCCATCAAGAATGGCTTGTCAACGTCGCGCTCAGGAGTCGGGATGTAAGAGTCAACTGCATCCATGAGCTCCCAAATCTTTTCCTGCCACTCTTTGTCGCCCTCGAGAGCCTTCAGAGCAGAACCACGGATGATCGGAGTGTCGTCGCCCGGGAACTCGTAGCTGTCAAGCAGCTCACGTACTTCCATCTCAACGAGCTCGATGAGCTCTTCGTCGTCAACCATGTCGCACTTGTTCAGGAAGACTACGATGTAAGGTACGCCTACCTGACGAGCCAACAGGATGTGCTCACGAGTCTGAGCCATAGGACCGTCGGTAGCAGCGATAACGAGGATTGCACCGTCCATCTGAGCAGCACCGGTGATCATGTTCTTGACGTAGTCAGCGTGACCCGGGCAGTCAACGTGTGCATAGTGACGGGTGTCCGTCTGGTACTCAATGTGAGCAATAGAAATCGTGATACCACGCTCGCGCTCTTCCGGAGCTTTGTCGATCTGATCAAAAGCCGTGAAGTCAGCGGTAGCGGAGCCATGAGAGCCATCATTCTCAGACAGCGTCTTTGAAATAGCGGCAGTCAGCGTAGTCTTACCGTGGTCAACGTGGCCAATAGTACCAATGTTAACATGCGGCTTGGAACGCTCGAACTTCTCCTTTGCCATGTTTCTCCTCCTTAAAGAGAATGCATTACGCGAAAAGTAAAACCAAAATGATAAGCGCCCGACAAGCGGACGCGATAGTAGCAATGGTAGCGGTGACTGGATTTGAACCAGTGACGCCACGGGTATGAACCGTGTGCTCTGACCAACTGAGCTACACCGCCAAAAAAGCATGGAGCCTGCGACCGGACTTGAACCGGTGACCTCTTCGTTACCAACGAAGTGCTCTACCGACTGAGCTACACAGGCAAATGGTGGGCGCGCTAGGATTCGAACCTAGGTAGGCAAAGCCAACGGGTTTACAGCCCGTCCCCTTTAACCACTCGGGCACACGCCCCTGATTCGCTGCTTAATTCATGTGTAATTATCAAGCTGCCTGCCCGCTATTTGGCTTTCCCAAATAAACGAGCAGGAGAATAATACGCTACCAACAACTTGGTGTCAACTGTTAACACGCCCCCGGGCGTGTCTCCACGATTTATCCGTTTTTCCGGCTCGTTGCATGGGCTTAGCACGTAAGTATAGCTATCAAAATGCCACATCAAACCAAATTTCGCGAAAACTTTCGGCAAAGAGCGCTTTTATTGGCGCATATCTTCACCACTCCCCTTCACAGGTTTCACATAAGCTCACGCAAAATCGCTTGATAAGCCTCCACTAAATCATCAAGACTCATTGCAGCATTCGCGCTACTTGTGGAGGGTAAAGCTTTATGGGTGACATTTGGATAGAGTGGCGCATCAAAACACTGGTAGAGTTGCGCAGCTTTTTTGCCTGTCGTAAAAACACACCGTATGGGGGCATTATCAAACACAACTGCAAGATTGTTCGGGAGTGGATTTGCTATTGAGGCATCAGATGCTCCGGCAATCTCACATGAGGCCAACACATCCCACAAAGCTATATGATGCCTCAGCGCAAATGCGGTTCTTTCGTCAATCGTTTGCGGGACTGATTCATCAAACAATCCTGCCAACACCCGCCAAAACCTATTCTGCGGATGCGCGTAATAAAAACCGGCCTCGCGGGAGGCCGGTGATGGCATCGTTCCTAAAATGAGAACGGAGCTTTCTTTGTTATATATTGGCTGAAGTGGATGTTGTACTACTTCCACAAACACATGGCTTTCTTAGAATTGTAATGCAGCCGTAAAACCAGACCAAGACAGCGGATCGGTGTCACGAACTAAAGCGCCAAATGTTGGAGCATGTACATAGTGCGTACCACCTGCGCTTACCGCAATGCCTACATGACCATTACGCCACAAAACATCACCAGGACGCGCCTCAGATACGGGAACCACTCGAGCAGCAGCGGCATACTGAGCCTCACTTTGATGAGGAAGATTAATGCCAACCTGTCGATATGCCCACGTTACCAATCCAGAGCAGTCAAAGGCATCAGGACCTTCAGCACCCCAAACATATGGGCAACCAATACGGCTCATTGCATAGCCAACAACACTATCGTAGTTACCAACCGGATTTGACTGAACGGGAGTCTCAGGGGTTGCCACTACATTGTTGCTGGTGTCTACCGAACCACCAGTATTAGTATTGCCGGTTGCTTGCTGCTGTTGCTGTTGTTGCTCAACTTGAGCCTGACGAGCTGCTTCAGCCTCAGCTTGAGCGCGAGCTTCTGCTTCTGCGGCAGCTGCTGCGGCTGCAGCGGCTGCGGCGGCGGCTTGCTCTTGTTCAAGCAACTCGCGAGCTTCTTCGTCAAGCTGATTTAACAACTCTGAAGCATTGGAGACCTTGATTTGCACGTCTTCTTGAATTTGCTTAGCTTCCGCTGCTTTGTCTGCAGCAATTTGCTCTTGGTTAGCATATTCGTCACGTGCGGCTTGCAAGTCTTCGCGAAGTGCCTTAGTTTGCGACACCATATCAGTGTCATTTTGGTTCATCTGGGTAAGCAATGACCAGTTCTGCGTGAATTCGTCAAAAGAAGCTGCTCCAAGGATGAAGTCCAAAAAGGTAGAAGAGCCTGAGCGATACATGCTGCGTGCGCGGGTACCAAGTTGCCCTTGCAGCTCAGCAATTTGAGCATTGGCGTCATCAATTTTTGCTTGCTGCTCTTGCATTGCAGCCTGGGCAGCCTCTTGCTCGTCAAGAGCGCGATAGTAGTTATCAGCAGCGGTCTCAAGATCCGCTTGTAAACCAACAAGTTGATTGCGTACCTCATCTGCTTCTGCTTGTTTCTCAGCAGAAGTTACGGCGAAAGCTGTCTGGGGGGTAAGCATAGATGCAGCGCCTAAAAGTGCAGCGCCACCAAAGAAAGCTCGCCTTGAGAGTTCGATTGTATGCTCGCTCATGCGAATAATCCTCCTAGATTGAGCACGTAGTTTGATTGGGCAAAAGCTTGAATGCATGATAACACGTTTACACCTCTGAGCAAAAAAGTGTGAACGCCCTATTCATAACCCCAGGTCAATTATGTAGCATTCGTTGATTATAAAGAAGATGTGAACAAAGTGGCGGCGAAAGGCTTTTATGAGCGCCTAAAGAAAAAGGCCTGCCGCTGGTTTTCGACAGACCTTTTATCGCACAAATCTTTATGACTTTGTTTTTACAAACAACAGTTGAGTCAAGCACACAAAACCTCACGTGCCTTGCCTCTAGCGGTTTACCTATTCTGCCGCCTCTGCTGCATGAGCTACACGAGCAGCTTCTGCGGAGGTCTTAGCCTCAAGATCATCTGCGTGATCCATGTAATGATCAAACTCATACAAAACTGCATCAGAGGGCAAAGGTGAAAGCTTAGAGCCGATTACAATTGCCAACGCAGACAAGATAAAGGCCGGCAGAAGCTCATAAATTCCAAATACGCCACCAAGTGGAGCAATAAGGTTGTGCCATACCAACACCGCAACCGTGCCGGTAACCATACCTGCAACCGCACCTTGCCAGGTCGTACGGCGCCAATACAAACTAAAGAGCGTAAGCGGACCGAAGGACGCGCCCAAGCCAGCCCAGGCATAACTGACGACGTAAAAGATAGATGAGTTTTCGTCGTAGGCGACAAAGATGCCGAACAAAAAGACGACGATGAGCGTAATGCGAGCCACGATCATGACCTGACGATCTGTCGCCTTCTTATTAATGACGCCACGGTAAATGTTTTCGGCAACCGAAGATCCGGTAATAAGCAGATACGAAGACGAAGAGGACATCGAAGCTGCCAAGATACCTGAAACCACCACGCCACACAAAAATGACGGCAAGATCATACGAGAAAGCACGATGAAGATATTCTCGGCTGCAGACTGCGTACCGAATTCAAGTGGAATAACTGCACGTCCGACAAGACCAATGCAAATAGCGCAGAAAAGCGCAACAACAACCCAGGTAACCGCGATGGTTCGTGAGCGCTTAATTTCTTCAGCACTGCGAATGCCCATGAAGCGAACAAGCACCTGAGGCATGCCAAAATAGCCTAAGCCCCATGCCATCATAGAAACGATTGAGAGCACGCCATAAGGAGCTGCATCACCAAAGAGCGGCATATTGTTTTCTGTCATTTGCGCGCCCGCATCACTCAAGACTGGAACCGCAATTTCTGTGCCCGACAAAAAGCCCGGGATGCCCTGCAAAAATGCAGCAACGTTTTCAACGCCACCTGCCCAGGTAATAGAACCAATCAATACGATGGCTAAGGCAAAAAACATCAAGCAACCTTGAACAAAGTCAGTTGCAACAACCGACAAATAACCGCCTACCAGCGTGTAGAGGAATACGATAATTGCTCCCAATACCATCATGGTGGCATAGTCAAGACCAAACAGCGTATTGAACAGCTTGCCGCATGTTACAAAACAGCTACCAACATATACGCAGAAAAAGACCAAGATGATCAAAGCTGCAATAGTGGAAACGATATTTCGATCGTCATGAAAACGACGCGAATAGAAACCAGGCAGCGTAATAGAGTCACCCGCTACTACTGAATACTTGCGCAGACGCTTCGCTACAAATCTCCAATTGAGATAGGTGCCAATTGCAAGACCAATTGCTGTCCAACCCGCATCAGATGCGCCCGTAAAATAAGCTACGCCAGGAAGACCCATCAAAAGATAACCCGACATGTCCGATGCTTCTGCCGACAGAGCAGTCAGCCAAGGGCCAACCTTTCTGCCCCCCAGGAAGTACTCAGACGCTGATGAATTAGAGCGCTTCATATACACAAAGCCGATGGTTAATACCACGATGAAGTAAACGAGCATCGCGATCATAACCCAAAAGTCACCAGAGACCATGTGCTCCCCCTTTCAAACCGTACTAATAAAACGGGTGAGATTATAGGGCATTGATGACCTCTCGACGCTCATTAAGCGAAACTTTATACTGGGAACGGTATGACTGTGAAATGATATGCCTATCGCAATTGATAAACGGAAAGGAAGATCGATGCCAACCTATGCAGATTTAAGTACCGAAGAGCTTGAGGCGCTTAAAGCAGAACTGGAGCAAACCTACGCCGAAATTAAAGCACGCGGATTAAAGCTTAATATGGCGCGCGGTAAGCCAGCGCAAGCTCAACTCGATCTGAGCATGCCCATGCTCGAAAGCGTAACCACCTTAAAAGACTGCACCGCTCAAGATGGCACCGATTGCCGCAACTATGGCGTTTTAGATGGCCTGCCCGAGGCAAAAGCACTTATGGCTACCATGCTTGATGATGAACCAGAAAACGTCATCGTATTCGGAAATGCAAGCTTGAATATCATGTATGACACCTTGGCACGCATTTGGATGTTTGGCACGCAAGGCGAAAAGCCCTGGGGTCAACTTGACACCGTAAAGTGGATCTGCCCAGCTCCCGGCTACGATCGCCATTTCGGCATCACCGAGGAATTCGGTATTGAGATGATTACGGTTCCTATGAACGAAGACGGTCCAGATATGGATGAGGTGGAACGCCTCGTTGCAGCAGATCCTTCCATCAAAGGCATCTGGTGTGTTCCCACCTATTCCAACCCTGGTGGCGTAACGTATTCTGATGAAGTTGTTCGCCGTCTTGCCAGCATGCAAACAGCAGCTCCAGATTTTCGCATCTTCTGGGACAACGCCTATTGCGTGCACCACTTATTTGACAACCCGCAAGAGCAAGACCACGTTTTAGATATCGCGAAAGCTTCTGCTGAGGCCGGAAACCCGAATCGTCCGCTTAAGTTTGCATCAACTTCTAAGGTCACCTTCCCCGGTGCAGGCATCTCAGCACTTGCTGCAAGCCCTGAAAATGTCGCCGAAATCAAAAAGCGTATGGGTGTTCAAACCATCGGACATGACAAGCTCAATCAAATGCGCCACGTATACTTTTTACAGGATGCGCAGGGCATTCGCAATCACATGGCAAAGCATGCTGCAATTTTGCGTCCTAAGTTTGAACTGGTGGTCGAAAAACTCAACGATGGTCTCACCGAAGTTGACGGCTGCAGCTGGTCTAATCCGCGCGGTGGCTATTTCATTAGCTTCAACGGACCAGACGGCACTGCAAAACGCGTTGTCGAACTGGCAAAAGAGGCTGGTGTTACCATGACTGGCGCTGGCGCTACTTATCCGTACAAAAAGGACCCCCATGACGCAAATATTCGCATTGCTCCAACGCTTCCCCCGCTTGAGGAGCTGGATGCCGCAATGGATGTATTTGTCACGTGCGTCAAACTAGCTGCGGTTGAAAAATTGCTCGAAAAGACAAAGTAGTGCCTGTTCAGTCAAGTGTATTACGCGCTCACGGTAAAATCCGGGTTATAAGATAAAACCTAAGGCGACCTGTTTGGGTCGCCTTTTTTGTGTTGGGGCTCCGTACGATTCCCTGGATACGTAATCGCGCAGACGCGCGGCGCCATCAAAACGGCGACGTATAGAGGCGCATCCCGTCAGGTAGTCGCACAAACCCCGCTTGAGCAAGGAGTAAGTCGAAACCACTCTCAAATACCGATTGGCCATTACATGTTTGCACCACAAGCTTTTTGCGAGCACGCTCGGATGCCGATTCTGCTTGCAACAACGCCTCTGGGCAAGCTGCGAGAGCTTTAAACGCGCGAAGTAAAACTGATGTATCGTCAGTAAAAGTTACGAGGTTCTTTAATCCTGCAGAAGCAAAGAGCACGGGTGTACCAGCGCACATAACCACCACAGAACCGCTTTTTCTGCTTGGCTTTATGCCCTCTGCTACAGGCCAGGCAAGACCTGCGCCATACAGGCATGCAGGATCGTCGGCTGACAGCACAAACATGTCATCTTTTTTAAGATCTGATGCAGAAACATACGAGCGCAATGTGTTGATGGTTTCGGTGGTAGCAAATTGCACAGGACCGAGGTTTTCTACAAACATGCCTCGCACGATCATGCCCTGCTCCTCCATTTGACGAAGTACAGGATACAGATAAGTTAGGCCGCCTTTACATCCCGCCAACAAGGCAATATCACGCGTAATGACCCCGTACGCATCTAAGAGTGCTTCGACCAAACCAATTGCTTGTGACGTCGAATCTTCTTGCGAAGGTACTGTCAGAGACCATATGCCCTCGTAGGCGCTGAGTGCTTTTGTGCGCTCAATAACTGAGCGGCGCGCTGTTTGCTTAGCTGCGTATAATTCAGAGCGATAATGTGACGTGGATCTTCTGCTTCGCACTCGGTTATGCGAACGCACATGTTTGGTATCGCTTTTTGTTGCAGATGCCTCTAACGTTTGACTGGCTTGCCGAATAAATGCAGCTGAAGTTGATGTAGCCCTTCCCTGTGAGGCAAGAACTCGCAATGCTTTAAGCGCCGTTTGCTCATCAATCAAAACATCCGGATTGTTTTCGAGCATGTGTAACAGTTGACTTGCGCTACAAGGACCTCTCTTAACCAAGCATTGCGCTACGCTTTGCAAACTATACGCACTTTCTCCCTCAAAATGCGCTTCGTCAAACGAGAGCGTTATATGCGATCCTCCGACCTGATCAAAAGCGAGCGGAGCAAATGGCGAATCAGCAGGATATAGCGAAACAAGCATGTCCGAACCGAGCCCTTGAGCTTTCCAGACAACCTCGCCTTGATTGAGTAATTCTTCGAGATATGCCGGTTTGTAATTTCTCACACGGGTGGGAAATATCGTACGCTCCCATAATGCGGCAGGAAAAGCGAGGCCTTCAAATTGCGCAATAACCTCAGCCACTCCTTCTATTCCTTGCAAGTAAGGTGCACCTTCGTTACCTCTCCCCTGTAAATCAAAGAGAAATCGCAGGTAAACATCTGAGTCAACAGGGCGAATATGCGCTTGTATTTGTGCTTGTGTAGCAGATCGTACACGCTTGAAAACCTGCGCTGATATATAGGTTTTTTCGGCGCCGTGCACATCTGTACCGAATTTGCCTTCTAGCAAAGAGCCTGTTGCGGCAAGTCTTGCAAGCGCATCTTTTGCAAACCCAATCCCTACAAATGCCCATGATGCAAATGCTTCAACAGAAAAGCTTGCGTGAGTTCGGGCGAATACATATGCCAACTCATCGATGCTTGATGTGGCTGAATTTTGGGCAGACTCATGGTGAGCTTTTTCGCGAACACGTTCTATCATATCGGGATTATTGATCTTGATTGACGCCACATCTGAAAGATATTGAGCCGCCTGCACACTTGCCCAAAAGATATGTTCGCCAAATATAAAACTCACAACGCGCTGTTGTTGCTCAAGATAAGCCAAATATCCAGCTAGCTGATCTGGCGAGCCTTCTATGCGTAAAGCAAGTTCACTTTGGCTTGCATATCCGAGATGAACCAAAAGGTCGAATACGCTCTCTTCGCCAGAAGGCACACGATAAGCATCAAGCCTTTGCAGTTGTTGCTCTATCACATGCTCAGCAGACAGATCAACAAGCGAAGCTATATCTTGAGTGCCAAGCAGTTCTTTTAAAAGCTCCGGGTCAACCGACAAAAGCGATGCAGCACGTTCTGCATGTGGCATATCGGTATCATAGAGATGATCCCCCACATAACCAAAGAGCAAATTCGCCGCAAAGGGCGATGGAACCTGCGTTTGAATGCTGCTTATATGGATGGTATGGCTGGCGAGCTTTCGCATAACATCAGATAGGGCAGCTAAGTCAAAGACATCAACCAAGCACTCTCGGGCAGCCTCAAGAGTTATCGGAAAATCAGGAAGTGTCCTTGCAACCTCCAAAAGCTGCCCCGCCGCATGACGCTGCTGCCACAGCGGCATGCGCTTGCCGTACCCTTTCGTGCGCAGAATTAGTGCGCGCGCCGCACATTCGCGAAAACGTGCAGCAAACAGCGCCGTTGTCTCAATAAGATGCGTGACAATCTCGACAAGCTCATCAGGATCGAACAAAAACAGCTCAATGCCCGGAATGGTTGTTTCTGTGAGCGGATAGCGAAGGATAATTCCGTCGTCGTTTGCACCAACTTGCGCATCGAAGCCTTCGGTGGCCATTACGCGTTGCGCGACCGCGAGCGCCCAGGGTTCATGCACGCGCCTACCGAAAGGCGTATGAAGTATGATGCGCCACTGACCGGCCTCGTCTTCGCACTGCTCAACGACGAGCTGCTTGTCAGTGGGAATAACATGCGTTGCCGCTTTCTGCATGCCCAGATAGTGCGCTAGATTGTCTTGGGCATACTCGTCAAGACCTGCGCGCGAAAGCCGCGTCTGTGCCGCCGGCGAAAAGCTTGGCGCTTTATGTTCCTGGGCATCCTGGGCATCTTGGGTATCCTGGACACCTTGAGTATCTTCGGCATCTTGGACGCCTCTAAGCTCAGCTGATAGTTCACGCAAAAAAGCTCCACGAGCACACCCGGCAGCATAGGTGCGGGCGAGTGCTTCGCCATGCCAAAAAGGAAGTCGCGCCATCTTGCCAGGTGCCGGTTTTACCATGACTCTATCAGCGGCTATTTCAGTTATTTGCCAAGTTGTTGTGCCGAGCGCGATAACATCTCCCACGCGTGATTCGTGCACCATTTCTTCGTCAAGTTCACCAACCCGGCGCCTTCCTTGCTTGCCATCGCCTTCTGGCAAAACCACCGAAAAGGTGCCACGATCAGGAATAGTGCCTGCCGACCCGACTGCAAGCTGTTGTGTTGTCGGACGCGCTTTGAGCATCTGGGTGGACTTATCCCAAATAATTCGCGCAGATATATCAGCTAAGTCTCTATATGAATACGCCCCAGAGAGCATCCCCAATACGTTTTCAAAAGCACGCCGGGTCAAATTGCGATAGCATGCACTCCGCACAACCGTTTCAAACCACGCATCGACACTTATCTCATCAACCGCCACCGCAGCTACGGTTTGTTGCGAAAGCACATCAAGCGCGTTTTCGACAAGCGTCAATTCATCTAAGGTACCTGCGCGCATGCCTTCAGCTATAACCGCCGCATCTAAAATATCGGCGCGTGTTCGGGGAAATATCTTGCCAACAGAAACACCGCCGAATTGATGATTTGCGCGCCCTATGCGCTGAAGCCCGCTAGCAACGTTTAAAGGAGCAGCCACCTGAATCACCAAATCAACAGCGCCCATATCAATACCAAGCTCTAAAGATGAGGTAGCAACCACGCATGGTATGACGCCTTGTTTGAGCTCTTGCTCAACGAGACGCCGCTTTTCCTTCGAGATTGATCCGTGATGCGCTTTGGCTATGACATGCTCAGAACTAGCTACCAGCTCAGAAACTGAACCAATGTCAGAGCGAACCGAAACAAAAGGCGTCGTGAGCTTGGTGGATGCTTTTGCTGCCTTACAAACTTCTGGCGATTGATCTTCTTTTGAATCGCACCCAGAAGAGGACTTGCTCGCTTTGTTTGCTTCGAGCAGCGTTGCATAACGCTCATTTAAACGCGCAGTCAGCCGCTCACACAAGCCACGGGAATTAACAAATACAATGGTAGAGGTATGCGAAAGCACTTCCTGCAAAATAGCTTGTTCAATATGAGGCCAGATAGATGTCGTCTCAGTGCGGGCATCGGGTGCTACAATGCCGTCTTTTCTTAAAGCCGCAGCAAGCGCGCGATCCGACTTCCATGCCTGCTCAATAGGTGCGCGACGCGGACCGAATCCTCGTATAGCACCTTGCATGCTTCGAGAACCGGTCAAAGACAAAGCCGGTATTGCAGTCATATCGCGAACGGGCACGGTAATGGCCATCTCAAAGGGAAGCTTCGCAGATTGTGCAACCACTTGAACAGGGTGTATGCCACCTAAAAACTCAGCAGCCCGCTCGTGCGGCCATACGGTAGCCGATAGACCAATTCTTTGGGCGGGGCGCTCGAGCAGATCATCCAGTCTCTCAAGACTAAGCGACAGATGAGCGCCACGTTTCGTAGAAGCAAGCGCATGAATTTCATCTACGATTACGGTTGTGGTCGTACGTAGCGTCTCGCGCGCCTTGGAAGTGAGCATCAGATAAAGCGACTCTGGCGTGGTGATTAAAATATCGGGTGGTTTCGAAATGAGACTGCGACGTTCCCCAGGCGTTGTGTCGCCAGTACGAATACCTACCCGCACAGGCTCAAAAGGCAAACCCGCCTCATGAGCGCATTGCTCGATACCAGCAAGTGGCGCACGAAGATTGCGCTCAATATCTGCGCCAAGCGCTTTGAGCGGAGATACATATATCACCTTCACGCCTAAACGCTGCGCTTGATTGCTTTTTGCGGCTTCAACCTTTTCGCGAATAAGCTCATCAAGAGCAATCAGAAACGCCGACAGTGTTTTTCCTGATCCAGTAGGCGCTATCACCAACGTATTAACTTGTTGTTCTATAGAGTCCCACGCATCTATTTGTATAGGAGAAGGAGCATCAAAGGTTTTTTCAAACCATCGACAAACTGGCACACTAAAGCGCGAAAGCAATGGCGAGGACGAATAAGTATCGCCTTTGTGTGGATGATTGTCTAAGTGCTCATTCACGATTAAATAACTATTCCTCCTTGATACAACGCATGCTCCACTCTATCATATATTACAAACATGTGTTCTATAGTTTTTTATTATTCGCAAGCATTTGAAAATCGCACGATAGTATGCACTGCTACAATGAAGCCCAACAACGACTACCAAAAGGATTTACGTGGAAAGCTTAGAAACAAGTTTTGCCTCATATATGGCCAAAGCTTCGCCAAAGCAAAAAAAGGCACAACATATTGCTCAAAATAATACCGCTCTTGCTCGCGCTATCATTGCAACGTGGTCAGCAGCTGAGTCAGCCGCGCTCTTTTTGCTTGCCCATATTAATGGCATGCATATCTGCGAAGATACTCGTGCTTACAAAGGTGATACCGAAAACAAAAAACACTACCTCATGCATATCTATGTAGATGATCCGCTTGCAAAAACCGAGCTAAATGCACGCAGAGAGATGCTTTTGCATTACTTACATATGGAAAACATTACCGTGGAAGAAATTGTACTTTTTTCCGCAACTCGCGGCATGAAACAGAGGAAATTATATCCAGAATATGTCACACATCTGCAGGCGGGCAACACTACCCTCCCTGCAACCGCACAAAAAACTCGTCCCACCCCCGCCGATCCTTTAGAGTCGATGTGTTATCAAGACCAACAACACCTCTTGGAGTATTTCAAGCGCGCAGTTTGTCTTTCCTTCTCCAATCTCGATGACGCTTCAAGCTTTTTGTCGCACGTTGAGGGCGCCGCGATGGAAAATACGAATTTTATCGACCGCCGAACAACTTCCAGCGCGGAAAATGTATCTGCAGGCAAACCTCCCAAGCCAAGTTATTGCATGCACCTATTCGTACGTGAAGCAGATGTTGAGCCCTGCATTGAATTAATGCGTCTTTATGGATCTACGCTTCAAAGCTCAGCCCATATCATCGGCTTTCGACTTAATAGCATCATGGTGCACCAAAGCCCCCGCTCGTTTGCTGGTAGCGTAGCATATCCAAAACTGAGCCAACCAATCCCAATCGTCCCGCTTGATCTTTCGGAACTGCGCGCCAAACGCCTCTATGCCAAATCTCACCGCAGACCAAACTACATAAACGTCTCACCATACGCAAACTAAAAGCTTGGGCAAACCTGTACAGGTTCACCCAAGCCATCAAATCGATCATCTTATGTGCAGGTGAAAATCTACGTTTCATCTGCACCTGTACAAACTTCATAGCAAAGCGGCTCTATCATGCACTCGCTATATGCGGTCGTTTGCTTACGCGTTATAGTTTGCTGCATTCTTGCCGGCAATACGACCAAAGGTATAAATATCGCTCATAGAGCAAGAACCAAGACGGTTGGTACCCATCTTGTGACCTGCTACTTCACCTGCAGCATACAAGCCTGGAATAACTTCTTCGTCAACACTGAGTACTTCAGCTTCTGGTGTAATGTGCAGACCGCCCATGGTGTAGTGTACAGCCGGCTTGCAAGCCATAAGATAATACGGACCTTCATCGATCGTGTTCATCTCTGCACTATAGTTAAAGTCTGGATCTTCGCCATTTGCACAATACTCATTCCATTGATCAACGGTAGCCTGCAATGCATCAGGATCTACACCTTGAGTATTCGCGACTTCTTCCAACGTATCAGCTTTAACGATGACACCACGCGATTCGCTATTTTCATATTCGTCAGCATGCTGCTCAACCAAACCAGTTTCATCGGCAGCCTTCTGATCAAACAAAAGATATGCAACACCATCAGTTTGGCTCTTGATGCCATTTGAGATCACATCACGACGATCAAGCTCTTGAACAAAGCGCTCGCCTTCCTTGTTGACCAAGATGCCATAGTTTTCAAGGCGGACGTCACCCACGTACAAAAGTGCGCCTGTTTCAGGATCGCATACCGGATAGGTCTGGATATATTCCATGTCGATAGTGTCAGCGCCAACTGCTTGAGCCATCACAATTCCATCGCCTTGAGCAGCTACCGAGTCAGTTGACAAAATCTTGTCGTCCATATCGGGGTTGTACTGAACACGCATCTCAATATTAGAACCAAAACCACCTGTTGCCAAAACAACAGCGTTGCATGAAATAGTCTTCTCTTCGCCGGTTACTTGGTTTTCAACTTTGACGCCGGTAATTGCACCAGAGTCGTCTTGAACAAGTTCAGTTGCCTTGAGATTATCGACAAGCACAATCTCGTCAATCGTGTTGACGCGGTTTGTGAGCTTCGTTGTCATTTCTGAACCCGAATGCGTAATTGGAATAATGGAGCGCTTAATATTGTGTCCGCCAAATTGCATGAGGTCGTGCTTCCACGAAACACCACCTTCATAGGTCAACCAATTTGCAGAATCAAGCGCACCGTTGGCAATAATTGCAACCAACTCAGGATCACCTTTATTGTCACCACCAACGAGCATATCTTCTATAAGGTTATCCGGGCTATCCTCAACCCCTTGTGTAACCTGAATCCAGTTTCCAGGAACTGCCATCTCGCCGCCAGACAAAGCAGTGTCGCCACCATATACACCCATTTTGTCAAGAAGCACAACTGACTTGCCTTCATTGGCAGCCGTAATTGCTGCAGCAAAACCAGCACCACCAGCACCAATGACAACGACATCTGTCTGATCAGGAACTTCAACATCGCTTTGCCAAGCAACCTGATCACGATTCTTCCAATCCTCTGAACTCTCGCCGAGAGTATCAAGCGCAGATCCTACTGCAGTTAGAAATGCCATAGACGAAAGTGTTGCTCCAGAAATTGTGTCAACAGCAAGGGTTTGGTTGTCGATAATTGCCTTGGTGAGCTTATTCATGGCAACATCACCCATGCCAGGCGTCTCGCGGGAATCGAGCACGGTAATACGATCAATTGCTCCGTCTTTCATGGAAACCTCTACATCAAAGTTGCCATGCTTGCCCATACCCTGCCCGATTGCAGTAACGCCACCTTCTGAGTTACCACTACCATTGGTCGCTGCATTTTTTTCCTTCTCAAGAGCCTCATCATGGCTCATTGGCGCACAGCCTGCCATTGCCAGTGTGGAACCAAGAGCTGCAACTGCTCCACCTGCGACAAATTGACGACGTGTAAAGCGCTTCATCATGACCTCCTTGGTCTTATAAATACCGATATATTGATACTAGGTCTTATCTTTGGATGTGTATTCGTATACATCGAAGCGCAAACAAAGCGCCATGCCCCTGTTGCCAAGCAGACGCTATGCTGAATATTTTTTGTAAGCAGTTTCTTTTTTAATCCGCGCATGCTCTACAATGCTAAATCACCAAACCGACATATTAAAAAGCATAAGGAGAGCACGTGAGCCTGACGTTTAAAACCAACTCATTTGAAGATGCAAAGACAATTCGTGAGCGCGTATTTATGATCGAACAAGGGTTTCAAGATGAATTTGACGAAATCGACAATCATGACGAAGTCATCTGCATTACAGCCTACGATCAAGGTGAGCTGGTAGGCTGTGCGCGCATATTCCCTTCATATGTCCAAGACGGCTTTCCAAACGCACCTGAAACATGGATATTTGGAAGGCTGGCCGTATTACCTGAACAGCGAAAGAGCGGGTACGGATCAGCTATTCTTGCAGAAGCCGAGCGCTGTGTAAAAGAACACGGTGCTACCGAAATGCACCTCCATGCCCAAGTACAAGCTCAACCTTTTTACGAACGCGCCGGCTATATTGCCTATGGACCTATCGAATTTGACGAACATGTTGAGCATCAATGGATGTCAAAGAGCCTTTAGTGAGTTTTAGGGCTATAGGACTTGAGAGTAAAAAAGGGAGCCGCATGAGTCAAACGACCATGCGGCTCTCGTGTTTTGCTATGCGCCTAGCGATTATTCGCCCGCGTACACATCCTTCAATTTCGTCAGATGCTCAAAACGCTTCATAGCAGCTTCTTCGTTGAGTTCGAAGAGCTCTTCGGCGCGCTCGGGGAATTCGCGTGTAAGACGGCTATAGCGAGCTTCATTCATGAGGAAGTCGCGATATCCACCAGCAGGCTCTTTTGAGTCAAGAACAAACTTCTTGCCCGCATCAGCTGCCGGGTTAAAGCGGAACAGGTTCCAATAGCCACACTCAACAGCCTTCTTCATTTCAGCCTGGCAGTTAGTCATGCCACCTTTGATTGAGTGCATCTCACAAGGTGAATAACCGATGATAAGCGAAGGACCTGGATATGCCTCTGCTTCAGTAATAGCTTTGATAGTTTGAGCAGGATTTGCACCCATAGCAACTTGCGCTACATATACATAACCATATGCCATAGCAATCTCAGTCAAGCTCTTCTTGCTGATATCCTTACCACTTGCAGCAAACTGAGCAACCTGACCAATGTTGGAAGCTTTCGAAGCCTGACCACCAGTGTTTGAATATACCTCGGTGTCAAAGACAAATACATTCACATCTTCGCCAGAGGCCAATACATGATCAAGACCGCCATAACCAATGTCATAAGCCCAACCATCGCCACCGAAGATCCATACCGATTTCTTCGTGAGATACTCTTTGTTCTCAAGAATTGCATCTGCAATTGCACGAGCGTCGCCTTGGACACCTTCAAGTGCAGCCACGTATACGCTTGCAGCAGCCTTGCTCTCTTCAGCTGATCCCATCGCATCGAGCCAAGCATTTGCAGCAACGCGCACTTCCTCATCGAGCGTATCGATTGCAAGGAGAGCTTCGGTATCTGCAACCAACTTAGCGCGAACTGCCTCATGGCCTAATAGCATTCCCAAACCATGCTCGGCGTTATCTTCGAACAGCGAGTTTGACCAAGCAGGACCGTGTCCATCTTTGTTGACGGTATAGGGCGAGGTTGCTGCCGGGCCACCCCAAATTGAAGAACAACCAGTTGCATTAGAAACAAACATGCGGTCGCCATACAACTGCGTGATCAGGCGCGCGTAAGCAGTCTCTGCGCATCCTGCGCATGCGCCGGAGAACTCCAACAAAGGCTGGCTAAATTGGCTGCCCTTGACAGTTGCATTAATAAGCTCAGGTTTCGGTGTTACGTCAGCCACACAATAATCAAAGACTGCCTGCTGATCTAACTCGTCCTCAGTAGGTACCATAGCGAGCGAATTTGTTGGGCACACATTTACACACACGCCGCAGCCCATGCAATCAAGCGGCGAGATAGCCATCGTATACAAATAACCTGCTGCTTGAGCGGGCTTGCCTTTTGCCGGAACCAGCTTGGTTGCCTCAGGAGCGTTTTGAGCTTCTTCCTCAGACAGCGCAAACGGACGAATAGTTGCATGCGGGCATACAAATGAGCACTGATGACACTGGATACAAGTTTCTTTTGCCCAGGTCGGAACCGTAACTGCAACGCCGCGTTTTTCGTAAGCAGCAGCGCCCAGCTCAAACTGACCATCCACATGATCAACGAATGCAGATACCGGCAAGCTATCGCCGTCCATGCGAGATACCGGCTCCATGATTGACTCAACCATGCGAACAACTTCCGGACGACCCTCGAGCTCACTTGCGACAGGTTCGTCAACTGCCTCTTTCCAGCTTTCAGGAACATCAATCTTAACGAACGCCGTAGCACCTGCATCAATAGCACGATGGTTCATATCCACCACGTCTTGACCCTTCTTCAGGTATGACTTGGTAGCCGCATCTTTCATATAGCGAATGGCGTCTTCTTGCGGCATAACCTTCGCCAGTGTAAAGAAGGCAGATTGCAAAATGGTATTAGTGCGCTTGCCCATGCCAATTTCGCGCGCTAAATCAATTGCATTAATGGTGTAGAGATTAATATCATTATTGGCAATGTAGCGTTTTGCCTCAGCGCTGAGATGGTGCTCAAGCTCCTCAAGATCCCACTGGCAGTTGATCATGAATGATCCACCAGGTTTAACGTCTTTTACGATGGGGAAACGCTTGGTGATATAAGACGGATTATGGCAAGCCACAAAGTCAGCCTTATTTACATAGTAGGGGCTGCGAATAGGTGCATCGCCAAAACGCAAGTGGCTGATAGTTACGCCACCAGTCTTTTTGGAGTCATACTGGAAATATGCTTGAACATACTTATCGGTATGATCACCAATGATCTTGATTGAGTTTTTGTTTGCACCAACGGTACCATCACCACCAAGACCCCAGAACTTGCACTCAATAGTGCCCGGAGCTGCGGTATTTGGAGCAGACGGATCCTCGGGAAGCGACAGGTTTGTGACATCGTCTACGATACCTACGGTAAACTCACGAGCAGGCGCATCTTTTGCGAGCTCGGTATAAATAGCAAACACCGATGAAGGTGGGGTGTCTTTTGATCCGAGACCATAGCGGCCACCAACGACCGTAATGCCCTCTACGCCTTCTTGAGCCAAAGCGTTCACGACGTCCATATAAAGCGGTTCGCCAACTGCACCTGGCTCTTTAGTGCGATCCATTACCGCAAGCTTCGTGCAGGTCTTAGGCAGCGCCGCAACAAACTTATCGGTAACGAACGGACGATAGAGACGAACTTTAATAAGACCGACCTTTTCGCCCTGAGCATTCAGGTAATCGATAACCTCTTCGGCCACATCATTAAATGAGCCCATAGCAATGATCACGCGGTCAGCATCGGGTGCACCATAGTAGTTGAAGAGCTGGTAATCGGTTCCAAGCTTCTCATTTACCTTGGCCATGTATTCTTCAACTACAGCAGGCAAAGCGTCATAGTGAGAGTTGCATGCCTCACGATGCTGGAAGAAGATGTCGCCATTTTCGTGAGAGCCGCGCATAGCAGGACGCTCAGGATTGAGCGAATGCTCACGGAATGCGCGAACTGCATCCATGTCGCACATCTCAGCAAGATCGGCGTAATCCCACACAGCAATCTTTTGGACCTCATGAGAGGTGCGGAAACCGTCAAAGAAATTAATAAATGGGATGCGACCCTTAATTGCAGCTAAGTGAGCTACCGCTGATAGGTCCATAATCTCTTGCACGTTGCTTTCAGCCAGCATTGCAAAACCAGTTTGACGACATGCCATAACATCGGAATGATCGCCAAAAATTGAAAGCGCTTGCGTAGCAACGGTACGCGCTGAAACATGCAATACACAAGGCAGCATCTCGGCTGCAATCTTATACATATTAGGAATCATCAACAACAGACCTTGCGATGCAGTATAGGTTGTTGTCAACGCGCCAGCAGCAAGCGAGCCATGAACTGATCCAGCTGCGCCACCTTCTGACTGCATTTCGCACACCTTAACGGTGGTGCCAAAAATATTCTTTTGACCGGCTGCAGACCACTGGTCAACTAAGTCAGCCATAGGACTTGATGGCGTAATGGGATAGATGCCAGCAACTTCGGTAAATGCATATGAAACATATGCTGCCGCGTTGTTGCCATCCATTGACTTGAATTCTCTAGCCATAGATATCTCCTCGCGAAATAAGGGGGCAACCTGCAAACATTGCGAACTCCTCTTGCCTGCAGACCAATCAATCTTTTCGTGCGCTCTGACAAAAATGCGCCTTTTACGGAAAGTGACGCGTTAAATTACGCGCCACACCCAAAGATAATTGGTAGTTGCATAGTAACAGGCAAAGCGTCGCTTGCATGCTCTCAAATGTTATATCGCTTATTGCAGGGGGTCTGCATTCGGCAAGTGGTCAGCCATTATGTTGTGAATATCTGTGTAACAATTTGGTAACACGGTTTTACGCATAAAGCTTTAATCAGGCGATATAGAGCCAACTAATCAATCGATTTATATTATTCTGGCAAAATGCGCCCGAACTGGACGCGAATCAGGGATAATGAGTACTTGGTTATATGTATACTGGCATGGTGTACATATATATGTTGCAAAGCGTGATGCTTTAAACCGAAATGGAGGGAAACCTATGCAACATCTTTCAAGTCCGTCATTATCTCGCCGCTCATTCTTAGTTGGCGGCGCAGCAGCCACTGCCGCAGTTGCAGGTCTTTCACTTACCGCTTGCGGTAGCAGTGACGCCCCAATTGAGGGCGGTTCTACCGAAGGCGGTTCAACGAGCGGTTCATCTGAGCTGCGCGCTGGCGTAAGCTATCAGACTGACAACTTCTTGCCGATGAACAACTCTTCGGGCTTGGCGCAAGGTGCTAACTGGAACGTTGTCGAAGGTTTGTACATGCTTGATATGGCAAATGGTTGCAAGCCTTACCCGGCTTTGGCAGATGGTGAGCCTACCGAGGTTTCAGATACCGAATATGAGGTTAAGCTGCGTGCTGACGCTAAATTCTCAAACGGCAACCCGGTCACTGCAGAAGACGTCGTTTCAAGCTACACGCGCTGCGTAGAAGCTGATGGTTCTCTGTACGCTCCGATGCTTTCCTTTATCGACAGCATGGAAGCAAAAGATGACATCACGGTAACTATCAAACTTAACAAGCCGACCTCACTTCTTACCACCCGCTTGCCGCTCGTTGTTGTTGTTCCGAAAGACGCAACCGACGAAGAGCTCACCAAGATGCCTATCGGCTCTGGTCCTTTCAAGTATGAAGCGGTCAATGGTCAAGAAGGCGGCCAGCTGGTATTTGTCAAGAACGACCAATACAATGGCCAAAACCCTGCCTTGGTAGACAAGATCACCTATGACGTTATCGTTGACGACACTTCTCGTGCTTCGCACTTGCAAGACGGCACCGATCAAATCATGGAAAACGTTCCTGCTACCTTGGTTGCTCAGGTCAGCGGCACCGGCGCATCTGTTGAAAACGTTCAAGGCTTCGCTGTTGCTTTCATGATGTTTAACACCAAGAAGGCTCCGTTTGATGATCCTCGCGTACGTCAAGCATTCTTATATGCAATCGACTACGAAAAGATGATCCAAAACGCTCTGCCGGATGTTGCTACGCGTCCGCAAAGCTTCTTACCTGAGTCTCATGTTGACTACACCGGTCCTGCTACCAACGACTTCAACCATGACGTTGATAAAGCAAAGCAACTTCTTGATGAAGCTGGCGTAAAGGATCTGTCTATTGTTATGGACACCACTGACGCTGGTTGGATTGCTGGTTTGGCAACTCAGATTCAGCAAGACCTGCAAGCAGTTGGAGTAACCGCTGAGATTTCTTCTCAGGCTTCGTCTTCACTTTATGCAAACCGCTGCGATACCGACGATGCTGTTCAGCCTTTCGATATCGTTGTTGCTCCTGGTGACCCGGGTTGCTTCGGCACCGACCCTGACCTGCTGATGAACTGGTGGTATGGTGACAATTCTTGGACCGAAAAGCGCTCTTCTTGGAAGGGTTCTGAAGGTTACGAGAAACTCCATGAGCTTATGGATCAGGCATTTGCAGCTGAAGGTTCAGAGCAAAAAGACCTGTGGAAGCAATGCTTCGACCTGCTTTCTGAAGAAGTTCCGCTGTACCCGATCGTACACCGCCAGGTTGTTACTGCGTTCCTCGATGACAAAGTTAACAACTTCCTGCCGATCGGCTGCACCGGTCTTCAGTTCAAGGGTGTTTCAGCTAAATAGTTCACCTGAGATCGACTGTGAGCCTTCAGTAAAACACCTAAGGTGTGCAAGGTCTTAATCGTCTCAAAGCGATCCGCTTTTATGCGGGTCGCTTTTTTGTTGATAAACCTATGTCATAAGGTCAGGTAAAACCCCTGCTCTCGCATTAAAAAGCCGAATTAATTTTGTATTTTTCAATATCTGTAAATTACTCGTGGGTGTGCGGAGAGAATCGGCGAATCTTCGGTATATAATGCAAGAGTCTACTTCTTGGCAACAATTGGCAAGAAGTAGATCGGCATGTCAATCGCGGGGCACCCTACCCCACCCGCTAAGTAGGAAAGGGGGAACACGGTGAACAACCTCTTGCGTCTGATTGGCAATCGCCTTATTGCTTTGCCCATCATGATCTTCGGCGTCACCCTTCTTGTGTTCTTCATCATGTCGTTTTCTCCGATTGATCCAGCTTATTCGGCACTTGGAGAAAGCGCCTCCCCGGAAGCCTTAGAGGCCTACCGAGAACAACATGGTTTGAACCAACCTTGGATTGTACAATATGGAAACTTTTTGGTCGGCCTCGTACAGGGCGATCTCGGCACATATGGTGCAGCCCAAAACTCAGTTCTAGATCGTGTGAGCGAAGCTTTGCCCATCACGCTGCAACTCACCTTTATTGGCTTGATTATCGCAGTGGTACTCGCTGTCATTTTGGGTATCATTTCAGCTGTCTACCGAGATCGTTGGCCTGATCAGATTATTCGCGTGTTTTCAATCCTCTGCATTGCAACGCCGTCTTTCTGGCTTGCGGTATTGCTGATCTTGCTATTCTCGTCAACGCTTCACGTTCTTCCCGCATCAGGAGACTTGCCAAACTTCTTCACCAACCCAGGCGGTTATTTGGCGCGCATGGCCATGCCCGCATTCGCCCTTGGCATTCCGGTAGCGGGCACCCTTACGCGCGTCATTCGTACTGCAATGGTTGAAGAGCTTGATAAAGACTACGTTCGTACCGCAATCGGTGCCGGCATTCCGCGCCGCGTTGTCATTGCTCGCAACGTTTTGCGCAACGCACTCATTACGCCTGTTACCGTTTTAGGTCTGCGTATTGGCTATCTTATTGGTGGCGCCGTTGTTATTGAGGTTATCTTCAACCTGCCAGGCATGGGCATGACCATTTTGCAAGGCGTACAAAACAACTACCCCACCTTGGTGCAAGGCGTAACGGTTACCGTTGCTGTTGCCTTCATTGTTATCAACATCATCGTTGATATGCTCTATATCCTTATCAACCCTCGAATTAGGACGGTGTAGGCTCAATGGTTAAACTTCGAGAAGGCCTCACCTCTAAAATGGAGGCAAACCCAGGTAAAGTTCGCTTCCGTCGTTGGAAGGCAATGAGCACTGGTTCACGCATTTCACTTGTGGTACTTGTTTTGCTTGTTCTTGCAGCGGTATTTGCCCCGCTAATCGCGCCTCATGACCCCTATGAGATCTTTATGGCTCGTCAAGCACCTGATGCAGAGTTTTTGTTCGGCACCGACGATAAGGGTCGCGGCGTTTTATCGCGCATGATTTATGGCTCGCGATACTCGCTGACAATTGGTATTTGCGCTACTGCTTTTGCCCTGTTCTTCGGCGCAATCTTTGGCTCTATTGCAGCAGTTGCTCGCAAGGGTGTCTCTGAAGTCATCATGCGTTGCATGGACGTCATCATGTCATTCCCAGGCATCGCACTTGCTTGCGTATTTGTTACCGTATTCGGCAACAATCTGCCATCGCTTATTTTCGCTATCGGCTTTTTGTATATACCGCAGATCACGCGTATCGTGAGAGCTAATGTCGTAAGCGAATATGGGCAAGACTACGTTCGTGCTGTTGTGGTAAGCGGCGCTCGTGCTCCCTGGATTTTGGTTAAGCACGTCATTCGTAACTGCATTGCACCAGTTATGGTATTTACCATCGTCTTGGTTGCTGATGCTATCGTTTTCGAGGCTTCACTTTCCTTCATCAACGCAGGCATCCCTGAGCCAACTCCAACCTGGGGCAACATTCTTGCTGACGCACGTGCTGGCGTTTTGGCTGGCCAGTGGTGGCAAGCGCTCTTCCCTGGCCTTGCAATCATGATTACGGTTTTGTGCCTCAACATCTTGTCTGAGGGTATGACCGACGCCATGGCTGCAGCACCCAAAGCTCCTATCAAGGCGTCGGATGCTGACCTCAACTCTGATCGTGAAGCTGATCGCCTTGTTGCAGATCCAACACTTGCTTACAAAGCTCAGGCAGAAATGCTTGAAAAGCGTCTCGCGCGACTTAAAGAGGTCGAACAAACTCGTACCGACCGCTACAAAGCGCATACTGAAGTGCCGCCTATTTTGGAAATCAAAGATCTCTGCATCCGCTTCCCGCGTCATGGCGATGTGGACGTTGTTGACCACGTCAGCTTTGTTGTTCGCCCACATCAGACAATGGGTCTGGTTGGCGAATCTGGTTGCGGCAAATCAATCACGTCACTTGCAATCATGGGTCTGCTTGACAAGAAAGCCCAAATTTCTGGCGAGATTCTATACAACGGCATCAACTTGTTGGATCTCTCAGAAAAGCAAATGAATGAACTGCGCGGTCGTGACATTGCCATGATCTACCAAGATGCGCTTTCATCATTGAACCCCTCAATGCTGATCAAATCACAGATGAAGCAGCTCACCAAGCGCGGCGGTACCCGCTCTGCAGAGGATCTGCTTCGCCTGGTAGGACTTGACCCAAAGCGTACGCTTGACTCCTATCCGCATGAGCTTTCAGGCGGCCAGCGTCAACGCGTACTGATCGCAATGGCACTTACGCGCGACCCGAAAGTTATCATCGCAGACGAGCCTACGACCGCTTTGGATGTAACCGTTCAAAAGCAAGTAATCGAGCTGCTCAACAAGCTACAAGAAGAGCTTGGATTCGCTATGGTGTTCGTAAGCCATGACTTAGCACTTGTTGCCGAGGTTGCAAACTCAATTACCGTTATGTACGCTGGTCAGGTTGTTGAGCAAGGTCCGGTCAACGACATCTTGTGCTCACCTATTCACGAATACACGCGCGGCTTGTTAGGTTCGGTACTTTCTATCGAAGCTGGCGGAGATCGCTTGCATCAGGTACCTGGTAGCGTGCCCTCACCTAAAGACTTCCCCAAGGGAGATCGCTTTACTCCCCGCTCTTCGCATCCTGACAAAGTCTCAGACGAGCGACCCGTCATCAAGCGTGCCCCGAATACTGACCACTACTATGCTGAATTGCCTGATCCCGAGCTTAAACGACTTGGCATCGAGCCCTATGTTCCAGGAGGTCCGCTGCTATGAGTGAAGTAAAAGACACACAGACGCCCATCATTTTCTTGGACGACATCAGCGTTGCCTTCAAGACGCGTACCGGCTCAATCCTGCACCCGAACAAAGTGCAGGCCGTCAAAAACCTCACGCTGAAGCTCATGCCAGGCGAAACCCTTGGTATCGTCGGTGAGTCAGGCTGCGGCAAATCCACCACGGCTAACGTCATGTGCGGTTTGCAGCAGCCCACGTCAGGCAAGGTCTATTTCAAGGGCGAAGACGTCACCAAGCGCTCTGCTGCTCAGCGTCGTCTCATCGGCCGCGTCATTTCAGTTGTGTTCCAGGATCCGGCAACCGCGCTGAACGCTCGCATGACCGTGCACGATCAGCTGATTGACCCGCTCGTAGTACACAACGTTGGCGATAAAGATTCCCGCGAAAAGCGCGTCCAAGAACTCATTGAGATGGTTGGTTTGCCCAACTCTGTTCTGGAAGCTTTGCCGGGTCAAATGTCAGGCGGTCAGCGTCAGCGCGTTGCTATTGCACGTGCACTGGCACTATCCCCTGACGCTATCATCGCTGACGAGCCTACCAGTGCACTGGACGTTTCGGTTCGCGCTCAGATCCTCAACCTCTTGATGGATCTCAAGCATGAACTGGGTTTGTCCATGGTCTTTATTAGCCATGACATCCAAACCGTTCGCTATATTTCTGACGAGATCATCGTCATGAACGGCGGTCAGGCGGTTGAGCGCGGAACGGCTAAAGAGGTCTTTGAGCACCCCAAGGATGACTACACGCGCCTGCTCTTGGGAGCCGCGCCTTCGCTGTTGCATCCCGACCTTGGCAAGTAAGTTTCAGCCAGCTCAATGACAGTCAACAATTAGTTGACAGCTTTATTTCAAAACGCCCCGAAACAGTCACGATTCGGGGCGTTTTCTGTAGTTGTTGCGACTCATTTCGTAATATATACACCAGGCGTATAATTGCGCCGAGCGCTTCAAACTACCTCTGATGAAGCGCGTCTTATTACAGTCCTTCGAAAGGGGATGCACTATGTCAGAGTCGCCATTTCGCGGCGTAATTCCTCCCGTTATTATTCCGCTGAACGAGAAGCGTCAATTGGACCTCGAAGCGCTTGACCGATCAGTTAACCGCATGATTGATGCGGGCGTTGATGGCTTATTCTTCTTGGGTTCAAGTGGCGAAGTTGCTTTTCTTACCGACGCTCAGCGTTTCCACGTACTCCAAGAAGCAGTTTCTATCGTTAATGGTCGCGTGCCAGTCATGGCGGGCATCATTGACATGGAGACCATGCGCGTGGTTGACCAAGCCAAACGGGCTGCCGGTTTTGGCGTAGATGCACTGGTTGCCACCGCCCCGTTCTATGCGCTGGGTGGCCCCAAAGAAACCGAGCGTCACTTCCGCGCAATTCGCGAGCATACCGATCTGCCACTGTTCGCCTACGATTTGCCGGTGTGCGTACACACCAAGCTTGATCCGTCTATGCTCGTTCGCTTGGGCGAAGACGGCGTTATCCAGGGCGTCAAAGACTCCTCAGGCGACGACGTTTCGTTCCGCTGGCTCATCCTTGAAAACGAGGCAGTCGGACACCCCTTGCAGCTGCTCACCGGACACGAAGTCTGCGTTGATGGCGCATACCTTGCAGGCGCTGATGGCTCAGTTCCTGGTCTTGCCAACATTGACCCGTATAGCTACGTAGAGCAGTGGCGTGCAGCACAAGCTGGAAATTGGGAGCGCGTTAAAGAGCTGCAGGATCACCTGGCGCGCCTCATGTGGGTAACGCGTCACGTCAAGGCAACCGTTGGTTTTGGTGCGGGCGTTGGTGCGTTCAAGACTGCGCTGTGGCAAATGGGCGTCTTCAACACCAACCAGATGCGCGAGCCTGTGGCTCCGCTGACAGGCGAAGACGTTGACCACATCGTTGAGATTTTAGTTGCTGAAGGCATGCTGGAGAAGTAAAAGGAGGCACCCGTGACCCCAGAAACCAAAGAGCGCCTCATAGCTGAGCGCGCCTGGATTCAAGATCAGCTCAAAACGTGCGTCGCGTTTTGGCTTGAGCATGGCATGGATCCTGAATATGGCGGCGTCTACACCTGCTTAGATCGCGAAGGAAACATTTACTCCACCGACAAAAGCGTGTGGATGCAAGGCCGCTGTGGCTGGACGTTTTCGTACCTGTGCCACCTGTATGGACCGCGCCAGGAATGGCTTGACGCAGCAAAAAGCTGCCTGGACTTCCTCGAAGATCACTGCATCAATCACGAAGCGGGAGATCGCCTCTACTTTACCGTCACCGCTGAAGGCGAGCCACTTCGTCAGCGTCGCTATAACTTCTCAGAGGGCTTTTACTGCATCGCTAACGCTGAGTACTATGGCATAACGGGCGAAGTTGAGCATCTCAAGCGCGCGCGTCGCGCCTACCAGCTCATTTACGACCTCAACAACGGCCTCATTGAGGATCCGACCGGATTTGGACCGAAAACCATTCCCACCACGCGTGCAGGTCGTGCGCTGGGTGATCCGATGATCTTTTTAAACATCATCGGCATCATGCGTCGCGTTGACCCCGAGCATACCGAAGAGTATGACCGCCACGCGCGCGAATGCACCCAGCGTATTGTGGGTGAACACTTCCGTCCTGAGCTGGGCTGCACGCTTGAAAGCGTCAATTTAGATGGCGAACCTGAGCTGTGGTACACCGCAGGACGCGTGGTAAACCCAGGACACGACATTGAGTGCAGCTGGTTTTTGATGGACGAGGCAAACTACCGCGGAGATGCCGAGCTTCACGCGCAAGCCGAAGAGATCTTCAAGCTGGCCATTGAAGCGGGCTGGGATAAAGAGTACGGCGGACTACTGTACTTCATTGACGCGAAAGGCTTGCCGCCTGAGGCCTACGAGCACGACATGAAGCTGTGGTGGCCGCATAACGAGATCATGATCGCTTCGTCAAAAGCACTGCGTGATACTGGAGATGAATACTTCGCCACGTGGCTTTTCAAGACACTTGATTACTGCAAAGAGCACTTCGCCGATCCAATTTATGGCGAATGGTATGGCTATTTGCGTCGCGACGGTCAACCCACCATGCCGCCAACGAAAGGCTCTACGTTTAAAGGTCCTTTCCACGTGCCGCGTGCGCTCTGCATGACCGAGCAGATTATTACCGAAATCTTAGGTGATGAGCAGACCGCTCCGACACCGTTTTAAGTACGACTAAAGCAACAAACCCAACGAATGCAGGAAGAAAGGTAAACCATGAATTACTTGGGTATTGAATACGACATCAAAAATGTGCCGGTTCTTGATCATGAATTCATCCCCTTTGGCGTGTGGATGAAAGAATATCTCAAAGGCGCTGACCGACCCATCGCGGTTGCAGTTGAGCGCGAAGACGGGCTGATCTCGGTGCGCAAAAGCGCCATTCGCGGTCCGGAGTTTGCTGAGGCAAATCTTCGCTATGTTGAGCGCCTCATCAAGTTCTCACTGTGGAGCATTGGCGGCTTTAAGGTCTATGTCTGCGGCTGTGATGATATTGCTGAGCAGCTGGCGCACACCTACTCACCTGAAGGCGACCGCTGGTTTGACTACCAGTTCGTCGGCGACGTATACGAAAAGCCGCTGGAGATTATCGCGGTAAGCGAGGCTGACTTCCCCGAGGCGCACGAGTCAGCTAAGCAAATTGGCGGACATATGGAAGGCTGCCGCATTGGTTTTGATGCTGGCGGTTCAGACCGTAAGGTGTCAGCCGTTATTGATGGCGAATCAGTCTATTCTGAAGAGGTTGTTTGGTTCCCGAAGATCACCGAGGACCCGGAGTATCACTTCAACGAGATCGTGACCGCGTTCAAGACGGCGGCTTCCAAGATGCCGCGCGTGGACGCCATTGGTGTTTCATCTGCGGGTACGTTTGTTGGCAATAGCCCGATGGTGGCGTCGCTGTTCATCAAAGTGCCGCGTGAGCGTCGCGAAGAGGTCAAAAGCATTTATGACCGCGCCGGCAAAGAGATTGGCGACGTGCCGCTGGTTGTAGCCAACGACGGTGACGTAACCGCACTTGCTGGCTTTATGTCCACCGGCTCAGGCGACATCTTAGGTATCGCTATGGGCACCTCTGAGGCAGTCGGTTATGTAAACGACGAAGGCAACGTGCTTGGTTGGATTAACGAGCTTGCATTCGCCCCGGTTGACCTGTCTCCTGAAGCCATGCAAGACGAGTGGTCAACTGACTTTGGCGTTGGCTGCAAGTACTTTAGCCAAGACGCCGTTATCAAGCTGGCTCCGCGTGCAAACATTGAACTTGATCCTGAGCTCTCCCCTGCCGAGAAGCTCAAGGTTGTCCAAGAGCTGGCCAACAATGGCGACGAGGGTGCTTTGGATATCTACCGCTCCATCGGCGTATACCTGGCACACACGCTTGTGCTGTACAGCTCATTCTATGAGATCAAGACGCTCATGGTGCTTGGTCGTGTTGCGTCTGGCGATGGCGGCGACCTGCTCATTAGCGAGTGCAACCGCGTACTTGCTGAAGAGTATCCGGAGCTTGCCGCGCAGATCACCGTTAAGCTGCCCGACGAGAAGATGCGTCGCGTTGGTCAATCAGTAGCAGCCGCAAGCTTGCCTGAGCTGTAAGGCTTTTGGCTGCCGCAAGGTCAGCTGCTAGCGGCCGCACGCAGGCGCCGCAGCGTGACCAAATGTGAGCACAAAGATAAGGCTCGATACCTTCAGGGTATCGAGCCTTTTTCGTTATAAGCACAAACACGTTGCGGGAGCTTAGGCGCCCTCCGCAATGCTTACCTTATAGCAAGTTGCCACGCAAAACGACGCCGCGAACCTCAAGCGTCTCTTTGTCCAGCAGCACCGCATCAGCCACATGACCCGGCTCCAGCGAGCCGAACTCATCGCCCACCCCAATAGCACGCGCGGGGTTTTTCGACGCCGCCTTAACCGCGCTCTCAAGCGGGATATCCATATCATGCACGGCCACATAGAGGCAGCGCATCAAATCACTCACCGAACCAGCCAGCGCGCCATTTTCAATCGTTGCCACCGGGCCTTTAACCGTAACGTCTTGACCGCCCAGGTCGTACACGCCATCTTCCAAACCAGCTGCGCGCAGGGTGTCACTCACCAAGATCATGCGATCATCGCCAAACATGTTGAACGCCAGGCGAACCATGGATGGATGAATGTGCACGCCATCGGCAATGATCTCGGCAGTTACATCCTCACGTTCCGCTGCTGCAGGAATAGGACCGGGCTTGCGATGATGCATCGGATCCATGGCGTTATATAGGTGCGTCAAATGCTTCACACCATGCGCAAACGCGTGAGACGCCGTATCGTAATCAGCACACGAATGCGCCAAAGAGATGCGCACATCGTCTTTTAAGGCGTCTATGAAGGCATCTGCGCCAGGTTCTTCGGGTGCAATGTCCACAAGCTTAAATAAGCCGCCTGAGAGCTTCTGAAGGCGATTAAACTCTTCAACTTCAGGATTTCGAACAAACTCGGGGTTTTGCGCTCCAACTTTCGAGGGCGAAATAAACGGGCCTTCCATATTGATGCCCACCAGATCGGCCTCAACAGCGGACGGAACATATTCAGCAGCCGTGGTGGCAGCAGCGCTGAGCTGCTCTTCCGAAAGCGTCATAGTAGCCGGACACATGGCGGTAATACCGCGCGATGCCTCGTAGGCACCCATGCGATGCAGCCCCTCAAGATCACCATCAGAAATGTCAGCGCCAACGCTTCCATGAAAATGGATGTCAACCAAACCAGGGATAACATAGCATCCCGTGGCGTCAATGCGCTGACCCTCACTTTGAGAAGCGCTCTCAACAATGCGGCCATCTGCCATAAAGACATCACAGGTGACAAAATCGGTACCATTAAACATGTCGCCGCCACAAATTGAACCAACAGCGGCGGGATTCTGTGCGGAATGGGTCATGGTTTCACCTTCCATCAATGCGCACCACGCGTGCGCATACTGAGTTGCAAACACTCACATTATAGAAAAAGAGACAGCCCAAAAGCCGTCTCTTTATGATTCGTTTACACAACGTTTTTGCGAAGCACGGGGCGCGCAGTAGGCCGGCACACGAAGCGCGGGGCGCAAGCGCACTACTTGCAGAGCGCTCCTGCCTCAGCATCCACAATCACCGTCACATCGGGATGCAGCTGCAGCACTGATGCGGGCACCTCAGGGGTCACCGGACCGAAGAAAGCGTCATGCACAATTTGCGCCTTATCGGCACCGCTTGCAACCACCAAGATCTTCTTCGCACGCATAATCGTGCCAATACCCATCGTATATGCCTCACGCGGTACATCCTCAGCCGAGTCAAACAAACGGCTGTTGGCATTAATGGTGCTCTCGGTCAGCTTTACCACATGGGTATCAACCGGGAAATGATCGCACGGCTCATTAAAGCCAATATGGCCGTTGTGACCCAGACCCAACAGCTGCAAGTCCACGCCGCCAGCCGCAGCAATTGCCTGTTCGTAAGCCGCGCACGCAGCGTCAGCGTCGGGGTTAGCACCATCAGGCACATGGGTTGCAGCCGTGTCAATGTTAACCAAGTCGAAGAGGTTTTTGTTCATGAAGTAGCGATAGCTCTGGTCATGATCAGGGTCAAGACCGCGATACTCGTCCAAGTTAAACGTCGTCACGTCAGCGAAGCTAATAATTCCGTCGTCATAATCACGCACCAGATCAGCATACAGACCAATCGGCGTTGATCCTGTTGCAAGACCAAGGTTGCAATGCGGGTTTTCAGTTACCGTTGCAGCAATCACATCAGCTGCCGCACGGCTCATTGCATCGTAGGAATCAGTAATCGTTACGTTCATGAGCTTCCCTTTCGTTATACATTCGCCCTTATGTCCAGAACTGCACCGTTTCAATGATGTCGCGATACGCCCAGTCATATACATCGGAGTACCAGTTCACTTCAGGCACAAAGCACAAGAGCACGCTATAAAGCACGGTCAATATTACCAGCACCAGAAGCACTTTCATACAAACGTCTCTAAAAGTAGAGCCAACCTCCAAATTTTCATTCACAATGAAAATCAGCAACGCCGCCGACGCCAAAAACATGAAACTGAAATCCGCATAGTAGCGCTGCAAAATGCCCGCCATTTCCGCGTCCGCCAGCGCCACCACCGCGCCACCAAAGAGCAACACCACAATCACGCCCGCAATTGTTTTGGTCGAACGCTGATGGATGCGCAAATTCAAAATGCGTCGCGCAAACGGCAAGACCCACAAAATGGGCAGGCACGCCAGGATGCCACCAAATGTCGGCTCTTTGACGGTCTGTCCCATATAGGTGGTGTCGAAAGGACCTGCCTGCAGAAACGGAAACACCCCGCTCACGCTCGGCGGCTGCAGGAAGTACGAGAAGAATGCCGGCGCCAAACGCCCCACTTCCCAACCGCGTTTGGTCATATCATTCACGGTGAGGTTATAGTTCGCCCCAAAGTCAAAGGGGGAGCCAAATCGCGCCGCGTTGTAATACATGATGCCTAGTCCTACCACCAGATACGGTGCAATGAGACACAAGAATTCGCGAATACCTGCTGGCGTAAAGAGCCTGCGTTCGGTGATATAGGGTCGCCAAAAGAGCGGAAATGCCACAAACGAGAGCACGAGCAACTGCGGCCGGCACCCTAACACCGCCGCCATACACAGCGAGCCGCCCAGGTAGAATCCACACGGGTGCTCAGAGGTTCGCCCACACGTCCACAGATACAAGCCCCATACAGAAAATGCCAGGCCAAGCGCAATAGGGAGCGAATAAAACGTCGGGAACTTCAACAGATAGAGCACCCCGCACCCCAGCACAAGCGGTATCTGAAGCAGCAGATACAATCCCAGCGACACCTGCTTGAAGTGATAGCGCGCAAATCGGTCAAGGAGTGCGGTAAGACCCAGCACAAACGCTATAACCGCAATAAGCACGCCAATGGCGGTGGGGAAATTCGCCCCCGTCAGTAGGTAGAAAGGCAAGTAGAACAACAGCACTGGCACCACGCCGAAGTAGACATAGTAGTGCCCGTCATAATAGGCAACGTCAAAAAGATACTTCTCCCCCGTAGCCTTTTGCGCCTCATCGCGCGCGCCCTTGTCATAAGGGTCTTCCATCTCCTCAAGCCACGACGGCGGTTCTTCGTTTAAGTACAGGTGGCCCTCAGCCATGGATTTCGCCAATTCCGCGTATTGCTGGGCGTTGTCGCCACCCACCTCAAACACGTTGATGACACTCACGCCATCCCAGCCACCGGGGTTGTAATCCTTAGTTGCCACGCCAACATAGTTGGTGCCCATAAGCAAAAACGAGCTCATGAGCCACACCTCAATAACCACGGCAAAAATGATGGCGGCCTTCGACTTACGCGCATCGTTGACGATAGAAAGTCGATAAATTGCCGAGCGTGGCCTGAAGGCAAAGCCCAGCAGCAACACCCCGAGGGTAAAGCCAAACCGCTTCATGTTGAAGTTAAACGGATGGGGCATGTTCAGGCAAATGTCGTCCAGCAAAATGGGATAGCGAACATCGTCGCCCACAATTTCAATGCGCAGATTATTCACGATGCCTGTGGCGTTGAGGTTGATATATTTGCTCTGCCCCGACCACGTGGATACCTGCACATTTGGTATGCCGCGCGTGTATTCAGTGGTGTCGAAATAGGTTTGGTGCGCCTCATCGGTAAAGTTGATTTTAATGGTGAGGTCTTGGGCTGGTTGGGCGAAGGTGAAATTGAGCCAGAGATCATGTACCTCGGTGTTGAGCTGCGAAAACTCCAACGTGTGATCCACCTCAGTCAACAGATACGCGCCGTCTTCGTCTTGCAGCAGTTCAAGCTTGTCGTTGAGCGAAATCGGCTGATATCCCGCGGTTGCAAAATAGTTATAGTTAAAGACAAACGTTTCAAGCGCCAACGCGATAACCAAAATGACAATAAAGCTGCGCAGCAAATGGCGAACACATCCGCGATGCGCAAACATAAAGTCCTGATAGGCGTATGAGATGTTTTGTCTAACGGTAGGCATAGTGCTAATCATTATAGCGCAGCACATGCTGAGTAACTCCCCCGCAGCTCATCCCCGCCACCAAAAAAGTGACCCCGCAGCGCAGGGTCACTTTGCAAGGGTTTGTTTAGTTCGCCATTAAACGGAGGCGTAGCGACTTACAGATCAAGCGCCTCTTTCACGTCAGCGTAGACCACGTTCGGATCACGATCGCCATCAATGCTGACCAGCAGATCACAGCCACGATAGTAGTCAATGAGCGGAGCTGTTGACTTCTCATAGACGTCTAAACGGTTGCGAACAGTAGCCTCGTTGTCGTCATCGCGCTGATACATCTCTCCGCCGCACTTCGGGCATACCGGACCGTCAGCAACAGAGCCGATGTAGCCGCACTCACGGCACATACGGCGAGACGTCAAGCGGTTCACGATGACCTCAGGGTCAACGTCAATAAGCAAAGCAGCATCCAGCGGGCGTTCCAGCTTGTTGAGCTCTGCGTCCAGAGCAACTGCTTGTGCAGAAGTGCGCGGGAAACCGTCCAGGATAAAGCCAGCCTCAGTATCGGGCTCCTGCAGACGCTCGGTTACCAAACCAATAATAACGTCGTCAGGTACCAGATCTCCGGCGTCCATGTAGGACTTTGCCTTGACACCCAGAGGCGTGCCAGCCTTGACTGCTGCACGAAGCATGTCGCCCGTTGAAATATGCGGCGTCTTAAACTCTTCAACCAGCTTTGCTGCCTGAGTGCCCTTACCGGCGCCCGGTGCGCCCAAAAGAACAATGTTCATGATCACAATTCCTTTCGATATTGAATCGGTTTTGTCATTGTATCAAACCTGACTTGTTCGCCACCCACGGTCGGGCAAAATGCATGCAGGCTCCAAATCGCTGAGCGCATAACATCAAAAAGTTTCCCCATAAATAAAGGCCGGAAGATTTCTCTCCCGGCCTTTATTATCGGAGATACAGGCTAATTAAGTTTACGGGTTTAAACAAACTCCGCTACTATCAAATCTGTAAGCTTTACCATTAATGGTCCAAGTTCCGCTGTGCAACATTGACCCTTCTGGTCCCGTTCCAGGTGTGTTGGTTGCAGGACGAAGATAGTACCAACTCCCGTTCTCTTTATACCAACCTGTTTGCATCTCTCCTTCTGAGTTCAAATAATACCAATACCCGTTAATTTTCTGCCAACCAGTTTGCATTACGCCACTTGAGTTCATATAGTACCAATAGTAGCCAATCTTTTGCCAACCAGTTAACATTATTCCGCTATTGCTAAAACGGTACCAGTTTCCTCCTAAGCTTTTCCAGCCAGTTGCGCGAGCACCAAGCAAATCATAATAGGCCCACTCTATGTATCCCCTTGATTGGCCATAAGGCTGCTGCCATTGATCCAGAACTATAGTATGGCCATTTTGCCAAGCATACACAGTACCGTTACGCTGATAAGCTAGCACACCTGTCGATGTACAGACTATTGATACCATGTCGCCTTTGGCGGGATCCATTACTGAAATAGCGAACGTGCTGCCGCTAGTTCCATAGCCACGAACCGCCACAGCATGACCAGCACTGCCATCATAGGCGGCAAACCTAGCCAATATTGGTATCCCGTTATCTATCCATCGTTTAATATCGCTGTTTGGAATAGCACCCGATCTTAGGGTTGAGTGAATTGTCGTACTGGAAGATGGATAGTTATATGCTGTAAATGCCTTCACAGCTTGTGGAAAATTGTGAATTATTGTGTAATGAGAATCCAGCCAGTCAATGTTATAACTAATACCCGTTAGGTATTTGCCTATTGAGTTGATGGCATTTGCCATGCATTGAGGCTTTGTACCCTGATAAAATTTCGGCAATGCCAGTGTTTTAGACATAGTTGCCGCTGCTCTAGCTGGCGTCGTCTCTAATTCTTCAACACAAATTGACGAAACATCTTTATTGGCATAGTCTCCCAATAAAGCACTCTGCCGACTTTTGTTGTCTGGAAGCATGCTTAATAAATCTTCACTAGGATTCCTGCTCTCTTGTGAAGAATCTAGCACCACAATACTGCCGAAAGAACATGCTATTTCTTGTTCATCAACTGTAGCAAAATGCCAACTATCAGGATCAGCAATTGCTTTGTTAAGAATTGCTGCATATTCAGTTGAGTAACTATAGCATCTTGAGCCATCGCCACTAGGAACAGACGTTGTAGCACCAACAACAGTACTATCAAACATGACAGGCCAAACGCGTATACCTGTATCATTTAGAGCATTTTCGTTAGTTGTAAAGACGCAGAATGAGTCACCCAATTGCAAGTTATCGAAGTCCACCTTAGGCATGTTGTAGAGATCCTGATAATCTTGATCGGTTTCAACAAGCCTCAATAATGTTGCAGAATTAGATAGTGCTTCTTCCTTTTCTGCATCCATAGCATCTACCGCATAAGCCTGGCCAACTCCAAGAATAAGTGCAAAGCATAATGTCGCGAAACTCATTATTGATATTTTCGAAGATCTCATATTTCCTCCTAAAGTGATAAATATCTCATCCTACCTATCCCGCCATTCTCCTTTCTCTACCAATTTAAACACTACAGCACTATCAGACATTAAACGGTATGCGCGAGACATCATCTGAGAACTGCAGCTCATCGACCATGCCGACCAGCTTCTCGCCCAGATCAGACGACGTGTCTCCCTCGGTTGGCAGACCACCAAAGCCATACGCCAGCAAGACTTCGCCAAAGTGAGCTGCGCCATCTGCGCTTACCATCCAGCCATCCCCGTATACTGGCGCTTTTTGCGTGGGACAGCTCTCATCCTGGCTATTCACTTCCCTACCCGACACAGCCACAAAGGCGCATCCGCCGTGTTGCTGCAGGAGCTCAAGCATGACGTCGTCAGTCACCGGCATGAGCGCAGGTGGCGGATCCAAATGCAAAGCACCCGTCGTACCCTCATTGATGTCAGTCGTGAAATTGTATTGGAAGCTTTGACCAGGGGCGAAGGCGAACAGTCCGACAACTTCGCCATAGTTGTAAAGTGGATAGAGCGAAAGATCGCTTTGCCACAGCGCGTCGTTTTCATAAACATATAGCGGAATGGCGAACCCAAGCGCAAAGTCGTCAGCAAGCTGGTCACCCGCTGAATCATAAACAGCGTACGGCGTGGTGCCGGGGGCGTCTAGGGTGCCTGGATCTGCTGCCCCTTCGGCTCCGCCAGCGCTCGCATCACGTGCCACCTGGCGCTGCTGCACGATCTGGTCGCGCACTACATCCACCGCTTCCATTGTCGTTGCCGTATTGGTGCGGAACGTGTTTGCGAAGTTCAGCGGCACAAACCACACTGCAGCAACAACAAGTGCAAGCAGCACAACTCCGATGATGACAACACGAGACTTCCGAAGAACAGAAACAGATGACGCAGCTTTCATTCCGAACACCTCCTACGTTAGGTTCCAATAAAGCAATGCAAGTGAATTGAATGTTATTTTATCAGATATTCATATATTCTTCAATTTCGTATGATTTTATTCTGTTCTAAAGTATATTCGGCTTGCAGGATCACCAGCGTTCTACAAAATTCTTCGCATAACCTTCTTCGCATAATCATCATTACAAATAATTGATTCTTGGGCATACAAAAAGGACGCTAGTTAAACTAACGCCCTTTTTTGTATAAATGTAATTATTATTTCTAATAACCCATATCAGATTCTATTTAAAGAACCCATCGTAGTTGTGCATCTTCAACTGACTCTCAACCTTGTTCATGGTGTCAAGCGCAACGCCGATCATAATGAGGATTGACGTGCCACCAAACGCCTGAATCAGCTGGTTGTTGGTGAAGAAGAAGATGATAGACGGCACTACAGCAATCAGCGCGATAAAGATGCCACCAGGAAGCGTGACGCGATGCAACACGTTCTTGATGTAGGTTACCGTAGCTGAGCCCGGACGAACGCCCGGAATAAAGCCGCCCTGCTTGCGGAGGTTATCAGCCGTCTCTTCAGGATTAAATACCATTGAGGTATAGAAGTAGGCGAAGAAGACGATCAAAAGCACTGACAAGATCCAGTTAATCCAGCCCGTAGAGATGGCGTTTGCCACGTTGGTGAGCCACTCAACGTTAAACAGCGCAGCTAACTGAGCCGGGAAGTAAATCAAGCAGCTTGCAAAGATGATCGGGATAACGCCTGCAGCGTTGACCTTCAGCGGGATGTAGGTGGACTGACCACCCATCATCTTGCGACCCTGAACACGCTTTGCATAGTTAACCGGGATACGACGCTGAGCACGCTCGATGAAGATGATGGCCGGAATGCAGGCCAGAACAACAACGAGAATCAACAGCGTAATAGCAATGCCCATACCGGTGTCTGCCTGCAGATTGATGGATGAGAAGATTGCAGACGGCACGCGAGATACGATGCTCACAAAGATGATGAGCGACATACCATTACCAATACCGCGCTGCGTGATAAGCTCGCCCATCCACATGATAAGCGCCGTACCAACTACGAGCGTAAATACCACCAGAATGTCCGTCACCAGATGCGGAATGGCGTCTGAGAACACCACGCCGTATTGCGGCGACTGGAACAGCAGCAGGTAGCCAACAGCATTGATCAAGCCCAAACCAAGCGTCAGATAACGCGTGATTTGCGTGATCTTACGACGGCCAGTCTCGCCCTCTTTTGCCCAGCGTCCCACTGCCGGAATAACGCCTTGCATCAGCTGCATGATAATGGATGCAGTAATGTAGGGCATAATGCCGAGCGAGAACACCGAGAAGTTGGAAAGCGCGCCACCGGTAAACAGGTCAAGCATGGTCATCGAAACGCCTGAGTCTTGGAACGATGAGGCGAATTGATTGAACGGAATGCCTGGAACCGGAATATATGCACCGAGACGATAGAGCGCCAAAATACCCAACGTAAAAAGAATCTTTTTACGAAGCTCAGGTACCTTAAACGCATCAATAATGGAGCTTAGCAAGGCTCTTCGACCTTTCCTCCAGCCGCTTCGATTTTGCTCTTAGCGGAAGCCGACACTTTGTCAACCTTAACGGTTAAGGCCTTGGTGAGCTCACCGTCGCCCAAAACCTTTACGAGCGCATCCTCGTGCTTGATGACACCCTTAGCCTTCAGGCTTGCACCATCAACAACGTCTCCTGCGCTAAATACTTCCTCAAGACGCTTTACGTTAACCGGGATATACTCAACACGGTTGAGGTTGGTGAATCCAGGCAGCTTCGGCAGACGACGTGCCAAAGGAGTCTGACCACCCTCAAAGCCTGCACCCTTGCCGCCACCAGCACGTGACTTCTGGCCGTTCATACCACGACCAGCAGTTTTGCCGGTACCTGAAGCAGGGCCGCGACCCAAGCGCTTGCGCGCCTTACGAGAGCCCTCAGCTGGTTTAAGATCCTTGATTTCCATGAATGTTCCTTTCGCTTGTCCGAGTTTTCCTCGGGCGCTGGCAGCTCGCCGCCAGCAAACTTCCTATCACAATAAGCGATTGCACGCCACAGGGACGCACAATCGCTCATTATACCAAATTGAAAATAATCTCAGCTCAGAATATGGCTAGATTAAATTTCCTCCACCTTAACAAGATGCTTTACCTTGAAGAGCATGCCACGGACGGAGTCATTATCAACCTGCTCAACGCTACGGCCAATTTTGCCAAGGCCAAGTGCGCGAAGCGTTGCGCCCTGATCCTTGTTGTAGCCGATGGAGCTTTTGACCTGCGTAACGCGCAGGGTCTTTTTCGCCTCAGCCATTATTTCTTCTCCTTCCAGCCCATGATTTCGCCAACGCTCAAACCACGGCGCTCAGCAACTTGCTCAGGGCTTTGCATGTTCTTCAAGCCGTCAGCAGTAGCCTTAACCACGTTCATCACGTTGTCAGAACCAAGTGACTTGGTCAGAACGTCAGAAACACCAGCAAGCTCCATGACTGCACGAGCAGCGCCACCAGCGATAACGCCGGTACCAGGAGCAGCAGGCTTGATGAGCACGCGGGCTGCACCAAACTCGCCAACGATCTCGTGCGGAAGGGTCTTCTCTTCCGTCAGCGGAACCGTGAACATGTTCTTCTTAGCGTCTTCGACGCCCTTCTTGATAGCAATCGGCACTTCTTGAGACTTGCCCATGCCAACGCCTACGCGGCCGTTGCCGTCACCAACGACAACCAGTGCGGTCAGACCAAAACGACGACCACCCTTTACAACCTTAGATACGCGATTGATGTAAACGACGCGTTCCTCAAGCTCAGGGACCGCGGCGTTGTCTTGCTTGTTGTTACGAGCCATAAGACTTTAACCCCTTCTAGAATTTCAGACCTGCTTCACGAGCAGCATCGGCCAAAGCCTTAACGCGCCCATGATACAGGTTGCCGCCACGATCAAATACGACTTCCGTGATACCGGATTCCTGAGCCTTTTTGCCAGCGATCTGGCCAAGTGCTGCAGCACCTTCCACGGTAGCGCCGCTGGTGCCTAATGCCTTGAACTCGGGTCCTAAGGTTGACACACCACAGAGGGTCTTGCCAGCAACGTCGTCGACGAATTGCACATAGATGTTCTTATTGCTGCGGGTCACGCACAGACGCGGACGAGCCGGCGTACCGGAAATCTTTCCGCGTACGCGACGATGGCGACGAGCCAACGCAGCTTGCTTTTTTTGAAGCTTCTTCATGATTTTCCCTTCGATCCTATCGTTTCCGGTCTGGCTTAGTCGCCCTTAGCAGCCTTGCCAAGCTTACGACGAACATGCTCGCCTTCATAGCGAATACCCTTGCCCTTGTACGGCTCAGGCTTACGCCATTTGCGAATGTTCGCTGCAACTTGACCAACCTGCTCTTTGCTCGGACCAGTCACGACGATCTCGGTCTGGCTCGGAACCTCAAATTTGATTCCTTCAGGAGCCTCAACCAAAACAGGGTGAGAATAACCGAGCTGCATCTCAAGATCATTGCCCTTCAGTGCGGCACGATAGCCAACACCGACGAGTTGAAGCTTTTTAGAAAAGCCTTGCGAAACGCCTTCAACCATATTGGCGATCAGCGTGCGCACGAGACCATGAAAGCTTTTTGCTTCACGAGAATCATCCGGACGAGTAACGATTACTTCGTCACCCTCCTTCTTGATGGTGATAAGCGAGGGGAAGGTGCGCGTCAATTCGCCCTTCGGACCTTTTACTGTCACCGTGCTGCCATCAATAGTTACGTCTACTCCGGCAGGAATAGCGACAGGATGTTTACCGATACGAGACATATCTAACCTCCCTTTCCTACCAGATATAAGCGATAACTTCGCCACCAACGCCCATCTTGCGAGCGTCGCGGTCAGTCATCACGCCTTTGCTTGTTGAAATAACTGCAGTACCAAGGCCGCCAAGTACGCGGGGCAGTTCATCTTTGCCCGCATAAATGCGAAGACCTGGCTTAGAAATACGCTTAATACCACGAATGGTCTTAGCTTTCTTCTCGCCATACTTCAAGACGATCTCAAGCGTAGCACGCGGCTCGCCATCAATCACGTCATAGCCTTGGATATAACCTTCTTCACGCATGATGCGCGCAATTTCGACAAGTTTCTTGCTTGACGGCATTGATACCGTCTCCTTGCCGGCAGAATTAGCATTACGCACACGCGTAAGCATATCTGCAATTGGGTCGGTCATGGTCATGTTTGTTTCTCCTTTGGTTCGTGATGAGCCTCTCGATTCGGTTCGCTAAGCGCCCATAGCACCTGCGCCTGAATCGTGGCACACCCGTACATTACTGCGCTTTGGACCCTACCAAGATGCTTTAGTAACGCCGGGCAGCTCGCCTTTATTGGCCAACTCGCGTAAGCACACGCGGCACAAACCGAACTTACGGTAGTACGCACGCGGACGTCCGCAACGAGTGCAGCGATTGTGCTGACGCGTCGAGAACTTCGGCTCACGCTTGGCCTTGGCGACCATCGATTTCTTAGCCATGCAATTCCTTCTTTCTTATATCCAGTTGCGATCCGGTTGAGCGCAACTTGAACACCATATTCAACACAGGCTGTATATCATACAACCTTAGACGAATATCGAAGTGGTTATTCTTGACCGCGATCCTTGAACGGGAAGCCAAGAGCGCTCAGAAGCGCAAAAGCTTGCTCATTGTCGGGAGCGGTGGTTACAAAGGTGATGTCCATACCACGAGTACGGTCAACCTTGTCATAGTCAACTTCCGGGAAGATAAGCTGCTCAGTGATGCCTAAGGTATAGTTACCGCGACCATCAAAGCTGGTCGGAGAGATACCGCGGAAGTCGCGAACGCGCGGCAAAGCAGTAGCCAGCAAGCGATCCAAAAACTCCCACATGCGATCTCCACGCAGCGTTACCTTACAACCGATTGCCTGACCTTCGCGCACATGAAAACCTGCGATAGATTTCTTAGCGCGAGTAACGCAGGGCTGCTGGCCAGTAATAACACGCATGTCATTCATTGCTGAATCGAGCAGCTTGTGATCTGATGCTGCAGCGCCAACGCCCATGTTAACCACGATTTTTTCCAAGCGAGGAACTTGGTTGATGTTGTTTACAGCCAGCTCTTTTTCCAGCTTCGGGACAATCTCGGTTGTGTATTTTTCCTTCAAACGAGGAGCCATGTTTTAAATCCTTTCGATGAATTAAACGCAGGATTTCCGACCCTGCGTCCCTTACCCTCACGTATTGAAGGCAGGGGTCATAGTAAGCTGCGCCGACCTCAAGCCAGCGCAGCTTTTAGCTTATTTATCAATATCTTTGCCGCATTTCTTGCAAACGCGGACCTTTTTGCCAGCTTCATTTACGCGCTTTGATACGCGAGAAGCCTTCTTGCACTCAGGGCATACCAACATTACGTTTGAAACGTGAATGGGAGCCTCGATAGACATAATGCCACCTTGTGGATTTTGCTGGGTCGGACGCATAGCCTTCTTGACTACGTTTACCTTCTCAACAACCACACGCTCTTTTTGTGGAAAAGCACGCAAAACTACGCCCTCTTTGCCCTTGTCCTTGCCTGACAAAACGAGCACCGTATCGCCCTTTTTGATGTTCATGCTATTCATGTAAGACACCTCCTTAGAGCGTTTCCGGTGCCAAGGACACGATCTTCATGTACTTCTTGTCACGCAGCTCACGAGCAACCGGTCCAAAGATACGGGTGCCGCGAGGAGCGCCATTTGCGTCAATAAGAACGCATGCATTCTGGTCAAAACGGATATAGCTTCCGTCAGCGCGACGAACTTCCTTCTTTACACGCACGACCACACAGCGAACAACGTCGCCCTTTTTCACGTTGCCATTTGGCATGGCCTCTTTGACGCTGCAGATGATGACATCGCCAAGTCCTGCATAACGGCGCTTAGAGCCGCCCAGAACTTTGATGCACTGCACCTTGCGAGCGCCCGAGTTATCGGCCACCGCGAGCATGGTTTGCATCTGAATCATTGCTTCAACCTAACTTTCATCTCGGTAGTTAACAAGCACAAGCTTGAAAACTATTTGGCCTTCTCGACGATCTCAGTAAGACGCCAGCGCTTCATTTTAGACAGCGGACGGGTCTCCATGATCAGTACAGTGTCGCCTACACCAGCTTCATTGTTCTCGTCATGAGCATGCAGCTTCTTCGTAGACGTCATCATCTTTTTGTAAACCGGATGCGGTTTACGCTCTTCGATTTGCACGACGCACGTCTTGTCGTTGGTAGCACTCACTACAACGCCCTGACGCACCTTTCGTGAATTACGTTCTTCACTCATTAATAATCCAACCTTCCTTATGCGTCAGCATTAAGCGTTCAGCTCACGTGCACGCATCTCGGTTTGGATGCGAGCGATGTCTTTTTTGACCTGGTTGACACGCGAGGTGTTATCAAGCTGGCTTGTAGCCATCTGGAAGCGCAGATTAAAAAGCTCGGCACGCGCTTCCTTGAGTTTTGCCTGCAAGTCATCGGCAGACAGCTCACGGATCTCTGCTGCTTTCATTTATTCCTGCCCTTCCGTTTCACGAGTTACGATCTTGCACTTGATGGGCAGCTTGTTGATAGCCAGACGCAATGCTTCTTTAGCGGTTGCTTCATCAACGCCAGCAATTTCGAACATGATGCGACCGGGCTTTACAACTGCCACCCAAGCCTCTGGGTTACCTTTACCAGAACCCATGCGAGTCTCAGCAGGCTTTTGCGTGATTGGCTTATCCGGGAAGATGGTGATCCAAACTTTACCACCACGCTTCATGTAACGGGTCATAGCAATACGAGCTGCCTCAATTTGGCGGTTGGTAATCCAATGGGGTTCAAGCGCCTGGATACCATATTCGCCGAAATTCAGCTTGGTACCGCCTTTAGCGTTGCCCTTCATGGAACCACGTTGCACCTTACGATGCTTTACACGCTTTGGTACGAGCATTACTTGCGCCCCCTCTCATTACGATCATTACGACGGGCACCTTTCGGACGAGCGCTGCCTTCCAAAGCCGGCTGCGGAGCCTTTTGGCCAGGCATTACTTCGCCATGATATACCCATACCTGCACACCGATAGAGCCCATCGTGGTGGCGGCAGTAGCAAAGCCATAGTCGATCTTTGCACGCAGCGTGTGCAGCGGCACACGACCTTCACGATACCACTCGCGGCGGCTCATCTCAGCGCCACCCAAACGGCCAGAGCATTGAATACGAATGCCCTGTGCGCCACTTTTCATGGCAGACTGAACAGCTTTGCGCATTGCGCGACGGAAAGCTACACGGCCTTCCAGCTGCTCAGCAATTGACTGAGCGATCAGTTCAGCGTCCAGCTCAGGGCGCTTTACTTCGATAACCTCAATGTTTACCGGGCCATTAGCGATCTTTTCGAGCTTCTTGCGAAGTGCGTCGATCTCAGCACCCTTCTTACCAATTACCACACCCGGACGAGCGGTGGTAATGATGACTTTGATCTTGTCACCAGCGCGCTCGATCTCAATCTTTGAAACGGCGGCACGGACTAATTGCTTATTCAAGAACTTCTTGATAGCCAAGTCGTTCTCAAGGTTCTTGGCATAGTCTTTGTCAGAATACCAGCGGCTGCGCCAGTCTTCGGTGATGCCAAGACGGAATCCGGTAGGGCTTACTTTCTGTCCCATGTAACCCTATGCCTCCTCTCGCGGTGCAACAATAATAGTAATGTGGCTCGTGCGCTTGCGAATGCGAGACGCAGAACCTTTTGCACGCGGGCGGATGCGCTTAAGCGTTGGGCCTTCGTCGGCAAATGCCGTCTTAACCACGAGCGTTTCCGGACGTACATGATGCTGATTCTCAGCGTTTGCTACGGCAGAGTTGAGGGTCTTTTCGACAACCTCAGCAACTGCACGATTGGTAAATTGCAGAATCTCACGAGCTTGAGGCACGGACTTACCGCGAATTTGATCGATAACGATACGCGCCTTACGGGGAGAAACGCGGACGTGGCGAGTTACTGCTTTAGCTTCCATGATTCACCCCTTTACTTTCTCTTGCCCTTGTCGGCAGAGTGACCCTTGAAGGTTCGGGTCGGAGCGAATTCGCCCAACTTATGGCCGACCATAGACTCAGTTACATATACCGGCACATGCTTGCGACCATCATGAACGGCGATGGTGTGTCCTACCATCTCCGGGAAGATGGTGCTTGAGCGTGACCAGGTCTTAACGACTTCCTTTTCGCCTGCCGCATTCTGTTTCTCGATACGCTCGAGTAGGCGCGGCTCAACGTAAGGGCCCTTCTTCAAACTTCTACTCACTATTACTCCTTAACGCTTTGCGCTACTTCTTGCGACGGCGGATGATCAAGCGGCTAGAGGCCTTCTTCGGATTGCGCGTACGATGACCCTTGGTGGGAACACCCCACGGAGTAACCGGATGACGACCCGAAGATTTGTTTTTGCCCTCGCCACCGCCATGGGGATGGTCAACAGGGTTCATAACGGTACCGCGAACAGACGGACGAATACCCATCATGCGATTACGACCTGCTTTACCGATCTTAATGTTGGAGTGCTCAGCGTTGCCAACTTCTCCAACCGTAGCGCGGCACGCAAGCAATACGCGACGCATTTCTGAAGAAGGCATGCGAAGGATTGCATATTTGCCTTCTTTACCCATGAGCTGAACGCTTGTGCCAGCAGAACGAGCGATTGCAGCACCTTTGCCAGGCTGCAGCTCAATTGCATGAACAAGTGTACCAACAGGGATGTTTGCCAATGGCAATGCATTACCAGGCTTAATGTCGGCGTCAACACCGCTTACAACGGTGTCACCAACGCACAGTCCTTTAGGATGCAAAATGTAGCGCTTCTCGCCATCTACGTAGTGCAAAAGAGCAATACGAGCTGAGCGGTTCGGGTCGTACTCAATGGTTGCAACCTTTGCAGGTACGCCGTCCTTGTTGCGCTTGAAGTCAATCATGCGATAACGACGCTTTACGCCGCCACCTTGATGACGCGTGGTGATACGGCCGTTGTTGTTGCGGCCTGCCTTTTTGGGTAAAGGCGCAAGCAGTGACTTTTCCGGCTGATCCGTCGTGATTTCAGCAAAGTCTGAAACCGTCTGGAAGCGTCTGCCGGGACTGGTCGGCTTGTACTGTTTGACTCCCATGTCTTTCCTTTCTTTGGGACTCGCTCGCACGCCTCTCCGTACACCGAGTGCCCACAAACTCTTTCGTGGATCCGATTGCCGCCAGGCGCCGTGGGGAGGCTAGGAACCTGTGACTCCGGTAATCCACGCGTCCGGGTGTATCCATATAAGACCAGACGCAACCGAGAATTATACGCAATAAAAGTTTTGGTTTCAAGAGAATTGTTGCAGGCGGCCTTGTGTTGCCTATTTGGTCACAAGCCCTCCATACTTAGCGTTCAAATTGCACGCGAACTGCCTCTATAGCCGCCAGATCAAGCGCTTGATGTGCGGGAGCATGCACGGCATAGCACGAAAACGAAGGTTTGTCGGCGGTAAATAACCCTAATGCCCGCGACGCTTGGCGAATATCATCTTTACTCAGATTAGCTCGGCGAAGCGGAGATACGACACCCAACTCTGCAAGCGCCCTAAATCCCGGGCGATTATCGGGGTCATCGGTTTTGTTGGTACCATCTGCCACAACAAAAATCCCATCTGCATGTGCCGCCTCAATAATGGCTTCAAATATCATTCGCTTGCAAAAATAACAGCGCCTCTCAGTGTTTTTACAAATATCGTCATAGGCAAACACATCTTTTTCGATCACCGAAAAAGGCACTCCATACGCTTTGGCAAGTTGGTATGAGTCGTCCAACTCACCATCAGGCTGAAATGCGGTTTTAACCCCATAGGCAGCAACCTCGCACCCAGCTAAGCAAGCTGCTGCCAAAAGATATGCCGAATCGCATCCACCAGACAACGCCACCGCCAAACGTGGGGTGCGTGCAAAAAAGTCTTTCAGTGACTCAGCATCTAGGCGCTGACCTTCGCCACCGAGATACTCGTTTTCCACAGCTGGAAACTCCCCTACTCAAACAATTCTGCTGCGCGTTTAAGTTGGCTGATGATATCGATATGCTGCGGGCAACGGCGCTCGCAATTGCCGCACTCTATGCAAGTTGACGCCTCGTTTGGTGCATTCCAGTTGTAATTTTCTTGAGCGCGATACATATCATCAAACTTCGCCAAGATATCAAGCGAATCCATAATGATAGGAATATGGATATGCTGCGGGCAGCCTTTTAAGCAATAGCCGCAGTGCGTGCAAGGAACGCTATCAATTGAGGAAAGTTCTGTGCAAACTGCTTCGATTGCCGCAAGCTCTTGTTCGCTAAGCGGCTTTCCATCAGCCAGAATATGAACGTTTTCATGTAATTGCTCAGGGGTAGACATCCCCGACAAAACAACTTTGACTCCCTCTAAAGACGCCGGGAAACGAAGCGCCCATGAAGCAAGCGACTGATGCGGGTCAGCGGCTTTAAGAATTGCTTCTGCACTCGGCGGCAATTTTACCAGCGAGCCACCTTTGACCGGTTCCATAACAATTACTGGCAAATCATAAGCGCGAACGATTTCATAACACTTGCGCGATTGGATAATCTCATTTTCCCAGTCCGTGTAGTTGATTTGCAGCTGGACAAATTCTACATCCTGGGCATGAAGCGACAAGATCTCTTGCAACTCTTCGGCCGTTCCATGAAACGAAAAGCCGAAATGCTTTATGAGCCCCGCATCGCGCTTCGCTAAAGCAAAATCCCACAATCCGTACTCGTCAAAGAGTACGGTACCGTCTCCACCGAGCTGATGAAGCAGATAATAATCAAAATATCCTGCACCCGTTCGCTTGAGCGAAGTGTCAAACATCGCATGAGCTTCTTCGGTAGAATTTGCTGCCCAAGCAGGCATTTTTGTTGCAATTTGGAACGAATCGCGCGGGTAACGCTCAACAAGCGCCTGGCGAAGCACAACTTCTGAGCGACCACCATGGTAAGTCCAGGCAGTATCAAAATAATTGAAGCCAGCATCCATAAACTCATCGACCATTGCATTAACCGTTTCAAGGTCAATTACTTTATTGCCGGCCTCATCCTCAAACTCCGGTAAGCGCATAAAGCCAAAACCGAGCGGTGCTAAGCTTTTTGCAAGTTCCATAACAGTCCCCTCCTGATATTTGATGCATGCCCAAAACCTAAATAAAACACCGAAGTGTTCTCGGTAAAATCAACGTCCTTTGTTACACGTTGAACTTGAAATGCATGACATCTCCGTCTTGTACAATATATTCTTTTCCTTCTTGGCGAAGTTTACCAGCATCACGGCAGCCCTTTTCGCCACCAAGTTCAACATAGTCTTCAAACGAAGCAGTCTCTGCTTTGATGAACCCGCGCTCAAAATCCGAGTGAATTACACCCGCAGCTTGTGGTGCCTTTGCACCAATTGGAATGGTCCAAGCGCGCGTTTCGGTTTCGCCGGAAGTAAAGTAGCTTTGCAAACCTAACAAATGATATGCCTCTTTAATAAGTCGAGCTAAGCCGCTGTCCGTTAGCCCTAATGCTTCCATGTACTCTTTGGCTTCTGCCGGATCAAGCTCTGAGAGTTCTGCGATATCAGCCTCAACCTTTGCTGAAATAGGCACCGGCGTACACCCATCAATCTCAGGAAGATCACTGGCAACCGCGTCCTCGTCAACATTGGCAATATAGAGCATGGGTTTCATAGTCAAAAGATGTAAATCATAAATGGAAGCGCGCTCATCGTCATCCAAATCGAGCGTGCGTGCGCGATGATCTTCATTAAGACCAGCTAAAACCTTCTTTGCGGTTTCAAGCTTTTTCACTGAGGCCTTATCGCGCTTTGCTTCCTTTTCAAGGCGCGGCAATGCTTTTTCCAAGGTTGCCATATCCGCCAAGATGAGTTCAGTTTTAATAGTATCCACATCAGATTGCGGATCCACCTTGCCCGCAACATGAGTTACATCCGGATCGGCAAAGAAACGAACAACCTCAGCAATAGCATCAGTTTCGCGAATGTTTGCCAAAAACTGATTACCTAAGCCTTCTCCTTGACTGGCACCCGCAACCAAACCAGCAATATCCACGAATTCAACGGTAGCTGGCACAATACGTGCGGGATTATCAATTGCTGCAAGCGCTTCCAATCTCTCATCAGGCACTGGCACAACACCAACATTAGGCTCGATGGTAGCAAAGGGATAATTCGCTGCCAACCCACCTTTGTTAGTTAGTGCAGTAAAGAGCGTGGACTTGCCAACGTTGGGCAATCCTACAATTCCAATTGAAAGCGCCATAACAACTTCCTTTTATCCTACAGAACAATAATGCCAGCTGCAGCCATGATGTATGCCACCAAGATAACCACTACAAAGACGGGGGCAACATACTTAATCATAACGGTGAACAGCTTGGCTGACTTAAACTCGCTTGACTGACGAACCTCGGTCAAGATGATCTTGGGCTTGATGATCCAACCAACAAATACGCATGTGAGCAGTGCAACGATCGGCATCAAGATGGTATTTGATACGAAGTCGAAGAAGTCAAGCAGTTGCGAATCTTGATATTCGCCTATACCAAAGAGCGAATACATCAAATCGACATCCAACAAGTTGTTGTAGCCCATATTAACCAACGTGCCCATGCCAAGCACAAAGACTGCGCAAATCACAACAGAAACAGCACGTGAGAGATGTGCGCCGTCAGCCACGATGGATACCAATGTTTCAAATAAAGAAATGCAGCTGGTAAGTGCGGCGAAGAACACCAGCGCAAAGAAAGCAAATCCAATTGCGGAAGCCGCCCATCCCATGCCTTGGAACACCTGCGGCAAGATGCCAAACATCAAGCCAGGTCCTGCGTTGTTCGCGACAACATCAGCTCCACCTTGAACCGCAACAGCAGCAGGAATAATCATGAAACCGGCAAGAATTGCGATACCGGTATCAAATAGCTCAATACGACGAACCGAATGTTCGAGGTCTTCCTTTTTGTCGAAATAAGAGCCGTAGGTGATCATGATGCCCATAGCAAGCGAGAGCGAGAAAAACATCTGCCCCATTGCCGCAACAACCATTTCGACACTGAATTTTGAGAAGTCAGGGATCAGGTAGTATGCAACACCATCAAGCGCACCGGGCAGCGTCAGCGAAAAGATAGAAATGGCAATTGCCATAAAAATCAATAGCACCATCAGTACTTTGTTAACGCGTTCGATGCCGTTTTTTACACCCAAGGCAACAACGCCAACAACGAGCAACACAAAGATGGCCATCCAAAGATATGTCTCGGGGTTATTCAAGATAAAGCCAGTAAAATAGCCATCCCCCGCCAAAGCATTTGCGCCTTCAAAAATGTAGGCTGCCATATATTTGGTTACCCAACCGCCGATAACGGCATAATAAGGCGTGATGATAAAAGGAACTGCACTAGCGAGCACGCCAATAAAGAGGTACTTTTTGCCAAATGTGCGAAATGCGCCAATGGCAGATTGACCCGTCATACGTCCCAGTGCCGTTTCTGCCATCATCAAAGCAAAACCAAACGTCACAACCAATACGATGTAGACCAGCAAAAATGCACCGCCACCGTACTTTGCCGCCAGATATGGAAAGCGCCACATATTACCCAATCCAACAGCAGATGCTGCAGCAGCAAGAATAAAGGCCCAACGGCCTGACCACTTCGAACGAGCTGGTGCTGCTGTCTGTTCCATATTCGCCTCCTTACGAACGTGGTTTTTTCGGAATTCTCAAATGTAACAGTATACTTGCATATCGGTGCATACACATAGTTGCATTATGCGTGTGCGCCGCACACGCCCGCAGATGGTATCTTAGTAAAGCTATTTCTTTGAAAGCTTCTCGTTTGTGGGTTCGTCAAGGTGAGTCTGTATGGCTTTTTTGTCCACCAAACGCTCGCCACAATCGAGCATACACGAACTACACGTGCTGCCACAACTACCGCGCCCCGAACGCTTCTTGCCGACCACGCGGATAATTGTCCAGCATGCTACAAACAAAACGACAATGGCCACAGCAACTGTTGCCACATTAAGATCGAGCGCAACGCATACTTCTCCAATAAGGCGCACTACCAAAGCAACAATCCATGCCAAAAGCAACTGACCGAATGCCACCATCAGCATCCATTTATTTCCCAGCTCCCGCTTGATTGAAGCCAAAGCGGCAATGCAGGGGGTATAAAGCAAGCAGAACACTAAAAAGACCAATGCGGTCAAAAGACTCATGGACGCAACAATGGCTTGTGTCGAACCAAACAGAATTGAAAGTGTTGAAACCACGCTCTCTTTAGCCATAACACCGGTAATAAGCGCGCTTGTCACACGCCAATCTCCAAAACCAAGCGGCGCAAACAACGGCGAGACAAATCCCGCTAACGAGGCAAGCATTGAACCTTGTCCTTCGTCGACAACGTTTAAGCCAAAATCAAAGGTCTGCAAGAACCAAATGACAATGGTTGCCAAAAAGATGACAGTAAACGCACGCTCGAGAAAGTCTTTTGCCTTTTCCCAGAGCAGTTGAGCAACGTTTCTTGGAGACGGAAAACGATAGTTCGGAAGCTCCATAACAAAAGGCACCGCTTCACCAGCAAACAAGGTTTTACGCATCACAAGCGCCACCAAAATGCCCATAATAATGCCGCCAAAATATAGCCCAATCATGACAAGGGCTGCATAGTCGGGAAAGAATGCAGCACAGAAAAAGGCATAGATTGGCAACTTCGCCGAACAACTCATAAAAGGTGTGAGCATAATGGTCATCTTGCGATCTCGCTCAGAAGGCAGCGTTCTGCTTGCCATAACTGCTGGTACCGTGCACCCAAAACCAACGAGCATAGGAACAATAGAGCGACCAGACAGACCGATGCGTCGCAAAAGCTTATCCATCACAAAAGCGACTCGCGCCATGTATCCCGTGTCTTCCAAAAGCGACAAGAAGAAAAAGAGCGTCACGATGATGGGCAAAAAACTCAAAACAGAGCCCACACCATTAAAGATGCCATCAATCACTAAAGATTGCAGCACCTCCGAGACATCTGCCTGGGCAAGCAAGCCTGCCACCACATCAGTAAGCCAGCTAATTCCTGAATCCAACAAATCAGAAAGCCACGCGCCAATTACAGAAAAGGTCAGCCAAAAGACCAGCCCCATGATGACCACAAATGAAGGAATTGCAGTCCAAGAACCTGTTAAAACCTTATCAATTTGCAGCGAGCGCTTATGCTCTTTACTTTCGCGCGGGCGAACAACACATTCTGCACAGGTGCGCTCAATAAACTTATACCGCATATCGGCAATAGCGGCAGCACGATCAAGCCCTCGCTCTTGCTCCATCTGGGCAACAATATGTTCGACTGCGTCCAGTTCATTTTCATCTAAGTGCAAGCGCTGTTGCACCATCGTGTCGCCTTCTGCCAACTTTGCCGCTGCAAAGCGCAACGGGATACCGGCACGCTCGGCATGATCTTCAATGAGCGCCATGAGCGAATGCAGGCACCTATGAACCGCTCCCCCATGATCTTCTGGCGCACAAAAATCTTGCACCAAAGGTGGCTCTTGAAAGCGAGCCACATGGATTGCATGGTCGACAAGTTCAGCCGTTCCCTCGTTTTTTGCGGCAACCAACGGAACAACAGGAATGCCGAGCGCTAATTCGAGCTTGTTGACCTCAATGGTGCCCCCATTGCCTTCAACCTCATCCATCATATTAAGCGCCAAAACCATGGGAATGCCCAACTCTAAAAGCTGCATTGTCAAATACAAATTACGCTCAATATTGGTAGCATCAACAATGTTGATAATGCCTTTTGGTCGCAGCGACTCATCAAAAGCAACATTCAGCTCACTCTTTGTTCCTTCAGCGCTTACAGGCTCCCCAAGCAAAAACTCACGCGTTACTACCTCTTCGCTTGAGTACGGCGACATCGAATAAATGCCGGGCAAATCGGTAAGAAGCGTCTGGGGATGGCCCTTGATGCGGCCATCTTTGCGATCAACGGTCACACCGGGAAAGTTTCCAACATGCTGATTTGATCCGGTAAGCTGATTGAACAGAGTCGTTTTTCCGCAGTTTTGATTTCCCACAAGCGCAAACGTCAGCGTTTCGTCTTTTGGCAGCGGTCGCTCGGTTGCGCGATCGTGAGATTTGCCGCGCTCACCAAGACCAGGGTGTTCAGTTCGCGTATAAATCGGATTGTTAATATCAAAATCAAAATCGCGATCAATCTGCGCTTTATCAGGTGCGTCATGCGGCTCTTCGTCGCGAATATGATCAATTTCAATCTTTTGAGCATCGGCAAGACGCAGCGTTAACTCATAACCATGGATACGAACCTGCGCAGGGTCTCCCATAGGAGCATGCTTAATCATCGTGATATCGGCATGAGGAATAATTCCCATATCCAAAAAATGCTGGCGAAGAGATCCCGTTCCTCCCACGCGTGTTACCGTTGCAGTTTTTCCGATCGATAATTTATCAAGCGTCAGTGCCACTAATTTGCTCCTCGTATCAAAAGATCATGCGCGCCCTTGTTTTTCCCGTGACCTTGCACATCAAAATCAAGTAGCTAGCGCATAACGCGTTATTATAAGACAATACAACAACTCTGATGAAAGCGCATCTAAGAGCGCGTAGCAGTTACACCCCAAGGAGATTTAACCATGTGCGGCATCTGCGGATTTACTCATGCAACACAAGAGGATCAGCCCATTGTATGTGCAATGTGCGACATTATGGCTCACCGAGGTCCTGATGGCGAAGGATGCTACCTTGACCAAGGTATCGCACTTGGGCATCGCCGCCTTTCACTCATTGACCTTGCAGGTGGCAATCAACCGATGGTTCGCAAAGATGCCAATCACCACTCTCAAATCACCTCTCCTGCCCTCGACAAAAATGGACAGCCGTGCGCTGGAGGCAAAGATGCTGCTGCCAAAGGAGACTTCGCTATCGTTTTCAACGGCGAAATCTATAACTACCAAGACTTACGCGCAGAGCTTAAAGCACTCGGCTGGGCGTTCGAGACCAATTCGGATACCGAAGTTTTGCTCGTAGGTTACCTTGCGTGGGGCGAGAAAGTCCTCGATAAGCTGCGTGGCATGTTTGCGTTTGCCATCTGGGACAAACACTCACGCGAGCTGTTCTGCGCACGTGACTTCTTTGGCATCAAGCCGTTTTACTATACGCTTATTAACGAACAGTTTATTTTTGCTTCAGAGATCAAATGCATTCTTGAGCATCCTGCCTATGAGCGCAAACTCAACGAAGCGGCTCTTGAGCAATACCTGTGCTTCCAATTCTCGGCGCTCGATGAGACCTTTTTTGAAGGCATCTACAAATTACCCCCTGCACACTGTCTCAAAGTTGATGAAGCAGGCAATATGCAGATGCGCCGTTACTGGATTCCCACCTATGACTTTAATACGACTCGCTCTTTAGACGACACTGTTGATGCAATTGATGAGGCAGTTCATGAATCTGTTCGCTACCACAACGTTGCCGATGTTGAGGTTGGTTCGTTTTTATCAAGCGGTATTGATTCAAGCTACATGGCTGCCTGCCTTGCTCAAGAAAATCCTGACATCAAGACGTTTACGGTCGGCTTCTCTGAATATGTTGGAGAGCGAGATGAAATTTCGTGGGCACAAGAACTTGCCGTGGATCTGGGGATCTCAAATGACTCCAAACACATTTCTGAGGCTGAATATTGGGAGAGTTTGCCGCGCGTTCAGTGGCATATGGACGAACCCTCAGCCGATCCGTCTGCCGTAGCGCTGTATTTCGTCGATCAACTTGCCGCAAAGCAAGTAAAAGCAGTGCTTTCAGGCGAAGGCGCCGACGAGTTTTTTGCAGGGTATCGCATTTATCAAACACCATTTTCTAACGCAAAACTTGGCTGGCTTCCCAAGCCTGTACTGCGCGCAGCGTCAAAAGCTGCCCGCAAGCTGGGAATTCGCGGAGCAAACTATCTCAAACGCGCCAGCGAATCAGCGAAGGATTGGTACTACACCAACGCAAATGGTGTAGCCTTTAGCCCCGCTGAGCGTGAGCGTCTGCGCAAGGGTAAACGCAAACCACACGCATCAGTGCCCCCTACCCCTCAAATGCTGACGGCACCATACTATGCCGAGGTGGCCACCTTAGATGAGACAACGCAAATGCAGTATGTCGATCTGTATTTTTGGCTTGTTGGCGACATTTTGCTCAAGACCGACAAGATGTCTATGGCGCACTCGCTTGAAAGCCGCGTTCCCTTTTTGGACAAAGGGGTGTTTGACATTTCGCGCACCATCCCCACTTCACTCAAGCTCAATGCCACACAGACAAAAATTCCTCTGCGCGAAGCATCTGAGCACGTAATTCCTCATGATTGGGCGCAAAAAGAAAAGCTTGGTTTTCCGGTGCCTGTTGTAAATTGGCTTCGCCAAGATCAGTACTACAACCAGGTCAAAGCAGCTTTTACCGACGAGATTGCTGAGCAGTTTTTCAACACAGACGAGTTGGTGGCTCTCCTTGATGAGCACAAAGCAGGAGCAGACAGGTCTAGAAAGATCTGGATCATTTACATGTTTTTGATGTGGTACAAGATCTATTTTGTAGAAAAATGCGTGCCAGCAAAGCCTACTGCCTAGCCTTACCAGCAAACAACTTTGCACACATGCTATACCAAGCGAGACGCCTTAACCGACACCAAGTGTCCCATTTCGTCTTGGAATACACAAAGAGCACCATCGCGGCTTTCATAGAGGTGATGAAAGCGAGCAAAGTTGTCGCGGCGAAGCGGGGCTGCTGACGCCTTTTCAATAGGCTTGCTTGCCTCGGTTGGCACGTTCGTTTGGGTAAGAGGTGCAACAGGTTGTGTGCTTTGCACAGTTTCAGGTACGTGTGTAGCAGCGTGAGCTGTCTCTACAGCTTGTGACTCATTGCCACAGTCTGCTAATTCAGTTTTTTCCTGCGCGTGATTTACTTCGGACACCGGTGTTAGTTCAATGCGAACCTTTCCGCCTACAGGAGACGCGGGAAACTCAAATACCGGTGCCCCGGTGCCGAAAAAATCCTCCACCTCGTCCAGGGCAAAACCAAACTCTTCTGCGGTTTTTTGATCGAGCGGTTCTGCGGTATCGGTACAAAGTGGTTCTTGGACTTGCTCTGGATGCTCAAGCGCAGCCTCAACCAAGCCCCCCTCCATCACGGTCATACCCGAAGGAAGTACGATCTCTTCTTCGACAAGAGAAGGCTCAGCTGCACTAGATGCTTTTATGTCTGCATTATTGCGAGCATCGTCTAACACGTCAGCGGCCTGCTCTTTTGCCTGAGTAGCATTGCTTGTTTCTGTGGTCAGCTGAGAAGTGGTTTTTAAAGACGCTTGCGAAGAATCCTCGGCAACATGCTCAACAACACGCTCGAGCGCCTGCTCCGTCAAAGGCATAACACCCATACGCGAATACATGCTCATATTCGCTTGCGCGATCTTCATAAGCTCAGTGCCAAGCGCTTCTTGTTCTGCTTGATCTGTTTTCGAAGAGAGAGCTCGACCGATCTCGTGAACGCGACCCCAAGAAAGCGCGTCAAGATCTTCTTTGAGCGACACTATCTTGTCTATATCGCGAATAATTCGCTTCTGTGCCGATTTTCCGAACATAATTCCTCGTTTAAGTTGCGTTTTGTCCGTAGCGTCTTTATCTAACGGATAGATTATTCTAACACGTTAGTAACAAACATGCCAAAAGACCAAACCATGCGCAGGCGCTGTTTCACCAGCAGCATTCCTATCACAAGCAGCTAAAACTTCACCAACCCACTCAGGTTTTCTACGACCCAAGCCAACGCTTATCAATGTTCCTACGATGGTGCGTACCATAGAGTGCAAAAACGCATTGCCTACAACCGTTATAGTGAGCACCTCTTCATCAAATACCAGCTGCGTTTGAATGCTGATATCAAAAATGCAACGGTGCGTTGGTTTGTCTTGAGCGGAGACCGCTTTGCAAAAACTTTTAAAGTCATGCTCTCCGATCAGGTATTTTGCAGCTAATTTCATAGCATTTACGTCAAGATCGCCGGGGATATACCACGCAAAATCCTTCACAAAAAGAGGTGGTGTCTGCCCTGTATAAATATGATAATGATACTCGCGCGCAATAGCATCAAAACGCGCAGAAAACCCTTCAGGCTTAAAATCGAGGCGCTTTACGATCAAGTTATCGTCAGTCAAAGCGTTGAGAGAGCGCAAAAAAGTCTTCGGGTTTCGTTCTGAAAATTCCTCTTTCGATACAGCAAAACTAACCACTTGACCTATGGCATGAACGCCTGAATCGGTGCGCCCTGCACACGTAGTCTCCACATCTCGACGCAGCAGAAGCGACAAAGCATCTTCCAAGTTACCCTGAACCGTCATCTGACCGGGCTGCTTTGCAAAGCCGCAAAAAGGCTCACCGTTATATGCAACGGTGAGCGCTATAGTCTGCTGGCCTAGATCCTCCTGCGCCATTTCCACCTTACGACGCCTTCCAGACAGCCGAGCCAAACAGCTCTTGAATCTTCGCGTGCAAAAGTGGATGCTGTGAGTTAACCGATAGTGGCAACTCCGCACGGAAGTTTCGTCCATCGGCCTGTTTTACAAAAAGCACTGCCCTATCACGTCCAGGATGCTCCTGCAAAACACGATTGAGCTTCACTGAGGTGTTCTGATCGAAGTCGGCCATATTAATATGCAGTTCAAAGAAATGTGGCTTATCAGCTTCGTCATCAATTTCTAGCGGAATAATCTCATAAGCCTTAATCTGATTGCCGCGATCCGAATGCTCAAACGAGCCCTTCAGCTTCACGATGGCATCATCTTGAATGAATTGGCCATACTTATCATAGTCAAAGCAAATGCAATCTACATGCCCTGTAGTATCTTCAAGGGTAAAGGTAGCCATCTTATTACCACGCTTGGTCATTTTGACGGCCACATTAGAAATCATTCCAACAAACGTTGCTGATTTAATATCATCTTCAGACTCCGCAAGGCTTCCGAGTTGATACTTCGTCATATTAGTAATTTGGCTTTCATAAGGACGAAGCGGGTGATCAGAAACGTAAATCTTCATGATCTCTTTTTCGTAAGCGAGCAGCTGCCTGGTCGGCCACTCTATTCCATCAGGCTCAGGTACCTCTTCGACAAAACCACTGTCGGGCTCATCGGCGAACAAATCAAAGAGCGACGTTTGCCCGGCATCGCGATCCTTCTGGCGCTTTGAAGCGTTCTCCAAAAGTGGCGTTTCGTCGACAAAATACATGAGTTGCTTGCGGGTGTAGCCCGTTGAGTCAAACGCTCCTCCCTTAATGAGAGATTCAAGCGTTTTGCGGTTGTAGCACTTCGCATCAAGACGGTTCACAAAGTCATGCAAGCTAGTATACGGGCCGTTCGCATTGCGCTCAGCAATAATCTCATCTGCAACATTTTTGCCAACGCCACGCACGCCAACCAAGCCAAAACGAATACCCTCATCAACAGGCGTAAACTCCGCATTTGATGCATTGATATCCGGAGGCAAAACCGGTGTGCCATTGTGGTTGCAGCTTGCGATATAGCGAATTAATCGGTCAGTGTTTCCCATGTAACTGGTCAACACAGCTGCCATGTAGTCATTAGGATAATGCGCCTTGAGATATGCCGTGCGCATAACCAAAATTGCGTATGCTGCAGAGTGAGATTTGTTGAAAGCGTACTTAGCGAACTTCTCAGCGTCGTTCCAAATCTGCTTGGCAATCTCAAGCGAGAACCCGTTTTCTACGGCGCCTTTGTTCCAATCCTCTTGCAGTGCACGCATGACATCGAGTTTCTTTTTACCCATTGCCTTGCGCAATTTGTCAGCCTTTCCAGCTGAAAAGCCTGACATAGCCATGGATATTTGCATGATCTGCTCTTGGTAGACCATGGTGCCATACGTTTCTTCAAGGATAGGACGCAAGCGATCATCATAATAATGAACAGCGGTTCTGCCTGATGCCGTCTCTACATAGTCATCAACCATGCCCGATTCCAAAGGACCGGGACGGTTCAGAGCAATGGAAGCAACGATGTCAGAAAAACGCGTCGGTGGCAGTCTTGAGAACAAGCTTACATACAAGGCACTCTCAACCTGGAACAGACCATCCATGTTGCCTGCTTGCATGAGCTTAAAAGCCTGCTCATCGTCGGTCGGAATCTCTTCAGGCTTGATGGTAACGCCGAATCGCTCTTTGATGTTCTGGCACGCAAATGACAACACATCCAATGTACGAAGACCCAAAAAGTCCATCTTGAGCAGGCCTAAGTCTGGAGTGTAGTGACCGTCATATTGCGTGATAATGCCGCCACCTTTAGTGTCGCGCTTCATGGGAACGTGATCAGACATAGGGTCACGGCAAATAATTGTTGCACACGCATGCACGCCTTCACCACGCACGTGCCCCTCAATGGAGCGCGCCGCATCAATTACGGTTCGCACATCTTCTTCGGTCTTATATGCTGATGCAAGATCAGGGTTGCTCTCAAGCGCTTTGTCAATTGTGATGCCCAGCTCATTGCCGATCATCTTGCAGATCTTGTCACCGGTTGCGTAAGGGTAATCCAAAACGCGCGCAGCATCTCGCACCGCATTTTTAGCCTGCAAGGTACCAAAGGTGATTACCTGCGAAACGTGGTCTTCGCCATACACATCTTTAATGTGATCGATAACCTCTTCGCGCCTACCCTGCTCAAAGTCAACATCAATATCAGGCATCTCAACGCGCTCAGGCGACAAGAAGCGTTCAAACAGCAAGCCATTAGAGAGCGGCTCAAGGTCAGTAATGCCCATTGCATATGCAACGATTGCGCCTGCTGCCGAACCACGACCAGGACCTACTCCAATGCCTTGCGAACGAGCCCAGTCAATATATTCCTGCACGATCAAAAAGTATGCAGGAAATCCTTGCTGAATAATGACTCCCATTTCATAATCGGCGCGCTCTTGTGCCTCTTGAGGAACGGGCGTTCCGTAACGCCATTCAAGACCCTGCTGTACGCGCTTTTTAAAATAGCTCTCTTCGGTTTCGCCTTCAGGCAAAGGAAAGCGCGGCAAAATTGAGTCTCGCTCAAGTTCGACATTGCACTTTTGCGCAACCTCGACAGTGTTGTCACATGCTTCCGGAAAATCTGCAAGAGCGCAACGCATCTCTTCTTCGGTTTTCATATAGAACTGATCGTTTGGAAAACTCATACGATCAGGGTCGTTTAAGATACGACCCGTACCAATGCAAAGCAGGATATCCTGAGCTCGCGCATCTTCTTGCGTCAGATAGTGAAAGTCATTGGTGGCAATGGTTTTAAGACCCGCCGCTTGAGCAACACGCGTTAATTCGTGATTGAGCTGGGTTTGCGTTAAACCACCATCGGTGGATATGCCTTGATTTTGCAACTCAATATAGAAATCTCCCGGCTCAAAACAGCTTGCCAGCTGCTTTGCCCACGCTACTGCTTCATCAAATTGCCCATTATCAATAAGCTTCGGCACAATACCGGCCAAACATGCTGACGAACCAATAATGCCCTTTCCGTATTTTTGGAGCATGGAAAAGGTGGTGCGTGGCTTGTAATAATAGTTGTCTACGTGAGACTCACTCACCAAGCGAAGAAGATTGTGATATCCCTCATTAGTCTTTGCTAGCAAAAGCAAGTGGTAGAGCTTCGGCTTAACATCTTTGCGCAAGCTTTCATCGGTGGTGAAATATACTTCACACCCATAAATTGGCTTAACGCGCTTGCCTGTTTCAGCCTCAACCGAATCACATGCTGCGCATAACTCCGGCACGCCACTCATCACGCCATGGTCAGTAATGGCAATAGCTGGCATATCCAGCTCAGCCGCGCGCTTCACCATGTCCTTGATATGAGTGAGGCCGTCTAAAAGAGAGTATTCTGTATGATTGTGCAAGTGTACAAATGCCATATTTGCCCCATAAATAAAAAGCTACCCTACGTTAGATGTATCGTTGGCTATTCTAACAGGTTCAAGGCCTATAAGCGTTGAATCACACGCGAACAAACAATGGATTTTTAGAGAATACAGCTCACAAAAAATCCCCCAACCCACACCGGGTCGGGGGATAAAACTTGCATGGTGCATGGTTGTCGCGTTGCCAACAACCAATTACCGTATGCTGGTAACGCTTGAAGGCTTAAGCGAAGCTTTCCCTAGCGAAGCGGCTAAGCGGCTCCCGCGACGCGTATAAGCGTCTCGTACCATACTTTGTCGGCTGCATACGTTGTCTTCGCCAGTTCCTCGGCGGAAAGATCCGCCATCTTGCCTTCAACAACTGCCAATTGCTCGCGAGCTGCAGTTGCATCAATATCCTGTGAGGAAATTGCACGATCAGCTAAGACAATCACCTTGTCGGCAGAAACCTCAACATAGCCACCTTGTAGCACATAGCTTTTGGTGTCTTCAGAACCGGCAGGCTTAATGCGAGCTTCGCCATCTGAAAGCACTGATACAAGCGGCTCGTGACCCGCCAGAAAGCCCATTGAGCCTTCTGAGCCAGGAACAACCACCATCTCAGCTTCCATTGACACAAGCTTTGCATCAGGCGTGACAATGTCGCACATAAAGCTAGCCATTTATGCTTCCTTCTTCTGCATAGCCTCATAGGCTGCGTAGACATCTTCAATTGAGCCCTTCAGGCGGAAGCACTGCTCGGGGATATCGTCGCATTCGCCATCCAAAATGGCAGCAAATGAACGAATGGTATCCTCAAGCTTTACATACTTGCCCGGCAAACCGGTAAATTGCTCAGCAACGTGGAAGCACTGTCCGAAGAACTGCTGTGCTTTACGTGCGCGGTTAACGATTTGCTTCTGCTCTTCAGAAAGCTCATCCATACCCAGAATTGCAATGATGTCTTGCAAGTCTTTGTAGTTTTGCAGCAACTCCTGAATGCCCGTTGCAACACGATAGTGCTCTTCGCCAACAATTGACGGATCCAAAGCGCGAGACGTTGACTCAAGCGGGTCAACAGCCGGATAAATACCAAGCTCAGCAATGGAACGAGACAAAACCGTCTTTGCATCCAGGTGTGTAAAGGTCGTTGCAGGAGCCGGGTCGGTCAAGTCGTCAGCAGGAACATAAACTGCCTGTACTGAGGTAATTGAACCTTCCTTGGTTGAGGTAATGCGCTCTTGCAAGTCACCCATCTCAGTTGCCAGCGTGGGCTGGTAACCTACAGCAGAAGGCATACGACCAAGCAGAGCTGAAACCTCTGAACCTGCCTGAGTAAAGCGGAAGATGTTGTCAACAAACAACAACACGTCTTGACCCTGATCGCGGAAATACTCAGCCTCGGTCAGACCTGCCAAACCTACGCGAAGACGAGCTCCGGGCGGTTCGTTCATCTGGCCATAAACAAGACAGGTCTTGTTGATAACGCCAGACTCACTCATCTCTAAGTACAAGTCTGTACCTTCGCGGGTACGCTCACCTACACCGGTAAATACTGAGGTGCCACCATGCTCTTGAGCAAGGTTGTTGATGAGCTCTTGGATGATAACGGTCTTGCCTACACCAGCACCACCGAACAAACCGGTTTTACCACCCTTAACAAAAGGCTCGATAAGGTCAATTGCCTTAATGCCGGTTTCAAAGATCTCGGTCTGGGTTGACAGATCGTCGAATGCCGGTGCCGGACGGTGGATGGGCATGTAGCCCTTAACCTGCGGCATGGGCTTTTCGTCAACCGGCTCACCCATAACGTTCCAAATACGACCAAGCGTCTCAGGACCGACCGGCATCATGATTGGATGACCGGTATCTTGAACCTCAAGGCCGCGGATAAGGCCGTCAGTTGAACTCATAGCAACAGAGCGAACGATGTTGCCCGGCAGCTCAGTTTCAACCTCAAGCATTACATTAAGATCGCCCGCCGGCGTTTTTGCTTGCACGGTCAGTGCATTGTAAATCGTCGGCATTTGGGCAGGAGCAAACTCTACGTCCACAACAGGACCGACGATACGAACGATGCGTCCGACGCCGCCACGTGTGGCCTCAAGCTCCTCCTTTGTATAAATATGATCAGCCATTTATTCCTCCAAAGCAGCCGCGCCACCAACGATTTCCGAAATCTCGGTCGTGATAGCGCCCTGACGTACGCGGTTATATAGTCTGGTCAATGTTTCGACCATCTCGGTGGCGTTGTCCGTCGCCGACATCATGGCGTTACGACGGGCACCCTGCTCAGCGGCAGCTGAATCAATCAGCGCCTGATAGATGGTTGTACGCACATACGAAGGCAAAAGATGATCAAGAACAGCTTCAGCGCTTGGCTCAAAGATGGTGTCACCCTCAAGTCGCGTCTGATCAGCCTCAACGGCTGGCGTGTTCTCATCTAGAACCGACGTATCAACAGGAAGAACAATTTGCTGGCGAAGTTGCTGCTCGGCAGCATTCTTTGCGTGATTGTACACAAGATACACTTCGTCGATTGTTCCTGTTGCATACCCATCAATTGCGTAAGCAGAGATCTGTGCAGCCTCATCCATCGTAGGATCAGCTGACAAGTTCGCAAAAGACAGAGACGGATTAACATGACGATAGGTCAAGTATCCGATTGCCTTCTTGCCACACGCAATTACTTCAACCGATGCACCTGCTGCTTGCTTTTCATGCATGAGACGCTCCATTTGGCGCAGCACATTGGTGTTAAAGCCACCAGCAAGACCTCGGTCGGACACAATCGCAATGATAAGGACATTTTTGACCTCATCATGCGTGCGCAACAACGCATTTTCAGAGCCACCTACACGCTTGGCAACATTGGCCAACATTTCGACCATGGAATTGGCATAAGGCGTAGAAGCTTCAACGCGCTCATTGGCGCGACGAATCTTGGCAGCCGCAACCATTTGCATGGTACGCGTGATCTGCTTCGTCGAGGAGACAGAGTTGATACGCCGTTCTATGTCGTGAAGGTTTGGCATACGTCTACCTGCCTTACGCCGACGGTGCAAACTGCAGCTTGAAAGCCTCAATAGCTGCGGTTAGGTCGGTTTCAATTTCGTCAGTAAACTTCTGCTCCTTATTCAACGCATCGAAAATCTCTGCTTTTGAAGCATGGAGATAATTAAGCAGCTCGCCGCGGAAGCGAACAACATCCTCAACAGGAATGCTATCCAAATAACCATGACCGCCAGCATAAATTGCTACTGCCTGATCCATTACTGGCATCGGGTTGTAGCGACCCTGCTTAAGCAGCTCGGTCATATGAGCACCACGGTTGAGCTGATCTTGCGTTGCCTTGTCAAGGTCAGAGCCAAACTGTGTAAATGCTTTCAGTTCACGATATGACGCCAAGTCAAGACGAAGCGTACCAGCAACCTGCTTCATGGCTTTCACCTGAGCAGAGCCACCTACACGTGATACCGAAATACCTACGTCAACTGCAGGGCGTTGTCCTTGGAAGAACAAGTCGGTCTGCAGATAAATCTGACCGTCGGTAATTGAAATTACGTTGGTCGGAATGTAGGCAGAAACGTCACCTGCTTGCGTCTCAATAATCGGCAAAGCAGTCATTGAGCCAGCGCCCATATCATCAGACATCTTTACTGCGCGCTCCAATAAGCGTGAGTGCAAGTAGAAAATGTCACCAGGATATGCTTCGCGTCCGGGTGGGCGACGAAGAGTCAAAGACATCTGGCGGTATGCAACAGCCTGCTTTGACAGGTCATCATAGACGATCAATACCGCGCGACCCTTATTTTCAGGTCCTGCCGGCTTGCCATCTTCGCCGTTGTAGACGAAGTACTCTCCAATAGCTGCACCAGCCATAGGAGCGATGTATTGCATAGGAGCTGAGTCAGATGCAGAAGCGTTAACGATAATGGTGTAATCCATTGCGTCATACTTCTCAAGCGTCTCAACTACGCCTGCTACCGTAGATGCTTTCTGACCAATAGCGACATAGATACAAATCATATCTTTGCCCTTTTGGTTGATAATTGCATCAATAGCAATAGCAGTTTTGCCAGTTTGACGGTCGCCAATGATAAGCTCACGCTGACCACGACCGATCGGAATCATAGCGTCTACTGCCAAGATACCCGTCTGCATTGGCTCGTGCACGGGCTTGCGATAAATAACACCCGGAGCCTTGAATTCTACCGGACGAGTACCGTCAGCTTTGATAGGGCCTTTGCCGTCAATAGGCATACCTAACGGATTAACAACACGGCCAAGCATTTCGCGACCAGAAGGCACCTCTACCAAACGGCCGGTCGTCTTGACGGTATCATTTTCTTTGATTGCCGTAACGTCACCTAAAAGTACGGCACCAACTTCGTCTTCCTCAAGGTTTTGAGCCATACCATACACGGTCTGACCCTCAGAGTTGGTAAACTCTAAAAGCTCACCAGCCATTGCGTCTTTAAGACCATCAACGCGCGCAATACCGTCGCCAACTTGGATAACGGTGCCAACCTCGCGGGACTCTACACTCGTGCCAAGGGCATCAAGCTGTTTGCGCAGTGCCTCGTCAATAGACTTTGCGGTGATTTCAGTCACTAGCATTCACCTCCATCTGTTGAGTCTTTAAGCACGTTGCGAGCGTGTTCAAGCTGCGACACGACACTAGCGTCAATGCGGCGGCCATTCGCACTCATCAATATGCCGCCGAGCAGGGACTTGTCGATATGCTCGCGTAAAACGACATTGTGACCCAGATCGGCTTGCGTTTTGTTAATAATGACTTCGCGCAAATGATCGTCAAGCTCTACAACGGTTGTCACATCAACAACCACGACATCAAGTTTGCGCTCCAGTTCGGTTTTGTAGCTATCCCATACGCGCGACAGCAACGCAAAATCCCCGCGTTCAGCCATAATGGCTAAAACTTCTGCAAGGATCGGATCAGCTTGGGCGAAAACTTCGCGAGCAAGCGTTTTCCTCTGCTCAGGCGTATAAGAGCTACTTTCCATTGCATTGGATAAGTCCATGTGCGAACGCACAACGCTCAAGATGCGCTCAAATTGATCGCGAATTTCCAGAACTTTGTCCTGTCCACCCGCTTCATAAGCGCTATCAACGAGCACTGTTGCGTACGCGGCGACCTTTTCCTTTTGAATGCGGCGGTTATTCGGCATTGAAACTACCCGCCTCTTTCACGTAGCGTTCAATAATCTTGCGATGCTCTTCGTCAGAAAGATCCTCGCCAATAATTTTTGAAGCAACAGACACCGACAGATCAGCCATAGAGCCCTGCAGCTCTGCCAATGCGCTTTTCTTCTCCGCCTCAATGGCAGCATGAGCTTTCTCAATCATAGCTGCAGCTTCAGCCTGCGCTTTTGCGGTGATGTCAGCTTGCACTGCTTCACCTGTCTTACGCGCCTCTGCAACGATTGAAGAAGCCTGATCTTTCGCCTCGTCCAGCTGGCGCTTGTACTCAACAAGCACGCGCTCGCTTTCAATGCGATTCTGCTCAGATTTCTCAAGAGCATCCTTGATGGTGCTCTCACGCTTCTCCAGCATGCCCTCAAACTTCGGCCAGCCAAACTTGCCTAAGATGATGAGCAAAATGATGAAGGCCACGAGCATAGGAATAAACTCCAGCATGTCAGGCAAAATAGCTGAAATGCCAGCAGATTCCTCCTCGCTTGCGAACGCGAGCGCAGGGAAAGCAAGCGTCGTGAAGCCAGCAGCTAACGCGAGCGCGCCCAAACGGGTTGATGCTTTTTTCGCTCTCATTTTCACGTGGTAACCTCCTAATAGGCCTTATGCGGCAATAGCGAATAAAGACCTAAGTTACACGATGAATGCGAGAACGAAGCCGATGAGTGCCAATGCCTCAGCAAGAGCAGCACCGATGATGAAGTTGGTGAACAGACGACCAGCCAGTTCAGGTTGACGAGCAGAAGCCATGCAGCAGCCATAACAAGCGATGCCGATGCCCAGACCCGGACCGATCGTTGCAAGGCCGTAGCCCACAAGCTTCAGAGCAGAAAGAGCGAGAGTAAGTTCCACAATTTCCTCCTTTTACTGTTTCTTGAGCCTTTCCCAAGAAACTCCAGCAAAAACTATCTCTTCGGTGTTACGCACCGATGAAACCAAACTAATGTGTCGCGCAGGCGACTGTGACCACTTAGTGGCTTGAAGTTGCTAATGAGATATAAACCGCAGACAAGATGGTAAATACATATGCCTGCAAGAAAGCAACCAAAACCTCAAGAGCATACATGGCAATCAAAAATACCATAAAGCCGATGGGTGGCAGAGCGAAAATGAAGTTCGCATCTTGAACAGCGCATCCAATAAAGATGCTGATAGCAAGAGCGAAAACGCCGAGCACCATATGTCCTGCAAACATGTTGCCATAAAGTCGAACAGCAAGTGTCAATGCGCGAAGCACCATAGACACGAATTCAAAAAACCAGATAACCGGAACCATAGGACCTGGCAGACCAGACGGTGCGATGGACTTAATATAGCCCCAGCCACCATGAGCCTTAACGCCCCAGTAGTTAAAGTAAACAAAAGAAATGATTGCAAGTGCCCACGTAACAGAAATGGTTCCTGTAGGGGTTTTGCAACCAGGGATAAGACCAACAAAGTTTGAGATCAAGATAAAGAAAAACAGCGTTGCCAAGAAGGGGATGTGTTTTTTGTAACCGTGTCCAATAGCACCTTCGCCCATATCTTTGCGAACAAATTCATACCCATACTCAACCATATTGACGAATTTGTTGTTGGGAACAAGCGTCAAGCGCTTGCTTACTCCAAGCACGATGGCAATAGTGATCAAAAAGCAGATGATCATCCAGAAGATATACTGCGTCATTCCAAATGAACTTGTGCCAAAGACAATAGCCGGATCAAAAGAATGCTGGAGATGCGGGACGTTTTCAGCAAATAAATCAAGCGGGTTCACAGAGATTATCCTTCCATTGATCGGTGCGACTTAACGACGCAGCTGTTTTGTAATTCCAAAAATGGCTGCACACACGCATAGTGCACCAACTTCACCCAACACATACGGAAGCACTACATCACGTGCGAAAACTATACACAAAATAGCGAAGACAAAAATAAGCACGAAGGACAACAACACGCCCATCATTAAAGCGCCAGCATGACCGAGGTTGCTGGTCTTTGTTGCGTTTTTAGCTAAGCGCCAACCCAGCAACAAAGGCAAAAAACCCACGGCACCTGAAATGAGTCCTAAAATAACTGCTACAACCATGTCTTTCTTCCGTACGCTGTCTGACACCCTAAATTGCCAAACATACCCATAGTAGCCGTTTGCGCATAAGGAGTCGTAACAAAGCACCAAAAACTCACGCTTTTTCGGGTAAGTGGAACACATTTTTGGGCAAAACTGCATAAAACCAGAGTGCATTGTCAAAAAATCGTATACTTTAACTAGCACTCAAAAACGCGGAGCTTAACGCCTGCCTCCCGGAGCATGTCCATAGCAAGCTCGTCAGGATAAGGGTTTTGATAAATGATCTCTTCGATGCCAGCATTTATAAGCATTTTGGCGCAGACTACACAAGGTTGCGTGTTGATATAAATTGAAGAGCCAGATATGTCAATGCCATAACGGGCCGCTTGGATGATGGCATTTTGCTCAGCATGGAGTCCACGACAAATTTCATGACGCTGACCAGATGGAACACCGAGCTGCTCTCGCAAACATCCCGTCTCAGAACAATGACGCATACCAGTTGGCACGCCATTATACCCAGTTGCAAGGATACGACGATCCTTCACAATGACTGCACCCACAGCGCGCCTCAAACACGTGGTGCGCGTTGCCACTTCATTGGCGAGCTTCATAAAATACTCGTCCCAGCTGGGGCGATTATCCACATCAGGCGACACGATTGCTCCCCTATCTGAATTACTTCGTTCCAAAGATGCGATCGCCCGCATCTCCTAAACCTGGCACAATATAGGCATGATCATTTAAGCCTTCATCTATCGCACAGGTATAGATTTCTACCTCAGGATCAGCTTCCAATACCGCTTCAATACCTTCAGGTGCAGCCACCAAAACTACAAGCTTAATGCTTTTTACCCCTTGCTTGCGCAGATACTGAATTGCCGCAACCGCAGAACCGCCCGTTGCAAGCATCGGATCGACCACCATTACTTCACGCTGGTCAATGCTATCTGGCAGCTTTGCGTAATACTCATGAGGTTCATGGGTTACCGGATCACGATACATACCAAGATGTCCGACAAAGGTAGAAGGCATAAGCTCTTGAATGCCTTCTACCATGCCAAGTCCGGCACGCAAGATAGGCACGATTACCATCTTCTTACCGGCAACCTGTTTGCACGTGGTCTCGCAGATCGGCGTTTCCACCTGCACATCTTCAAGCGCCAAACCGCGAGTAGCCTCATATCCTTCAAACATGGCGAGCTCTTTTACCAACTCACGAAAATCTTTTGATGAGGTGTTTTTGTCGCGAAGCTTAGAAAGCTTATGCTGCACCATGGGATGATCTACAACTACAACGCGATCGCTTGTCATGTATTACTCCTAACCAAGTTACCAATCAAAATACCCGAACTACTAAAAACTATTGCCTCGCCGGCGGCGTGACTTATTTAGTAGACCAATCCAGGATAGAGTGGATGCGCAGCCAGCATTTGCTCAACCTGCGTACGAATTTCTGCAAGACGCTCTTCGTTGTCTGCATTAAATACGGTTGCCGCAATGCAAAGACCAACCTGATAGAAATCCTCAGCGTCAAACCCACGCGTAGTAGCTGCCGCTGAGCCAACACGAATACCACTCGTAACAAACGGCGAACGCGTTTCATTGGGAATCGCGTTTTTATTAACCGTCAGACCAACTGACTCGAGCAACTTTTCTGCATCTTTACCGGTAACATCAGCCGGCGTCAGATCAACCAGGCACAAATGATTATCAGTACCACCTGAGACCAAACGCAAGCCGCCATCTAACATACCACGACCAAGCGAAGCAGCGTTTTCAATTACGCGATCAATATATTCGCGATAACTTGGCTGGAGTGCTTCGCCAAAAGCAACCGCTTTACCAGCTATAACATGCATGAGAGGGCCACCTTGTGCACCAGGAAAGACCGCTTTGTCTATTTTTTTGGCAATCTCTTCGTCGTTTGAAAGAATGAAACCGCCGCGCGGGCCTCGCAGTGTTTTATGACTCGTAGACGTCACAACGTCTGCAAAAGGTACTGGTGAGGGATGCGCACCTGCCGCCACGAGGCCAGCGATATGAGCCATGTCAACCATGAAGTAGGCACCCACTTCATGAGCTATTTGCGCCATACGCTCAAAATCGATAACGCGCGGATAGGCACTTGCACCACCAACGATCATCTTAGGGCGACATTCTTTTGCAATTCGCTCAAGTTCATCATAGTCAATAGTTTCAGTATCTTCAGACACGCCATAGCTGACGATGTCGTAGAGTTTGCCGGAGAAATTCACTGGAGATCCGTGCGTGAGATGGCCGCCGTGAGCCAAGCTCATGCCAAGAACGGTATCACCTGGCTCAATGAGTGCGGTATAGGCAGCAAAATTCGCATTTGCGCCACAGTGAGGTTGCACATTGGCGAATTGTGAACCAAAAAGCTCGCATGCTCTGTCACGTGCAAGATCCTCGACAATATCAACTTTCTCACAACCGCCGTAATAGCGCTTGCCAGGGTATCCTTCGGCATATTTGTTGGTGAGCACACTCCCCACCGCTTCCATCACTGCTTGTGATGTGAAATTCTCTGACGCGATCAACTCCACAGAATCGCGCTCACGATTAAGCTCTTGGTTGATTGCTGAAAGTACAGCCGGATCAGATTGAGCCAGATATGATTGTGTCATTGTCGTTAACCCTCTCACTTATTATGTTTATCTCTCTGGTTGTTACTAGGTAGCTACCCGGTCTATCTCTTGGTCAAACCTTCTCTGAAACACACTTTAAACAAGTGAGTCTAGTTCCATAATTTTCTCAACGCGCCCAGCATGTCTGCCGCCACCAAACTCAGTAGTTAAAAAGATCTCCAAAATCTCACAGTTAACAGCAGGCTCCACAAAACGACCTGACAGGGTAATAACATTTGCGTCATTATGCTCTCGACACAACAAGGCAAACTGAGGCGTAATGATATTTGCAGCGCGAATGCCAGGAACCTTATCGGCGGCAAGCGCCATGCCAATGCCGGTACCGCAAACAAGTACACCGCGATCCGCTGCACCATTCGCAACATCTTGTGCAACAAGTGCCGCATAGTCGGGATAATCAACGCGATCATCGTTTTCCGGTCCGCGATCAATCACATCATGACCACGCTCCAATAAATATCCAATGAGCAGTTCCTTTTGCTCAAAACCGGCATGATCGCTTCCTATGCTAATGATCATGAAACCACCCTTCGCATACCTGTTTGAATTAGCTCAAATGAGCACACTTGCTCTATTGTAAAACAGGCGCGTCTTTGCATTATGACGATTTCTATTTCGCACGAAAAAAGCCCTCTGACGAAACAGCGCTTCACCATTTAAAAGGAAATACCACTTTGCACAAGCTCTTGACGCATAAGGTGTGCCCGAGCACCTGCACGCAGAATGTGCGGCGTTTGAGTAGTTGCGTCAATGACCGTAGAAGACACCCCTTGCGAAATGCTGCCCCACCCCGGAATGATGGCTGATACCTGTGACGCAATACGAGGATCTATCGCTTCATATGCAACTACGTCAGCTGCGCCAGATCTATTTGCCGAAGTCGTAGCAAGCGGTGAGCCAACTTCTTCGATAAGACGCAAAACACAAGGCGAATTTGGCATACGCAAACCAATGGTATTTGCCTCAGAGCGAAACGCCTTGGGCACGCTTTGGGCTGCGCGCACCACGAGCGTGAGATCACCAGGCCAAAACTTTGCTGCTAACAAGCGCGCCCAAGGCGGCACGTCGTGTCCGTAAAAGCTCAGGTCATCAACACTTCGCACCAGCCACGCAATAGGTTTGCCAGCATCGCGTTTTTTGATGTCGTAGAGTACCTGTGAGCTTTGCGCATGCAAAACGCTTACACCTAAACCAAAAACGGTATCGGTTGGAAATACAACCGCTTGTCCAGCGCGTAGCGCATCAAGCGCACAACCAAACGCATCTAAAGAGGGACGCTGCATACTATCCACCGGCAAAAATCCACCTTTTTATTCGCACGAATTCTTGGCTCTTAAGACATTCAAAAGATAAGCATACTCACTATACCAAGGCATACTTAGTTTTAATACGTTCAAGCTTTTTTTGCCACGGCGCATAAAGCACCGCCAAAAAAATAACAGTTGCCACTCCGTGCATTACATCAAAGAAGAGCGCGGCACCAAAGGCAGCCAGTGCACCAGCAAAGCTAAAAGGATGGACAAAACCAATGACATACCAACCATTTAAGACAATGCCATACAGCAATGCCGACATAAAGCCATAGGTATACAGCACGGTCTTATGCTGTAACAAGCCACAACTTGCTAAAACTCCAGCTACATATCCCACTACCCCCCATGCATACATCTGCCAGGGAGTCCAAGGTCCTTGCCCAAAAAAGAAATTCGACACCAAAGCAGCAAGAGCGCCCACCATAAAACCTACTCGACGGCCAAATATTGAGCCAGCCATAATGCAAATCGCTGATACTGGCTTGAAATCTGGGATCGCCGCAAACAAAATGCGACCTGCAGCTGCAAGCGCAGCAAGCACAACAGTGGGCATGATCTGTTTAAGCGGAGGTCGCGTTGCTTCGAACCCCGCAAAGAAAACACCGAGGGCTACACATGCCACCAATGCACTCAAAAGCGCCGCTTGTTCTATTTGAAAATATGCACAGAGTCCAAGCACCAGCGGAACACCGATAAGCGCTATAGCCTCACAAACGCCTTCTATGAGCTGACTACTTATATGTCTTTGCCCACTTGTTTGCATAACTCACGTGCTCCATCATCTGAGCAAACAAATTGTCTTTTGGTTCATAAAATATCGTATCGGCGAAAAACTCATCGGGTGTTTGCGTTAGTGCATCCTGCCCATTAAAAAGCAAGGTAACTCGATCTGCTAAAAGCTGCACGAAAGTCATGTCGTGTGTCGCCACCACTGCCGTATTACCAGCCTCGATATAAGCAAGCACCGCCTCAGCCACGTTGCTTGCAGCTTGCGCATCAAGACCCTTTGTTGGTTCGTCAAGCAATAACAACGTTGGCTGAGTTAACAAAAGCTTTGCCAAAGCAAGCTGTTGCTGCTCGCCCCCTGAAAGATCAAAAGGATGAAGCTCAAGGCGAGAGAGCAAGTTGAAGCGGTCTGCCCACGCAAGCCAGTCCTCATCAGTATACCCACACGCATTTTGCCACTCTTTAAGCTCTTCTGCGACGCTATCGCAAACAAAGAGAGACTTGGGATTTTGCGGCAAATATGCCTGGTGAGCCAAGGCGGAATTATCTACTTGTCCTAAACGAGGCTTCAATACGCCCGCAAGTGCTTTTAAAAGCGTCGTTTTGCCGCAGCCATTTCCACCCACAAGCGCATGCAGGCTCCCTGCTTGAACCGAAAGCGAGCAGCGATCGAGCACAAGCGTTGATGTATTCGGGTAACTAATCGATATGTCGCGTGCGCGCACGTGCACAGGACCGTCTTTTACCACATGGCGACGCAAGCTTTCAACAGGAGACACTCCTGCTCGCAGACTTTCAAGGTCAACTGGCCCTAGCTTGCCATCAGACAAACAAACTGCACTTGTTGCATAATCAACCATCGCCTCAGGATTATGGGTGGCCACCACAACCGTTACGCCGAGTTCTCGATTAATGCGAAAGAGCGCATGCAAAAAGTTTTTTTCTGCCACCGGATCAAGTTGAGCAGTAGGCTCATCAAGCACCATAAGACGAGGACGAAGCGCCATAACAGCTGCCAGGCAAAGCAGCTGTTTTTGACCGCCTGAAAGTTGGTCGGTGCGCTTGTTAAACCACGACTCAATACCAAAAAAGTGCGCGACTTCAGCAACGCGTTTTCTCATGGTGTGCTGATCTATGCCTTGGTTCTCCAATCCAAAAGCAAGTTCATGCCATACGCTATCGCAGACCAGCTGGTTGTCGGGGCTTTGCGAGACAAAGCCAACGCAAGGATCAAATTCGCCCCGACAAGCCGCCGAGCGCACCTGATCCCAAACGCGCAAAAGGCCCGTCTGAGTTCCAGCTGGCGAAAGTGCGGGCTGCAAACAGCGCAAAAGGGTGCTTTTTCCGCTTCCAGTTGTGCCTATCATCAGCTGAAATGATCCCTCAGGAACCTCCCAGGATAGTCCGGATAAGACCGGTGAGCAGTTGGGATACGAAAACGAATAATCATTCGCCAAAATAGCGACAGCGTGCTCTGGTGCCAGTTCGTTTGTATCCATCTTACCCGTATCCATTAAACACGCCCCCGCATAACCACTACAGTAGGAACACAAAAGAGTACAGCCGCGAACGCATACCATATGCTCCATACGACACTAAGTGTTGGGTAGAAATGAAACTGCTGTCCGGCTACCGCTACGCCTACTCCACAAGCTAGAAACAACAAGGCTGCTGCAAGCAGACATACTGCATCGCTTTTCTTGAACACATAGCGCTCATAGGTCGTTCGTTTGCGCGCATATCCCCACCCGCGCGCTTTCATAGCCTGCGCAGTTTCCAGCGAATCTTCAAGCGTCCACCCCATCAAAACGCTTATTTGGCGAAAGCGAAAACTAGATGGCGTATGTCGCGTTGCCGTATGCCTGGATGACGTATGCCTGAATGGCGGTTGCGAAGTTGGCTGATGCGCCTGAGCTTGTGCGGCACTACAGGCACGCTGGACTTCATCAATTTCTTCACCTTGTCGCACGAACTGAGGGATCAATCTGGCAATCATGGTTATCATGATTGCCAGAACTGGCGCAACATTGCCTAAAACCGCTTCCACCTTCTCGCTGGTAAGCAGAGAAGAAAAATCCCAAAACCACAGCAGTATTGCCACAAGCAATACCCCCATGCAGAGACCAAAGACTAAACTCTCCAGGTAAAATGCCCGCACACCAATTCGAAACAGCTCCGTTGAGCCCGAGGAAGAAAACAGCAAATTCGCAAGCGCTATCACGGCCACCAGTGCAGGCTGCCAGCGTATAAAATGGAATGTCTCGCACCACCCACGAACACACGCACCAAAAACTAGAGCCCCTAAAAAAGAAAGCATCACATACACCGGCTCAAGGGCAAGCATTGATAAAATCAATATGCCTGCCATATAAACCATCAATATAAGCGGATGTGTTCTCTCAAGCATCTGCATGAGTTTTACAAATCATTTCCCAGGTCAATGGTATAAATCCACGATACCGTATCACCGTTTTGCACCACCCAGCTTCCGCAACCAACAGATGGCGAAACACCGTTTATAAAATAGAGCCATCCTGAATTATTGCCGCATGCAAATTCCGACAAACCTCCAATTGAAGAGACGTATGAAGAGCTTCCTCCCACTGCTACCCCGGTGGCGCACAGTGCATCATAGGCGCTCGCCCCAACTGGTACCGTAACTGCACCACCGCCCAACGACGCAGCATAGCCAAAAGGCACTGCCCGCGAACTATCAATGACCACATTGACCGTAATGGTTTCTGGTTTTGTGGGCTCTTCCTCCACCACCTCTGAACTTGAATTTGACGTATGCTCTGGTGGATTCGCGTTATTTTGCGAGGATGCTGTTGGCGGCTGCGAAACGTCTGGGGCATCATCTGCTTGTTGCACTGATTGCGTATTGCCTGAATTGTCGTCTCCCGGTGGTGTATCTTGGAACCATTCAGCATCTTCAGTGTTTTGATTTGGCGAATCGTTTACAGGAGGTGTATCTAAAGCATCGTCGGCACTCTCTTGATCGGCCGTTTGCTGATCATCTGTCTGTTCTTCTTGTTCTTCATCATGCTGTATGGGTGGAGGGGTGCCTTTGGCTTTGCCTTGTGAAATTGAAGGGCTTTGAGACTGCGCAGCAGCAGGCTGTTCATCTTGCAGTGCACTATCTTTATCCTCTGCGTGAACAAAACATATCCCACAAACGAGCAACACCGCACAAAGCACTATGCCCGCACCGGCCAAGAAGCCTTTTTTCTTTTTTGCTACACGATTCAGTGCATCCGATGACACTGAATCGTCATCGGATGCTAAAACTGTATCTGCTGTGGGAGGCGCAATGCGCTCTTCTTTATCCACGTATCTCCCTACCCTATTTTGATTGTTTGATAGGAACGTGCTTCGATTGTTTTTGACGTGCCAAAACAAGCACACCAGACACAATTGCACACAGTGCAAGCGTCAAATATAGCTCAGCGCTTGTACTATCACCTGTTGCCGGCATTTCGGCAATCGCAGAAGCTTTTTCTTGATGAGCCTTCTCTGGTAAAACTTGCTCCGATAAAGCAGGTTGATTGGGTGTCATGGGCTCATCATCTTCGCCTGGCGCAAGAGGTGCGGTGACAGATGGCACTACCGCTTGACCATATTTCGCCTGCGTATAAATGTTGTAGGGTTGTTGGGTGTTTTTGAAGCCGCGATAGGCAACCAAGGCACGAAAACCCTGCTCAGTAGCACCAGGATTCAATGATCCTGCATATACAAAACCATCCTGATTGGCACTTGCTTGCGAAAGAAGCGCTAAAAGCGGCGTAGCACCCGTCTTTGTTGCCCAACTTGTTGCCGGATCAATTCCTACAGCGCACAAAGCGATAACAGCCATTGCTGTTGAGTTAGCGTTCGTAGCAGTTTCAACACCAAGTCCTGTGGCACCAAAACCGCCATCATCATGCTGAAGGTTTTTAAGTGCGACAAGCGCTTTATCAAGCATCTCAGCGGCTTGATCTGAGCTGTCCTTATAAGGAGCTAAAGCGGCGATAACCATTGCTGTCACATCGGCATCGGCAGTAGAGCCGCTATAAGCAAAACCGCCATCAGCAAGCTGATGACTTGCAACCGCTGCAATGAGCGCTTGCTGATCAAGGGTTGCAGATGCCGGCAGCGCATATTCACCACTTGCATATGCCAAAAGTGTGAAAGCCAAGACGGTTACAGGCGAAGACGCACTCACCTTTTGCGACATCTCTGATACAGCATCGAAGCTGGTCTGTCCATCAGGCACCTTTGTTGCATCCACGCCAGCTGCCGTAAGCGCCAAAATGGTGCGCTGATACGCCGTCATCGCGCCATCTGCTGCGGGCTCCTTCATGGCGTGAGCAGCTGAGGCCACAAAACCTGGTGCATCGGTTTTGTCTAAGCGACCAAGCGCCGCCATATCCATGATTTGCCATGCATCTTGTGTGCCGGCATAAGCGTTTGCGATGTTATTGATGAGCGCATCAATGGTTGCTTGATCACACGTCAGAGGCTTATATGTTTGCGTTGGTGGCGCAGGTGGCACTTGCGGCTTGTCGCCTGAACTAGGATTGTTCGTATCATCTGCGGCTTTAGGCTTATTCGTTTCATAAAACTCGTCCCAATTATGTGGCACGTGCGCGCTGCTAAATGAGTCCCATGCAAATTGGTAGGTCTTGTTATCAACAAGCGCAATCTGGCTAAAAGAGACATCTGCATAGCCGCCATTGTCAAACACCGACCAATAGAGGCTTGCTGAGTAATCCGCACTATTCCAACCAGCGTATTCAACCCCATCTTTCGACGTGATTGAATTGAGGAACAACCCACCATAACTCGATGGCGTTGCATCGTAGGCTTTAATATCACCTGCAGCCACAGCCGCATCAAGCAAATCTTGCATGGTGAGCGTAGCAAGCGTCTTTGACGGGTCTTTTGTTTTTGCGTGCGCTAACACATCAGCCAAGCCATAGCGCTTGTTTACCCATGTCGGATACGTCACCTCACCGGTTGCATAATCAGTTTGCAAACCCGCCACAACACTGAGCGTCACTTCTCCTTGTGACAAATCAGCGCCCGCGTAAGAGTTGTCAGCGGGGTTCTTTGCGTAAAAATCACTCCAGTTATCTGGGGGAAGCGCACTGGTATAGGTGTCCCAAGCAAATTGATAAGCATGGCCGCCTTTCAGCGTTACCGCATCAAAAGCAACTGGCGTTTGTGTGCCGTCTTCAAGCACTGACCAAAATTCGCTCAACATATAATCGGGTGAATTGATGCCTGCCAACTTGATGCCTGCATCTGAAGTAATTGCATCAAGATAGAGACCACCATAAGACGACTCAGTTGCGTCGTAGCTTGTAATATCGCCCGCTAAAACAGCTGCATCTAAAAGATCTTGCATAGTAAGCGTATCAATGGTGCGATCCGTGCGGCCTTTCGCATGAGCCGCCGCCAACACATCATCAAGGGTGTAATACTTGTTTACCCACGTGTTATAGGTGGTCTCATTTGTCGTCCAATCGGTTTGCGTGCCGGCCACAATGGTCAGGGTGACCTGCGCTTTTTGAGCATCATCTGCCTGACTACTTACCTGATCTGCTGCATCCGTAGCTAAGTCAGCCCACGCAAACGAAGGCATCAAAGAAATGCTTAGTACACACGCAAGCACTACTGCTAAGAGCTTACGCATGCTGTCTTTCATACACCGCGAAGCATTCACCGTCTGTTTCTCCTTTCAATCCTCAACATGTCAAAACAAGACGGCGAAACCAAATACAACCCGCATACGATGCCCAAGCGTCGCACAAAAAAGCTGCGTGCATCTGTCTTGCTAGACACCATGCACGCAGCCCGTATTCGCCACGTTTATAAGCCAGCGCGAAGTTGTTGGGAACTTAAAAGGGCTCAACCATCTTCATGCTGGGTAGCACGCGCGGTATGCCGCCGCTTGTACCTACACGCTTCCTGGAAAGTATTCTGGCTGAAGAGCTTTGCTCAATCACAGTGGCGGTACCGTGCGGGATTCACACCCGACTTCCCTTTGCCAGGATGTCTTGTTACTGAGCGCAAGTATAGCACGCAGTTATGCTTCGTGCGAAAAGACTACGTCTTGCGGTTTGCAATTCTGATTGATGATACCTTGCGCCACCCGCACGCCATCACAAGCAGCACTCATAATGCCACCCGCATAACCCGCACCCTCGCCGCTTGGATACAACCCTGAATCTATACCTTCAACAAGTTCTGACTGCAAAGCTGTATTGCGAATAATACGCACCGGAGACGAACTGCGCGTTTCTGGACCAATCAAAAGAGCATCCGCGTCGGCAAACCCATGAAGCTTTTTGTCGAGCAACGGCAACGCAGACACAAGCGCGTCCGTAACAAATTTCGGCAAATATTCACGCAGATCTACCGGCGCAACGCCACGCGCATACGTAGGTGTGACGTGTGGCAGCTGAGGTTTTGTTCCAGAAAGAAACGATCCGACGGTTTGTGCGGGTGCGCGATAATCTTGCTTGCCTTCGCAATGCGTTGCTGCATATGCCGCGCGCTCGATAGCTCGCTGAAATGCAATGCCTGCAAGAGGATGATCCGATCCGAAATCCGACGGCTCGACGCTCACCAGCAAAGCGCTGTTTGCAAAATCACTCGCGCGAGCATATTCGCTCATGCCATTAACTACCACACTGTGCGGCTCGCTCGCGGCACATACCACCTCACCACCTGGGCACATACAAAAGGTATATACACCTCGTGGGGTTGGGTCGTCTTTGGTTGGCTGCAAATGCGCGGCAAGCTTATAATCGGCCGCACCGAGCGCCGGATGCTTTGCGCTTGATCCATATTGAGCTTCATTAATAAGCGCTTGCGGATGCTCTATGCGCACTCCAACCGAAAAAGGCTTTTGCTCAAGCGGCACACCCACATCGTATAAAAGCTCAAAGGTATCGCGCGCTGAATGCCCACATGCGCATACCACACTCGTTACCTCTATCCAGCTGGTTGAGGTTTCTTGCAAACCCTCATTCTCGTCAGATACGGTGGCATATTCGTTTTGCGTGCGAAGGCATGCTCGCACAACCCGCCCCTGATCGAAGGCAAGGCCAACCAACTGCGTATTAAAATGCACCTCGCCACCTGCTTCTTCAATTTGTTGGCGAAGATTGCGTACCACATCAATCAGCAAATCGGTACCAATATGAGGTTTGGCTTGCCACAAAATCTCTTCGGGGGCTCCTGCTTCTACAAAAAGGCGAAGTACATCTGCAGCGTACGGGCTTTTAATATTGGTAGTTAACTTTCCATCAGAAAATGTACCTGCTCCGCCTTCGCCAAACTGGACATTCGTATGCGGATTAAACGCACCGTGCGCATTGAACGCATCAACTGCAGCCTTGCGCTCATCAACGGCCGCCCCGCGCTCTATCACTAAGGGGCGAAAGCCCGCCCGAGCAAGCACGAGCGCACAAAACAACCCCGCAGGACCGGTGCCAACCACTACTATGCGCGGAGTGTTGGCGCTAACAACCTTTTCTGACGCAGGCGAAATCTGCGTTTGAGGTGGTATATGCGCTTTGACGTGCGTACCTTTGACAAAACCGCTACCTGAACGCTTTTCAAATTGTGTAAGCAAAGCTTTTTCGTCAGCTGCTTTCAGTTCAACTCCGAGCGTTGCCACAAAATGAACGTTTGTTTTTTTGCGCGCGTCAACGCTTCGCTTAATGAGGTGCACCTGTTGAATCTGGGAAGGAGAAATTCTTAAAGCCGCAGCAGCTTCGCGACGTATGAGCTTTTCTGCTTTCTGCCCAGGCAAACCGGCATCAAGCGGTAAAGCGACATTTGACACTTCAATCATGAAAGATCACACGCCTTCAGTGCAGCTTGCGATCCAGCCAAAAGCCCACTTGCCCATGCCCAGTGCAAATTAAACCCACCACATGGACCGTCAACATCAAGCGCTTCGCCACACGCAAACAAACCTGGCAGCTTGTTCGCCTCGAGCGTTTGCACATTAAAGCTCGCCACGTCAAGCCCTCCTCGCATCACCTGGCATTGTCGCTCGTCACCAATGCCTTGCACATGCAACACAAAATGCTTCAACGTTTTGGCAAGCGCTTCGCCATCGCGCTGTTGAAATGGCAGATGCGAACTTATATGCGCCGCCTTTACAATCGCGCGGGCAACCGGCGGCAAAACCAAACCGCGCAATATAGTTTCAGCGGAAACGCCATAGCCCAACGCCTGGCACTGTGTCGCTCGCCTCATAACAAACTCAAGCGCATCCTCGTCTTTCAGCGCGGGAATGAAGTCGAGTTCGATCACCTGATCTTTGTACGCGATCAAACGCGATAAGTTAAAGATAGCAATCCCTGAAACCCCATAAGGGCGAAACAAAACTTCGCCAATCTCGGTAGATGTAAGGTTGCCGGATTCATCTAAAAGCCGAGCCGCTGAGCGGACACGCACATTATCAAGCGACTTAACAAGGGAAGTTTCACTCACGCGAAGCGGACCGAGCACGGGCTTACCAAGCTTAGTCGCGCAGCCTGCGGGCAGCTTTATCTGCTCTATTCCCCTCCCGCCACAAGCAAGCACAACTACAGCTGCATCCATTGTCTCACCTGAGGACAAGCTAAGGGTGTAACCATCATCATTGCGACGAATGCTAACCACACGCTGCTCACACAACTCACAAATGCCGAGCGTTTGTATGCGTGCGCGCAGTACATCCAAAACGACGGAGGATTTATTTGCAAGCGGATAAAGCTTTCCTTGTGCCTCTTCTCGCCACGCTAAGTTCAAACTATCAAAAAAGCGAAGTGGCACATTATCGGCAACAGCTACATGCCCAAAAGGTGCAGCAGCCATATGATCCACACACTCGCTTTGGCACAAAGACGAAGTGGACTCAAGCGCCTCAAATACCCGTCCTACAAATTCGCCATTCCAATAGTAGCACGGATCCGGGTTGCTATTGGAGAAATTACATCTCCCGTTGCCGGTTGCCAGAATAGACTTTCCTACCCTATCGGCCGCTTCGCAGAGCACCACTTCAAGGTGCTTATCTGCACGCTGCTTTGCCTGAATAGTACAAGCGGCCGCAATCGCAGCCGCAAGACCAGAAGCACCGCCACCTATGATGACAAGCTTACTCATATGTTATTCGCCACTTCTTTCTGACTACTTGCTTTCCAACAAAGGAATGGGCGTATCGTCAACCTCTTCAAGGTTGTTATCCCAAACATAATGTTTTGTTTCGCGAGCAATCATACCAGACAAAATGAGCACCACTAAGATATTCGGTACCGCCATAAGCGCATTGGTAATATCAGAGATCGTCCACACCAAGTCGCCAATTCCAACGGCACCCAAAAATGCAATGACGACATAAATGATTTGATACGGGCGGATGGCGCGCTTGCCGAACAGGTAAGTCACGCAACGATTGCCATAATACGACCAACCCAAAATGGTTGAATAGGCGAACAAGACCATACCCAAAACCAGAATCGGTGTGCCGATATAAGGAATAGACGCGAACGCAGCACTGGTCAAATCAGCACCCTCAGATACCACACCCGCAGCCATAATCTCAGGATTTGCAAGCATCGTTGACACAAGCACGATGCCCGTAAGCGCACAAATTACCACGGTATCCCAAAACGTACCGGTCATAGAAACAAGTGCTTGACGAGCAGGATTGCGAGTTTTTGCAGCTGAGGCAACAATAGGAGCTGAACCTAAGCCTGACTCGTTTGAGAACAAACCACGTGCGCAGCCAAATTGCAAAGCCATCATAAGACCGCTTCCTACTGCACCACCAAAAGCAGCTTTTGGAGTAAAGGCGCACTCGAAAATCAGGCAGATAGCAGGCCAGATATATTGCCAGTTCATGCATGCGATTACCAAACAACCCAAGACATAGGCAATAGCCATAAATGGCACAAGCTTTTCGCAAACACGAGAAATCGATTTAATGCCACCAAAAATAACCAGTGACACCAATACCACAACAATCAAGCCAATAAGCCACGTGGGAACACCATCAAAGTTAGAGGTAATAATGGATGTCATAGCGCTTGATTGCACAGCAGAGCCAATGCCAAAAGAAGCAATTGCAGCAAAAAGCGCAAACGCACCAGCGCCTAATAAGGCCCACCATGGTGTTTTACCCTCTTTGGTAAAGGCGCGACGCCATGCATACATTGCACCGCCCAACATAGCACCGCTGTGATCTTCGACGCGATATTTAACAGCCGCATAGGTCTCAGCATACTTTGTAGCAATACCAAATACACCGGTCAGCCACATCCACAGTACCGCGCCAGGACCGCCTGCCAAGATAGCCGTGCCAACACCAACAATGTTGCCGGTACCAATGGTCGCAGAAAGCGCGGTTGTCAGTGCGCCAAATTGCGAAATATCACCAGGAGTATCAGGGTCTTTCGTAACCGAAAGCTTAATTGCCTGCGGGATCTTTCGCTGAATAAAACCCGTGCGAAATGTGAAGTACAAATGCGAGCCCAAAAGCAAAACAATCATGGGCGGTCCCCAAACAAAGGCATCAATGCTTGAGATTGCGTCGATAATGAAATCCATGCCGATCCACTTTCTTCTTACCAGGTCATATACCCCAGATATGCGCGCATAATCCTGCTAGCAGGAATTCCTCTCAAAGGTGCGCAAAATAAGGGAAATCACAACTGGATTATAAAGTGGACACATTTTTTCAAACGTTTCCAACACGTAAAATTCTAACAACGGGGCTTGAAAAGTGCTTATAGGCGCGCATGCCTTACTAAAGCGCATAGTCAAAATCAAGTTGTACGTTATAGCTATAACCCGGATAATCCTGGTCGAGCTGCTTGATAATATCCTGCTTTATAGCCTCGCCGTCGCTTTTGAAATCAATCACGAGATCGAAATAACACGTCTTTGTCTGTTCGTCTACGAAAAAGCCATGCGTCTGCAGTATTGACGGATCAGCACTCGCGAGCTCTACAAGGCGCTGATGCATATCAGCAAACTTACCCGTGATGTGTTCGGCGTAAATTCCAATAGCCATCTCAATGCCGGTTTGTGACTTGATGTCATCAGCAATCTTGCGCGTGAGAACATGAATTTGGCACGCATTAAGATTATCAGGGATTTCAACGAAGGCAGACCCTATGATCTCGCGCGGACCAAAGTCGGTCAGCACGATGTCATACACGCCTTTGACCTCAGGAAACTTCTTCGCGCATGATTCAATTTCTTCGAAATAGCGCTTGTTTTCAGGAAGCCCAATGATAGGATTGACCGCATCGCGAAGCACCTCAACTCCCGCCTTGATAACCACCAGCGAAATAACCACGCCGACAATGCCATCAATATTGAGATTCCATATGTTTTGTGCGAAAGCTACCACCAACGTCCCAGCTGAAAGCACTGCGTCATAGTTCGAGTCAACACCCGAGGCGATGAGTGCTTCGCAATTGGTTTTCGTTCCAAAACGCTTAAACATAATGCCGATGAAAATTTTCGCCACGATAGCAACCACGATAACCGTGATAGTAATAAGGGAGTATTGCGGTGTTCCTGGATTGATGATCTTGATAATTGACTCACGCAAAGAAACAAGACCTGCCGCCAAAATTATGACGGCAATCACCACTGATGTGAGGTATTCCAAACGACCATAGCCAAAGGGATGTTTAGAGTCTGGCCTGCGCCCTGCAAGCTTAGTGCCCACAATAGTAACCAGCGATGAAATTGCATCGGTAGCATTGTTGACGCCGTCTAACATGATGGCGATGGAGTGAGAGACAAAACCGACAATCATCTTAAAAATAACGAGCAGCATGTTGCCAGCAATGCCATACATGCTTGCTTTCACAATCTCTGCTTCGCGTGCTCTTTGCGAAGCCAGACTGGAGTTTGTGGCTGTTTGCGTAGTTTGTTTTGACCGCTTACTCATCATCATGCCCCAATTGGCGAATATGCATGTTCGCACATAAACGATACCGCCTTGGCAACATCGCATGCCTTACATAACTATCTTAGTGAGCATTTCTTCTCTTATCTGTGAACAACGTCGCTTTGTTAATGAGTCGTTGTCTGCTTGGCAAGCCAGCTCAATTAAGCTTTTATTGCTTGCACCCTTGCGCTTGGGTGTGCGACCTATTACAATACCGCACAATGAATTCTGTTTCAGGGCGAGGTGCAATTCCTCACTGGCGGTAATTCTTGGCGCAAAATCTTGACAATGGTTACGCCAAGCGAGTCCGCGAGCTCACAGCTCACTAAGTTGTGGGTTGATTTCGGTGAGATCCCGAAACCAACGGTATAGTCCGGATGAAAGAGACAGAGATTCGCATGCGCTTTTGAGCGCTTACTTTTGCGAACCTAACAGGCCCATATGAAGAATTCATAGGGGCTTATTTTTTGGCCAAAAACAAGCCTTTAGGAGTCCGGCCAAACAAGATGGAGGTTTCGCATGTCCGATCAAGCTCATTACCAATTCAAGAACACGAATACGTGGTCTACGCGACAACTTGTCACCATGGCGCTTTTGTGCGCCATAGGCGTACTGCTGTCGTTTATCGAATTTCCGCTTTTACCAGGTGTTCCGTGGCTTATGTATGATGCATCTGCCATGCCCGCTATGGTATGTGGCTTTGCCTTCGGTCCTGCCGCTGGTTTTGCGGTTGGTCTGGTGAGCGCTGTTTTACATGGCATTCTTTTTGCTGACGTATCAGGTGCTTTTATGAACATCTTAGTGGTGGCTGGCCTCGTATTGCCGGCTGCATTTGTCTATCGAAAAATGCATACCATGAAAGGTGCCATCATCGGTTTGGTGCTTTCGGCAATTGCTGCAACCATCATGGCAATTATCGGCAATTTAATTGTCACCCCGCTTTATCTGGGAGTTCCCATCAATGCCGTAATCGAGATGATCATTCCTATCTTGATTCCGTTTAATCTCGCAAAAGCAACCATTAACGCAATCCTGACGGTTATCGTCTATAAGTCCATTTCAAATCTCATTACTCCGAAGAAAAAGCAAGTTAAAGGACGTGCATAATCTTATGTCGCTCATTGAGTTTCAAGACGTCAGCTTTACCTACGATGGCGAAACGTTTGCTCTCAAAGACATTAATCTTTCCATAGAGCAAGGCGAATTTGTCTGCATCCTTGGGGGAAATGGGTCGGGTAAATCAACGCTCGCTAAACACATTAACGCACTCCTTTTACCTGACAAAGGTAGCGTTGTCGTTCTTGGGCATGACACGCAAGACCAAACCATGACCTATTTCATTCGCAGCCATGCTGGTATGGTTTTTCAAAATCCCGATGATCAACTCGTCGCCAACTTAGTTGAAAACGATGTTGCTTTTGGTCCGGAAAACCTCAGCGTTCCTACTGATGAACTGCGAGTTCGCGTAAGCGACGCACTTGCCAATGTTGGCCTACAAGGATTCGATGCGCGTGAGACCGCCTCTCTTTCGGGCGGGCAAAAACAACGCGTTGCCATTGCGGGTGTACTTGCCATGCAGCCTCAGATTCTTATCTTGGATGAGGCCACTGCCATGCTTGATCCGCGCGGGCGCAAAGGACTCATGCGTGTTTGCCGTGAGCTTAACGAACAAGGCATGACCATCGTTATGATCACTCATTATATGGACGAGGCAGCACAAGCGAAGCGAGTGATTGTTCTCGACGCAGGCAAAGTAGCGTGTCAGGGAAGCCCCCAAGAAGTGCTCACGCAGCATGAGCTCTTAGAGCGCCTCCACCTTGATCTGCCCTTTGCAGCTGAACTGAGTTATGCGCTCAAGCGCGCAGGTATACCGGTTCACACAACCGTTGACACTGACTCTCTGAAGGAGGAGTTATGCGCATTAGCTTCGAAGGCGTAAGCTTTTCCTACACTAACCCTGAGCACGCCGAAAAGCGTAAGCGCCGTCAGAAAAAGCGCAAAGAAGCTGGTGTTATTAGTGCGCCCGCCTCGCTTGCCGACCACAAAAGCGCTGATTGGGGAAGCGACCCTGAACAAGTATGGGCGCTTCGCGATATCAGCTTCACCATTGAAGATAACGAGTTTTTAGGCATAGCGGGACATACCGGCAGTGGCAAATCAACGCTCATTCAACACATGAATGGACTTATCCACCCAACATGCGGACGAGTGTTACTTGATGGCGAAGATTTGGCTGACAAGGCAGTCTTTCAAAGGTGTCGTGGCAAGGTTGGTTTAGTGTTTCAATATCCAGAAAACCAACTATTTGCGCCAAGCGTTTTCGAAGACGTTGCGTTTGGGCCGAAAAATCTCGGGCTTGACGACGCTGAGGTTTCTAAGCGCGTTGCCGAAGCCTTAGACAGCGTGCATTTAGATGTGGACGCACTTGGAGACAAGAGTCCTTTTGAGCTATCCGGTGGACAACAACGCCGAGTTGCCTTTGCGGGCGTGCTCGCCATGCACCCACAAGTGCTCGTTTTAGATGAACCAGTGGCAGGTCTCGATCCGGTTGCACGCGAGGAGTTTCTCCAGCTTATCTCAGAGCTGCACACCCAAGGAATCACCATCGTATTGGTGTCCCATAACATGGATGACCTCGCACGGTTTGCTGACAGAATCTTAGTACTCAACGAAGGCGAGGTGTTTGACCTTAATACACCTGCTGAGGTTTTCACCTGCGGAGACGCTCTAAGAAGCATCGGACTCGATGTGCCCGCCGCGCAAAAATTTGCCCTTGAGCTGCGTGAATGCGGTTATGACTTGCCCCGTGACCTCTATATCACCGACACACTTGCTCAAGATATAGTAGCTCAGGTGCAGCTAAAGGCATGTGATGAGGCGCAATCATGAACGATATAGCAATTCTGGGTCGCTATTGGCCAGGCACCTCCCCCATTCATCGCATGGATCCTCGTGCGAAACTGCTCGGATCTCTTGCGGTTATGGTGGTTATCTTCGCCGCACAAACCTTCTGGAGTTTGGCAGTTTGCGCAGTGTTTGTGCTTGGTTTTTTCGCTCTCTCAAATATCCCGCTCAGAAGTGCTTTTCGCTCCATCGTTCCTTTGCTTTTTATCGTGGTAATTACCGCTTTACTGAATATCTTTTTTGTTCACGATGGGACGGTGCTGTTTCACTGGGCTTTTATAACCATCACCGATGTTGGTATCGTAAAAGCGGTATTTCTCGCAATTCGCCTGGTGCTTCTTTTGCTTGCAATGAGCCTTTTGACGCTTACTACTACCACGCTCGATATCACCGATGCGTTTGAATATTTGCTCAAACCGCTTAGACGCTTTGGAGTCCCTGCGCATGAGCTCTCCATGATGATGGGTATCGCGCTGCGTTTTTTGCCGCAATTTATCATTGAGCTTCAAACCATTTATCGGGCGCAAGTTAGCCGTGGCGCTCAATTCAAAGACGGCAAGCTATCTATGATTCGCTCGCTTATCATCCCGCTTTTTACGAGCGCTTTTCGCCATGCTGAAACTTTGTCACTTGCTATGGATGCACGTTGCTATCATGGCGAAGATGGCCGAACGCGCTTAAAGCCGCTCACCTACACCTCCTTAGACAGAAATGCCATTTTTGTCATCGCCATCATGCTTGCATGTGTGATTGGCGCAAATTTCTTACCGCAAACATTTTAGAAAGGACTTGCCCCATGACCGGAAATGAAACTATTGTCGATTATCTCACCAGCGTGCCAGCCTGGTATTTAGCCACCTGTGAAAATGATCAACCCCACGTCCGCCCCTTTAGCTTCGCCGCGCTTCAAGATGGCGAAATTTGGTTTTGCACCGCAACAACAAAAGATGTGTATCGCGAACTAGAGACAAACCCACGCTTCGAGCTCACCGCTTGGCGTCCCGGACGTGGCTGGATTATCATGAGAGGCAAAGCTGATCTTAACGATCGAGCAGATGCCGCGGTTCGCCGCGCTGGTTTTGAGCACATGGTTGGTCTTGGCGAAAGCTGGGACGACGAAAATGATCCACGTCTTACCTTTTTCACCGTCAAAGAGCCACAAGCATGGCTGTGCGACATCGATGGAACATGGACACCGATTGAGTTGTAGTCCTTTTTGCTTCTTGTTTGCGCATATGCGTTTACACGAAAGAGGGTGCCGCCAAGCGACACCCTCTTATTGCATATACCGCCTAAACAGCTCTCTCGTTATTCAAAGTCGTAGAGCTCGCTTGTTGCATTTTTGAAGTCTTCATAGACTTCAGCTGCTATAAGCTCATCTTCAACAAGCTCAAACTCGGCAGGCTGACCGTCATCATCAAGCGCAGTCACCTCAAGCAAAACCACTTCGCCAGACGAGCCTGCCGGATCATCTTCGGTAACTGGGAAAAAGAACCCATAGCTGCGACCTTCATGCAAGATAAGACCCAAAAACTCAAGATCAATACGGTCTCCCGCTTCGTCTTCGAGCATAACGATGATGCCCTCTTCAGTTGGGGGACAAAAGTTTGGTGCACTTCCCGTACGCATATGTAACCTCTCTTCCCCAGCAATGCTGCTGGCACCTCGGTCAACTCAGCAAATATATTTGCAAGCTTAAGGCTTGATCCGCGCTTAACGCAGATCAAGCCTATCTAAGCGTGTTGCTATTTCTTATCAGGACGCTTGCGTCGCTTTCCCTTTGGCGGTTTTGCGCTACTTTGCTTTGCAGACGTGGTTGTTGTTGCAGTAGCTTTGCCTGCTTGTGTGGCCTGAAGCTTTTTCGCCTCAACACTGATCGTCGCTTGAGCACGTGCGCCTTTTGAGCTTGCGCCTTGCACGCTCACTTCATGACCTTTGCCCTCAGCCGGAGCAAGTTTGCCAAATTCAAAACGTCCGATCTCAGTACCGTATTTCTTTTGCAGCTTGACATACTTCGGCTCGCGCGTCTTCCAAAGCGCAAACAGCGGGCAAGCAACTGCAATCGTTGAATATGAACCCAACGCCAAACCAATAGTCATAGCAAACGCGAAGTCCTTAAGCGTTTCTCCGCCGAACAACAGCATTGCCACAACGGGAATGAGTGATGAAATGGTGGTGTTAAGCGAGCGCAGGAAAACCTGATTGATAGAATGGTTCGCCATGGTCATAAACGAGCACTTGATTCCAGAAACATCCTTCATGTTCTCGTTTATGCGATGGAATACAACCACCGTGTCGTAGAGCGAATAACCCAAAATAGTCAGCAATGCAGCAATGGTATTGGGGTTTACCTCGCGTCCAACTAAGGCATACACGCCTGCCACTACAATGAGTACGTGGAGAAGTGACACAACCGCCATAAAGCCCATCTTGTACTCAAAGCGAATAGCAATATAAATAATAATGAGCACAATGGAAACCAGGAATGCTATAAGCGATGCTTGCACAACACTTGCACCCCAGTCAGGACCTATGGTGGTAACTTGGAAGCTTTCCGTGGACAAACCAAGCGTGTCAGCTACCTGATTTGCATGTGCTGAGGCCTCTTCAGGGCTTGTCGTAGTCGTGCGAACTAAAAAGCCTTCCTGACCATCAGTATTTGTGGTCTGGATAACCGCGTCAGGCTCATCAGCTTCATTGAAGGCATCACGCATCTGCTCGATCGAGACATCGCCGGTGCCTTGGAAGGCAATAGAGGTACCACCCACAAATTCGATACCGAAGTTCAAACCGCGAATGCCCACAAAAGCAAGCGAAAGCACAACAGCAACCGCAGCAATGATCATAAAGATCTTGCGATATCCCAAGAAGTTAATGTCGCGCTTGATAAAGCGACCGCGCGGACGACGAGCGCGCGCCTCGGCGGCCTCACCCGCTTTGCCGTCATGAGCTTTAGCCACCTCAGCAGATTCAACCGGGTTAATTTCTTGAGCAGTCTCAGCTGCAGCAATCGGCTGGCCCTCAGCAACGGCTAACGCCTTGTAGTCAGCAGCCGCCTCCAAGCTGTCGGTGATTCCCCAGAAACCAGGGTTTTTCGCAATGGCGCGAGGTGCCAATACGCGAATGAGCGGCGCTTTAAAGATAAGCATCATGGCGATGTCGCAGAAAATACCAAGTGCAAGCGTCAGACCAAAGCCTTTAACCGAAGCGGCAGCCAAGAAGAACAGCGACAACGCCGAAACGAGCGTTACCAAGTCAGCGTCAATTGAGGTGAAGATAGCATGCTTAACGCCAGTAATAGACGCCGCACGCACGCTTCTGCCCATACGTATTTCCTCGCGGAAACGCTCCACGGTCAAAATGGAAGAGTCTGCCGCCATACCAATGGTCAAAACGATACCGGCAATGCCTGCAAGCGAGAGGCTAAACAGCCCAAACGCTGAGAGCGCGGCCAAAATGCCTAAGTACAATACGGCGAAAACTGCCATAGCAGCGCCCGTGATAATACCAAGGCCGCGGTAGAAGCAAAGCAGGTACAAGATAACAATGATCATGCCAATTGCGGCAACCAACACACCTGAGGCCAGCGCGTCCTGACCTAAGGTAGGTCCTACTACCTGGCTTTGCGCATACTCAAAGTTTACTGGCAAAGAACCTGATTCGAGCACGGTTTGCATGTTACGTGCCTCATCTAAGGTATACCCGCCGGTGATCTGCACTTGACCGTTAGGAATTTCGCTTTGAACAGCAGGAGCTGACTGGACTTCGTTATCCAAAATAATAACGATCTGACCATGCGTTGCCGCTAGCTCAGAAGTGGCCTGGGCAAACGCCTGAGCACCTTCGCTATTGAGCGTGATATTAACCGCATAATCGCTTGAAGTTTCAGAGGTGCGACCAATTGACACGCTTGTGATTTCTGAACCCGTTACCAACGGGGTGTAAGTGCCCGGTTCAACGGTCAAATGCTGCATCTCGCCCGAAGGAAATGACATACCAAAGTCATCGGTATAGGTGCCCATCGTGCCATATTGACCGTTTTCAATTTCTTCGCGAACTGTTTCATCGGTAAATGAGTCAAGGCGCGCAAAGACCAAGCTACCGGTCTTGCCAATCGTATTGAGTGCCTCTTCGGTATCAGACAAACCAGGAATCTGCACTAAAATCTGATCAGTGCCTTGTACCTGTACGACCGCCTCAGATGCACCAAGTGCATTAACGCGGCTTTCTATAATAGCGCGAGAGCTTTCCATCTCCTCATTGGTGACTGGCTCTCCATTGGTGCTATGAGCAGTCAGTACCACCGAAAGACCGCCCTGGATATCAAGACCTTGGTTGATCTTTTCTTGCGGAGGAGTGAATAAGAAAATTGACCCAATCACCAGCAACGTGCTTAAGACCAAAAGCCAAACGTTGCGACGATTGGTTGAGGTTTTTGCCGATCGCTTCTTCTGCGTGGCTTGAGATGTTGCCATTGCAAACTCTCCTATTTATCTTCTCGAGATTATCCAGCGCTCATCTCCCTCATCCGAGCGCCTTTGTACCAACTTTCCTATTGTGCCACAAAATGCATCTCATTTAAGAAGAATGCATAAACTATGCAAGGCTTTTAATAGTCCTGCGCCGCCGATGAGTTCATCCAGGCTTGCAGGAATTCGTCGTAAGTATCTGCCAAAACCGCCTGGCGAGCCCGACGCATAAGATCAATAAGGAAATGCAAGTTGTGCACTGACAGCAAGATTGCGCCTAACATCTCATTTTGCTTCACCAAATGACGAAGATAAGCGCGTGTAAAGTTTTGACAGGTTGAGCACGTGCATGCGTGATCAAGCGGCGTGAAGTCATGTGCATATTTTGCATTGCGAAGGTTCATGCGTCCCGTGCTTGAAAATGCGGTGCCCATGCGAGCTGTGCGAGTAGGCAGCACGCAGTCAAACATATCGACGCCCTCACCCACCGCACGCACAAGCGTGGTGGGATTTCCTACTCCCATCAAGTAGCGCGGACGATCCTTAGGAAGAGCGCGGGCCACCTGCCCAAGCGTCTCAAACATAACTTCATGGTCTTCGCCAACCGAATATCCGCCAATGCCAAAGCCGCCAAAACGCCTACCACCAGCAGAAACATTTTCGTCCTCAATTGCGCGCAAACGGGCAATTGACTCTAAGCGTAAGTCAAGATGCATGCCGCCTTGGACTATCCCGAAAAGCGTTTGATCTGGTCGCTTATGCGCAACTAAACAGCGTTTTGCCCACTTCGCCGACAGATCAACCGCGCTAGAGACGAACTCTTTGGTGGCCGGATAGGGTGCGCATTGATCAAGCTGCATGGCGATATCGGCGCCAATTAGCTCTTGAATGCGCATGTTTTCCTCTGGCGTCCACCGAATTTTTGCGCCGTCATAAATGGAGCGAAATGTCAGACCGTCATTGTCAAGCTTTACGGTGTCAGCAAGAGAAAAGACCTGAAACCCGCCTGAGTCAGTGAGCATAGGGCCTGAGTAGTTCATAAACGAATGAATGCCGCCTGCTTCTGCAACCAATTCTGCTCCCGGTCGCATGGACAAGTGATAGGTGTTCGCCAGCACAACCTGTGCGCCAAGTGCATGAAGCTGATCTGGTGTGATGCCCTTTACCGTAGCTGAGGTACCCACAGGCATAAACATGGGTGTTTGAAACGTTCCATGCGCTGTTTCAAACGAAAGTGCACGCGCATGTCCACTTTGCGCGTCTAACGTACAGTCAAACAAAGCCATGCTAGTTATCCTTATCCACACACGCCGGATTCTGACAGCTTGGAAGCATGTTTGCCCACGCTGCGAAATCTGCCAGCGAGCCATGTCGAACAGATGCCAAGTCAAACCCAACCGGATCAATCAAATTATCAGTTACCAAAAACGCATCCGCGCCCAATTTGCAAAATGCTAAATCTTCAACGGTGTTATTGCCAACCATGAGCACATCTTCTCCAGATGCGCCTGCAAGTTTATCAAGTACGCCCTGATAATAGCTGGTATGAGGCTTTGCGGAGGTTGAATTATCAAAGGTGGTGATATAGACGAACTGTTCCGGATCAACACCAGCCCAACGAAGCCTCCACTCAACCGCACGACGAGGAAACATGGGCATCGTTGCCAAAATGAGCGGATAGCCTTTTTCAGCTAATGTTGCCACAGCACTTGCTGCCGCAGGGTTTGGCACAACCATATCCCCAAGCTTGCCAAAGTCGTGCTCGTAGAAATCTCCCAAAACTTCAGGCCAGTTACATGCCCCGGGGTCAACAAAAGAGAAATAGTGCTCCCAAAAGACTTCCTCATTCGTGCGACCATCAGTATGAGTTGCCATTGCTTGTATTCCAGCCTTCATGCCTAAAACAAAGTCATCCCAGCTCACGCCATATTGAGCGACACATTCGCCCAAAAGCGAGAAGTAGGCATTCATGAACTCATCTAAATCCATCGGCAAAAGCGTGCCATCTAAATCAAAGCAAATCGCTCGATAAGTGCGCTCGGGCGGACAGGGCGCATTAGACATTTTGATCTCCTTATTTCGTGTGCAAAAGCGCGATAAAGTGTTTTGGCTAGTATAGGCTATTGCAAAGTCATGCTAGTATTACCAGCGGACAAAAGGAGTAAATAGGTATGAAGCTGTTACTACATGCATGTTGTGGACCATGCTCGCTTGAGCCGGTTCGCAAACTGCAAGAAGCAGGTCATGACATTACCATCTACTATGCAAATTCCAACATTGCACCCGCTGATGAATATAGGCGCCGCTACGACACGCTTATGTCGTGGGCAAACGAAGGGCACCTTGCAGTGATCGAGGGTATCTATCGCCCTGACGACTGGGAAGCCGCAGTTCACGATGCGGTTTGTGCCCACAACCGAGAAGATCGTTGCCGCGCATGCTACCGATTGCGATTTGAGCAAAGCGCAGCCTTCGGAGCAGAAAACGGTTTTGAGGCGCTTGGCACCACGCTGTCGGTGAGCCCCTACCAATATACCGACATCATTGGCGAAGAACTCACCCGTGCAGCACAGGCGGCAGGCCTCACACCGCTGTTTGAGGACTATCGTCCCTTTTACGACGAAGCCACGCGACGAAGCCGCGAAATGGGGATGTATCGACAAAACTGGTGCGGATGTCGAATCTCTGCAGCTGAGGCCGCCGCAGAGCGTGAAGAGCGCAAAGCAGCACGCGCACAAGCAAAAGCTGCTTGGGCCGCCGAACATGCCGCAGAGATTGAAGCGGCAAAGCAGGCAAAACAAGCACGTAAGGCAGAGCGCGCCGCATATGACAAAAAGCAGCAGCGCAAAAAAGCCGTGCTCAAACAAATGCGAGAAGCGGCTAAAACACACCAATCCGACCAGGCATAACACACAAACGACAAGGAACCAAAAAGCATGAAAACCGATGATTTTGACTACGACCTTCCCCCAGAGCTGATCGCACAGACGCCTGCCGAGATTCGCGATGCTTGCAACCTGTTGGTCATGGATCGCAATACAGGCGACGTTGAAGATCGTATCTTTTCTGACATCATCGACTATCTTCGCCCTGGGGATTTGCTCGTTGCTAACGAAACGCGCGTATTGCCAGCTCGTTTGCTTGGCACCAAGCGAAACACCGGAGGCGCCGCCGAGGTTTTCTTGCTGCGCGAAACCGGAGGTCCTGAGCCCAGAACCAACAAGCTCGCTTATTGGGAGGTGCTTGTTCGTCCAGGAAAACGGCTCAAGCCTGGCACCGGTGCGGTCGTAGATTTCACCAACAAGCAAGGAGATGTGGTGCTTTCGGCTGAAATAATTGACTGGGCGCACAACGCGCAAAAAGGCGAGCGCGTAGCCAAGCTTACTACGGACTTACCCTCACTTGACGAGGCGCTTCATGCGGTTGGCCACACTCCCCTGCCTCCTTATATTCGCAACTACGCAGGAGATGAGGAACTCTATCAAACGGTTTATTCGAAACGTGAAAGCTCAGCCGCCGCACCTACCGCTGGACTGCATTTCACCCCTGAGCTCATTGAGCGCTTGCAAGAAAAAGGCGTTGGCTGGAAAACTGTTGAGTTGGAAGTTGGTTTAGATACGTTTCGTATCGTCGACGAAGACGATCCTACCCAGCACGCCATCCATACCGAATACTATACGGTCTCACAAGAAACCATTGATGCCATCAACGAAACACATGCGCGCAACGGTCGCGTGATTGCGGTAGGAACCACGAGCGTTCGCAGCTTGGAAAGCGCCTGGGATCCTGCGGCCAACAATGGCAAAGGCGCGCTTATACCACGAGATCGCGAGGCTACTTCGCTCTATATTCTGCCTGGCTATGAATTCAAAACCGTGGATGCCCTCATTACAAACTTTCACGTCCCGCGCTCAACGCTTATGATGCTGGTGAGCGCCTTTAGCTCGCGCGAGCACATTATGGCAGCTTATAAACACGCTATCGACAAGCGCTATAGGCTCTTAAGCTTCGGCGACGCAATGTTTATCCATTAGACGGCTCAGTTTTGATTGCTGACATGGTCATGTTGCCTAGGGGGCACGATCAATCGTCCGACCCCCGGATGAGCTAAAGCACAAGGAGGCGCGGCTAATCGAGATTGCATCGATGCAACGTCGCTTACTACAGGCAGCTTAAAGAGTGTGTGTGTTTGCAATTTACACACTTTTATGGACTTGACTTTCAGACCAGCAATCGCCAGGCAAATTCGCCTGAATCAGCGCATGGAGCTAACTAAATTTCGAAGTTTTGGCTGGAAAATGCCCTTCGTCGGCGAAATCACCCCTCATTTTAGGGCCGAAAACCCCGACGAGGGCACTTTTCCAACCATTTTGCTGTCAAAAACCCCGACGAGAGCACTTTTCCAGCCAAAACCTATGAAAAAGCTCGAGGGAATCGTCGAAATCGTCGAAATGGCAAAAAGTTGAGTTGCAGGAGGGTTAGGGTTATAGGGCAAAAGACGCCGGCCTCATATCAAAAGGGGCGCTGACTTTGTGTCATACGCCCCCTTTTATCGTTCGTTGAGCCTTAACAGCTTTACCGACTTATCGAAACTCTATTTGCCATGCTTTCCGCGGTGCACCTGCTGATTAAAGCGATTACGCGCAAGAGCCAGCGTCGCCAGCGCACACAGTGCTATCGCACCTACAACACCATATGAAACATCGCCAGTCTCAACCAATTCGGTACCGGTGCGCGGCAATGGCGTGAGGTTCGTAGACGTTGAAGTTGATGGATCGTCTCCTGGCTGCGACGGATCATCTGAGCTTTGACCTGGTGTCGGATCAGGATCTGAAGCGTTAGGCGTCTTGATGAGAACCTCGTTAGAGTCTCCCGGATCGCCTTCATTGCCATGATCGTCAACCGATGTCACCGTGCCCATGTTTGTCCAAGTTGTAGGTTCATCAACTTCAGGAACAACAACATCGAAGGTTACCGACACGCTACCGTGAGCATCTACATCTCCGACCGACCAGGTCAGCATGCCGTCAGCAAATACGCCATCGTTGCTTGCGGAGCCTTCGACATATATAAGACCCGCAGGAATTTCGTCACGAATAACAACGCTTTCAGCAAAACCATCGCTGGTATTGTTAACAGTCAAACGATAGGTGACCACATCAGCTGGCTTAACGTCTAGGGCATCGGTGGTAAACTCGCCTCCGTTGAGCGCCTGCTCTTTAATGATGCTAAGTTCCGGATCAGGTGGGCGAACTCCGCGGATGTTCCTAAAGGCCATGTTGTGCACGCCATTAGCTGCAACAACTCCCTCATAAGTACCATCGGCTGGACGCGTATAGTAGCCATTTGAGTTAGCCTCCTGCTCTGTTACCTTATAGGTGGTGCCCTCTGGTACACCCAAAACGCGCAATTCTTCTGCATGCGAAAGCATCAAAACGTCGCCGCTTTTCACATAACCAGTGCGGTCACGACCGTAGTAGTAATACGAGTCGGTAAGCTCATTTCCTTGCGGATCATACAAACGCACTTCAAAATGATAGTTGCGCACATAGTCTTCTGCAGGCACGTTGTCACCAGAAACCATTTTGGACAATACCAGCTGACCTGAACCTGGCAAAGTTGAATCATGGTCAGTCACCACAACGGTGTTCACCAACGAGAACAAACCGGTGATATCTTGTCCAGTCAAATCGTCTTGCTCGGCAGTTGAATAGTACGGGTCATCTTCATCGTTGTGATAGTTGTAATTCTGTCCTACACGCGTGCGGATATAACCGGTATCCGACACAAAGAACGGTTGATAGTTTTTACCACCATCGGCATCGTGCAAGCCATAGTCAATTGCAGCATTCACGCCATAATGCAGATCTATCGAGCGAAGCAGCTTGACTTCATCCCCCGTTGACGGCAACGCGGTATCTTGCCATCCGTCAATGCTAAATGAATTGGAATCTTGGTGCTGAGCCACAGCAGTGATGTCGCGAAGCGTGATATTAACATCACCCTCAGAAGCATATTTCACCATGGTTTGAGCTAGCTTGCCAACGCCAGCCATAACCTTTACGCCATCGTCTTCTGACCCTGCATCAGCATAGATCGAATACACGCCGACCTTAACTTCAATAATAGACGGATTGATATCGCAGTCCGCAGGGCCTTGCACCTCGCGCAACCAATAGCTACGCGCTTCACCATCTAAGCGGGTATCAGGCCAGATCATGTCTCCATAACCTGCGACAACCGTGTCATCGTGTGACGCATGCGCTTCGCGTGGCTCGAAGATCAGCGTACCTGACTGACCAGCAACATCGGCCGTCTCCCCTTGTGCAAGAGCGCGCGTTATATCATTTGCTTGCGCGTCTTCGTAGGATCCATAGAGCGCAAATACAGCACCATTTCTGGGCGTACCGTTCTGGTCGATCTTCATAACGCGCAATTGGCGCTGCTCGTTTGGAATATAAATACGCGAACGGAAGTTACGGATGAAGGCTTTGATATCAAGCGGGCAATAACCGCGTTGATCCACCGGATCAGGATCAGGGTTGATGGCGTCTACGATTGCGTTGTAGTTATCGCCACGCACTCCTCCGTCGGCTTCAAGAGCTTCAAACACCTTAGCGCCAAGTGCTGCATAACGCTCTTCGCTTGTCATGTTGCGCAATTCATCAAGCGAAATACCTAGCGCTTTTGCTAATTCAGTAGGCTTGATAATTGCATAGAAGTTGCGCATATCACCATCGGGATTTTGCAACAAATAACGATCTGCGCGACCCGGGAGATTTTCTAAGTAGCCCGTTAAGCGGTTCTCGTCATTGTTCCACGTCAGATACCAACCGGTAGCATGTCCACCGGTCTGCTCCGAATGATGCACCATAGCTGACTGCAAAAGCGCACCATTAAGCGTCACAACACGAGCCGCACGTTTTATCTCTTCATACTCGCTGTCGCGTGGCTGTTCATAATGTACTGCTTTAAAACCAGACAGATTGTCACCATACAGCGGTAACCATTTCGAAGTTCCATTCAATGTCTCGCGAATCATCGGAACAACTACAACAAGTCCGTCTTCTTGCATATTTACCGGAACAGGATCGGTATCCGGAATCTTGTTAACCAGACCGCCGTCTTTTCCAATTTGACCATAGAAGACCGAACCGACGTTGCCGGTAATGTTACTAACGAAGCTTGCGTAAGCGCCGGTTTGATAGCGGTTGTTCACCACAAGCATGGTATATTGCGGCTCGAAACGCAAAAGCAAATCTTGAGGCGTTGACTTATAGCCAGCCGGAGCCTTTGTCTCGCGAAGAACATAGAGTAACCCCTCGCCTGTTTCGGCATTATAACGATCCGAGAAATTGAAGGGGTCATAAACCTCGTTTGCCCGAGTGCTGAGATCTTCAAAACGGGCAACACCTGATGCATCGGTTACAAGATGCGTTAAAGGACTCCCGACAATCTCAACATCGTCAAGGGTAAATGAGGACGTATTAGACGTCGTTGGAACAGTACCGTCCTTTGGGCGAACCGCATAAAGATCAAACTCAGCACCCTCAAGCGGATCTCCGTATTGGTCAACCTTATAAATCTGCTGATACAAAGCTGGCTGCAAGTTGAAGTTCACCGCAATGGATGAGTCGTAGTTACCGCGCTCCAAATAAAACATCTTGAGCGTATGGCTCGTATTAGATGCAAACGTGGTTCCACTCCAACGCTCAGTTTCAAGCTTACCAGCTGCATCAAATTGGTCATACAAATTAGTCTTTACTACAGCAAGCGCCTCAGGATCATCAGGGATACCATTGGTATCGAACGCAGGGCCTAAGAAGACATCGCCCGTTGCAAAGTTAATCGTGCCAAACACCTCAGAGTGAATGCCACCCATGTCCAGCACGAGCACGTCATCAACAAACACCCAAACATCATCGTCTCCAGCAAATTCGAAGACCATGTCGTTGGTGCCTACCTTGCCAACTACTGGCTGCCTAAAGGTGGTTTCAAGCGTCATACCCAAATGATGGTTCACTGCCTCTTCATTGCCATCATTATTTGCGTTCATATTGTTTACCAAATTGCCCGAGCCATCAACCTTAAAGGCCTTTGCCGCAGAATTGAACGGGAAGAAATTGCCTGGCAAGTGGCTATCGGTGCGGTTTCCAGCGGGCTTGTCGTACAAAACGAAATGTCCATCACTTTCGATTTGTCCCTCATCATTTACCACAGGATCATTTACAAACTCAGCGAAGTTATTACGCATGTTGTATGAGTAATATCCCTCATCGTTCATCCGGAAAAGCCCGGTAACATTTTTATATGAAACTTTGCCACCAACCTCTTGATTGGGATCAAAAAGGTATTGCAGTGAACGAATGTCTTCCGAAAGATCGTAGCCAGACCAGTCCACACCAAAAGCTGTGGGGTCATTAGTAAAGTTTTGCTTTGTGAGCGCTGTAGCTGCAGCATTGTTTTGAGGAAAGAGGCTGAAATTCAAATCGTTGCCCGTCGTGGCTACTGACAACGCATTAGCTTGCACAACAGGATCAATATTGAATCCATAAACCGGGTCGAAATTTAAATTACCCTTAGAAGAACCTAGGCTTGTAGTAAAGAGTGGACCGGCATTACCATAAATCATTTCGCCAGCACCACGCCATGCACTGTTATATTTCGTAGGGTTGGCGCTCATACCAGTTTCAGGGTCATCACTTACAACCGGATAACCTGCAACTGAAAGCGACGGCTCAACAATGCCCATCATGCCAGGGTTTTCATTGGCTATTTGACCATAACCAGCCACCAGACCTTGGTTCCAATAACCCAAATGCCTCATGCCGTCGCCAAAAGTCAGCAAGCGACCGCGATTAATATTGTTCTCTCCCGTCAACCACGTCTGGTAGTTATCGTAGGGAGATTTGGCTGACATGCCGCCTACAATATCGTTTTCCAAACCGCTAAAATTGCCCGTCTTACCTGTTGTGTAGTCGAACAAATTAATAACGGTATTGTCTGGGTTAACTCCCGGTACAATATGCGCCTGCAGCTGATCTTGCGTCAATTCTGCATGTGCTTGCACTGGAGTTGCCGGAACGAGTAACAACACTAACCCTAATGCCAGGACGATAGCACCGACTCGTTGGCTTATCTGTTTTGACACGCTGCCCATAGTAAAACCCCCTTCTTGTCGCATAATGGCGAAAGAAACTGTGTCAATAGCCAAAAAGTGGTCGTCGTTAAAGAGATGCACTCCTCTCATAAGCACATACCCCAGCTGACCCTTTTGCTTCTATATACAATATATATAACAAATACGTGAATATGGGGTTGAAATGGTGATAAAAAAATTTGTAATTGGCTAAAAATAGTAATTATTTACACGCAAATCGACCCATAAGTGTTCATGTCGAACATTTATGGGTCGCCCGTACTACAACAACTACTAACGAACAACCACAGCTGCTGCCCCATTGCCGCCAGCTTGCATGGTTTGCGTCCTGAGGCGTCCTATCAAGAGCGCCACACCAAAAAGCGCCGCTGCAAAGAGCAACAATACACCCAAATCACCAACGATAGAAACGACTCCCGTGGCGTCTGTACCTGTTGATAAGTGCGCCGATAGCAAACAAGCATCGTTATACCAATAGCAAGGAAACCAATGCGCAATCGCAGTTATCTCTGGCGCCATAAGATCCAATGGCACCCAGGCTCCGCCCAAAAAAGACAGCACCATACCAACAATGTTTCCAACCGCATTACAAATGATATCGGTTGCGCCAATTTGACCGAGTAAATACCCCACAGCAAGAGGTACGAGACAAAATGTCAAAACCGACAGAGCGCACCAAACTAAACCAAGTACGCCAATCTGCTGCGCCGCAGTGGGAAATGCAATGATCGCCAAAGCAAACGTCCACACCCAGGTCATCAACACAAATACAAAGCAAGAGAGCATCAGCTGCGCGCTATATGCAGCAAATGACAGCGATGACACAAGGTTTCTCCTGCGAACATCAACACGAGCAAACGTTGTGCACAACATCCCAACGCACACTACAATGCCTGCAAAGAGCGAATACGTAGACCACTGCAAGAAAAAGGTAAACCGGTCAATTGCAGATAAGGTTGAAGTACTTTCAATATAGGTCACATGAGCCGAGTCGGTTAAAGCATCTTGAGCGTCAACGGTAAGCTGCGACAGAGCAGCATCTGGATACGCGAGCATCAGCGTCTGCATGATGCCGAGGTAATTTTGTACCTGCTCGTCAACAAAGCGTCCCTCTAGAGAACTAAAACTAAATACCATATCCATACGAGGAAGCGGCTCGTTGCTCACAACAGCGTCTTCAAAACTCTGCTCATACCCCGAAGGAATTATCAACAGATAATCAATTTCGCCTTTTGCAACCGCATCCTGCATGGCAAGCGTATTGTCTGCAACGTCAATTCGCTGACCGCAAGACTCAAGCGAATCAATAATTCCTAATGAAAGCTGACTTTGATCCCTATCTATGACAGCATAGTTTGCTTTCGTTGATTCAAATTCTGAAGACTGACCTTCAAAATCAAAGCTCCAGGACATAAAAAGCCCCATAAAGCTCAGTCCTACGATATAAATAAGCGGAAATACCTTATTGCGAGCAATTATTTTAAGTGTGCACTTAAAGACTTGCATATCGCTGCCTCCTTAAAGATTGGACCGAAAGCACAAAGAAGACAAACGTCATTATTGCCATGATAAGAAGATGGCCAATGAGCGGCTCATAAGAGTCGTAATAGGTGATGCTATAAAACGCTTGTGATATCTGAGTAGCTGGGTTAATAAGATCAAGTGCGGGCACCTGTTTAGAAATCGCGTCAGCTAGCTCCATAGTTGGCTGTCCGTAAAGGCCAGCAAACAGTGAAGCGAAGCATACAACTCCTGTCAAAATACCATTTTTGCCATCCTCGGGGATCTTTGGGATAGAAGAAATCGCGCACCCCAAAGCGGTTGCTAAAAGTGACGCAAGCGCAAGAATCACCAATGCAGCTGCGTCTTGACCGCCGAAATCAATCTGAACCACAAAACGCAAGTAGGCAAATGTCACACACAGACAGGTAAAACAAACAATCCAACAAGCAATGATTGTCCCAGCGACACTTTTACTATGAGACATCGCCCCCACTGCGCGTCGTGCACCGAGACTTGAGATGTTAGGTTTCAGAAGCTGAAGTGCGACAATCCCAACTGACCCGCCAAAAAGTGCTGCCATGCCGAGAAGCGCAAAATAGAATCGCACTGTTTCTTGAGGATGATGTAAGGTGAGCTGCACTTGCTGGGTGACTTGTGCCTGCGTGCCAAGGCTTTTTAAAACAAGAGGGTTTTCCAGTGCAGCAGGATTATCTGCAGCCAGTTGCCCTACAAGGCTCATCCGCTCGCTATAAGCATTCATGACAAGCGACAAAATCGATGATCCTATTGATTGGCTCTCACTAGCACTTTGCTTACCAATCACGAACACTTCAGGCAAACCATCACGCAAAACAACATACCCAACGTAGGGCTGTTCGTCTTGCAAGTGATCAACCACGAGCGTTTTTGCTTCTTCTTCGGTTGTAACATAGGTAATATCCAACAAAGAACTCTCAGGGTTGGCGTCGCGACCGCCGTCGTTGGTGCTATCACGACCGCCGTCGTCGTCGGCCGCCGAAGTTCCTACTTCGTCCAAAAAAGCTTGAAATGCAACACCGCTACTATCCTTTGGCGGGCTGACCACAACAACACGAACCGTCTGTGTCTCAGCCATCTTATCGATGGAAGAAAACATGGCGACAAAAACAGTTGACAGGACAAGAGGAAAAACCAGCGTCCATATGAGAATACCTGGCGTCTTTATGAGATTAATGAGTGTATAGCGAATTGTTATGAGCATTAAAACCACAACCTGTTGTTTTAATCGCGCAACTCGCGACCGGTAATTTCCAAAAAGACATCTTGCAGTGTCGGCGGTTCAGCCCAAATACGTCCAGGGCGAATCTTCGCTTTGCTCAGCTCTGCTAAAACGTCAGCAACGTTGTGTTCTGCGTTTTCGCACGTAACCTCCAAGCGACCCTCATTTATTTTCGCTGAGATCACATGATCAAGTGACTGGATGCGCATAAGAGCCGCCTGAGAGACGTTCGCTTCGATGGTGATTTTTTCACCCGCATGCACGAGCACTTTTAACTCTTCACTTGTGCCACACGCGAGCGTTTTTCCTTTGTCCATAATCATGACGCGCGTACATATCTGCTCAACTTCTTCCATGTAATGGCTGGTATAGACAATAGTTGCTCCTTGAGCATTCATCTGCTGAATGCCCACTAAGATTGATGCACGCGATTGTGGGTCTACCGCCACCGTTGGTTCGTCGAAAAAAATCAGCTGAGGCTTATGCGCTATACCGCACGCAATATTGAGGCGGCGAAGCAGGCCGCCTGATAGTTTTTTGGGTCGCGCGCGTTCATAGTCTTCAAGCCCCACAAACTCCATAGCTTCTAATACAAGCCGCTTTCGTTCTCGCTTGTCTGTTACGTACAATCCGCAAAAGTAGTCGATGTTCTCTTTGACGGTCAAAGATTCAAAAACAGCTACATTTTGCGGGACAACCCCAATTCGACGCTTTATGTCATAGCTTGTTTGCGTCATAGGCTGACCAAAAAGTTTGATTTCACCTTTGTCGTAACTTAAAAGCTGCAAAATACAGTTGATTGCCGTTGTTTTCCCGCTTCCATTTGGGCCGAGCAACCCAAAGATTTCCCCGGAAGCAATATCAAGCGAGAAATGGTCAAGCGCAATAACATCATCGTAGCGCTTCACCAAGTTTTTAACCAAAACCATTTCTTCCATCTTGTGCCCCTTTGAACATCGCTTACGTGCCTCATTGTGCCAAATAAGCACACAGGTGCACATATGACATTTGTCATAGATTTATGCTTACGTACCTGATCAGGCATGAAGCAGGTATAATACAGACGTGTACACATTGATTGACGAAATAATCATCCTGACCTTATGCCTCACTTTACTGGTATTTGCCGACACTCCTTCTCTGGGAGTCGTTGTATTTTTGTGCGCCATCATCTTGGTATGCATCTGTCAACTTGCTCGTACACGCACGAGGTTTTTTGCACTGAGCATTGCATGCATTTGCCCACTAATACTGCCTGGATTTATTCCGCTTTTAGGACTGGTTTCCTATATGTCACTTCACGAGCGCAACTGGCCTTGCCGTCTGATGTGGGTTTTTTCACTTGCTGGCGTCACCGTCTTAGGAAAAGCATCATTTCAAACAATTGCCCTTGTTTGGCTTTTGTGCGGCCTTGCGACCCTTTTAGCAATTCGCGACATCCGCAGCATCTCTGAGCTCGCGGGTTTGCGATTCGCCTACGACGATGCACGTGAGCGCTATCTCAACATGCAGCGCAACACGCCAACACCAACCAAGCCTGACTGCGACTATTTCTCTAATCTCACCAAACGAGAATTGGCTATTGTCAGACTCGTCGCACAAGGCAAAGACAACCATGAGATTGCCACCGAGCTTTTCTTATCCGAAGGAACTGTTCGCAATCACATAAGTTCTGTTTTGGCTAAAAAGAATCTATCGAATCGCACGCAACTTGCCGTTGCCTATTATCAAGAGACCTCTCATTAACCGCGGATTAATTAGCTAACGCTCACAACCCTATCTTGATATGCCACGCGCACGCAGGCAGGATGATCCGCTTGGCTTAAGACACGTTGCAATGTTTCAACCGGAAGCCGATAGGTATTGTTATTTTGCGAAACATGCATAGCAACAACCTGTTCTAATCCTGCATGCAACAGTTGAGACAGCTCGACGGCTGCTTGATCATTTGAGAGATGGCCACGATTTGATTGGACACGCATTTTGAGATTGTAGGGGTATTCGCTCTTCTCAAGCATGTCGATATCATGATTTGATTCCAGCGCCAAAATACGCACTCCTAAAAGTGCATTATGCGCCTCAGGCAAAACCACACCCGTATCAGTTATAAAACCGAGCGCATCATCACCGCACATAAAACGAAACCCCAAAGAAGCTACTGCATCATGTGAAGTGGCAAACACGTGCAAGCAAATATCTGAAACCTCATAGAGCCTCTGAGGTTCAATGGGCATGTAGGTGCACAAATTCTTGCTGATCACCTCATCAAGCTGAGTTGATGCGCCCACTATGGCAGGATGCGTCATTAGAAGCGGAGATACACCTAGCTTTGCCAAACCACGCAAAACCACCCCGAGTCCTTTTGTGTGATCAGAGTGTTCATGGGTTATAAGTATTGCTTTAATGCGATACACATCAAACCCGACCTCTTCACAGCGCACGAAAAAATCGCGTTTGCAGATACCGCAGTCAATCACAATGCCTTCGCCAGTATCTGCGCGCTCAACAATAGATGCATTGCCTTTTGACCCGCTCGCAAGAACATGCAATTTGAAATATGTATTGCTCGATGTTTGATGTGTCATAGCAACCCATTATAGAGCCAATCGGTAAAAACTTGGCTTTCATTTAATCAGTTTTTCGCAAGTAACCTGCTATGATGAAACTCGTCATGTTAGAACAGTGAAGGGATTGGTATGGAGGAATTCTTCAAGATCAAAGAACGCGGATCCTCGTACAGAACTGAGATCATTGGTGGCCTGACGACATTTTTAGCAATGGCCTACATTGTTGCCGTCAATCCAGCTATTCTCAGTGATGCCGGCGTTCCTTTTGAGGCAGCACTCACAGCAACCTGCATCAGTGCCGCTATTGCCACTATCGCGATGGGCATTTTCGCCAATCGCCCTATTGCGCTGGCTTCCGGCATGGGTATTAATGCCGTTGTTGCTTATGGCATGTGCGGGGCGCTCGGCATTGACTGGCGTATCGCAATGGCTGTTATTTTGCTTGAAGGCATCGTCATTCTTGCTCTCGTTTTGGGCGGCCTGCGCCAAGCGGTCATGGACGCCATCCCGCTCGATCTCAGACAAGCTATCGGCATTGGTATCGGTCTTTTGATCACGTTTATCGGCTTAAAGGGTGCCGGGCTGATCGTTTCGGATGATTCAACGCTCATCGCTTTAGGCACATTAACCGAACCGTCTTCCATTGTAGCTATCGTAGCTTTGCTATCAGCAATCATTCTGACACTCATGAATATACCAGGAGCGCTTCTTATCTCAATCATTGTTGCGGTTATTGTTGGCATCCCGCTTGGTGTGACAGCCATTCCGCAATCATGGAGCTTAGGTCTTGACTTCTCAGCGTTCGCCGCACCATTTCAGTCTGTTGACGGCGTGCCCGCTATCGTCCATGTCTTCTTAGAGCCCGCATTGCTTCTGTTCGTATTCAGCTTGCTTATGAGCGACTTTTTCGACACGCTTGGCACTGCTGTCGCCATCGCAAAAGAGGGCGACTTCATTGACGAGAATGGCGACGTTAAAGACATTAAAGCCATTCTGACCGTAGACTCGGGTGGCGCTATCCTTGGTGGCTTTTTTGGTGCAAGCTCTGTTACCTGCTTTTTGGAGTCAGCCTCTGGCGTTGCAGCAGGTGCACGAACCGGCTTTTCTAATCTTGTCGTTGGATTGCTCTTTGTGATATGCGCCTTCATGGCACCACTTTTTGGCATGGTATCAAGCGCAGCAACCTGCGGTGCGCTGGTAGTTGTCGGATTTTTGATCATGTCCGAAGTTGGCTCAATTGCTTGGGATAATGCCGAAATCTCGTTCCCTGCTTTTTTGATTATTGTCGGAATTCCGTTTACCTACTCCATCACCAATGGCATTGGCCTTGGCTTTATCTCGTATGTTTTGCTCATGCTTGCACGAGGAAAAGCACGCGAGGTAAAACCGCTTATGTGGGTAGCCTCGGCGGCATTCCTTATTATGTTTTTGTTTGTTTAAATCTTTGTGCAAGGAGCCATTATGCCGACCACCACGCTTACCAAAACTCAAACACCCCACATCATGGTTATCTACACCGGGGGAACTATTGGCATGATCGAAGATGCCAGAACTGGCGCATTGGCTCCTTTCACCTTTGATCACCTTATTGCAAATGTTCCAAAGATCGGCCGTTTAGGCTTTAAGCTTTCACATTATGAGTTTGATCCACCCATAGATTCATCAAATATGAATCCACAGCTGTGGAAAACCATCGCAGAAGTCATAGAGGCCAATTACAACGACGTCGATGGATTTGTCATCTTACATGGCACTGACACCATGGCATATACCGCTTCTGCACTTTCATTTATGCTCGAGGGGCTGGCAAAGCCGGTAATTTTAACCGGCAGCCAGCTCCCTATTGGTGAAATTCGCGAAGATGGCACTGAAAATGTCATCACTGCCCTACAGATTGCCGCAGAGCGCATCAGCAGTGGTGAGCATTCAGGGCAGCCGATGATTCAAGAGGTGGCCATCTCATTTGGCAGACATTTGTGGCGCGGTTGTCGGGCTACCAAAGAAAGCTCGACCGATTTCGGAGCCTTCCGCTCATTTAATTATCCGCCGCTTGCAGATATGGATTTGCATATCTGTTACCGCACTGACTACCTGCGTCGAGTAGACCCACACACCTCTCTCACGCTCCAGACAAGCATGTCTCAAACCGTTGGCATTATCTCGGTATATCCTGGCCTGACCCAAGCAACCCTTAAACGCCAGCTGGAAACACCCGGTATGCAAGGGTTTATTTTGCGCACGTTTGGCGCCGGAAACGCTCCTTGCGAACCATGGTTTGTCGATCCTATTACGCAGGCAGTAAAAGATGGAAAGGTGTTAGTCAATATCACGCAATGCCCTGCTGGCGGTGTCGAACAAAAACGCTATGCCACCGGAGACGCGCTTGCACACGCAGGTGTTATTACCGGGCTTGATATGACTTGCGAGGCCGCGCTTACCAAGTTAATGTCGCTTTTTGGTCGAGGGCTCACGAGCACTCAGGTAGCACAGCTTATGACGAAGTCTTTAGTTGGAGAATTGAGCGAATAGCATCTGCTGGTTCGTGCATTTCCAAAAGCAAATCACGCGCTGTCTTACGCGCTGCCTTATTCGCTTACCGATCGGCAAATCGATCCAAAAGATAGCCATAGCCTTGCCGTTCCATATCGTCTAACGGCACAAATCTCAGCGCTGATCCATTTATGCAATACCGTTGTCCACCGCGCGCTTCAGGCCCATCATCAAACACATGACCAAGGTGACTCTGACCAGCTGCGCTTCGCACTTCAACGCGAGGCATTCCCAAAATAGACGTATCCATTGCCTCATCAATTGCCGATGGGGCTATAGGTTGACTAAACGACGGCCAACCGCACCCAGCATCATACTTATCGCGCGACGAAAAGAGCGGTTCCCCGCTGACTATGTCAACATAGATGCCCTCGTCAAACAGCTCATCATAGGGGTGACTGAACGGCCTTTCAGTCAAGGCGCACTGCGTTATCGCAAATGCGTCCTCATCAAGTGCATGTTTAAGCGTCTCCCAATCGGGCTTAGTATAACCGTGCTCTAGAATTTCAAAATCAGTTTTGTGTTCATCTACAAACGTTTGAGCTCCAGACAAATCAACATGGCAATAACCATTCGGGTTGTTGGCGAGATAGTCCTGGTGATAGTCTTCAGCCGAATAGAAATTCTCCAGCGGCAACACCTCAACAAGAACGCGATGTTGCAATGTGCGCTCAAGCGCTAAAACAGCAGAAGCTATTATTGGCTCGTCGGCGATATTTGTCCAATAGATACCACTTCGATATTGAGTACCACAATCATTACCTTGCCGATTAAGCGAAAAAGGATCAATTGTGGTGAAATATGCCTCCAGCAACAACCTCAGCGAGATTACCGTTGGATCATATTTCACACATACCGTTTCAACCGCATGAGTTTGACCGGTACATACTTGCTCATATGTGGGGTTCGGGATTCGCGAATTAGCAAACCCCACTTCGGTATCTATAACACCGGGTAGCTGCTGCATAAAGGCCTCAGTACCCCAGAAGCATCCACCTGCCAAATAAATAGCTTCTGCATCCATGATGATTACTTCTTCTTTTTATCTAACATTTCACGAACTTCGCCACGTCCTTCGTCATGCAAGGCTTTCTCGTCTGGAGCCAAACGCTCTAACAGTTCCAGCAATTCACCCATATGTTCGCGCTCTTCGTCACGAATATCTGAGAGCACTTTGATTGCATCTTCATTGTCGGTTGCCTGTACATGTGCGTCATACTCATGAATTGCCTCAAGTTCGCCTACGAGGTCTTGGCGAATTGCATTGACAAGCTCTTCGTCGGTTAACTTACGAGGAACCTCCATGACAAACGGATTTGAAAGAATAGCCATACCAAACTCCTTTCTAGTGAGTTGCATCTCATAAGCCCAAAGGACTTCACCAATAGGACTTCAACATTGTCAATAGTAGTCTCTACATACCTTTCGGGTAGGTTTTTAGAGTGTTTTATGACGAATTCGTTTGCATGACGTTATGATCGTGTTGGTAGCTATCATTTAAGTAACAAGTGACTAACCTCGTTTGTGCACTCCCCCCTACCAAATTTGGGTTGTACACTGTTATATAGGAGAAAAAATGAGCGAAGCAAAGCAGCCTCAAACCCTACAAACTGATAACATCGCAGGACTTCTGTTTGACCTCGACGGAACCTTGTTGGACACCCATGACATCATTTTGAGTTCTATGCGCTATGTCATAAATGATATCTCTGGTCAAAATCTTGGCGATGAGGTTCTTATGCGCGGAGTTGGAACGCCACTTTTTGATCAAATGCTTTTCTTTGCGCAAGGAGATAGCGAAAAAGCACGTGAGCTCACTGAAGCGTATCGTGAACACAATAAAGCCGTGCACGATCAACAAATAAAATCATTTCCCGACACCATTTCTGCCCTCAAGCGATTCTCAGCACTAAACCTGCCTATGGGTATTGTCACTTCAAAGCGCCATGCGCTCGCCAAACGCGGTCTCGACATGACTGGCTTGTCCCCTTATTTTTCTGTGCTTATCGGCTCAGACGATACTGATCTTCACAAGCCCAATCCCGCTCCAGTTCTCTACGGCTGTGATTTGCTTAAACTAGATCCCACACAAGTGCTCTATATCGGCGATAGTCCCTTCGACATCAAGGCAGGAAGCGGCGCAGGATGCCAAACCATAGCTGCTCTTTGGGGTATGTTTAGCGAAGATGAGCTTCGCGCTCAAAACCCGACATATACGTGCGCCCATTTAAGCGACCTTGCCGATGTGCTTGAATGCCAAGATGATTAGCTCATCAAAGGTATGCGTTATTGCGGCTTTGAGCAAAATTTCTTAAAACTCGTTGAGGTGTCCCAAATATAGGTCAGCACTACCATGCTTTTGTCTTAAGATGTCTGCAACATAAACAACTTGAGAGATTGCTAGGAGCGCATGGTAATTAATCATGAAACTATATCTATTATTCCTTCCTCAACACTAATTTTTGCTGATAGCTCATTAACCGAGTTGTCTTTGCAAGCCTATGACGAACTTGCAACTGTAGAACTGGCAGAAGTCTTGCGCTTATGGGATGCAGACACAAATTGGTGGGTCGATAACTCGCCGATCGTAGTCCGCCTTATCTGTTGTGATCTGATTATTTGCAAGCCAGATAGCACCACTCAGCGCATATTGAGCGGTGCTATAAATACCGTTGCACCCGTAAGCTTTTCCACGCCAACCGGTGAAGAGCACATATGCATCTGGAAGGCCGACCCGGGTTTTACTCAATACTGCGGCGAAAGACTGATGGATGTTCCGCTTTAAGCCTGATCAAGCAAGCTTTGAAGGTATTGACAGTATTCTTGTTTAAGACTTTCAGGCCCTTCAATGCGTACCGCGTTAGCCATCCCGGCAATCCAGCCAAAGAATTGCTGGGACTTTCGCACCTTAACTATTGCTTTAGCCACCTGATCGTCAATCTTCATGATTTGGGCTTTTGAGCCAAACCTATCAAGAATAATCTCTAAGTTATCCCCATCAACCAACAGCGTTGCAGTTACTGGATCCCCATTAAATCGGCCAAAGATCTCATACTCATCGCCATCATAGGTATGATGCGCAATTTCATCATTGCGCGTAGCTTTTTCATTGCTCACGCGCACATGATCCATTCGATCAATACGAAATTCGATAAGCGCTTCATGATTGTCATTCCAAGCAGTCAGGTAATAAAAGCCATCCGCATATGAAATGCCCACCGGGGTTACCACATGCGGCTCTCCATTATGCGTAACCACACGCGTGCCATCCATGTCATATTTGTAGTACAAAAACGAGATCTTCTTATGGGTACGAAGTGCCTCATGCAACACATCAATATGCCCAAAAACACTTTCTGTTTTCGAAGAAATACGTCCGGGAACATGAATTCGACGATCGAGTTGTGCACGCTGATGATCGCTTGCGAACGTCTTCAAGTTAGAAACGAGCGCATTGGTTTGCCGACGCGTCAGCGATTTGCACGACTCCACCGCATCAACCAACAACATAAGCTCAGAAAGGGTAAAGTCACGTCGCTCAATGGCATACTCAACGGGGTTGCGCTGGTATGTCTTAATATCAACGCCGAAATCACGCAGGATCTGGATGTCACGATATACGCTTTTGCGCTCGGCCGTAATTTCATAATCGGCCAGGCGTTCAATGATCTGGCGCATTGATAAACCATGCTCAGCGTCAGTTTCGTCTTCTAAAATGCGACGTACATAAAGTGTCTTGAGCTTTGCTTTGCTGTTGTAAGCCATATGCCTCTCCTGATATAGCATAGCCTGCGTGAAACTTGCATATACATTCCCAAGTTTATGAGCCTAGTGTAACGTATTATACATGCAACCTGCCACAATATCAGGACGGGGTGTCCCATAATAGGCTATCTTGTGCGCCACTTGAGCTTCTTTGAGCAGCAAGCTCCTACGAAAAACACTGCAAGCGGGTACAGATAGCAAAAGAAAGCGTAGGGTGCATATGCCAAACAATCTACGCCCAAAATAGTAACCATATAGACCGCGCATGTATTCCATGGCACCAAAACAGACGTAATGCCCGCGCTTGAATTAACGATATTTGCCCACACTTCGTCTTTGGTACCATACCCTTTAAATTTTTCGCCATACATTTGGCTCGATAAGGTAATGGCTGGATATTGATCAGGTAAAAGCGTATTGAAGAGCGCCCCAGAAAGCACCGTTGCTCCTACAAGTTTCGCAAATGACGCAAGATGTGCGGTCAGTCTCTGTATGACGTTATCTATAAGATGCAAGTATTGAACGATCCCGCTAAAAGCCATAACCAGAATAACAATTGAGATGGTATCCATCGTCTCGGCGAGGCCACCTGTTGATAGCAGTGTGTCGAGCTCAGCGATATTTGTTTGAGGTGCAGCACCTACCTGAGCAGCCACAAATGTATCACCAACACTTGAGCCTTGAAACACAATCGCCTCGATCATGCCAAGTGCAATAGCAACCAAAAAAGCCGGGATAGCCGGCATGCGCACAAACATACACACCAGCATAACCACAAGCGGAATAAGCGTAACCGAACCAAGAGCGAAATTCTCATCAAGTGCATCCAGTAAAAGACGCGTGCTGCCAGACGCTTCAGATGATGAGCCTGCGGCCGGCGAAGCGGTTTCCGCAAAAGAGAGTCCGAGCACAAAATACAACACGGCCGCTACCGCACAGACAATTAACACCAAAGGCAAAAAGCGCACGCATACTGAAAAGATATTTGTTTTAGAAACTGCAGCCATCAGGTTTGGGCCATCCACCAAAGGCGAGATAATCTCACTTACATATGCAGCCCCCACGATAGCTCCCGCCGTCATAGGGAGCGAAATATCAAGCGCTGGAGCCATGCCAATAAATGCAAGTCCGATTGTTCCTGCCGCACCCCACGACCCGAGCACGATACCAACCAACGTCGTAACCACAAATACGACCGGCAAAAAAATCTCAGGCGTGACAACTTGTAAGCCATAACTGATCATGGTTGGCACGGTGCCCGATTCAATCCATACACCAATCAGCATGCCAATACAGAGCAAAATCAAAACAGCTTCCAGCGCATCGCTGATGCCGCGAATCATGGCATCAAGAATCTGGTTCCAGGTATAGCCTGTCTTATACGCAACAATTCCTGCAAGCGCGCACCCAAAAACCAGCGGTAATTGCGTGGCACTTTTGAAGCCGACCACACAAACCAACATAATTAAAGCTAAGCCTCCAAGCACCATTATGCCCGCTAAAAACGAAGCATACAAAGGCACGTCTGTTTGTGTTTCGCTTGTTTGATCTTGGTTCATCATGGTCTTTATTCTACCGTGCAAAGGCATCTCTATCCACCACCAACAGCACCAGTGAAAAGGCGCGTAAGCAAACAACAAGTATAAATCTCACTTACAACTTCACTGTTTCGCCAACAAAGCATTGATGACAATTCGTCGCATTACTACACTAGACGCCGAGCTATTTTGGAAGGAGAACATATAAGCATGCAAACAAGCACAACCCCGACAAGCAACCATAAAGACACAGCATCAAAACCTCAGCGCGACATTGTTGCCATTATCGGACGTATTGCTTCGGCGCTTTCAGTTATCATGTATGTAAGTTACATAACCCAAATTGCGAATAATCTTGCGGGACAGCCAGGTACTCCTTGGCAACCACTCTGCGCATTTTTCAATTGCACGATGTGGGCGCTTTACGGTTCACTCAAACCGAAGAAAGACTGGCCAATCATAATCGCAAATATCCCCGGCATCGTTTTAGGTCTTATTACCTTTATCACTTCATTTGTTCACTAAACCACGTCTCAAGAGCATCGATCATTTCATCTCGCGTATGTACGCCTATCTTCTGGTAGATATGGCTTACGTGGGTCTTAACGGTGTTATATGACAGATGCGCATCTTCTGCGATAGCAGGCAGCGTACGTCCGCGCAAAAGATATTCAAGTATCTCAACCTCGCGCGGAGACAAACTATGCTGCGCCGCAAAAGCGCCAAGCAATTGGGCACTCCTCGCATCGGCATACGCTCCCGCGGCATTGACAGACTGCTCGGCACCAAACATGCTGCGTATGCCCATTTGTTCATCGTGCCCAGAAACCACAAATCGCAAGCGATTTGTGCGCTGGACGACATTAGCAATCACGCTCGGGAAAAGCAATACCCCTACAAGCAATAGAAGATATACCACCGCCAAACTCACATTGCGCAAATCAATATCGCCAACCACGCCGGTGGGCATCATAAAGAAAAAGCCGCCAATCAAACCAACGTCGATGCTGATAGTTCCGCGGACAAACACCATCAAACGCTTTGAAGATATATCTTCTTTGAGGGCAAATTCGGTATAGATATACACCAAAAACAGCTGGTAGCCTGTATGCATAATGACGCCACCCCAGCCACCAAAGCCACCGCCCACAACCGAGACAATAAGCAGTCCTCCTGCAATAAGCGGAACGATAAGCTGAGAAAACAATGCCGCCATATGCGTTGCTTGCAGTCGGTAGTCAAGATAAAGCGCAATGCTGACAAACATAAAGACGCTCGCATGAAGCATCCGCCATTGATCGATGGTATTGGCAAGCACATCTTGCGCTGAAGCAATCTGATACATCCCTGCAGCCAGCGCCAAGATAAAACAGCACAAATATAAGCTTACCTGACTCCAGAAACGCTTTTTTGGCGTGAGAGGTGTTGTTGTGTTTTCGACGGCTTTCACATCATCGTTGCGATTAATTCGCGAACAGAGCAAAAGCGCAAAAGGCAAAACTACACATACACACGTGCCAAGCTGAAAAGGCAGACATAGAATCAATACCGTGACCACCAAGCCAACTACAACCGAGCCCGAAATGATAATCCGCTTAACTTCGGGCTGCTCTATAGCCATAAGCGCGCTTGCCCAATAAACAAGAGCGCCGCCACAGCCAATACCTGAAACAACAGATCCCAACACACTCGTATCTATTGAGAAAATAGTGAGATTATTAATGAGAACCAACACGGTTCCAAGCACAATTAAGACCGCAGATGCAAAACCCCAGAGTCGTTTTTGAATAAGGCTTTGTAGCTGACACAAGAAAAATGACAGTACTAAAAGCGTGGTTCCGTGAGCAATCACGTTGGCCATCCAGTCAATTTGATAAGGATCAGGCATACGCTCAGGCCAAATACCTGCCGTAATCATGACCGAACTTGACCAAGCCCAATAAGCAGCAATGCCAAAAAGCGGGTACACCACTTCGTTAAATTTTATCTGCGTGGTTGCCATAGACCTACAAACTCCCAGCTAATTCGCATCATACGATTCAGGTGACCAAAAAACACCCGCATTGTTGGATGCGCAAAAACCTTCTAAAACTTAGTCTGATTTCGCTGCCGGGCTTCGGTACGTAGACGTAAGCTTACTCGAACATAAGCATTATAGCTTGCAAACTCTGAAGCTTCGGCAGTTTATTGCACAAGTGATAAAGGGAAGGGTTATTTATGACTAAGACAACACTATCACGTCGCGGATTTCTAGGCTTTGGTGCCGCTGGTGCTCTGGCAGCTGGTCTTGGACTTGCCGGATGTGCGTCAGGCAACTCAGCAACCTCGAATACCCCAGGGGCAGACACACAAAACGGCACTGCTGCTCAAAACGGATCTGGCGTAACGTTCAAAGACACCAACACCTCTGAGTCTGTTAATTACACACCGGGCGAAATCGCCGAAACCATCGATTGCGACATTTGCGTTGTAGGTCTTGGTATGTCAGGTCTGGCTGCGGCAGTTCAGGCTGCCAACAATGGCGATCGTGTCGTTGGCCTCGAAATCACTAACGTTACCGGCGGCAACGGCATTGGTGTTGAAGGTATGTTTGGCGTTAACTCCAAAATGCAGCAGGAACAAAATATCACCTTTACCCCTGCTGAGGTTATCAGCACCGAGCTTCAAGAAGCTCAGATGAACACCAACGGTGCCGCATGGGCAAAGATGGTATTTGCCTCTGCTGACAACATTGACTGGCTTCAGGAGCAGGGCGTTAAGTTCTCTGGCATGGTTGACGACTATCTCGGCTCTGGCATTGTCAGCGGATTCCACTGGTACGAAGGCAACGTTGCCTCTGTGGGCTACGTACCACCCATGACTGCACGCGCTGAAGAACTTGGCGTTGATATTCGCTATAACACCGCAGGGAGGCAGCTGATCGTCGAAGATGGCAAAGTGGTTGGCATTTATGCACAAACCTCCGATGGCGACGATATTCAAATCAATGCTAAAGCGGTAATTCTTGCCACAGGCGGCTATGCGCAGAATCGCGAATATATCGAAGAGCGCGGTTTTAACTGGGATAACTTCATCTACGGTGGCACCCCAATGCACAACGGCGACGGTCTTGTTATGGCACTTAAAGCAGGTGCTTCAAACTTCGTCAAAAACTCAACGTTTAACTGCACAAATATCTGCGGCCAAGGCGACAACTTCTTATGGAAAGCAGATAGCTTTACCGCAGGCATCACGGGCGCTGGCATGTTTGGCACCGGTGGCTTCCCTATTTGGGTTAACCAAGATGCAGTTCGCTTTATTAACGAAAATTTCGCCATTGACAACTTTGAGATGCAATCGGTGCCGGCTATGACTCAGCGCACCATCTATGCGGTATTTGATCGCACCATCTTAGAGACTGTCCTTGCTGCCGATCCAGACAAGCTTGCGCAAGTTGACGTAATCACTGAGGATGACTTGGCAGTTGGCGACACCCTAGAAGAAATTGCTAAGTATTTTGACCTTGACGTGGATACGTTTGTTAAGACTGTCGAAGACTACAACAAGATGTGCGAAGACGGCATCGACACCGAATTCGCAAAGCCTGCAGCATCAATGATGCCTATTACCGAGCCGCCTTTCTATGCTGCGAAGCTCAACCAATGGTACCTCATGAGCGTTGGTGGCATTGAATGCGACATTAACGCGCGCGTTGTTGATAACACCAAACAGCCAATTGAAGGCCTTTATGCGGTTGGCACCGACGGATGTATGCTCTATCGCAACATCTATACCATCAATGTTGGTGGCACGTGCAACTGCAACAACATTAACTCAGGTCGTACTGCTGCAAATCATGCACACGAAACCCTCTCCTAAGGCGTCTTTTCGCCTTTAGCTTTCCCTCCTTAGCAAACGCGGAGCACTCTTGCGAGCGCTCCGCGTTTTCATTGTCGGCACTTCTTCGATGCCTTGTTTGATATATCATGCACGATTCCGATACGCGCTCATGAAGCCGCAAACATGCTTCGCAGCTTAAGAGCACGCCTTAAAACTGTTTCGTCTGGTATAAACGAATCGAAATAGACGAGCTTATTACGTAGAGCACCACGCACACTAAGGCGCACACCAAAGCACATCCCATTAAAGCATCAAGCCCAATTTCAGCAAGTGAGTTGACGCCTAAAAAACTTACAACCATAGACTCAAGCGAGCCACTATCCAACCCGATACTACCTAATGCCTGCAAAGCAAAAAGTAGTACCACAGCCATTACGGGCATGATAAATCGCGTCGCCTTCGTCATGCCAAAACGCACCATAAGCGGAAGCGTGATGCCGGTATCGATAAGCGTGATGCACGTGGCCAAAATTGCTGCAATAACCAACTCAAGCACAATAGTCGAAAGCGACAACGAGGTAAAATCACCTATCGCCAACACGTTACCGAGCAGCAGTTGCAAAACAAGCCCAATAAGCACTGCCAAAACAGCAACGCACACCATGATAAGCGCCACGCTCATATAGCGACCAACGACAACTTGCCTGCGAGATAACGGCATAGTTAACCGGAAACGTTGCCAGTCGTTAACGTCATCATAGGCGCACAAATTCATTGTGGCACCCATATCAATAATGACCACCACCATTGCAACAACTGCTGCAGTGCTACCAAGCGGAATAGCAAGAAAACAACCCAGAGCAACTGCAATAATAAACGACTGAATCAAAGCAGATCGAATAGTTATATAGTCAGAATATATCATCGTCTTCATCGGTTGCCGCCTTTCAAAACCAACGTCATATAGCTCTCAATGGTTGCTCGCTCAACTACAACATCGGGAAATTTTTGTGCAAATGCAATTCTGTCTGGAATGAGCGCGAGTGTTTCATACCCTTGTTTGAGCATATACACAGATGAGGAACCCTCAGTTGACTTTAACCATGCAACAACATCGTCAACTTCTAAGCTTCGAAGATGAGCAATACCTGCAATATCATTTATTTGATCTTGCGCAACATCAAAAATTATCTTGCCATTATCAATGCAAATAACCTGATCAGCAATCTTATCTAAGTCGGAAGTGATGTGAGAAGACATCAAAATTCCCCTCGTTTGATCGCTCATAAAATCACGCAGCATTTCAAGCACATCCTCACGAGCCAGAGGATCAAGCCCAGCTGTTGCTTCGTCCAAAATGAGCAGTTGTGGATGATGCGCTAACGCAAATGCCAAAGAAAGCTTCATCCCCATACCACGCGAGAGTTCTCCAACCTTTTTACTTAAGGCAAGTCCAAAGCTTTCACACAGCTGCGAAAAATATGGCTTATCCCAATTTCCGTAAGCTACCGCACCAAGCTTGCCTATATCCATAACGCGCATACTTGCCGGGAAAGAGCAACTGTCAAAGACCACGCCAACCTTTTCCTTAAAGGCTCCCGTCGTTGTCGCATCACTTGGCTGTCCAAGCACTGACGCGCTACCTTTATCTGCGTTGATAAGTCCTAAAATGAGTTTGAGCGTCGTGGTTTTACCCGCGCCGTTAGATCCAATAAGACCAACTACCATTCCCGGCTCTACCGAAAACGAAATATCATCAAGCGTAAAATCTGCATACGTCTTACAAAGATTGCAGACCTGTATCAGATCACTCATATAGCTCTCCTACTCGTTCTCCATCAAAACCTGCAACATAGCCACAAGCTCATCGCTGCCTAGACCAAGCGCGTTACCTTGCTCGATAGCAGCTTGCAAGTGTCTCTCTATAGTTCGAAGCCTATCTTCGCGAATAAGATCTTTATTTCCACCCGAAACAAAGGTGCCTTTTCCTTGGACGGTCTCTAAAAAACCAGCCGCTTCCAAGTCTGCATATGCACGCTTTGTCGTAATCACGCTGACGCGAAGATCATTAGCCAATGCGCGAATTGATGGAAGTGGTTGCCCTTCTGTCAGATCGCCAGACAAAATAGCGTCTTTTATTTGAGCCCCTATTTGTTCGTAGATAGGTTTATTGCTGGTACTCTGAATAATTATGTCCATTGTGTTATCCGTCTCTGTCGCTTTCACACGACATAGGCGCTCGTTTAAGAATGCGTCCACCTCAAACGATAGCTAAGTGTATATACGCTCTATATACACTTTATACACAGATATACACACTGTCAAGAGGTATTGTCGAAAGCTTTTCGAACCGACGGCATATCACAAAGCTGAACTTTGTAATGACTTACAACCGAGCAGGTCAGGAGCGTTAATTGTTTAGAAGGGCATTTTGCCGTTAGCATTATTGCGCATACGGCAAGCATAGCGCCAAGCACAAACGAGTCCAACAAGCACAATGACAAGCGCAGCCGCCATAGCGCCCGCAAACCCATATGACGCAGCTGCTTGATCAGCCACCCCTCCTGCCAAAAATGAATTTTGCAGCGCGCTCATAACGCCAATATAGGCTGCAGGACCCACACATGATGCAAGTTGAACCGAGCTTGTCATAAGCGATACACCATCGGCGTTCAGCTCGTTTGGCAATCGCTTGAGACCGGCCGATTGAGCAGGAGATAGTACCATGCCGGTGCCCAAGTACCCGATAAAGATACCAACGGTCACAACTACCATGTGCAAAAGAATCGCACCCACAATCATAAGGACTACACCCAAAGCCGCCAACATAAGACCAAGAGGCAACAACGGCCACTCTCCCCGCTTATCAAGCACACGACCGCCCACCAAAGCTGCCGTCGCATTCGTAAGCACTGGCACAACCATTAAAAGTCCCGCCGTGGCAGGTGTCAGTCCGGCTCCTTCTTCGAAGTACAGCGGCGCCATTACACTAAACGAAAAATAGGTCATCATGGTTACAATTACCAGCACAACAGCCGGCCAATACGTGTCATCCATCATCGGCTTCATACTTACGAGCGGAAACTCCAAGCTAAACTGACGATGCACAAACAAAAACATGACTACAACAGCTACAATCAGCGCCACAATTCCTATCAACGTATTCGATGACACCTGCGCTAATCCAAAGGTCAGAAGCGTAATGCCAAGTGCTGCAAGCGCAACCGAAAGCACGTCAAAATGTGCCTCACCAGCATTTCTGCTATCGCGCACGATAAACACGCCTAACAAAAGCAGCACGATGGTTGCCACTAGCGGTACCAAAAAGACGCTTCTCCAACCAAATGCGCTTACCAAAAATCCGGTCACAATAGGTGCTGTTGCCGGGCCAAGCGTAATCATGCTGCCACCCAACGACACATACGTGCCCATTTTTTGAGGTGGGACTTTATCCACGATGACATTCATCATAAGCGGGATAAACATACCTGTACCTATAGCTTGAATGAGTCTGCCTACCAAGATGGCGAAAAAATTCACGGCGACAAAGCCCAAAGCTGAACCTGCAATACTCAAAACAGCAGCTCCGATAAAGAGCGAACGAAGCGTGAATCTGCGATAACAAAAACTCATACAGATGATCACGACTGTAGCAGCAATCATATACCCGGTAACGAGCCACTGCACCGTTACAGCATCTACTGCAAACTCATTCATAATGGCCACCAAAGCCATATTTACCAGGTTTTCATTAAAGCCCGCTATGGAGCCACAGCCATAGAGAACGCACAATAATGCGATAGGTATTTTTTGGGTTGTCTTTTGTTCCATAACATTTTGCTCGCTAAACACTTACTTACACATTCATATCTTAGCAGGGGTTTTATCCAAAAGCCAAAGTGGGAACCCATTTGAAACCAGGTAGTTTGTTCATGCGAAAAGCATACAAAAGGCGAGTCCTCTAAAAGAACTCGCCTTGCTTATGTCACGCTCATGCATGGAGCGCTAACGTTTTGTGCTATTTGAGCTGACTCTTAAAGCGACGTTGACGACGTGCACGACACGCGGCGAATACCACAAAGCCTAAACTTACAATCACGGCAACCATGAGAGCCATAACTGGCAAAAAGTCTCCGGTTTTTACCATGTTCGTTACCGTAGTGATAATAGTCTCATCCTCACCAGGTACCTCTTTGGTGGTAACACGCTCTTCGGTAATTGTCTCCACCACATCAAGCGCAGTGTCATAAAGGGTAATCGTTGAGCCTTGCAACTCAGCATTGCCATTTTCGCTACCACTTATAATCTGCACGTTACCATACTGATCAAGCGTAAACTCAACGTCGTTTGCCTTCTCATAACCTTCGGGTGCTTTATCCTCGTGAAGAGTATACGTATTGCCGACTACAAGCTTGCCTTGCAAACGCTGCGGTGCTTGACCTGATACCCATGAGTCAACAACTTCATCAGTCTCTTTGTTTACGATTGAAAGCTCAGCATTTTCAACCCATTCATGAGTCTTTGTATCAAGCTTGGCAAAACTGATGTCGGTCTGCTCGTCTGAGACGCCACCATCTTCAGCATAAGTCATCAATAAACGTTGTCCGTCACGACCATACTCCGGCTCCGGCTTGTCTTCGCCTGACTGTGCCAGCGCAAGCGCCTCTGCCTCTTCACCAGGGATGAACTTGGAATCGGTATATTTCATGACATATCCGTTTGGAGCAGCTGTATCCGCTTCAAAATAGAAGTACTTTGAACGGAATTGGCTGACGGTATAGCCGTCTGGTGCCGCGGTTTCCTGGAAGTAATAAAGCGTATTCTCTTTGAGATCAACTTGCTCAAAGTAAATCCAGCCATCAGCATCTGAGGTCTGCTCATCCACGAAAACATCGGCTTGTGCGCCATCGCTTACCATGTACAGACCATATGTGGCATTAGCCAATCCCAGTTCGCGATCAGCTGCGCTTGTCTTCTTCACGCGCAAATCCATGCCAAGCGAATAGTTTGTTATGCTCGGATGCCAATTAGCACCAAACTCTTCTCCTTCGGGCACATTACTCGCGTTAAATCGAACATTTTCGCCATCTACCAATTTGCCATAGTACATATCCTTGCACTCAAGCGCACCGGTTTCGTCATTGTAATCAATGACGGTAGTAAAGGTAATGACCTCGGTGCTATAGGTAATACCAGGCTGTTTCTGATAGCTATCATCTTCGATGACACGATAGAAGTACGTACCAGCATGGTCATATTCCAAACAGCTCGGATCCATGCCAAGCGGAGCACGGTTATTCGCTTTGTCGAAGTCAACCATGCCATTTTCGTCGTTGGTTGCCTCAGAAATCAGCGTACCGGTGGTGTCGTTGTAATCATTGACCTGAATGAGCTTAAATCCAAACTCGTTCGGCTTTAGCAAGCGACCACTTTGACCATCTGCACTCACGAGCTTCTTGATAATCTTCGGGTCAACAAAGCATTTCTGCTCAGCGCTTTCGTTACTATCACCATAGACTGCCAGACCCATAAAATTGTAAGCGCCATAGACCTCATCGGTGTTGAAGAACTCAATAGCATCTTCGCCTTCTCCTAATGGCGAAAGCTCGGTCTCATCTGTATCCGCAGCAAACCAAACCGACACTGAAGTAACCTCATAAGACCTCCGGTCTTGAGACAATCCAAGCGTAACACCCACAACATATGCCGTTGGATCTGCCCCACCATCTTCTGTTATGAGGTAATAATAGGTACCAGCTTTGGTATAGGTGATTTCATCAAAGCGAACCTGTGCAGTGTCGCTCTCATTACCATCCACACCAAATGCTTCATTAGTAGCATGCATCTCAAAAGATGTCACGCCATCATCTACTGTACTTGAAGGCTCCCCTTCGCCGCGCACAAGTGCTGCGATAGTTTGGTTTTCTGCTTTAGTTGTCGGATCAGCAATCCCTTGCAAGGTGAAGCCAAAACGACCCTCAGCATCGGTGACATCTCCAAAATAATGCTTCAAAAGCGACGGTTGCCAGGTGCCATTCAGATTGAGCGTGTTAACAATAGTCAGCTCTTCTTCGCCCTCATCAAAGGTGAGGGTGCAATCTGTCATCGAATAATTCGTGACAATTTTTCCGCCCTTATAATTGATGGACTTTTCGGCTTTTATGGTGTAATCAATCTGAACCTTATGCTTCGGCGTTTCGGTTTGACCATCAGCACCGTCATAGGTCATATCAGCGTTATCACCGCGAACCTCTTGTATATACAATACGAGCGTCTTGGGATCGCCGTTGTTCCCTTGCAAGTACTGTTTGGTATCTTGAATGTCGAAGTGAACTATTCCATCTCCATCGTTTTGCTGTGTCTGAAGTTCAGTCACACCATCTTCAGCGAAAAGCTTAAAGGTGTATTCGCCAGCCTCAAGACCCAAATCATCTGCAGATTCAGCATTGTTGACAACCTGCTTTGATATATCAAAGCCAAATGGTGCATATGTGTCTTCATTAGGTAGGTCACCTAAGGTCAGACCACCATTACAGCCAATACCACCACCATGGGTTGCCGAATAGTTGTCATAAATATTGACTTCGCGATATAAGGTTTCTTCGCCGGTATAGGTGTTAGTCAAACCAAGCGTGGCATCAAAAACATTGATAGTGTCATATTTCTCAACAGACACGCCACCAGCTTGCAAGGTAGGACCTGCTTGATAACCGACCCATGCCAACAGAAGTCTCTTGGCCAAGATTGGTACCAAAAATGGTTGAACCTTTTACACAGTAATAATCCTTAGCTAAATCCGCTGTAAAGTTTGGATCTTGGCGAGCAAATTTATCTCCTGATTCAATCTTTTTGCTTGGGTCAAAAGCAGATGCAACCATAAGGCTGTTCAATACCTCATTTCGAGGCCAAGCATCATCGCTTTTGTTGGCGAAATTACCATAAACCGCAGGAGATATAGTTTCATCACCAAAAATTGGACCGATGCCAATATAGGCATGCGGGCAACCAGCGACGCCGCCACCAAGACCATTTGCGCTATTTGCGCTAATGCGCGGAACGCCGATCTTTAATTTGCCGCCTGATTCAATAAAGATACCGCCACCACCAAGCGAATAAAGCGTATTGGTTACGTTTCCAAAAATTTCGCCTTTGATGATTTCACAATAAGCGTCTTTACCATTGCTGCTACCAGCAATAAAGATACCACCACCCTCGAAATTGGTTGCAGTATTGTTCGATACGGTACCATTATCCATTCTAAAGATACAGTCATTATCAATGAAGATACCGCCACCAGCTTGAGCGGTGTTGTTATCTATGATGCCATTGTGCATATAGAGAGCCGCTGGGGAGATGTAGTCCCAATTGGTAGACCCGTTAGCCTTTTTAACAGCAGCCTCACGCTGAACGATAATTGCTCCACCGCCACGGAACTCAGGCTTGCCATTTTCGTCATAGGCGAGGTTATACACGTTGTTGTTATAGGGCGAGTTGGTATTAACATCTTTGTCGCGAGCGCGGAAGGTGTCGTTATTCAGTTTTGTGCCAGCATTGCCGCCCGTGATCGTCAATACACCTTGCGATTCGTCTTCACACAAATGCAGCTCTGTCACCTTAATATTAGAGCCCTTAAGCTGGTTGAAACCCTGAACTTGGATAACGCTTCCCTTAAAACCATCAGGAGCTGTAATAGTGCCGCCGCCATTTAAATAGAGCTTCGTGCCCTTGGTAACAGTAATAGTGCCCGTGAGTGTTACCCCTTCATTGACGGTCAAGTAGTGGGTTTTACCATCGCTGAATTCGAAATTCTCAGTGGTGTCAACGCTAATCACACAATCTTTGTTTGTAACTTGTGCGCTTATACCCTCGTCGTCGTCATTTGAGGGAACATTCAGAGCATTATTCTCTAGCGAAGTGAGCATAATCCCGCCCATGTCCAGCTCAAGCTCATGCGACTGACGATTTGTGCTCGCGTTATTTTGCTCGCTCTCTTGCGTCTCGGTAGTTTCAACCACAGAGGCATCATCTATACCATCTTCATCAGAGGTAACGTCTGGCGAAACATCGTCTTGGTTTTCATCAGATGCTTCCTCTTGATTTTCGTTTTGTACAATATCGGTTGTAGTGACAGCGTTCTCAGCAGCCCCTACAGTCTCTTCTTCACCATATGCAGGCTTGAAGTGAGGAAGTAAACCAATAACTAAAATTGCAGAAAGCACAAATGCAACTACACTTTTGAACGCTTTGCTGTTGATAACCTTTGTCATATCTTCCTCCTCCCCTTATGCCTGAGTCTTCGTTTGATCTTGACCGTTTTTGCGGCGATGATACAAAACGTGCGCCACTGCTGCTACAGCAACCACAACGAAAGCACCCACGCCAACTACAAGCAGCCAGTTTGCGCCACCTAAAGCACTCTCATCTGTAAACGCACTGTCGCTATCACTGGCAGGGCCTGCAAGCGGGTTTTCGTTTTCCTCAATAGTGCGTTCGTCGGTGGTCGTCTGAGCTGCCGCGTTTGCTAGAGGGTTCTCGTTATCATCAACCACTACCGTACCAGTACCTGGCTGCACTGTTGCAACAGGAGCAGCAGTCACACCCCCATCAGCACCTGGCGCTGCTCCACCATCATCAGCTGGAGCAGCGACCGTCGTGGTAATGGACTGGTTAATAACCTGACCAGGGGTCGTGATGGTATTTGTCGAATTCATAATCTGAGCAGAGGATACTGTCATAGCAGATACCGGAGCATTGTTTGCATCGTAATAATAAATTGAATAGGTATCAGCATTGTCGAAATACCTATGGCGAATGCCTTGCTCTTGACCGGTCATGCGAATATATTCGGTATTGTTTAAGGTGAAGCGCTCATCACCGGTGATGGTGATAGCGTCTGTCAATTCCGGCGATACCGTAATAGTCTCTGTGCGCAGAATCTCTCCATCGGGAACGGACACATACTGAACGGTGATGTCATACGCCTGAGCAGGCACATAGCCCTCAGGAACATAGTAAACATTTTGCATCAGCTCAATACCATCAGCCAAATTTGACCAGCTATAACGAAGTGCGTCAGTGTTTCCCACCCACGGCACATACGTAACGCCGTCAATCTCTTTGGTTTCAGGAATATACTCAGCAGCCTTATCCGGCGTAATCTCTAAAGCAACGTTACCAAGCTCCTGGTGCGTTGATCCATCAATTTCGCGAATAACAAAGGTTGCACGCTGTTCGATATCCTGCGAACCATAATGCACCGTTAGAGAGCAGGTGCCATCATCGTTGACATCAATGAGGCCCTCGTCCATTGCGGTAGTTAAATCAATGGTTTCATTCCAACGATCGGTATCGCTAAGCGGAGCAATCATGTTGTCATCATCCAAAGAGCCAATACGTTGAAGCGAGTAATAGTTCACTCCTGCGTCAAACTTCATGGAGAAGGTCTTCGGCAGCGCATATTGATATCCTTCACCTTTGACATCTAAGGCATCCGACCACAGAAGCGTATCGTTTTGATCAACATATCGAACAGTCAGCTGGTAAGCGCTGGTATCTACACCAGCAACCTCCATAACGCGAACGGTATAGTTGGCGCGCGTGGGCGTTAGCATAATCTCGCTGCCACCGAGATATCCGATGCTGCGATAATACTTGCCATTGTAGAAAAACGCCTTTTCGATAGTTGCAGGCGTACCTTCAGCTTGTAAGTCATAGACCGTCACCGGGCGAATAATATTGCCGTCAAGGTCAACATAGTTAATTGAACCATTGACTGCCTCGGCGCTTACCTGCTCATACTGAGCGACATAACTGAGAGTTGCTTCATCAAAGGCGACATCTACACCATTTTGCTCCACCATTTTATATTGGATGGTCTGTTGATCTTCGCCTTCTGTGACAAAGCTATAAAACGACTGCCCAACACCCATGTTTTTTGCGGTTGTTTCTTCGCCGAGCGCCACCGTGCGAATGCCAATCAGCTCAGGCGCAGGCGAATCAAGGCCATCAGTGTTGGTTGCAAGAGCATAAACTGGATATACCCCAAAGCTGCCAATTGGCTCAGCAGAACCGCGCGGAGCCGCCCAAATGATAACGGTATAGGTGGCGTGGTCTTGCATATCCGCCATATCATCAGCAATTGTAGTTACATTGCCCTGAGCGTCTTGCATGTTCATAGACACAATATGAGCAATTTTGGCGCCCGTGCCATCAACCTGATCGTCGGTGAGCTTATACTCCTGACGATGCGTCAATTTCGTCTGTGTACCATCAGCATCAACTTTGGTCACATCCAAATACAGTGCCTTATCGGTCAGGTTGTCGACGCGAAAGAATTCCCACACATTTGACGTGGTTTCAAAATAGTCAACGCCTGCAACCTCAATTGCCTCGTCAGTTCCATCTTGATCTGCGAAAGCAGCCGTTGGTGCGCCCATCAAACTAACGGCGCACGTAAACGACATGAGCACAGCAAGCGCTGCATGAGACATGCGCTTTACGAAATTCCGCATTCATCCCCCTTTGAATGGTTTAGTTCTTCTCTCTCTACAAAAACATCTTCGATAACGCCTGCGCCCTCGCAAAACGCCGGCATCTTCAAACAACAGAGATACGATACAGTGATGTGATTGAAATACGATAGATCTATCCCCAAATTATAGAGTATTTTATCTTGTAATTGATACCTTCACAATAGCCAATAGCTATTGTGCGCAAATTAATTCAGCCGCTAAGCGCGAACTTTGAATTCACGTTATTGCTGATAAATTAGGTAATCTTTTACCAAGACCAAAGAACAAGCTGGGTATATGACGCAACACAGCAGATGACAAACCCAACCAAAATCACAACGAAGACTATATTGGCAACTTTCGGCTTCATATGAACGAACATTTCGCATACCAATGGGTACACAATCCAAACGTACAACATAGCCGCAATACCAATGAATATGTCGTTAACAAGCCATGCTTGTCCAAAAATATTGAGCGGCAATTCAGAGTTATCCCAATAAGGATACTCCCCTAAAGCATCTGGCTGATTGATTAACCACCCAACGATCAGCTCGATTAACATACTGAGTAAAACGAGAACAATAAAGGACTCAAGAAGCGCTCCCCACAGGGTCTTTCGTTTCATAATGATGCGCTCTTTTAACGGTTCTATTACAAGCGTCACAATCACAGCACCAAAGCCGTAAACCCAATAAGGGTGATACCACGGATCGGTCCACACGTTATAGTTGGCATCCACGATGCCAAATGCGGAACCCATGAACAAGCAATATGGGATTTCTAACCAATGCCCAACGAGTGTAAACAGGCAAAAACAGACGATAACCGCACGCCAAAAAGCCCAGGTACGCGGAGCGAAGTAACCAATTTCGTCATCTTTTGTTACTTTATGTAAGGGCTGATTGATCATGCTTTTTACGCTTTCGCATTCGCGTTATCGATGATGAACATCTACAACTTTACGTCGCACAAGCGCTTTCACGCCTTGTCAAACTTTGGCATTTTATAGCTGGTTAACTGATTGTTACTCAATGGGTAAGTAACACACGTTCAATTCGGACGCTCACAAAAAACACTTCACCCTCAGATAAACCTGCTATATTGATAAAGGAGGCTTAAGGGGGCTAATTTGTGGATAAGATTTTAGAGCAGTGCAACGTTATCTTTGATAAGTCACCGCAGCCATTCGGTGTTTTCCAGGTAATTCTTGATGACAAAAACAACCCATGCGAAATTGAATACATCTACCTCAATCAAGCTATGGCTGACATGACACAAGAAAGCATTGATGAGATACTTGGCAGACGAATTTATTCATTCTGGGGAGACAGCGATCCGACGTGGCTTGAATACTTTTATCGTGCCGCGTGGCAAAATACCGCCTCCGAATTTGAGTCAGTGAGCGCCATTCTTGAGCAGTTTTTACACATCGTCGTCTTCCCTATCGCACAAGGATATTGCGGCGCACTCTTGCAAGATGTGACCATCTGGATCAAAGACGCCACACGCTCTATGATGACCGCCTCTATGGGCTTATTTTTCTTTGAGAGCCGCACGCAGCGTATTATGCTGACCCCAGCCGCACGCACGCAATGCAACACAACTGAAACCTATACGCTCTTTAAAGACTTCGCGCAAACACTTTTTGATAAGCCGAGCTTTGAACGTTTGATGCAAGACTTTGAAGTATTTACTTCTACGGGAAATCTCATATTTGAAGGGTCAACACAACTCGGTCGTTGGATGCGCATCTCGCTGGTACATACCGGCGACTCAAACCGATTTTCATATGGATTTGTCGAAGACATAACGCGCGCCAAAGAGGCAGAAGAAGCCAGCTTTTACCGGCTTGATATTATCGATTCTCTTTCACGCGAAAACTTCGCCCTGTATGTTATCGACGTAGAAAACGACACCATTGTCCCTTTTCGCTTAAAGGATCAAAACGCAGATCCCCTCTCTGATGTTGATACGCAAAACTTAAGCTATACAAAGGCTATGGATGCCTATTTGGATACCTATGAGCTACCCGCCGATAGACTCCAGCTCGCACGCGAAGTTTCACTTGAAACGATTAAAGAGCGCCTCAAAAAGGGAGCCGGCGACTACTCAATCAGTTTTCGCCGTGCCCTTAATGCAAGTGAGCGATTCATTGAGCTGCGTTTTATACCATTAGCTTCGCATCCACATAAGGTCGTTCTTGCAGCACGTGACGCAAGCCACGAAATGGCTGAGCAATTACGCCAAAAAGAAGCACTTCAATCAGCTTTGGCGCTTGCTCAACATGCCAGCGAGGCAAAATCGAGTTTTTTGACGAATATGTCACACGACTTTCGCACACCTATGAACTCAATCTCGGGTTTTGCAAATCTCGCACTTGCAAACATCAACGACACCAAACGCGTACAGGACTATTTGCAAAAGATCATTATATCCTCAAATCACCTGCTTGATTTGGTAAATGACATCTTAGATGTCAGCCGCGTAGAAAGCGGCAAGATGCCACTTAAGGAAGAGCCTATTAATCTAACTGAGCTTTCGCGAGGGTTATATCGCATGTTTTCAAGCGAAGCGCAAGCTCGCCATATTGCTTTTACATTTGCGCCACCGTCTGTGGAGCACGATCATGTTTTTGCCGACAAGCTGCGTTTTAATCAGATCATGATCAACATCATTGGTAATGCCTTAAAATACACACCTGATGGCGGAACCGTTGATGTCAACATCAAAGAGCACGAAAATGCACCAACCGGCTTTGGGCTTTTTACCGCCACCGTCACCGACAATGGTTTTGGTATGTCGCACGATTTTTTGGAAGCGCTCTTTCTTCCTTTTGAACGCGAAATGCGCACATGCGCCAAAGCAGGATCATCCTCTTCATCAGGCACTGGCCTTGGCATGACCATTACCAAAAATCTAGTCGAGCTGATGGGCGGCAGTATTGATGTGGAAAGCGAGCTTGACAAGGGCACCAGCATTGCCATCACCTTGCCACTTCGCCTGCAAACACAAGACGACACAAGCCCTGCCTTAGAGGATGAATTTGGGCTCGCAGAGACGCCGCGTGATTTCACCGGCACCCGCGCTTTGGTTGTGGATGACGATGAGCTCTCACGCGAAATTATGTCGTCGATCTTAGCCGAATATGGGTTTATAACCGAAGAGGTAAATGATGGTGATGAAGGAGTTGCAGCATTTGAGGCCTCAAATCCGCACTACTTCGACGTCATTATGATGGATATGCGCATGCCACGCATGGATGGTGACATTGCCACAACAGCTATTCGCGCACTGGACAGACCCGATGCAAAAACAATTCCCATTATTGCTGCATCGGCCGATGCTTTCGAAGAGGGCAGGCGGCGTGCAACCGATGCAGGAATGACTGCGCACACCACCAAGCCACTTAACATCCATCACTTACTGGGACTGTTAGATCACTATATCCCGCCTCGCCAGTAGGCTTTATCGCTTAGCAACAGTTATCACTCAACAACAGTTATTGCTCAGCAACAGGCATCACTCAGCAACCAACCCTACTCGGCACTATTCATTAGAAAGAGCGGAATGTGATGCCTTCAGGCAGATCATCTGCTGACCAGCTTGCATCTTCTTCCTCTACAACCTCGGGCGTCTCTTCGACAACACCTGTATCTGGTTGGCCGAACAATGCGTCAAATGCATCGTAAGACGCGCGTGGCGCAGAAAATACTATACGGCCAATGGCACCTGGATGCTCGTTGAGCCAGCTGGCAAAAAGACTCGCAACTTGGCTTGCATCATAGCCATTACGCCCACAACCAAAGGCACCACAGATAAGCGTATCGCAATCATTGGCGGCAGCCAACGCAAGTATCGTTGAAATGCGATCAGCAAGCGCTAGATCACACTCGCGCTCAGAGCGATGGTTTTCCAAAGCACGAGCACGCATTGGTTCAGCTATCGCCAACACATCAGCCTTGCGAATGTTGCCCGATCGCGAAAAGACAACATCGGGCAAAAGCAGAGCACGGCTTGAGAAAAGACCCCCACTTTGCGCCTTTTTATTCACGTCATGAAAACTGCCTTTCAGGCCGCTTAACACCTGATAAAGATTGCTTTCCAAACAAAGCGTTGCCTCAGGGCCTGCTCCCCCGTCTACATAAGCGCCACCCGGACGCGTAAATGAAGTAGGGTCAACAATAATTGTGTGGCCTTCGCCAAAGCGATAAAAAGCCTCCGGAGCAAATGCAGAGGTTACCTGAGTTTTCGTCTCTGCTTCACCCGAAGCAATCTCGAGCTTTGATGCAAACCCATCTTCATACAGCACAGCGGCTTGAACCGTTGCCTGAGTTTCTGAGGCAAATGCACCTTTCATAAGTGCGTTATGCTTTTCTGCCTGCTCTTTTCGTTCGTCTCGCTCAGACATGCTTCCTCCTCAAACTCTGCAGATCATATCTGTATAGCTTATACCTATAACCTATATGTCGCGCGATTTATTTGCTTAGGCATACTATACAAGTCGTAAGCTACCTGACTTGCGAGTAAATTGAATCCATGCAAAAATTGCCTCGTTACAAGCTCGCTCTTTTTCGTTTTATAGTGAGGATATCCATGATTACATCTGCTCCACTCTCAGCTTTACATGGCTTTGGTATTGGGCACGCGCAGGTAGAAGACGCGCTATCTGGCTGCACGGCTATCGTTTGCCCACAAGGTGCAACAGGCGGCGTTGATGTGCGCGGTGGTGCGCCGGCAACTCGCGAAACCGATCTGCTAAAACCCGAAAACATGGTGCAGCAAATACATGCAATTATGCTTTCGGGCGGAAGCGCTTATGGGCTAGCTTGTGCAGATGGCGCCATGAAAGCACTTGCCGAAAATGGCATCGGATTTGAGTTGGCAGGAAGCGTTGTTCCCATAGTGCCCGCGGCTTGCATATTTGATTTGCCTCTTTGCGCTGGTCAGCCACCTTGCGCCCAAACCGGCTACGATGCTTGCATAAACGCCCTCAGCTCACTTGATAATCCTTCTGCTTTAGATGCGCTTGCGCAGGGCAACGTTGGCGCAGGAACCGGTGCAACGGTAGGCAAATTCGCCGAACCTTATCGTGCAATGAAGTCTGGTTTTGGTTGGTCATGTTTGCAATATGGCGAACTTATTTGTGCGGCGCTTGTCACAGTTAACGCGCTTGGTAACGTGCGCAATGCGCAAGGCGCTTGGATTAGTGGCGTTCGCGACAATAATGGAGACGTGATAAATCCGCTTGAGACATTTATGGCAGGCCAGGCTTATATGTCAGCAGCCGAACAAACACCAACCAGCAATACAACACTTGGCGTTGTGCTCACCAACGCTTCTCTCACCAAAGCGCAAGCAACCAAAGTTTCGGCGCAGGTTCACGACGCGTATGCGCGAGCCATTATGCCTGTCCACACGCTCAACGATGGCGACGCTATTTTTACCTTAAGCTCAAATGAGATACCTGCAACACCCGATGCAGTAGGCGCGCTTGCCAATCAGGCAATGCAAGAGGCAATCGTCAATGCGGTAACGCATGCAAAAGGAGTTTTTGGGATTCCAGCAGCAAACGAGCTGCCAGACCCGCCAGTAAACCCCCTCATGAACTCGTAGACGTCTGCACGCTGCCTTAAAAAATCTGGGTTGGATGCCTTGCTCAAGACACCCAACCCAGCACCGCAGCAGCTTTGCTATAACGCCAAAGCGTGCGCTATCTTATCTTTTTTGTTGCACGCGACGACGCCATGCAACACCAAATGCTACTGTCGCCAACGCAACAAGTGCGCAAAGTCCGCCAACAACACCCTCGGTAGCATCTCCTGTTGCTGCCAGTTTATCGAGCGCCTTCAGGTCGTAAGCTGTGCCCTCTTCGTCAGTACCCTGAGCCGCACCACCTGTATTAGGCAACGGCGTCCCACTCAAATCTTCTTCGGGTACCGGAATACTGACGCTGTCAGAGACGTCTATATCCAGCATGCCTTCAGGTCCTTCACCTACAACACTCACCGAGTTTACGATGGGCTCATCGTTTTCTGGCTTCGACAAGGTGCAGATGTACTCGATCTGATATGCATCGCCACCAAAAACATCTTCGAGCGTAACCTCAAGCGTGCGCGTGGCTTCGTCATAAACTCCCTCAAGCGCCTCAGAGGTTCCGTCCGGCAACACGAGCTTGATATTTTGCGGATCAATCGTCAGACCCTGTGGCAGCACATCGGTTACCACAACATTTTTCCAATGCGTATAGGGCATGTTGTTGTTCAGCGTCAACGTGTAAAGCAGCGCATCTCCGATATAGAAGCCCTCTTCATGAGTCTGGTTGGCAACTGTTTTTGATACTGTTGGATCAGGGGTTGCATACTTCACCCAACCAGTTGGCCAGACACGGTTGCTCGTTGCTTCATCCACCTCTTTATTTTCAGGCGTCTTGCCTGTTGCAGTCACCGAGTTACCGATATCGTGGTATTGCGGTGTCTCATCAGCAGCTGCAGACTCGTTGATGGTTGCCTTGTAGGTGATCACAGCATCTTTGCCGCCGGGAATACTACCAAGCGGAATGGTGAGCGTACCAGTATCCGGATCGTACACCTCAGCCGGATCAAGTGGCAAAACAGTTCCGTCGGGTAGGCGAACTTCAAGAGAATCAGGATCAAGCGTGAGGCCTCCTGGGATCACGTTGGTAATCACCACTTCATCCCATGATGTTCCCTCAGGCGGATTAGATGCAGTAATGGTGTACTCCAACGTATCGCCAATTTGAGCGTCTTCGGTATCGGGGCGAGAGGTGTTTGTCACCTCAATTTTTAGCTCTGGCGAGGGATCTCCTGGGATGATATCCCCTTCGGGCTTACTCGAAGATGGCACACCAGGAATTTCTGTCCCGTCAGGATTGGTGCCCTTGCCTTCGCCTTGAACGGTTATATCGTCGTTGGGTTCTTCTAGCGCTTTAGGATTAACGGTCGTGTCAAAAACGAGTTCGTATTTATCTTTGCCGTCAATATCTCCCACCGGCACACGGATTGTGTTCGTTTCAGGATCGTATACCTCGGCCGGATCAAGCTTGGTTTCGTTACCATCAGGGTCACGCAAGATAATGGAATCTGGGTCTAAGGTTACGCCCTCGGGAAGCGTGCCGGTAATTACTACGTCTTTCCAAAGGCTGTCTTCGTCCCCTTTGTTTTCGGCGGTCATTGTTGTGCGAATCGTATCTCCCACCTGGATGGTTTCGCTCTCAGGGTCAGTGACGCGCTCGGTTTCTACCGTAAATGACGGTGTGGGATTTTTCTTCCATACCGCATAGTACGTCACGTCATCGTCCCACAGTTGCGCATCGGGATCATACGTTGCTTTGTCGCCCTTAGGATCAGTGCTCCAACCCATAAACGAATAGCCTTCGCGCACAGGATTAGAGGTTGGCGTTGTCACCTTGTCAAGCGCGTGATACGTGTCATCTTGCACTACATCAGTGCTTCCGTCGAGAGTGCCACCGTTTGGATCAAATGAAACACTGCGCTCATCTAATTCCCATTGCGCATATACAACCATATCTTTGTTAATTGCTGTTGAGCTATCGAAAGCATTTCCGGTGCCTTCAGCTACCTGATTCCAGCTGGTAAATGTATAGCCTGGCGTTTCAGGATTAGTGGTTTTTGAGCTTGCATGGCCTGGATAATAGCGAACATCTACCGTATCCCCTGGCACATAAGCACCCGGATCGTAATAGTACGTATCATCATCGTCTGCCTGGGCGCTTGCCTTAACCTCAATAGCATTCGCTGGCTTTTCGAGCGATGATGCGTTTTTCATATAGGTGACAGAGAATGTTTCTGTTACTGACAAATATTTGATGCTCTCCAAGAATGCACCACCAGCTTCGCCACTCGGACGCCACTGATATACCATTCTATATAATCCCAAGTCATTATAGCGAGCATCACGATCATACAACATGAGCGATTTCAGATCGTCGGTCATATCCAAGCGAACCCACTCGTCATCAACTTGCTTGTCGATAAACACATCAACGTATCCACCAACCGAAGGCAGTGGCACGCGCTCAAACAGCAAACCACCAGCTGCTTCTTCGGTCGGGAAATCTTCAGTGGTCAGCGCACCGCCGGCGAGGGCAAAAACATCACCCATGCTGAACTTCACGCCATCACGATGGTCATAACGCATAAAGCCTTGGTATTTTGTTGGATCAAGCGGACGCGCACCCTTTGGCGCTACATAGGCCGTGTGATCAATGCCGGCAGCAGTTGCAACCGAAAGCGTAGTTGTAGGCACAAGGCGCAAGCGGCGCGTACCAGTAACGTAGCGAGACTTATCAGTTGGATCCGGATAGTACTTTACTTTGACGGTCGTCCAACCAACACCAGGAGCCAAGCTGGCAACCGCATAGGTATCAGGCTTAAGCGTAATGACCGGCACGCCCTCTAAGATTTCTGATTTGATGTCGTCTGCTTCCCAAGAAACATCATATTGGTCGTCTTAGACCATGGCATTATTGGTGAAGGGGAACAAGTATTTAATGGAGCGAACGGTGTCCATCTCCTTAACGAGATTTTCATCCGAAATTTCATAGTCACCATTCGACGGATAAAGCATAGCCGTACATACCGATGCAAGCGAATAGGCCTTAACCAAATCCTGGTCATCGGGATGGAAGGTGGTAGGATTAGCAAATACACGCAGTTGCGGATATACGCCCTCTTTGGCCAGCCATGTGTCTTCGGTAAACCCGGGCATATTAGACAACGCATCCACACCAGTCATGTCTTTAGTAACACGCCCTGCAACAGTCACGCCACTATCTCCTGCGCCAACCAACGAACTGTTGCCTGTTCCATGATCGCGCATAGAAGACGTTTGCATGTCGTAGTAGCAAGCACCCGTATTAAGCGAGCCTGTCGTACCTACAAAACCTGCTACAGACGATTCGTTGCCAGCGGTAGTGAGCGCTCCAACTTCACCTGCTGAATAGCAGTTGAGCATCGTGAGGTTATAATCGGCAACACCACCAAATCCGCCCATGTTGCTTGCGGTGTTCTGCATGCCAACCATCGTCGTGGAATAGCAGTTGGTATATTTTGAGGCATACGCATCAATGCCATTACCTCTCTGAGCATCACCAATAAATCCACCAACAATTGATGAGCCTTCTACAACGCCTGAGGCGTAGCAGTTCTTAAAGCCATTGTTGTAATGATTAACTCCTGAGAATACTGATGTTTGCGTATTGCCATACATTGAGATGTTGCAGAAGCTATTTTCCACATAGTCATAACCAGGACAAGAAACAAAACCGCCCGAATGTCCTGCCGTAGAAACGGTTGCACCATCAACAGCGAAACTGTTGGTAACCTTCGCACCCCACAAAGGACCTGAGAAGTTGCCAACACAAGATGCGCCATAGGTATATACGCGTGCAGTATGACACTGATCTATGCGAACACCGATGGTCGACTCCTGTAGCTCACCTGTCCCATCAACCGCTGAATGAGATCCGTTGCTCCAGCCGTTACATATAGCGCCAACAAAGTTACCACCTTGAATCAATGAATCTTCCACCGAAACATGCTGCAAGCGACCTTCGGTGAAATAGGAAATGACAACTGAATAGTTGTAATTGACAGCGGTTGCAATGATTTGCGCGTATCGGAACATGACATCTTTCATTACAAACTGAGGATTATTGGCGTAGGTAATAAAACCAACACCCGCTGCAGCGTAACCGCCGCCTGCCCCTGTCATATATAAGTTATAAATAGTATGGTTTTGACCATCAATAACAGTTTCAGCAGAACCAGTAATTGCCATACCAGGCCAGGGTTTGCCACCTAAATCAATATCATTTACCAGGCGCATGCTCTTATGATCGTTGTCGGTATGTGTTGCAACCCAATACAACTCTTCAGGCAAAGCAATGAGCCACGGATCATCCGCAGTACCAGCTCCTTGTGCTGGTTGAACTGCTGAAGTTCCATCCCATTGAGGCAGTCCGGTGTTTTTATCAAGCGCTGCAAAATCAGCCTTACACGCATCCCATGTGCGAGCTAGATACTGCGCCCATGTTTCTGCGTGAGCTTTTTCCGTTGGCGAAATCACCACCGAACCAAATGCGAGCGTTATTGCGAAAAATACCAGCAAAAGTTTTTTCGCCCATGTTGTCTTTGTCTGTTCCATATACGCCCCCGTCATACGACATAGTGCTTGTTACGTTCATCACGCTAACCGTTTTATTTAATCTTTTTGTTGCTTGGTTGTCAACAATTCGTAACCTTAATGGTGGCATTTTTGTACCTACAAAAAACTAGTCCCAACAGGGTATTCGATGAGCGAGAAGCTCAGCTATTGCTGCTGCACCCTTCGCATTGCACCCCTCTCTTATGCCAAATCTTTAACGCGCACAACAAAGCGGCTTATAGAACAAAAAGCGGACCTAACAATGTGTTAGATCCGCCTATCACGCAAAAGAAAAATGGAGCGCGCTTAAAACTTAGTCTTCTTCCTGTCCATAGACCGGAGCTTTTGGAGCTGGCGGCTCGGGCGGGATAGTATCCACGACCGATGCATTCGTAATTAGCACCTGACATGCAACAGACGCAGCGGCATCGAGAGCGGTACGCGTCACCTTGGTAGGATCTGCTACTCCCATGGCAATCATATCGCCATATTCGCCATTTGCGCAGTTCAAGCCATGACCAAGCGGCAAATTGCGAACCTTTTCAACCACCACCGAGGGCTCAAATCCACAGTTTTCAGCAAGGGTGCGAATAGGAGTTTGAAGGGCTTTGCGTACAATTTCAACACCTGCTCGCTCATCTTCATTATCGCAGACAACACTGTCAAGCGACGACTCTGCCTGCAACAGCGCCGTACCACCACCTGCAACTAAGCCTTCAGAAGCCGCCGAACGCGTGGCCATCAAGGCGTCTTGGATGCGGCTGCGCATTTCATTCATTTCGGATTTGGTGGGGGCGCCAACTTCCATAACGCCAATGCCGCCCTGCAGCATCGACAAACGCTCTCGCAAGACATCATGATCCATGCCAGGAGCAGTCACTTCAATCTCAGAACGCAGCTGCGAGCAAACAACATCGATGTCTTCTTTTTTGCCCTTACCACCAATGACAACCGTGCTGCCCTTAGTGATCATGGCGCTATCAGCGCGACCAAGCATGTCTTTTGTCAGGTCGGTCAACTTCAAACCGCGCGTTTCGCTCACGAACTGACCACCGGTAAGCAAAGCTAAGTCTTCACTTAAGACCAAGCGACGATCGCCAAAAGCAGGTGCTTGTACACACACGCTGTTCAGCGTGCCTTTTTGCTTGTTCATCAGCAGCGAATGCAGGGATTCACCGCGAACGTCTTCGCAGCAAATGAGCAGAGGATGACCTGTTTGCATGACCTCTTCAAGCACCGGAACGATGTCTTTGAAATTATCTGCCAAGCGATAATCGGTAATAAGAATGTAAGGCTCAACAAGCTCAGCAGTCATGGTGCCCATGTCGTCGGCGAACTCAGGATTAATAAAGCCATGGTCAAAGCGCATGCCTTTTTGCACCTTAACGTTGATGCCGAAATTGTTCGACTTTTCAACCGAAATGACGCCATCTTTGCCAATCTTTGCTAACAGCTCTCCGAGTTTTGCACCGATCTCAGGATCACCTGATGAAATTGTTGCAATCTCAGCAATTTGCTCTTCGCTCGTTACCTCAACAGCACGAGAAGCTACAAGCTCCATAACGGCATTCGTGGCTTTTTTGATGCCACGACGCACTGCAATCGGATCAGCGCCAGCAATAACCTCACGCACACCTTCGCTAATCATAGCTTCAGCCAAAAGTGTTGCCGTTGTTGTGCCGTCGCCTGCGCCTAAGTTGGTACCCATAGCCGCTTCGCGCACAATCTTCATACCCATGTTTTCAATCTGATCTTCAAGATCTACGTTAGCAGCCACCATAGCGCCGTCATTGGTCAGCGTTGGCGTCCATGCGCCAATCTTTTGCATGGCAACATAACGACCCTTCGGTCCAAGCGTTACTTTAACCGCATCTGCAAGCTTGGCAGCACCGGCAGCAAGCTTCTTTCGCGTCTCATTATCAAATGCAATATTCTTAGACATTATTAAGCATCCTTTCGCATGCATAAGATGTAAGCATGTAGTGACTAGGCTAGCACTCTTTGACCGAGAGTGCTAGATCTTATCGAATTAACCATCACGTTACCACTTAAGAATTTGGTATAAGGCAGCACTTTTAAGTCTCTATACTTCGCGATAAGAACAACATCAAGATTCAAGGAGTCACCATGTGCAAGACTTGCTCTTCTCCCTCTGAAAATGAGCCCACGCAAAATACAGGTGCAGCTGCCGCAGATACTGCGCCCCATCTGACACCCGATGCCACCAAATTCGCTCTTCCTCGTCCGGTCAACGATCGTAAGGTGGCCATTATTGGATGCGGGTTTGTTGGCTCGGCGACAGGATTTGCGCTTATGCAATCAGGATTGTTCTCTGAAATGGTGCTCATTGACGTTGATCATGAGCGCGCAGAAGGAGAAGCCCTTGATATTTCGCACGGCACAGCATTTGCCAGCCCTTGTGAGATATATGCTGGTACCTACGACGACATTGACGATGCAGCCATCATCGTTATTACAGCTGGCGCCAATCAAAAGCCTGGCGAAACACGTATTGACTTGGTAAATAAAAACGTTCAGATATTTAAAGGCATTTTGAGCGAAATTCGCAGTCGTTCTTTTTCGGGTGTATTGCTGATCGTCGCTAACCCGGTAGACATCTTGACACACGTTTGCGTCAAACTTTCAGGCCTGCCTGAATACCGCGTTATTGGTTCGGGCACGGTGCTTGATACCGGGCGCTTAAAGCACATCATCGGCGAGCGTTTAGGCGTTGACCCGCGCAATGTCCATGCCCGCATCCTAGGCGAACATGGAGATAGCGAACTTATTGCATGGTCAAGCGCCCATGTTGCCGGCATTCCACTTGAAGATTTTTACAACATGCGCGCTGACGGATCCTATGAAGACTTTCGGAGTGAAATCTCAGACATAGTACGCAATGCCGCCTATGAGATCATTCGCAAAAAGCATGCCACCTATTACGGCATTGCGATGGCGGTCACGCGCATTTGCGGCGCCATTGTTCGCGACGAAAAGTCAGTACTTTCGGTGTCAAATACCATGCATGGAGAATATGGCATTGAGGATGTTGCTCTTTCAACGCCGTGCATCATCGGCAAGACGGGCATTGAAGTGCGCATGCCACCCTCGCTTAACTATCGCGAACAGTGTGAACTTAAAGAATCCGCTAACGCTCTTCAAGAAGTCATTGCAAAGCTCGATTTGGGCTAAACCAAAAATAGAATCTGAGTGTTGTTCAAGGCGAGATAGCGCTATTCTTAAACGGAGATGTGTTTTCAGCACCACGGTGTCAAGTCTCTGCAGGAGAAACCGCATGCATCACTCTGACAAGCTTATACCTTTGCGCAAAATTGGCTGGGCATTTCTGCTCGCCTGGGTATTTTGCGTCTTTTATACCGGCGCAGCAGGCAATCTTTCCACCAACTCAGGACAGCCCTCAATTGCTCTTGACTTTGTTTTCGCTCTTACCCCGCTGCTTGCATCAATCTTGACGCTCATAGCAGTTGTTTTATTAGAACCAACCTTAGGCGCTCCTACCTCGCACCCAAAACTTGTTTTTGCGGCTCCAATTCTTACCGCCATAAGTACCCCGCTGATCTTTTTAAGCCTGCCAAACCCAACTCTTAATTTAGTTGCATTTTGCATTGGAGCAATTCTCACCGGCGCCGGAAGCGCAATCCTTTGGGTTATGTGGGGTGAATACTATGCGGTAATTCCTCGCGAAGAATCAGAGTTTTTAGCACCACTGTCGTCTGTTTCAGCGGCGCTGCTCGTTTTGCTGGTCTCAGCCACCAATGGTTGGGTTGCCATAGCCATGGCCTCACTATTCCCGTTGCTATCCGGTCTTTGCTTTTATCTTTCATGGACAAGCGCCCAAGCCTGCGAAGAGCAAAAGCTAGTACTGGCTGCCCGCGAAAATGAAAAAGCCACTCAAAAGGGTTTCTTTGCAGGGCTCAATCGCGCGGGCTTTGGGATTTTCGGCATGTTCATCATCGTCAGCTCGGCAGGCATTTTTGACAATAGGACAGAAACTCCGCTCATATTGCAAGGAACCCTTTTATTTAGCGCAGCCATGATGGCAATCGTTGCCTCTTTAGCCATTTCAGGTCCACGTCGCATATCTCTATCATTTTTATATCGCTGGATGTGTCCGGTATTAGTCGTAGGCTTTGCTGCTGTTATTCTTTTTGGTGCTGACGGCTATCCCCTCTTAAATGCAGCCTCACTTGGGGGTCGTTTCACCTTTTGCTTGATAGCGCAGATCTATTTTGCTTCCTATGCCGCCAGTGGAAAAGCAACACCCGCTCAAGCATCGGGCTTAGGCTGGATTTTTGTTCATGCAGGAGATCTTGTTGGCTGCATCATTGCATTGGCTATTGTTCCCTACATACAAACAGCGCCCAACGGAGAACTCATATTAAGCACGCTGAGCATTGTCGTGCTTGTATGCATAACCATGTTGTTTATGGGCGACACCACCTCATTCTTACACCGCACTCCAACCGATACGCACTTGAAGCCTGCTAATCGTTCTGCTTCGCCCAACGTATCTGAAACCATGCAGCTTGCACAAGACGAAGCTTCTCGTTCGCAAGAGGTGCAAGTTCTACCGTTGCCAAGCGAATCGTACAAGCAAGCAGACACAGACACCCCCGACGCCACATCAGCGAGTCTTGATGAAATTGTTTTACAGCTTTCTCGCGAACATGGGCTCACCCCACGCGAGACTGAAATTTTCGCCCTCCTTTCTCGCGGTCGCTCTATCCCTTATATTCGCGACGAACTCATTATTAGCCGAGAAACTGCTGCAACGCACGCAAAACACATCTATGCGAAACTTGGCGTACATTCTCGCCAAGAGCTCATCAATCTTGTTGAAAACTCCCTGTAGTTTCAAACGCCCAAAGTCAAGCGCCCGAAGCGCATGTGCCTAAAACCAGTGAAAACACCACCCCGCGCCAAACCTTCAACCAGCAAACTAAAGTCCCAAAACCATACCGGCTTTGGGACTTTAAAAAACTCTCTGTGTTTACAGAAGCGGTTTTGTGTTATGCAACACCTAATGCATGCTTAGCAGCAATGCGAGCAAATGTTGCCGTGCGTCCAGCGTTGATGCCCGTGAAGTTGCTTGGGTAGTTATGTGGATAGAAACCGCCCTGGTCGTTACCGCAAACATACAGGCCTTCAATAACCGTGCCATCGTTGCGCAATGGCTGAGAGTTTGCGTCCGTGTTGACACCATGCGTGGTAACCAGCAAAGCTCCAGCAATTCGCGCTGCGTAAAACGGCGGCTCGGCAACATCGGTAAGACGATATGCTGGTTTGCCGAAATCAACATCTTCGCCATTTTCAGCCAATTCGTTATAGCGCTCAATAGTAGTTAAAAACGTTGCTTTCTGATCTGCGTCAAACTCCATCATGTCGGCCAGCTCCTCAAGCGTATCGGCTTTTTTGAGCGCACCGCTCTCAAGTTGAGGCTCCAGCCAGAACGAATCAAGGTGCTCTTTGGTCAACGCCTCGCAGTCATATACGTCAGCATTGAAGGCAGTTCCAGAAGGCGCCGGATAGAGACGAGAGCAACCGCAGGTGTCGAACTGAGCGATATCATCCCAGTAGTTGCCGTCCCAGACAATCCATGAGAAATGCTGTGGTTGCGCAGAACCAAGTGCATAGCTCATGGGATAGCACTGGTCTTCATTCATGAAGCGCTCTCCTTCTACGTTTACATGCAAGAAGGGTTGACTGCCGGGCAAGAAGATATCACCACCTGTGCGCGAGCCGTCAAACTCATATCCATCGGGCAAGATGGCGCGGTTCCACACCATGCAAGAGCCGCCATTCTCAAGTTCAGCACCTGCCCATAGAGCCATCTTGATGCCATCGCCCTCTTCGCTCACGCTGCTATTAAGTGCGCACCACATAGAGTTTCCGGGGCAGAGTTCATCAAGCATTTCAATATTTGCGCCATAGCCACCAGTGGAAATGATAACGCCCTTGCTGGCATTAACTTGCAAAACGCCTGCATCGCCCTCAGCAATAACACCTGTTACCCTGCCACTTTCGTTCTGCAATAACATCTTGGCGGGAGTCATATAGCGAATCTCTGCACCGAGATCTTCAAGAAGCACATCCTTCATGACCTCTAGGTGAGCATATGAATTGTAGTTTGGTCCATCGGGGTTATATTCGCCAATACAGGGGTTATAGCACATTGCCGGGTAGTAGGCATGTGGGTCGTCGGGAGCATGCCACTCAAAGGGGAACAGCATGCCTCGCGGCTCAAGCGTTTCTTTCATCCACTCAATCATTTCGCCAGACTTTTCAGCCCACGTGCGATATAGCACCATGTTGACGTCGCCTGATTGTGTTTGAGCAGCATGGTTAATAAGCGTAGGCACGTCTTCTTTGTGATCCGGTTCAAGGTTAGAGTTTAGGGCGCCAATTGCTTCACGAGCCGCTGCAATTTCGCCAGCCTTCTCAAGCACGAGTACTTTGGCGCCATTTTGAGCAGCCGTCGTTGCAGCCACCAAACCACCATTGCCAGCGCCAATCACTACCACGTCAACATCAACGGTCTCATCAATGTTTGCTGGCATCTCAGGCTTATCGCGCCAAGATGATGATTGCTGTTTTTTCTCAGCGTTTTCAGGAGCTGCCTGCGGTGCACACCCCGCAAGACCAAAAGCTGCCAATGCACCAGCTGCCGCTGCTCCTGTCAAAAAACCACGACGAGAAACATCAATACTCATAATACCCTCCTTGTAGACATCCGATCTCTTTTTGGGATCTCTCTTTGGTTCAACGCATTTCTCAACGTGTTTCAAGGCTAGAAAAACGGACAATCTTTTTCATCGCCCGCATTCGGGTATTTCCTTGTGCCACTTGGCAAAACAGGCGATATACCCGAAAACAGGTGAGAACCACCAATCCCCTTCGACATTCACTCACACCAACAATTGATTGACCTCATAGAGCGCGATTTGCCTCATACGCTACAATAGGTCACATGAAAAAAGAAAAAACTACCTCCACTACCACACGAACCCTGCACTACTTTTGGCAGGCAACAAAAAAGCACTTAGGCCTTTGGATTTCGCTCATCTTGTCCACGATTGGTTTTTGCGGGCTGCTCTCTTATGGCAACCCTTATGTTATGAGCCTCATCGTCGACCGCATTAGCGCCCAACCGGTGGCCGCCGACCAAGTTTTTGCGGTCTTTGGGCCATACATTGTGGCGCTTATCTTGATTAACTTATTAGGTCAAGCCTGCTCAAAGTTACAAGACTACACGTCGTGGAAGCTTCAGATTAAGGTGAACTACGACCTCGCAACGATGGCCTTCGACGCACTGTCCAACCAATCCATGACCTTTCATTCCAACCGATTTGGCGGCACGCTGGTCAGCCAGACGGCAAAATTCATGAGCGCCTATACACTGCTCATGAACACCATCACCTTCCCCTTTTTGCCAGTACTCTGCTCTATTACCTTTACGTGCGCATTACTCATTCCCGTTGTGCCCCTCTATGCTGCGGTGCTGATGGTGTTGCTTGCAATTTATGCAACCATCTCCTATGTCATGTACAAACGCATTTTGCATCTCAACGAAAAAGCAGCAGGTGCACAAAACCAACTTTCTGGCGAACTATCTGATGCGGTCACCAATATTTTGGCGGTAAAGACCTATGGACGCGAAGATTATGAACGCGCACTTTTTGACACGGCAAATCGCGAAGTGGTTGCTCGTGACTCACAGCGTATGCGCTCTTCGCTTCTTCGCGGCATCATCACCGCGAGCATAACGGTTATCATCATGAGCGTCGTGACGGTTTTTATTGCGGGAGGCAATGCCTGGTTCAATATCTCGCCTGGCACCGTCATCATCATGTTTACCTACACCTATACCGTAACCAACCAATTCAACTTCATCAACACAGGATTACAGCGCCTCAACCAAGCATTTGGCGACGCATCGGGCATGACACAAGTGCTCGACGAGCCACGCTTGGTGGCTGACAAACCTAACGCCCAACCACTCGTTGTTGAGCTGGGTGACATTGATTTTAACCACATTGGCTTTAACTATACTGACGGCGGTGTAGTCACAGAGGTTTTCGACGACTTCAATTTGCACATCCCTGCAGGCCAGCGCGTGGGTTTAGTGGGCATAAGTGGATCAGGCAAGACGACACTTACTAAGCTTTTGTTGCGCTTGGCAGACATTCAAGAAGGCAATATTTATGTTGATGGTCAAAATATTGCTGATATTACCCAACAAAGTCTTCGCCAACAAATTGCTTATGTGCCTCAAGAGGCACTACTCTTTCACCGCTCCATTGCCGAAAATATTGCCTACGGAAAGCCTGATGCAACCTTAGACGAAATCAAAGAGGCGGCGCGTCTTGCAAACGCGCTGGAGTTCATAGAAAAGCTCCCGCAAGGTTTCGAAACCATAACCGGCGAGCGCGGCATCAAGCTTTCCGGCGGTCAGCGCCAGCGCATTGCCATCGCACGTGCAATTTTGGCTGATGCGCCCATTTTGGTACTTGACGAGGCAACGAGTGCCCTTGACTCCGAGAGCGAAGCGTTGGTGCAAGAAGCGCTTGGCAACCTTATGCAAGGTCGCACCTCGTTGGTTGTGGCACACCGTCTCTCAACGGTCGCCAGCTTAGACAGGATTGTCGTGCTCTCCGAAGGCAAAATTGTCGAAGACGGTACTCATGCTGAGCTCGTCGCCAAAAACGGAGACTATGCCCATCTGTGGAACCGACAAACTGGTGCTTACGAGGAGTAGCGCGACCCTTTGACAGAGCCAGGCTTATCGAAGACCGACCCTGTCCCGACCCTGTCAAAGGCGTGAGTTTTTAGTCTGAAAGACGTTCGTTTACCTTTGCCACCTTAGTTTCAATGGTATTGGTATGCCCTGGACGAATGTCAGCTTTCAGTATCACTTCAGTACGGATACCCTTTTCAGCCAGTACAAAGGTGGCATCTTTTACCACCTGCATAACTTCGTCCCATTCGCCCTCGATCTCGGTAAACATAGACGTCGTCTTGTTCGGAAGACCAGATGCGCGAATCACGCGCACCACTTCAGCTACTTCATCAGCAAGTTCATCTCCCACGCCAAAAGGCGCAATTGCAACAGCCACGAGCGTATTCATTCCACACCGCCTACACGTTATCAATCGATGTTATGCGCTCGGCAATCTCTGATGAGTCAAGCGAATAGAGGGAGTCCAAAAATGCTGCCTTAAAGGTTCCAGGTCCGCTTGAACGCGTTGCTGCGCGGGTACCAGCCTTCTTGTACGCACACGATGCCGCAACAGCAGCAACAAACGGATCAGCTACACCAGCAAACACAGCCGCCACACCACCAAGCGAACAACCAAAGCCGGTAACCTTGCTCATAAGCGCACTACCGCCAAACACGCGCACAACGCGCGTGGCATCACATACGGCATCGAGCTTACCTGAGACCATAACCGCTCCCCCCGTAAAACGGGCAAGCGCACAAGCTGCTGCAATAGCGTCGTCAACCTGATCGGTAGAGTCAACACCGCGCACTAAACCACGCTTCGAATGCTCGAGTGCACCGGTGGTCATAGGAACTGCCCAAAGGGAAGCGAGTGCAATAATTTCGGAAGCATTACCGCGAATAATAGTTGGTTTGCAAGCAGCAAGATCTAGCAAAATTCGACCACGCATACCGCCAATACCAATGCCAACCGGATCAAGCACCCAAGGCGTGTTGGTCTCATGCGCAACACGAGCTGCTGCAGGAATGGCTTCTTCATGAAGCGGCAGCAGTGTGCCCATATTGATATAGAGCGCACTCCCAATATCGGTAAGCGCTTGGCCTTCTTCTCCGATATATACCATGGCAGCCGACCCGCCAATAGCTAGCTGCGCATTGGCTACAAAGTCCATAGTAACCGCATTCGTTATCGACGCCACCAGCGGATTCTGCTTGCGAACCTCCACAAGTGCTTGAGCCACCGCGCTAGCAAGTTCTGGATCAGCTATTTGCGCCTGATCTTGCTTTTCGGCCTCGGCCTGGGCTTGCAATAGCGCGTGTGCTTTCGCTACATCTTCCTCAAATGACATAAAAGCTCCTTAGGATCGAATACTATTTGCGCCGCTTCGGACGTCGAATTAATTTGTGCCTTACAAATAGGTGACAGCTTTTTCGCAATCAAGTATACCAACGTGATGTTTTGAGGCAGACAGTTTGATGGCAAGCGGTAAACGAGTAAAATACTTGGGACATTTTTTGACTCGCGCAAGTTAGCCTAGACTTGTGGTTTAAATTTTTGACGATTACAGGTGAGCATACATATGACGAAACACGAAAGCACGCAAACTCAACTATCTGACCCTATCTTTGATGCTGAGCAAAAACACTTGAGTCAAACCTATGCAAAGCTCACTGACCTTTCACACATAACCGCGCAAAAATTGGAGACGAGCGCTCGATTAGCCGCGCAGGACAAAGAGGCAATGGCCGAAGAGCTTACCAGCAACTTTGCTACCGATGACGACATCCTTGAGACGCTCGCTGACTTCGAAGCCGTCAATCGCATCATTGCCGGATACAACCTTTCGCAAACCGTCGAAGCCGAAAAGCTCGCAGCGCTTGAGGTGTTACTTCGCCAGCCATATTTCGCAAAAATTGATGTGCAATTTAAGCCCGACGCACCCGCAAAATCGCTTTATCTGGGCACTGCGGGCATTTCGGATGAGAACTACAAACGCTTAATTGTAGATTGGCGAAGCCCGATTGCAGAGGTGTATTACAACCAGGAAATAGGACCGACTTCCTACGTTGCCGAAGGGCGCACTATTAACGTAGATTTGCTGATCAGGCGCCAGTTCGACATCACGCGAGATACACTACATGCCTACTTTGACACCAGCGTGGCCATTGAAGACTCTCTGCTTTTGGCCTCTCTTTCACACCAGCGCTCTGCTCATATGCGCGACATTACTGCCACCATCCAAAAGGAGCAAAACAACGTTATTCGCCATAAGGATGTGCCGGCATTACTCGTCTTTGGCATTGCGGGAAGTGGCAAAACTTCGGTGCTTTTGCAGCGCATAGCCTATCTGTTTTATCAGGAGCGAGAAACGCTTGATCCCTCGCAGGTATATTTGATCACCCCCAACGAAGTGTTCGCGCACTACATCGATTCGGTGCTTCCCGATCTTGGCGAGCGCAACCCAGAAATGATGACCTGGGATGCTTTTGCCCAGACGCTACTTCCTGAAGGGCGCGGTGTTGGGGATGCTTCTGTGCCCCTGAGCCGCTTTACAGAAATTGATCAAGCGTTGAGTTCCTTTGAGTTTGATGCACACGATTTTCGCGATATCACGCTGCATGGCGTGCGTCTTATCAGCGCTGATTCCATTCGCAAGCTTTCTGAGAAATACAACCGCGCCCCAGCAGGACCTCACCGCGTAACGCTCATGCGCGAGGAATTGACAAGCCGTCTTGAAGGACGACTCAAAGCAATGGCAGCCACAGAAGCAGCTCAACTTGAGGCTGCGTCGCTTGAGGTGAACGAGCAGTTGGCGCTTTTCAACGAGACCTTCGACCCGCAAACCGAAGAGGAAGCACGATCGCTCACGCTTACCTACCTCAACAGTAAGTTCGCCAGCGCATTTGCCCTTGTCGAGCGCGACGAATGGCTCCGCATTGATCGCATTGGCATGCGACTTTTACACACAGACGGTCTGACCTCGGTTGAGTGGCTGTATGTCAAAATGGCAGTCAGTGGGCTTTGCAACACTGAAGCGCGCTATGTCATGGTTGATGAGGTTCAAGATTACTCGGTAGCCCAGCTTGCGGTACTGGCGAAGTATTTTAGGCGCGCGCATTTTTTGCTTTTAGGAGACCCCAATCAAGCCATCAACAAAACCTCATCGAGCTATTCAGAAATAGCCGAGGTTTTCAATCGAGCTTTTGGCGAAGTTGCGCGTGCAGATCTCATGACCAGCTATCGCTCAACCCCTGCCATAACCGAACTGTTCGCGAAACTGGCTCGCCACGACGACCACCTCAAAATCACCTCTATACAACGACAAGAACAAGTTCCCGTGCAGATCAGCTGCCCTGATGAGCAAACGTGGATTAACACGTTGCGCGAAGCTGTGTACTCAGCCGAGCAAAAGGAAGGCCTAAGTGCGATTATCGTGCCTTTCAAGGATGCCGCAAAACGCATTCAGAAAGCTCTGGGGAAAGATGCGCCAAAGCTGCTTTCAGAACGAGGATCGCTCCCAGAGTCAGGTGTAGTTATGCTTACCTTAAAGCTTGCAAAAGGTCTGGAGTTTGACCGCGTGATTGTGCCCGATGCGTCAGAGCGCACCTTTCCCAATAATGATCTTGCACGCAGACGCCTCTATACCACCATTTCGAGAGCCACGCGCGAGCTTACTATCATAAGCGAAGGAGCACTGACGCCGCTGCTCGATGACTAGCGCCCGCATGACGTGCGCTCGCACGACATGCGCCATATGACGAGTGCCCACATAACGAGCACCCGTCATATCTGCTCGATAAACCCAACGCGGTAGTTTTTAAACACCGCTTCGCCACGTTCTTGAGAAGCATCCAGGTCAACGTCAGCTGCAATACTGAAGTCATGGTCTTCATCACTGTCGTGGAATATCTGACGAACACGCCATACGTGGTCGCTCGCCTCATCGGCTTCATCAACAATAAAATAAGCGTTTGATCGGGCATCGGCGTCAATAGACACATCTTGGTGTGCCTCATAAAATGCATCGAGCGCATCAGTCCAAGCACGCACGCCAAAGTCCCATTCGCCATCAAGCACACCAAGCTCTTCGGGCTTATCTTGTGCAGCCAGTCGCACGCGAGTAAACAAGGCATTGCGCACCAAAAGCGTCAGCGCTCGCCTGTCTTTTACCACGGCATCCGAAGCCACGTATCCGCTCACTTCTTGTTCAACAGACGCTCCCAGTCCCGCCCATTCGTCAACGAGGCTTGAGTCGGTTGTGCGAATAACCAAGCCGAGCCACTCAATAATGTCCCAGAGCTGATCAGTGCGTTTATCAAGCGGAATGGTTTTGTCGAGCACGCGATATATATCAGAGAGATAGCGCAAAAACGTACCTTCGGAGCGTGCGATGTTGTACTTATTTACATATGTTTTGAAGTCCGCCGCGCACTCCAACATATCACGCAACACGCTTTTTGGCTCGAGTTCATAATCTCGTGCCCACGGAACTTCTTTGCAGTAGTGCGCAAAGGCTGCCTCCAGCAGATCTTCAAGCGGTCGCGGATAAGTCACCTCTTCTAGCCGCTCCAGACGCTCTTCGTAAGGAATGCCATCGGCCTTCATTGCCGACATTGCTTCATCGCGCGCAATTCGCTGCTGGGCACGCAGTACCTGCCGAGGGTTCTCTAGCGTTGCCTCAGCCGCGGAGATCACATCGTAGGCATACGTCTCGTCTTCAGGATCAAACAGCTCAAGCGCTGCGAGCAAAAATGGTGATAGCGGCTGATCAAGAGCAAAATCGTCCGGCAGTTCAACCGTGAGCGAGTACATAGCGCCACCGTCACTATCTTCGTCACGCACAACAACGCCGCCATCAAGCAAGATGTCAAATATCTCTGCCGCATGCGCACGCAAACGCGCTTTTTGCTCATCTGTTTGAGCCGAAGCATCAATCAGATCAAGGACGTTTTGCCAGGCGTCTCCCCCTCGCGATACCACCGACAACACCATTGCATGCGTAATTCGCATACGCGGAGTCAACTTTTCGGGTTCGCTCTCAATCAAGCGCTTGAACGTTTTTTCATCCCAGGTCACAAAGCCTTCAGGCGGACGCTTTTTGTGAATCTTGCGCAGCTTTTTCGGGTCATCGCCGGCTTTTGCAAGCGCTTTTGCGTTCTCGATCTCATGCTCGGGCGCAAGGGCGATAACCCGGCCTTCAGTATCAAAGCCACTTCTTCCTGCACGACCCGCTATCTGGTGAAACTCACGCACGCGAAGGCGACGCATTTTTGTGCCGTCATACTTTGTAAGCTGCGTTAGCACCACGGTGTGAATTGGCACGTTGATGCCTACTCCGAGCGTATCGGTGCCACAAATTACCGGCAAAAGTCCCATCTGAGCAAGCTTTTCTACCAGCAGACGGTATCGCGGAAGCATGCCTGCATGATGCACACCCACGCCGGCCAAGAGCAAACGCTGCAATATTTTGCCAAAAGCGGTAGTAAAGCGCGTGCCTTTAATAGCCTGTTTGATTGCTTCGCGTTGCTCTTTGCTCGCCACGCCGTAGCTCGCCAAACTCTGAGCTGACGCAAGGGCGGCATCTTGAGCAAAGTGCACAATATAAAGCGGTCCTTCGTCGTTTCGAAGTGCAAGCTCAACTGTTCCCTCAAGAGGCGTGAGCGAATACTCATAACTCAGCGGCACCGGACGCGGCGCATCTACAACCATGTCAACCGTGCGTTTCGTGCGCTGCTCAAGATCTGCGGCGATAGTTGTCATGTCGCCTAAGGTCGCGCTCATGAGCAAAAACTGCGCATTTTCAAGTGTCAAAAGCGGCACTTGCCACGCCCAACCGCGATCATGGTCACTATAAAAGTGAAACTCGTCCATAATGACACATGCGATGTCGCTATCGACACCCTGACGCAGCGCATCGATAGCCAAAATCTCAGCGGTACAACAAATCACTGGTGCGTCGGTGTTAATAGCGCTATCGCCGGTAATCATGCCAACATTTTCGCGACCAAGCACATCAACCATGTCGAAAAACTTTTCGCTCACCAGTGCTTTTATAGGCGCAGTGTAGTAAGCACGCTTCCCGGTTGCCAGCGCCATGAAGCACATGCCCTGCGCTACCAATGACTTGCCAGACCCGGTCGGCGTGCCCAAAATGACGTTGTCTCCTACCGCCAAATCCATAAGCGCATCTTCTTGGTGCGGCCACGGCTCAATGCCGCGATCCTCCACCCATTCCAAAAAGGTTTCGAGCGCCTCTGTCGGAGAGAGCAGATCCCCTTCGCCAGTTTCTGCCCAAGGCAAACGCCATCCAAGTGACCCTGGTTCAAACGGGTCAGCTGGATCAACAGGCGTTGCTTCTAAAACGACTTCTTCGGCTGCAGAGGAAACGTCATCGACCATGTTATTCGTTACCCTCAATTCGCTGAGAGTTTTCGAAAGTAAAGCGACCCATCTTGGTGCCACCTAAAATATGCAAGTGCAAATGTCCTACGGTAGCCGCCGAATCTGGACCGGTGTTGATGACCGTACGGAAGCCCGATTCGTCAACGCCTTTAATCTTTGCAACTTCAGGCACCACTGAAAGCAAATGCCCCAACAAATCCGTCGGCACGCCATCGGCTAAGTTGTCGAAATGCTGCTTGGGTACAATCAGCGTGTGAACTGGCGCTTCTGGCTCGATGTCGTCAAACGCATAACACACGTCATCTTCGTAAACCTTTTTCGAGGGGATTTCTCCTTCGACAATTTTGCAAAACAAACAATCTTGCATACTTCAATCCTTTCCAAATCAGCTCCGAACACACCACGAGCTTGGTGTGTTCGCAAGGAGTTTCTTCAAAGAACCAATCAACTTGAATTTCATCTTATCGCAAAATGCCGATTGTTGCGCCGACGTCTCATGACTTTGGGACGCCCACTGCCTTTGCGGCACGCCGCGCCGGCCGCTACGACCCTCCCGGCGCTGCGACCCGCTCGGCGCCGCGTCCCGCTCGGCGCTGCGACTCCACCGGCCCGGCCAGCGCCGCCTCGCCGCTGTGGCGATCGCAGCATAACCCCTGGTCGCAAAAATTCGCCACTCAAAACTGCTCGTATTTTTCAAGGTTTTGGCTGGAAAAGTGCCCTAGTCGGGGAAATGCCACATGATTTCAGAGTCAAAAACACCGACGAGGGCACTTTTTAAACCAATTTGCTATCAGATTCCCCGACTAGAGGCATTTTCCAGCCAAAACCTCGCTTTTTGCAATACTTTTCCCCTCTCCCCACCAAGATCGCCTCGCATACAAAGCAAAGAAATAGCATCAACTTTGCAACGCCGCGTCAAGCACCGTCCAACCTCGTGCGATCTCCTCAAGTTGCAATCTACAATGAAATGACAACGTGCGGCGTGCGGTGCGACGGGTTGTGGCTCTGCGGCGAAGTGTCACGACGGGTTGCGAGCTGCGACGCAGCGGCAACATGGGCTGTGGCGTGCAGCACGACGGCGAAGCGGCGCACTCATCTACCCGCCAATTTTGTAACCTTACATCAAGAAAGCAACTATGATCCAAGACAACGCCATTTGGGTAGCTCAAGGCGAAAATCCAATACACCTCCTTCTCAACCAGGCAAATCGCCACGGCCTCATTGCTGGCGCTTCGGGCACCGGCAAGACCGTAACCCTCAAAACTATCGCTCAAGGCTTTTCGCAAGCAGGCGTACCTGTCTTTGTTGCTGACGTCAAAGGAGACGTGACCGGCATGGCGCAAGCCGGAGACGATACCGACAAACTGCGCGAACGCCTACAAAAACTTGGCGCCGCAGATGCGTGGGTTCCGCAAGCTTGTCCGGTGCACATTTGGGATATGCTTGGGGATGCAGGTATCCCAGTACGCATCACCGTCTCCGATATGGGATCTGAGTTGTTGTCTCGGATGCTCAATCTGACCGACGTGCAATCAGGTGTTCTTGACATTGTTTTCCATGTTGCCGATGAACAGCAGCTTCTTCTTATTGACCTCAAGGATTTGCGCTCGATGCTCGCTTATGTAGACGAGCACTCAAAAGAGCTCGAAACCACGTACGGTCGCGTGTCTTCGCAGTCCATTGGTGCTATTTTGCGCGCTTTGCTCTCTATTGAAGACGAAGGCGCGAACCTTTTCTTTGGCGAACCATCGCTTGACTTGCAAGACTGGTTTGCAAACAACAAAGACGGACAAGGCTACATCAACATTCTCAATGCTAGCAAACTTATCCAAAGCCCACAGATATATGCCATGTTTTTGCTCTGGATGCTTTCAGAGCTTTTTGAAACCCTGCCCGAAGCCGGAGATCTCGACAAACCAAAGTTCGTCTTTTTCTTCGACGAAGCACACCTGCTGTTCAACAACATGCCCGCCGACCTTCGCAACAAGATTATCCAGGTCGTAAAACTCATCCGCTCAAAAGGCGTAGGACTATATTTCATCACACAGTCTCCCTCCGACATTCCCGACGAGGTATTGGCGCAGCTCTCCAATCGCGTGCAGCACGGACTGCGAGCCTACACGCCAGCCGAGCAGAAAAACATCAAAGCAGCCGCAGCCGCCTTTCGCGAAAATCCCAATCTTGATGCACAAGCCGCCCTGCAAGAACTCGGCACCGGCGAGGCGCTCATCTCTTTCCTCAACGAAGAGGGCCAGCCAAGCATCGTGGAGCGCGCAATGGTGATAGCACCACAATGCCAAATGGGCAAAGCGGATGACGCAGCTATCGAGGCAGCGCTGAGCGCCCAGGGCGAACTGATGGAGAAATACGGGCAAGCGATTGATCGCGAAAGTGCTTTTGAGATGCTCTCCGCCCAAGAAGCGCAAGCAAAAGAAGCCGATGCACTAAATCAGGAACGCGAAGCTTTGCAAAAAGAGCGCGAAGCCCTCGAAAAGGCACAGGCGAAAGAAGCCGAAAAGGCGCAACGCGAAGCCGAAAAAGAGGCTAAGCGACAAGCGAAAGCTGCCGAAAAGGAAGCCGAGCGCCAAGCAAAGGCAGCAGCAAAAGAGCAAGAGCGTGCCGCCAAAGCAGTTCAATCCATGGTTGGGAAATTCGGTCGCGAAGCTGGCAAGCAACTTCTGCGTGGGCTTTTTGGCAACTTGCGCCGTTAAGCAACCCACCCATCTGTCACAAATATCTCACATCTCGACGCGTCTGGCGGGGCGTATCTCGTGCGGTATTTTTCCGATCGTCAACAACGTGGTGTCAAAGGTGACAGACACTATTCAAACAAAATACTTTTTTGCAGTTTCGTTAAACCCTGACCACGGCAATCATACAAAACCCTGATCAGACACATAATCTACTACTTGTTTCCTATTATACAACCAGAACACTAAGGGCACCCAGATGACCCTCATCCAAGGTCATCAGCCCCGCAGGCACGGCGTAACAATCCATCACCTTACAAGTAAAAACGGTGATGGCAATTCAGGAAAGGAGTTGCCATGAACAGCGAGAAAACGCAAAAGGTCTCAATCATCGTCATAGCTTCAATTTGTGTGGTCTTAGGTTTGGGTGGCATAGCGTTTGCCATTCAAAACCCGGGTGTTGCAAACGCTGCTGAAGTTGCACCATTTGTAGAAGAAGATATTAACGAAACTGTTTTTGAAGCAGCCCCACCAGCTGATGAGGAAAATCTCACAACTACCTTAGAAGATGCAAGCGCAGATGTCGAAGAGATTCAAGAGCAACAAGCCGCAGAGCAAAAAGAATCACTTGCAGAAAGCGTAGCTGAAGAGCAAGCCGATGTAACCGAGCCAAGCGAAGCCGCACAACCAGTCACCTCAGAAGAGCAGCCATATCAATACTCAGCATCAACTTATATTGAGCCCACCCCAGAACAAACTCCAGCGGCTGAACCCGAAGTAGAAGTGTATGAGCCCACAACGCAAAATGACACAATTGACACCTCATCAAGCGGGCTTGCTCCCGGAACTCTCAACATTGCTGGAACTATTGTTACGTATGGTGGTTCTTATATGAGCTCAAGCGCACCATCAAGTGGTGGCGGCCTTTGGATGGGATCCGATAGCACCACCGACGGTACCTGGGGATATTTTATCGGACACAACCCAGGATCGTTCTCATGTGTGATGGGATTGGGCGTCGGATCACCGGTTACGGTCTGCGACTCCAATGGCAATGAGCGCACCTACTACGCGGTTGACACGTTCACCGTTCCCGATACCACCTATTTCGAAGAAATCTCTGGTCGCGTAACAGGCTATGGCGAATCAGTTATCCTGCAAACTTGCTGCGGTGACAACGCAAACTATCGCATCGTTGTCTGCCAGTAATTGGCGTGCTAGCAACTGACGCACTCGTAACTGACACGCCAGCACAACGTACCAGTAATTAGCATATCGGCACGTAGCAGTACTTAACATATCGAAACCATCAGCGAGTTCCCTCCTTAAGCGGTGTATACTATTGCCACTTAAGGAGGGAACATGCAACAAACCTGGCGCCTACTACTCATGACCATCGGCGCTGCGCTCAATACGTGCACGTACGGCTTTGGTGTTTGGGGCGAAAGCACGCTTTTGACCGGCCCTGCTTTTGTGGGGGCGCAATCAGCATCATTAGTTGATTCGTATATCTTATTTGCAACCATTGGTCTTCTGGCAGCCCTTTTTGTTCGTGTTGGCATATCTTTAATCACCAATGCGAACAACAAGTACTATCTGGCTACTGGTTTGTGGGCTATGGCAATTTCTTCGATATTGCTCACAACCGGCTTATGGTCATCCTCCTCAGAACTTATCATAGTGACCGCTTTTAGCCTTGGTTGGTCGTTTGGCTGCCAACAGGTTTTCTGGATGTCGCTTTTAGTACATAACACAAACCAGCTCTCGCTTTTCTTCACCATAGAGCTTACACTCTCTGCCCTCTTTGGCCTCTTTCACATCCCTGAAGCCATACCACACGGTCTTTTTTGCGGGATTGGCCTTATCGTTTCAACACTCATAAGCGTTTACTTTGTCGTGCGCACCACCCAAGATAGCGCCTCTGAAGAACCACCCATTGAAACCCACGCCAACAGCTATGGTGCTGCTGTGCGCGTTTTCGCCGCAATCTTTTTCTGCGTCATGGCACTACAAGTTATTGCACCCACCTTAAACTACCTTGGATTTTTAGGCGAAATCCCACCTAAGGACCAACTGTTCTCAATTACTGCCGCCAAGCTATTATCGGCACTTGCAGTCTTTTTAATTTGTCGACACATGAAAGCAAACTACTACACCACCAAAATATTCAAACTACTTACTCCAGTGCTTATCCTGTTGTTGTTTGCTGTTCCCTTCGCAAACGCTACCTATATTTTCATCGTGCTAATCGTGAGCTCTTGCTTGCATTTCGTGGTGACCAATTCGCTTTTCTGTATAGACACGCTTCATCTTTGCAAGCGTTTCGGGCTCATTTTTGAGCTTATCTATAGTGCAAGCTATCTTTTGCTCATGTTCATCTATGCGGGGCTTGTCTTTTTAATGCCCCGTCTGGTTAACAGCGCAGATTCTGTCGAAATGATATTGCTCTTTGGTATCTTTTTCTGTGTATATCTCTTAAGCATTGGCTATGTTGCGCTCCGCAAACGCTCTAGTGCTTCTACGCCCACAGCTATATCTGGCGAAGATGAGCCCACCGAACAAACTGCAAAGACGCCACCCGACCCTATCATCACAGCAAGTACGCAAGCGTCTATGCTGAAAGAGCAAAACGGCCTATCTGATAGAGAAGCTGAAATTGTCGCATTAATCCTTCGCGGTAAAAACGTTCCCGCTATTGCCAAAGAGCTTGTTGTTTCCCAGAATACTGTTCGCACGCACGTCAAGCGCATCTATCGCGCATGCGATGTGCATTCACGCCAAGAGCTCATTGCATATTGCGAATCGCTCAGTGTACCCATAAACGATCGCCACGCTTGACGATTCGCCTCACCCACCGTAAATCACCTAATCACACACTAAGATCACCCATTTTGAGACACGGTATTTAACCTCGTCGCGATAGAGTTCACCACAAGCACAAACCTTGCGAAGCTTCTCTTTAAGCCAAGCTTGTCTTCAAGCCAAGCTTCTCTTTAAGCCAAACAGGGCGTGCATTGTGGGGGAAACAAGATGATCGTCTTAGGTGCTTGGCCGCCTTAGGTGTCATCTTGCTTCTATAGTTCAACCGAGGAGGGAAAATGAAGAAGTCAACTTCAGGTCTTTCGCGTCGTCAGTTTTTAACCGGATCCGCACTTACGGCAGGTGCCGTTGCTGCTCTAGGAATCACCGGTTGTGCACCACAAGCCACCAGCGATACAGCCCCAAAGGCCGGCGACGATTCGCTCGCTACGACAGGTGAGGCATCTGATGGCGTCCGCACTCATGCAGCTCAACTCAATCCACAACAAGCTTTGCCGGCGGTTCAAAACACCACCTGCCCCTCATTGTTTAGCGAATGGAACATGGGCTCCATGACGCTTCCAAATCGTATCGTCAAGTCTGCTGCTGGCTACATTGGTGTAACCTCCCAAGGCATCACCGGAGACCTACATATGGATCACTACGCCAAGCTGGGTGCTGGCGGCGCGTCTGTTGTATATTGCGATGACTTCGCCGAACTCTATGACCACTTCAGAGCAATCGCCGACGTTGGCAAGTTCGTCGACTGGACCGATGACGATCTCAAAGCGTTTGCCGAAAATATCAAAGCCGGCGGCGCCAAAGCAGGATATCAGCTGGCAACCATGGGTCTTATGTATAGCGGTTTTGAGCCAGACCCAACAGCCATCTTCCAATCATCAGACTGCATGGATATGACCGCGCAAGAGATTCAAGACCTCATCGCTGATACCATTAACGCGGCCGCTACGCTTCAACGCTGCGGTTTTGACTGCGTAGAAATTAATGCAGCAGGCGAAAACACCGGTCAAACGTTTATGTCTCGCAACCGCAACAAGCGCGACGATGACTATGGCCCTCAAAGCTATGAAAGTCGCACGCGCTTTGTGTGCGAAATCGTGCGCGGCATTAAAGAGAAGTGCGGCAAAGACTTCCCGGTACAGGTTCTTATTAATGGTATCGAAGAGAACGACAAGGCTATTGGCGACAGCGCGCTGTTTACTACCGTCGAAGAGAATATTGAGATGTGTAAGCTCATTGAGGCTGCTGGCGCTGACTCTTTGCATGTGCGCATAGGACCTTGCGGACAACACGTTGCTGAATTTGCCGGAGACCTCTACTTTACCGGCACCGGTATTGAGGGCACCACAGGCTATGGCACCCAGTTCGACTTCACGCGTCATTGGCAGGGCATGCTTAAAGCAGATCAGTCCGGCTTAGGCGTAATGGTTCCCGTTGCAGCTGCCATCAAGAAAGCTCTGAGCATTCCGGTTGGCGCGGTTACCTACATGGATCCTGCACGCGATCCTGAGTACTTCGAGAGCCTGATTGCCAACGGCGATCTGGACTTTATCCTCATGAATCGCCCCTTATCGGTTGATTACGAATACATTCACAAGCTTGAAGACGGCCGACTTGACGAAATTCGCCCCTGCACGCGTTGCATGCATTGCCACTGGGATGCAGACGATGAGGGCAATCTCACCTTTAGCTGCCGCACCAACGCAGCTCATCCTTTCCGTTTCGTAACCGGACAACTTGAGGGTGGCTATGATCCCGAAGCTGCAGCAAGCGCTAAAAACGTTATGGTTGTAGGCGCCGGTCCAGCTGGTCTTGAAGCAGCTCGCGTTGCTGCCGAGCGTGGCCATAATGTTACCCTGTATGAGAAGAAGGGTGCTGTGGGTGGCCTGCTTGAGTTCGCTCACAACGTTAAGGGTCAACACGAAAACCTTGATGTGCTGCGCAATTACTTCGCACGCCAGATGGAAATCAACAATGTTGAAGTTGTAACCGGTCAAGAGGTGACTGCAGACTTCATCAAAGAACAAAATCCCGATGCCGTTATTTTGGCTGTTGGCGGCAAGCGCGACACACTTGGACTGACTGAGACCGCCGGCACCTCCATTGTGGGTATCGACGACTTCATGATGGCCGACATTGCCGAAGACGTCATTGTGGCTGGCTCAAATGCTCAGGCAATTGACACGGCAATGTATTTGTTGGCGCAGGGCAAGCACGTACAAGTTGTTACCCCGAGCCCTGAAGTGGCCATCGGATCAGGTCATTCATTCTGGGTAAAGACCTTCACGCAGCCTAACATGAAGGCACTTGGCGTGCGCTTCTGGCCAGAGGCAGAGATTGTTTCTGTAGGCGATGGCGTGGTAACCGTCAAAAATTCTGCAGGTCTTGAGCACGAAATTCCTTGCGGAACTATTGTTGAGGCGCTTGATTGCCTGCCCAATACTGAGCTTGCAAACGGACTTTCTATGGACGTTATCCCTGTTGGCGACTGCGCAGCTCCGCGCAACATTGGTGACGCTATCTGCACAGGCAACGCTGCCGCTCGTTTAATCTAGGAGAACATACACTCGTCCCCTCCTCTTAAAAAAGTCTCTTAGAAAAAGCCCTCTTAAACTAAGCCCTGATTTGGCACCATACCGATCAGGGCTTTTTGATTGCATGCACAACCCACACTCAACCCCTCCTTGTGCGTATCTGATAAGCTATGGCATACACCTTCGAAACCAAGGAGAATATCTGATGGCAGAATTCATCTACCAAATGTACAAGGCTCGAAAAGCCCACGGCGATAAAGTAATTCTTGATGACGTATCGCTTTCGTTTTACCCCGGCGCCAAAATTGGCGTCGTAGGACCAAATGGCATGGGTAAGTCTACACTGCTCAAGCTCATGGCTGGTCAAGAAGATGTTACCAATGGCGAAGCGCGCCTTACCCCGGGCTACACCGTCGGCATTCTTGAGCAAGAGCCCCCCGCTTGACGAAGACAAAACCGTTCTGGAAAACGTCCAGATGGCTTTTGCTGATGTGCTTGCTAAAATCGAGCGCTTCAACCAAGTCAGCGCAGAAATGGCCGACCCCGATGCCGACTTCGATGCGCTCATGGATGAAATGGGCAAGCTTCAAGACGAAATTGATGCTGCAAATGGCTGGGATTTAGATAGTCAGCTTTCTCAAGCAATGGATGCACTGCAATGCCCCGATCCCGATATGCCGGTCAACGTTTTATCTGGTGGCGAGCGCAGACGTGTAGCATTATGTCGTCTGCTCCTTGAGGCTCCCGATTTGTTGCTTCTAGACGAACCAACGAACCACCTCGACGCAGAATCGGTGCTCTGGCTTGAACAATTCTTGCAGCGCTACCCCGGTGCTGTACTTGCTGTCACTCACGACCGCTATTTCTTAGATAATGTGGCTGAATGGATTTGCGAAGTTGATCGCGGTCAGCTCTTCCCCTATAAGGGCAACTACTCAACCTACCTTGAAACCAAAGCGGCACGTATCGCTGCCCAAGGACAGCAGCAGGCAAAACTGGCCAAACGCATGTCTCGCGAGCTTGAATGGGTGCGTTCATCTCCGAAAGCGCGCCAAGCAAAATCAAAGGCTCGTCTCGAGCGTTTCGATCAGATGGCAGCCGAAGCACGCAACGCGCAAAAGCTCGACTTCTCCGACATCCAAATTCCCGTAGGTCCACGCCTTGGCGCAAAAGTGCTTGAGGTTGAGCACCTCAACAAGTCTTTTGGCGATCGCATCCTTATTGATGATCTTTCCTTTAGCTTGCCGCAAGGCGGAATCGTAGGCGTTATCGGTCCAAATGGTGTAGGAAAATCCACGTTGTTCAAGATGATCGTTGGCCAAGAAGAGCCCACTTCTGGCACGCTGACCTTAGGCGAAACCGTCAAGCTTTCATACGTAGATCAAAATCGCGAAGGCCTCAATCCTGACAAAACACTTTGGGAGGTGGTCTCCGACGGTCTGGACTATATGATGGTTGGCGAAACTGAAATCCCAAGCCGTGCCTATGTTGCAAGCTTTGGCTTCAAAGGGTCTGACCAGCAAAAACCCGCAGGTGTTCTTTCTGGTGGAGAGCGCAATCGCCTCAATCTCGCGCTCACGCTTAAGCAAGGCGGCAATGTGTTGCTGCTTGACGAGCCTACCAATGACCTTGATGTGGAAACACTTTCGAGTCTTGAAGAGGCGCTCTTAGCTTTTCCAGGATGCTCGGTCATTACCAGCCACGACCGCTTTTTCCTAGACCGCGTAGCCACCCATATTCTTGCCTGGGAGGGCACTGATGAAAATCCTGGGCAGTGGTATTGGTTTGAAGGCAATTTTGATGACTACCAGAAAAACCGCATTGAGCGCTTAGGCCCTGAGGCGGCAAAGCCGCATCGTGTGCATAGAAAACTGACGCGCGATTAAGATATACCGCACGTCGCGAAAACCAAAACACAAAACTCCAGGTCAAAACATCCCCCGTCGCGGGTGAAGCCAAAAAGCTTCAATTCCAGCCGCTGCGGGGGATGGTCTTTTTTTGCCACCCCTCCCACAATACCTGTCATGCGCAAAAGCGCAACCCAATTAAAGGAGGGAATTATGAGTCAACAGAGCTCACATTCGACCACTGACATCTCTCGACGCGGTTTTCTTGCTGGCGCTGGTGTAGGCGCCCTTGGTCTTGCCGCAGCTGGTATGTTCGGCTGCGCACCAACAACCGAGCAGGGATCGTCAACACCAGCTCCAACGGTACAAAGCACTGCTGATAGCGCCCCTACAGGAACAAGCGCTGTTGCCCAACCTGTCGAGATCACCGATACCAAAGATACTGACGTCTTAGTTATTGGCACCGGTGTTGCGGGTTTGACCGCAGCCATTTCTGCTGCTGAAGCGGGCGCTCAAGTGACCGTCGTTGAAAAGCTTGACGGGCTTAAGAAGGTCTATGCACACAGCATCACCGCCATAGGTACCAGCTTTCAAAAAGAGCTCGGCGAAGACTGGACACCCGAAGAGCTCGTTGACTTCTGGGATCAGTATCCCGACTCCGACTCGTTTATGGATCGCGAAGCACAATTGTTTGCTGCCGAGCACTCAGCAGAGTCCATTGACTGGCTCATTGAGCATGGCGTCGACATTGTCGGCGTAACGGTTCCTCCCACCAACCCCTTCCAAGTGCCAGCCCGTACCTTTGTGACCAGCTCTGACCGCGATGGTGTAAAAGCTTACCTTGAACCGCTTCATGCAAAAGCAGAAGAGCTTGGAGTTGAATTCAACTTCTCAACCGAGGCTACAAAAATTCTTACCGATAATTCAGGCGCTGTAACGGGCATTGAAACAAACGCTCAGGGAACTGGCATCCAATACAACGCAAAGTCTCTTATTGTGGCAGCAGGTGGTTTTGGAGGCTCCCAAGATTATCTTCGCCTATATGCCCCGCTGACACCCAACAGCCCCGCTTTTGATGGCGAAGCCAAAGGATTCGCGCTCTCTCAAGCACGCAGTATTGGTGCCGACGTTGTTGCCCCAGGTGGCACTATGGCATACTTCCTCAACGTCGATGGTGGGTATGTTGATAACGCAGGTCAAGCAATGTATGTCAACCGTCAGGGCAAGCGTTGGGTAAACGAAAATCTCTACTTCCTCGATCGCGCAGGCATTGCCTACAAACAAGGAATTTCGCAATACTGGGCCATCTATGATTCAAAGCTCTTTGACGAGGTTGCAGCCGCTACCGCTGAAAAGGGCCTGACAAATGGATCAATCGTCAAAGCGGACAGCATTGAAGAGCTCGCGCGTCTTATGGACATCAACGTTGCAGCCTTCAAAGAAACCGTTGAGGCCTATAACGGATATTGCGCAAGCGGAGATGATGCTGAATTTGGCAAACCTGCAACACGCATGGGTCGTGTTTTTGATCCCGACGATCCAAAAGAATATGACCTGGATTTGATCGACAAAGAGTTTGTATTGCTCAATGAAATTGCCACAGCGCCATTCTATGCCATCGAAATGACCGTACAGGCAAGTGCGCTCTCTGGTACTGCTGGAGGCATTCGCTCTAATACCAATGGTGAGGTTTTAGATGTTGAAGGCAATATCATTCCCAACCTTTATGCTGTTGGTGAGTCCTCAAACGGACACCTCATCGGCTATTTCTACCCACAATCTGGCACTTCATTGTGCATGTGTTTCTGCTTTGGTCGCTATGCCGGTGCGGCTGCTGCCGCTAATGCAGGCGCTTGAGAATGGTAGAGCTGCGTAGAGTTTTAGCTGACTAAAGGCACAAAACAAGTCCACCCAGCACGCAACACTGCCGTCCTCCCTCCGTCGTTTAAGGACGGCAGTGTTTGCTTTCAAGATTCAAGTATACTTACGATGACTGAAGGAGGGAGCCATGCAGTCATCAACAAAAAGCGCTACGCCAAAGTCGCACCAAAGTGCTTTAGGAGACACTTTTCGAACCTTTAAAAACACGCTTTTTACCTACCCCGCACTCTGGATTGGCTTTGCGTGCATTTGTGCGTGGCCGTGGAGTTGCACTTCTGCCACCTTGGTTTATCCGGGAGCAGTTGCTGTAGGAACACCCCTGTGGCTTGGCTCCAACCTAACTTATCTCATCATCGGGCTCGGTGGCCTTCTTATTGCCTGTTTCCCTTTCAAGCTCAATAGGCAGTCTCTTACCTATTCAGTTCCGTTTGTTGCAGCATGTTGCTACAGCGCCGCTTCAGCTATTTTTATCGCACTCTGCAAACTTCCAACAGAACAACTCATGTCCAACTACGCCGCCCTCACGCTCTTATGGCCCCTGCTGGCTGGCATTGGACAAATCATCGTATTTGTGAGCTGGATTGATGCTTTCGGTAGGCTCGGTTCGCGAAAAACAGTTGCATTGGTAGTGCTTGGTTCACTTTTGGGCACAGGACTGCTTTACTTGCTCAACTTTATTCCCCAATCTATCCGCGAGCTGGTTCCTCTTACCATTGGTCTTGTTGCATCATTTTGTACCTATTTTTCCTACAAAAAGCCTGAAAGCTTACAAAGTGATTTTGTTGGTTTCAACACAGCTGACAATCCAAAAGACAACCAGCAGTTTACAATCTCTCATAAGCGTCGCCCACCATGGAAGCTCTTAATATCTGCACTGACAGCCGGATTTGCCTTTGGCATTTTCCAAGGCATTTCATTTTCTGGTGGGTTTGGCTCTGGTGCATGGTATGACTACGGAGTAATTGGGTTTTTCCTTGCAGCGTTTCTTTTTGCGCTCTGCGCCCTTCCCCTTCGAATGAATTTTAACCATCTTATCTACCGTGTGTCTTTTGTGCTTATGGCGCTTGGATCTCTTCTCTGCATCATGCTTACTCAAGATGCTGCATGGGGATACGAAGTTTTCTGCGTTGGATACCGATTTTTCGACGTCTTAATTTGGTGCCTTTGCGCCTATTTAGTGCACCATCGCAGTGCCTCTTCAGCCTGGCTCGGTGGTCTTTGTATGGGAACATTATTACTTGGTCGCTTTATGGGTTTTGAATTGTTTGGCATCTGGGATGCATACTTTGTCAACGAGTCTCTGTCGGTACTTTTGGCGTTGGTGTTGTTCCTTTTGATGCTCATTGCCTTGTATCTGGTAAGCCAAACCAACCTTCGCGAAGCCTGGGGTATGGTACAACCTGGCGAATTTGAAGACGAGGCGAGTCTTTTAGCTTACTGCTGCACCCAGATAGCGCAATCATATGCGCTCTCTGCTCGTGAATATGATGTCTTAGCGCAACTGGCACAAGGGAAAAGCAGGATTGAAGTCAGCCAAGCCTTAGTGCTTTCAGAAGAGACTATCAAGACCCACATTCGACGCCTGTATCAAAAGCTCGATATCCACTCACGCAAAGAACTCGAGCATCTCCTGACAGCACAAAAGCAAAATGCACGATTTGGGCGAATTGACCTTACCGACAACAATGCCACCCAATAACACGCCGAATATACACAGCCCATCTTTTGCAAATTAATCCGCTCTGCGATAATTGCAGCGTGTTTTTTGCTACCTCAACAGGACTTTATTACGTAACCGCTCCGTTGCTTTGCCACCATGGTTTTCCCATAGTTCGCACTTTTCTGTCATCAATCGTTCATTTTTATGCAAAAAGTTATCAATCTGGCTATCTTATTTTTGTCAAATTCATTACGTCAGACTTTCAAACTCCATACAACAAACACACATCGCGTTAACAGATACCCCATGCCACAAGGTCAGAGTTTCAAGCGCGCTACTATGAAGTCGTTGAAATGATGACCGCTTTAAAGAGCGATTAATCAAAGGAGCGAGAAGAGCTTAAAGACGTACCAGTCCTAAGGAGGCAATCATGGCACGCACAACATCAACATATAACTTGCAACACCTGTCTCGTCGTACTTTCTGCCAAGGCGCAGCTGTCATGGGAGCATCTCTTGGACTTCTCGGTCTTGCGGGCTGTGCGCCACACACCGCAACTGACGAAGTAGTACAAGCATGGATTCCCGGTACCTATACCGCAGAAGTCAATGGCCATAACGCACCTTATACCATGACCGTAACGTTTAGCGACAACGCTATTACTGCTATAGACACCGCCAGCAACCAAGAGTCTTTTGGTGTTGGCTATGACGCTCTGCAAACCCTTACCGATCAAGCCATGGAATATCAAACACTTAACGTTGATGCTGTCACCGGCGCAACGCTTTCGTCCATGAGCTTTACCGAAGGTCTGCAAAATTGCGCAGATCAGGCAGGTGCTCTTGAGGCATTGCAGGCAGCCGACGCGCCCGCACCAGCTGACATTAAAGACACCTATGACACTGACGTTTGCGTTGTTGGTGGCGGCGGTGCAGGTCTCGCTTCTGCAATTGCTGCTGTTCAAGCTGGCGCCAGCGTAATCGTAATGGAAAAATGCGGCATCACCGGTGGATCAACTAACGTTTCTGAAGGCGCTCTAAATGCTGTTGACCCTGAGCGTCAAGATCCTCAAGGTATCGAAGACTCAATTGAGACCTTCTACGACACCACCATTAAAGGCGGACACGAACAAGGCACTCCTGAGCTTGTCCATTACCTCACCGACAACGCTCTTGACTCGGTTCATTGGCTTGAGTCGCTCGGTGTTGAATTCAAGGACGAAATTGGTTCTGCAACCGGTTCTTTGGGACAACGTAGCCATTATCCGGCCACCCCATCTGGCAATACCTACATCCGCTCTTTCCAGCAGTTTATCGAAGACAACGCTGACAAGATCATGTTGCTCAACGATATGCAAGTAACCGAGCTCATCACCGATAATAGCGGAGCGGTAGTTGGCGTAAAGGCATTGTATAAAGGCGAAAAAGAAGTTACCGTTAATGCTGGCGCTGTCATTATTGCAACTGGCGGCTTTGGTGCAAACGTTGAATATCGTCAAAGCGTTAACGATGGCGTTTGGAAAGAAGTTACCTTAGACGATTCTATTGGCTGCACAAACATCAAGCCTTGCGCTCAAGGCGAAGGCTTGGCACTTGCAGAAGGCGCAGGCGCAGAACTGATCGGACTATCCGACATTCAGCTTCACCCCTGCGGCACTCCAGGCACCGGCCTCATGGAAGACATACGTACCTCTGGACGTAATCGTATCTTCGTTAACACCGACGGCAAGCGTTTTGTAAACGAGGGCGCTGAGCGTGACGCATTGTGCAAGGCAATCTTTGCACAACCTGATGGCACCTATTGGGTTGTTGTCAACACGCTGCGCTATCCCGACCCCGACGAGCCCGATGCTAACGGCGCAACCATTAACAACATGCTTGCTTTAGGTCACATTGTTACCGGCGAGACCGTTGAAGAAGTTGCTGAGGCTATGGGCGTTGATGCCACGAACCTGCAAGCTTCAATTGATGCCTACAACGAAGTAGTTGGTGGCGCTGAAGATGAGTTTGGTTTTGTAGCCGACAACACCGCTGACGCTGAAATGACTGAAGGTCCTTGGTATGCATGCCGCAAGGTTCCAACTGTTCATCACACCATGGGCGGCATTAAAGTTAATGTTGAATCTGAAGCATGCGACGCTGATGGCAATCCAATTCCTGGCTTGTATGCAGCTGGCGAAGTTACCGGCGGCATCCATGGATCGAATCGTCTCGGTGGCAACGCAATTGCAGACTGCATGACCTTCGGACGCAACGCAGGCACAAATGCTGCAGCCTATGTCATCGCATAGCACGTTTGCATAATACGTTTGCATAGTTTTGCAATAGATGAGCACCGCGCGGCTGGCAAGTTCTCCCGCGCGGTACTCTTTGCTTCGCCATAAAACATCGCCATAAAAACGGTTTAATAAAAATCGTTTACTGTCCCAATTTTGGTACTCATAAAACGTAAAACCTCCGTATGCTATCAAACATCGAAAAACAAAGCTTAAATACACCAAGGAGGTTTGCCATGCGTACGCACACCAACAACCAAGAAGTCATATCAAACGCTGTGAGCATTTACGAATTCTTGCAGGATCGGTTTGCGTGGGATCCCATTCAACTCACACTCGAAGGTATGCGCAAAGCCATTCGTTGTGCAGGTGTGCGAATTTGCGACATACTATCGCTTTACAACCCTGAAGATAATACCTGGCTTACGCAAAGCCCCACGATCTTGCGCCTTGAAAACCAAGACATCGCAGTATTTACTCTTGATGGACAGCACGTTGCGCTTTTCTTTGGTGCGCTCAATACAGAAATCCCACTCATTCCTCGCAACACAAATCAGCCTGCATTCGTATGGAAAACTTTCACGCCCGCCAGCTATGCCATCGGACGCCATATTAGTTCATTTTCGTTTGGCACCAGTGAAAAGGGATTGCTCACCGCACTCGAGGCTCGCTTTGATGATGGAGGGCGCATCACGCTTGGGGCTGGTGGCTGCACGAGCGAACGTGCGCAAAGGCGCTCACCTTTGCGCCAACATCGCTGCCAAACGCTTCGCACATCAGCACTCCGCAACCCTCATATGCGCCACAATGCGCCGCGCCAAGCAGTTGCTTAAAAGGTATGTCAGCGTAAAAGCCGCTGTATCTTTTAAGTGATCAGATCGCAAACCTATGCAAGCGCGTCGTCTTCGATATCCTCGGTATAGCCTTGCATAATTTCATGGAGATATGCCACATACTCTTCAGCTAGCTTAGTAGGTTTTTCGATGCGTATTGCGGTACCAAACTGCGCTAACCACCCAAAGAACACGCGGCTTTTCATGACAGGAACTACCACACGTGCTTGATTCTCATTCAAACGAAATGCATGGATATCCTTGCCGAAACGATCGATCACCGAGCTCATGACCTCTTCATCCACCAGAAGTGTCACGTTAACTTTGTCTCCAGAATACATACTAAACGCATGTTCAGCTAAATCTTCTACACAGAAATTAGCAATGCGCTCATTTCTGCAGACCGGCTCGTCACTGATCTGGATTCTATCCATACGATCTACGCGGTAATTCGGAAAGCTTTCATGCTTTTCGTTATACGCAACCAAGTAGTAATACCCGTCGGCATACACCAAATGAACGGGATTTTCCTCATAACGTTGTCCGTCACGCTGGTAGACTTTTTGTTTGTCGGCATCATACTTGAAGTACAAAAACGTCACTTTTTTACGACGCGTAATAGCCTCGTGAATCCGGTCGACATTTGCAAAAACCGACTCGTTTTGCATCTTGATGCGCCCGTTAACATGAACACGTTTATCCAACAGCTTACGCTGATTTACTGACGCGAGCTTTTTAACACTGCGAACCAAAGCATCGCTTTTTCGCTGCGTCAAAAAGCGCGTAGATTGGATGGTGTCAATGAGCAACTCTAATTCCGAAAGCGTAAAATCACGCTCTCCGAGCGCATACTCAACAGGTGCGCGCTGGTAACTGCGAATATCAAACCCAAAATCACGCAGGGTCTCAATATCGCGATAGACCGACTTGCGCTCAGCGTGAATTCCTTGCGCCTCAAGACGCTCAAGAATTTGACCCATAGTAAGGCCTTGTTCAGCGTCGGTTTCTTCCGACATCATTTGCATTAAATACAAAAGCTTTAACTTCTGCGGATTACTACCCACGGCTCCTCCTCACGACCCCCGTCGAGGCAACCGAATACTTGCCAATATACACGTGTGCCACCTCGAGCGAAGGAGGGAAGGAGTTCGCTCGAGGTGGCGCCCATGAAAATGCGGCACTGCCGCTGAATATGGCGCCTTCTACACTACCTTAATTCCACGAATTACGCTATAACCTTACGGATAGCCGCCATAAGATCATCGTAATCTTCAAAAGCAGCAATATCAGGATGCGCCTTTTTTATAGCATCGGTTGACCTAAATAAAAAGCCTGCAGCACTAGCCTGAATCATGCCAAGATCGTTGAAGCTATCCCCCGCTGCAATTGTATCAAATCCACAGGATTGCAATGCGCGTACCGTAGTGAGCTTTGACTCTGGACAGCGCATGGAAAAGTCCTCGATCATACCGTCTTCGCCCACAACGAGTTCGTTGCAGAAAATAGTTGGCCATCCAAGTTTGCGCATCAATGGCTGCGCAAATTGCGTAAACGTATCCGAGATGATGACAACTTGTCCAATTTCTCGCAGCTCATCCAAAAACTCTTTGGCGCCCGGAAGCGGATCAATAGTATCAATCACCTGTTGGATTTCTGCCAGCCCTAATCCATGCTCACGCAAAACTCCTAGACGCCACGTCATAAGCTTGTCGTAATCAGGCTCATCACGTGTAGTACGCGTCAGTTCGCTAATTCCACTCGCCTCAGCAAAAGCGATCCAGATTTCAGGGACGAGCACCCCTTCAAGATCTAAGCACGTAATGTACATGCCGCTCCTTTCGTGTGTAAGTAATTCTCCTGTTTGATGATCATTTTAGTCAAGATAATTATCGAAGTTTTTCCGAAGTTTCGGCACATGGGCATTTATTCCAAAAGACCCTCGCTTTGCTTTGCTAATGTTTGCGCCAAGTGAGTCTTTTGCTCCTCGGTCACGTCTTCAATTTCGCGTGTTGCAAACTTTATGCGCGCCAACTCATCAAACGCCACACTCAAAGCATTTTTCATCTGAGCGCTCAAGTCATCTACCGACGCCTCACTTTGTTGCTGCGGTAAATCCGTCTCTAACAAAAGCGCGTCGAGTGGCACTACCTTTGCGTATTCTTTACCTTTGCCACTCGCAAGCATGCGCGAGTTCACCGAAAACCTACACCCAAGCTTAATCGCACGCATTAAATCTTGCGAAGACCCAGAAAACCAATGAAAGATACAGCTGTTATCTTGCAAAACGTTAGACGCTTCGATCTCATCAAGCATAACGCCAACCGCTTTTACCCCATGAAGTGATAACACGTATCCCCCTTGGCGGGCACATGCTCTTATGATCTGGCGAAACACAAAAACTTGCACCTCAAGTGAGGCTCGGGCATGGGCGCTTGTATCGAGGCCGATCTCACCGACAAAGCGCGTTGTTTGCAACACCTCTAACAATGCTGCTACCTGCAAGTGCGCTTGCGCCTTGTTAGAGTTAATCCACCAAGGATGCAACCCTGCCGCTGCCTGAAAGCCTTCGACCTTCGACAGCGCTTCTTTTGCGCGCAAAAAGCCACTTGGTTCAACCGTAACGGACAAACCCCCAACACCATCAGCGCAAAGCTGATCTGCCAGAAGCGAAGGTGCTGAGCAAAAGTCCAGGTGACAGTGCATATCATATTTCATGCTTAATCCCTTTTGCCCCAAAAGCCACATCGCGCAAAACTTCACCAGCAATCATTTGTCCCATAATTGGGGGCACATACGAGGCGGTGCCCAGGTTGGACCGTTCGCGTCGAGTAGCATCCTTGCGAACTTCAACCGCCACTGGCTCTTCGGCAGAATAAAGCACTTTTAGTTTGGAAATACCACGCTTTCTTCCCTCTTTACGCATGATTCTGCACAGCGGACAATTTTTTGTCTCGTAGATATCAGCAACATGAAAGCATTCGGGATAAAGCTTGTTGGCAGCACCCATGCTCGCTATAAGTGAAACGTTGTTTTTATCAGCATATTGAGCTAAAGCCAGCTTAGTTGAGATGGTGTCAATGGCATCCACTACATAGTCAACGCGAGGCGCCCACTCATCCATAAGCTCATCTACGTTCTCTTGTAAAACGAACTTATCAAGCGTAACGACCTGCGCATTCGGATTGATGTCTGCAATCATCTTCGCCATAACATCGGTCTTTTTTTGCCCAAGCGTAGACATAAATGCAATAGCTTGCCGATTGATATTGCTCTCCTGAACAATATCGTGGTCTACGAGCACAAACGAACCCACGCCACCGCGAGCAAGTGCCTCAGTGCAATTTGAACCAACGCCACCAAGCCCCAGTACCATCACACATGCCGAAGAGAGGCGTGCAACAGCCTCAGAACCCATAATCAATTCCAGCTTTGACGTAGCCTCACTCATGCAAGCCACCTCTCCCATGCGCATGCTTCGCGCTGCGCTTGCTCGTAGCCTAAATCATAAGCATGCTGGAGCTTTTCGACATGGATTTCTCTATTCGTCACCGGCATCTGCTCAGGATAGAAAACATATGCCTGACCAGCAGATTCCAAGCGCTCAAGCTCATCACACAAGGCATTGTAGCGCGCGGGTCGCTCTATTGTTTTTTCCGCCACCAAAGGGTGCGCATGAAATACCGTGCGAAAGAGCGCTTTTTGGGCTGCACTTAACTCAGATTTTCGATAACCTTTAGGCTGCGTGCGAATAACAAAAAAGCGTTCATATCCATCACGTCGCGCGGCGTCGATCAAAATTCCCCAGCTCTCCCCCATACCGCCGTCCAGGTAGGTTTTTCCCTCAATCAGTGTTGGCGGCATAAAGATTGGCATAGACGAAGAAGCTCGAACGCGAAGCATCATATCGCGCATGGTTGGCATGTCTTTGCGCGTCCAAGCCACCGTCGCTCCGCTTTCCCAATCGAAAGCTTCAATGTGTATTTGAGCAGGGTTTTTCGCAAATGTTTCAAAATCAAACGCATAAGGCGAATCACTGCCAGCAACTGCCTCAGCAATTCCCTCGTAAATCCAAGGGCTATTAAAATAGCCGTTTCCGTGTAGAAAACTTCCCCAGCCACCAAAATTTGGTTCAGTAACAAAATCGACAAACGAACATTTCGTTCGCCGCTTGTCTCGAGAAAGATAATTGACCGCATGACTTGAGCCCGCAGATATACCGTAGACGCTCGGAAAGTACAGCTCGCGCTCCAACAATGTCACTATTGCTCCAGCAGTATATGACGCGCGCAGACCGCCGCCTTCGATAATGAGCGCAACATCGGATATGTTGCTTGCAAGTTCGTTTGTTATGTGTTTGTTCATGCATATAAGTATAGCTGTTTGCTCAACGCTACAATTGATGCATTAATGTCAAGAGCACTCGATTGGAAGCAAGCGTGCACCAGATTACTTGCGATGTTGTAGTTGTTGGAAGCGGACTAAGCGGCACCACCGCCGCACTGAGCGCTGCCGAAGATGGCGCAGATGTTGTGCTTGTCAGCTTAGGACCGCTCTTTTCGGGTTCAAGCTTTTATCCTGGCACGTGGGGGCTTGGTTGTGTGGGTCCTGAAAATACCGATGACGAAGATGAGTTTATTTCCACCATTTTAGAAGTAGGTCAAAATGTCCCTGATCCTAAACTGGTGTCCACCCTTGTCCACGAAACCCCTCTAGCCCTTGCAGCGCTTGAACAAAAAGGCGTAAAGCTGACGTGTCCAAAACATGCTGATGAGCAAGAGTTTATCCCCTGTTTTGATCACAAGCATCGCATGTGGCGAGGCATTCAGCGCAAACCCTATGAGCAGACCATTTCGCGCCTCTTGCACCAATCCAATGTGACAATTCATTCGGGTTTAGAAGCAATAGAACTCCTTGTTCATCCACACTGTGATCTCGACAGCACTCCCGGTTTGACATCTGCCCCCGAAAAGGCAACAACAGTTTGTGGCGTGGTATGTTTCGACCATAATGAAGACAGCCCAACCGCAGGTCAACTTATTCAAATTAACGCCGGTAGTGTCGTGTTAGCCACTGGCGGTTCCGGTGGTCTGTTTGCCAGACGACTCACAGGATACGATGTAATTGGCAGCGCGCAAGGGATGGCAACTTCAGTGGGTGCATCTCTTACAAATATAGAGTTCATCCAAATCATGCCAGGACTTATAGGAGCCGGAGAAGGAACAGTCTTCAACGAAAAAATTTTTCGCCACGTCACACTAACGAACTTACAGAACAATCCCGTCCTTCCCGCCCAAGATACGCACAAAATCTTAGAAGCTCGTAGCGAACATGGTCCGTTTACTTGCGAAAGAATATCGCGCGAAGTGGATTTTGCTCTGGCGCGCGCAGGTGATAAGGGGCTTTTGGTTCGCTACGCACCAAAAGCTGCCGCCACAACAAACAGCTGTGCAAAATCAGCCGACATAAACACAACAAATGAGCTTCCTGAATTCGTAGACGTATATTTTACCTGGCTGTATGAGCATGCCGGGATCACCATAAACGACACTATGCGCATCGCAGCCTATGCTCATGCGGCAAATGGCGGCATTGCTATAGATAGCGATGGCTTTTGTGGAGTTGACGGTCTTTATGCTTGCGGCGAATGCAGTGGCGGCGTGCACGGTGCGGATCGCATTGGTGGACTTGCGAGCGCGAGCGCTCTGGTATTTGGCAGGCGCGCAGGATATGCTGCGGCAAAACACGCACTTCATATAGGCGAAAATCGCCTTCGATCACACAAAGAGAACCTAAGCGCAACGACAACGTACAACACTTTTGAAGGCATCGATGCGCAAACCGCAGCGCTTCTCACTTCGCACATGCAAAAAACCATGTCGAAAAACTGCCTTATCTTACGATCTTCGCAATCACTTGATCAGGCGGCCCGAGAGCTTAGCCTTTGCCTTGATACGCTCAATGCAAACGCCACCCCCACAAACGAAGCCGTTGCCTATGCGCGCGCAATGCGTCTTCGCCACCAAATCAATCACGCACAAGCTATCGTTGCGGCAGCCACCCGGCGAACACACAGTCTTGGTGCACATTGCTATACTGAATAAAGAGTAAAAGCAAAAGGAGGACACATGAAAGTAGTGCTTGTCAACGGAAGTCCACACCAAAAAGGATGCACTTATACAGCCCTTGAAGAAGTTGCTCGCACCCTTGAAGATAACGGCATAGACACCGAGATTTTCTGGATTCAAAACAAGCCCATCGGAGGATGCATTGCTTGTAAGCGCTGCTCAGAGCTGCACAAATGCGTCTTCGATGATGTTGTAAATGAGTTTATCGAAAAGGCACGTGAAGCGGACGGATTTGTGTTTGGGTCTCCGGTTCACTATGCGGCCGCCAGCGGCAATATGACAGCCTTTCTAGATCGAGCCTTTTATGCAGGCTCCCGTGCAGAAGGGCCGAATCGCTTCTACTTCAAACCGGCTGCTGCCATATCGTCCGCCCGCCGCGCTGGCACCACGGCAACCTTCGACCAGCTCAACAAGTATATGACCATCGCGCAAATGCCTATTGTTTCTTCTCGCTATTGGAATATGGTACATGGCACCAACCCTGACGAAGTGCGACAAGACGAAGAAGGCATGCAATGCATGCGCATACTTGGTACCAATATGGCCTACATGCTCAAGGCCTTTGAGCTTGCGCGCAAAGAAGGCCTTGAGCCGCCGACACTTGAAGTGGCAACCTTTACCAACTTCATTCATTAGTAATAGGCATATCAACAAGATCTGCTTCGAGAGGCAGTGTCAGCTCCGGTTTTCCGGATGGCTGCTCTGCCTCTTTTTCATTGTTCCACGGTTCTTCATGACCAGGCAAAATGATATTTAAGACAATGCCAACGATAGATCCAACTGCCAAACCGGACAACGATATAGTAATTGAACCAGCCGGCAGCACAATAGCACCTGCGGCACTATAGGCTATACCAAGCGAGAGCACCAATATCAGCGCTGTAATAAGCACGTTTCTCGTCTGCATGAAATCCACGTGGTTTTCCACCAAATTGCGAATGCCGACAGCAGAAATCATGCCGTAGAGCACCAAAGATACGCCGCCAATTACACACGCTGGCATTACTGCGATAACAGCGGCAAACTTCGGACAGAAGGACAACAGAATTGCAAACAATGCCGCAATACGCACTACGCGCGGATCAAACACCCGTGTCAGGGCAAGAACGCCCGTGTTTTCGCCATAAGTAGTATTTGCAGGAGCACCAAAGAGCGACCCCACCATGGTAGCTAATCCGTCGCCAAGCAGCGTGCGATGCAAGCCTGGCTCTGCAATATAGTTGCGATTACACGTTGAGCTAATTGCCGACATGTCGCCAATGTGCTCAATCATAGTGGCGAAAGCAAGCGGCATAATGGTAATGATAGCCGTGATGGCAAGGCCTGCGTCAAAGCTCGATCCAAACAGCGAGAACACGGTATTGTCCCACAAAAACGGTGCACCAACCCAGGCTGCCTCAGCAACAGGCGCAAAGTCAACCAAGCCCACCACTGCGGCAACAACATACGAAACCACAACGCCGAGCAAAATAGGGATAATCTTGATCATGCCCTTGCCCCAGATATTAGCCACAATAATTGTTGCAATAGCCAAAAGCGCTACCGGCCAGTTGGTATCACAATTCGCAATTGCCGAACTTGCCAAGATAAGACCAATGCAAATTACGATCGGACCGGTTACCACAGGCGGGAAAAAGCGCATAATGCGCAACGGCCCAAACACTTTAAATAAAGCCGAGAGAATCAAATACAAAAGCCCCGAACAAGCTACGCCCAAGCACGCATAAGGCAGCAAGTTTGCCTCACCCGCAGGTGCAATAGCAGCATAGCCTGCGATAAAAGCAAACGACGAACCAAGAAATGCAGGAACTTTTCCTTTCGTGACGAAATGAAAAAGGAGTGTTCCCACCCCTGCAAAAAGCAATGTCGCTGAAACTGATAATCCGGTAAGCGTGGGAACCAAGATGGTAGCACCAAACATGGCGAACAGGTGCTGCAAGCCAAAGATAACCATTTTCGGCTTTCCCAGCACCCGTGCGTCATGCACGGCATCCGTTGGATCTTGGGCACCCATAGTTGGAACGGTGGCAGATTTAGCCATGAAAACTCCTTGTCTCTTGAAACAGATAAGCGTATGCCAACGGTCTTTCAAGTAGACCTTAGTTATTGTGTCATACCTATTTCAAAAAGACGGCGACTATTTTTTAGAGTTCGGTCTTTTCCTGCTTGACGGCGCCTGACTCCCCTGTTTGCTCCGACGCTTTTTGCTAGGACGCACACTCAGGCGCGCGCCAGGACGCACGAGACACTTTTCGCCAAACCCTATCAAATCGGTACGCTTTGCCCTACGCAACGCTTCGCATACCAGCTCGTAATTCTTTGGGTCACGATACTGAATAAGCGCACGCTGAAGCGCCTTTTCGTGGGGAGATTTTGCAACGAAGATTGGCTCCATGGTGCGCGGATCAACGCCAGTGGCATACATCACCGTTGATATAGTGGATGGCGTGGGATAAAAGTCTTGCACCTGACGCGGGCTAAACCCAATATCGCGGCAGTACTCCGCAAGCTCAACAGCATCCGCCAAAGTTGATCCTGGGTGTGACGACATCAAATACGGCAGCACGTATTGCTCTTTGCCTGTTTTGTCGTTCGCCTTTTTGCATTGTGTTAAAAACTGCTCATAGACCGCATGTGGCGGCTTGCCCATCACTGAAAGCACGTTGTCAGAAACATGCTCTGGTGCCACACGCAACTGTCCAGAAACGTGATGTGCCATGAGCTCATAAAGAAATTCGTCTCCATGCTTTTTATCGAGCAAGATGTAATCAAAGCGAATACCTGAGCGCACAAATACCTTTTTAACCTGCGGTAGTTCTCGTAATTCGCGAAGTATATCCAGATAAGGAGCGTGATCTGCAACCAATTGCTTACACGGCTTCGGCGACAAGCAGCGCCTCTGAGGACACGCCCCTGCTTTTGTTTGCTTTGCGCAAGCCGGTCCTGAGAAATTCGCAGTCGGCCCGCCTACGTCATGGATATAACCTTTGAAGTCTGGGGCTTCTGTGAGCAGGCGCGCTTCGTCAACCAGTGACTCTTTGCTTCGCGCAGTAACAATGCGCCCCTGATGAAATGTCAGCGCGCAAAATGCACATTCACCAAAACAACCCCTATTGGAAGCGAGCGAAAATTTCACCTCAGAAAGCGCTGGCACGCCACCGGCGGCCTCGTATGAGGGATGGTAGTTTCGCGTATAGGGCAGTCGATACACTGCATCAAGCTGCGCACTATCAAGCGGCTCTGCTGGTGGGTTTTGCACGACATACTCATGATCAGAATATGGTTCCACCAACCGGTTTCCTGAATAGGGGTCTGAGTTTTTGTATTGAATGGCAAACGAGGCCGCATAGGCAAGCGGATCAGCCTTAACCTCGTCAAAACTTGGCAGCATAACAGCATCGTAGACATGTTCAAGGCTTTTTGTCTTATAGACCGTTCCGTTGATGAAGGTGATATCTTCAATTGCCAATCCAGCTGAGAGCGCATCAGCGATCTCTACTATCGAGCGCTCCCCCATGCCATACGATACAAGATTTGCACCCGAATCAAGCAATATGGAGCGCTTGATAGAATCAGACCAATAATCATAGTGAGCAAGCCTTCGCAAACTTGCCTCAACACCGCCCAAGATAATGGGTGTTTTCTTATAGGTGCGGCGAATGAGATTGCTATAGACAACCGCTGCATGGTTTGGTCTCTTGCCACCTTTTCCACCAGGCGAATAAGCGTCATCGCTGCGACGTTTTTGGGCTACAGTATAGTGGTTGACCATAGAGTCCATGTTTCCCGCAGAAACCAAAAAACCCAAGCGCGGTTCGCCAAAGACGCACACAGAATCAGGGTTTGTCCAGTCGGGCTGTGCGATTATGCCTACTTTATACCCTTGCGACTCTAAAACACGCGTAATGATAGCCGCCCCAAACGAGGGATGGTCAACGTAAGCATCACCTAAGACGTAGACAAAATCTACCTGATCCCACCCACGAGCGAGCATCTCCTCTTTGGATATGGGCAAAAAGCCGTCCATGTACTCAGATCGCATTCTTTATACTTATGCGCCCTCATGGGGATTTGCAGGAGCGTCGCTTGCCCCAGACGAAGGTTGCTGCACCGGGGTCTGTTGCTGCGCGGGCGTTTGTGGTTGTGCCGGAGCCTGCGGCTGTGCCGGCGTTTGTGGCTGTGCTGGAGCTTGCGGCTGCACAGGCTGCTGAGGAACGGCGTTCTGCTCCCACGAAACTGGCGGCGTGTAGGGTTGCTGATGGTGCTGAGGTTGAGCATAAGATACATTCGTCGGCTGATTTGCTGCTGCAGCAAAAACCGGTGCATCTTGCGGACCCCATTGCGCCACATTCATCTGCGAAACCCAATAACCCAGCGAGCGAAATACCATCATATTGAGAAATACCAAAACAACTGATGTCAAATAGCAAAAGACCAAGAGTTCAAAAACAAACGTTATGCCACTCACGCCAAAGCCAACACTCATTGCCCTGCTTAGTGAATGATGCGTTGCAAATCCAAGATCTCCTGTTGCACCCACGGCTAAGAAGGCAAACGCGAAAAGCATAATCCCGAAAATAATAGCCAATGCAAGATAGGCAATCAGTGCAATAAGAAGCGTCATGCCGACAATCTTAAGTAGACCCTTTGCATCAAAGCGAATCATCTCCCAGAGTCTATTCACCTGAAAACCTGAGCTCAATGTGCCATAAACACTCATGCGCGCAAAACTTGCATAACTCAATAGCGTCAGAAAGAGTCCGAGCGCCAAACTAAGTACTAAAAAGGTAGACGAAGTGGTCAAGCTATAAATCCCGGCAAATAGCCCACTATGATAGAGTGACTTTACGAGCACGCCAACACCAAGAAACGCATTCGCAACTTCCAAAATGAGATATACAACCACACTCACCACTAAGGCAAAGAATCCGAGTTTATAAAGGTTACCATTCTCGTTTCCAAAAATACGCGGTGGTAGCGGTGTTTTATATCGCCAAGCAATTTCGCGCGTCCAATTCAACAAGTAACCATATACCACGATGCTACCAAAAATAGGAATCAGACCTACCAAACCCAAGAGAAGCATTTTGCCAAACCAGTTTGGCGAGCTTTTAATATCCGACCAAGCGGTTTGTGCATACTTAATTGTCATGTTCGCTCCCTTAAAGCAAATGCGAGTATTCTTGCACCATTCATTAGCGAATTTATCTTATCAGATGCGCTCTCAATAAAACGCGCGATGCCACTATATCGCGCATTCGCCACACATCGTACGCAGTTAATGTGGCATGCGCTGTACACGGCACGCAGTTCGTGTGGCAAACTGCCCATATAAGCCGCAGTTCATGCGAGCTACAGCGAAATCACTTGAGCAACAAAAAAGGCGCCACACCATGTGTGACGCCTAAAAAGCCTCAAGCTGTAAGTAATAAACAGTTGTTATTACTTAAGGGTAACAGCTGCACCAGCCTCTTCGAGTTGAGCCTTGATTTCCTCAGCCTTGTCCTTAGCAACACCTTCCTGGATGGTGGTCGGTGCGCCCTCAACAGCCTCTTTAGCCTCTTTCAGGCCAAGACCGGTGATCTCACGAACAACCTTGATAACAGCGATCTTGTTGTCGCCGAAGCCCTCGAGAACAACGTCGAAGTCGCTCTTCTCTTCAGCAGCACCGCCGTCAGCAGCGCCACCAGCAACAGCAGCAACAGCAACCGGAGCAGCAGCAGAAACACCGAAAGTCTCCTCGATGTCCTTAACGAGCTCAGATGCCTCAAGCAGTGACATTTCCTTTAAAGCTTCAATGATCTCTTCACGAGTTACAGCCATTGTTCATTCCTTTCATAGGGCCAACCTCGCAAGGCTGGCTTCACTTTTTTCAATGTGACGCACAGACGTCATTCGTCAGTTTGCAGCGCATAATACGCTTGCGAAAGCCATGCGGCACCTTTTGCCGCATGTTATGTTATGCAGCCTTCTGATCTGAGAGAGCCTGCATAACTTGTGCCACCTTACGCGGCACGCCGTCGATCGTCGTAGCAAGACCACGAGCAACACCAGAAATTGCGCCAGCAATTTGAGCCATGAGCTCCTCGCGAGACGGAAGAGAAGCAATAGCCTCAACCTCAGCAGCTGAAACAGCTGCACCCTCCATCAAGCCACCCTTGATAACCAGGTTTTCATTGCTCTTAGCGAAATTCTTAACAGCTTTTGCTGAAGCAGCAACATCAGAACCAGAGAAGACAAATGCGCTTGGACCCTCCAAGATATCATCAAGAGTCGGCAGCTCAGCTTCAGTCAGTGCGATGTGCATAATGGTGTTTTTGTACACCTTCATGCTTGCGCCTGCTTCACGAATTGCGTTGCGCAGCGCCTGGCTTTCCTTAACGGTCAAACCGCGATAGTCAACTACCCAAACTGCAGGGCAATCTTCCAAGTCAGACTTGATGCGCGAAAGTTGATCAATGTTTTGTGCGTTTGGCATTCTGTACACCTCCTTTTCAAGCAAATCGCGTTCCGCCCTTTTGAGGGTGGGTCGCTTCACTTGAAAAGAAAACGACCCCCGCACACAGACGGAGGTCGCAGCATTCAGCATAGCGAATCATGCTAACCACCTCGGCGGGCCGCTTGTGCGATTAAACCTTTTGCGCTTCTTCAAGAGTTGCGCTTTGGTGCCTGCTGTCTTTAGTAGCGGAACATTTTTGTATTCACAGGCTGTCTTGATATACCCAAAAGTCTAAAAAGACAGCCTGTATATTTTAATAGATCAGGCGATACTGTCAAGCTTTTATGCCTGCTCGGTTCACGGAGTTACCACATCTTCTTTCGGCTCGCCCGAAAGCGTTTCATCTTGCGTAACCGTCGCACCCGATGCAAGCGTGCCACCTAAAATCTCATAAACCGGACTTGTGCTTGAGGTGTCATTTTCCACATAGGTGAAATTGATCGTATCTCCCACCGCATATCCAACAATGTCTAATAATCCAGGCAAGGCAAAGTCAAAGATTTCGCCATCTTCGCCCTCAATGGTGAGATAAAAATGCGTGTTGCCCTCAATGACCGCCTGATTCATGGAGCGAATAACACCTTTTACGGTCACCACATCAGCTACTCCGCCCTCGCCTTCCGCAACTACGCCATTTGTTGCCAGCAGCGCCTCGTAGGCTTTTTGCGTGTCGGCGACAGTATCACCCACCGCTACATTTTGGTAGCGCTGAATATCAATCATCGCAAATTTCTTTACCAAGCCAGCGCCGTCTTTAAGCGCCATAAAGTAGGTCGGCTGATTCGAAACATTGATAAGCAACGGGAACGTTGCGGTATAGCGCAGGTTTTGAACCTGACCTTCTGCAGAATCCATTGCCGAGTCTTCGGTGGCGCCTGAAACGCTGTAGAAATGACTCTCTTGCGTACGTTGGTTGACCAACACAAATCCAATGATGGAGTTGTCGGCGGTAGCTGAAGTAACGCCCGTATAAACCCATACGTCGTCATCTTTGGCAATGTAGTTATAGCCAACCGCTCCATCGGTTCCCGGAGTAGTACGCACCACTCCTTCTTGTCCTAAGAAAGAGTTCAGCCAACCGTTATTGTATGCACCCCACCAATTGTATTGCTGAATGAGCAGCTCAGCAGGAAACACCCGATCAACCCATTCGGGGCAATCTTCGACAGCTAAATCCTGACACTCGCCAGTCGTGGCATCACAAAGCACCACTCGATCAATAGTCTGGCCACCAAACAAGCCAATCGTGAAATCTTTTACAGGACAAATCCACCACGGATGCCCATCTTCGTCAATCTCAAAAGACTTCTCGTCAAACATATAAAACGGGTATTTCAACTGCACATGCCTATCAATATTGCGAACTAACGGTTCACTTTGCGAATAGTGGATAGGATTGTCTCCTAAACGAACAATCTCAGCATCCTGAGTTGTCATATTGACTAACGCATATGCCGGAATGCCGCCTTCACGATTGGTAAACCACTTGAAAAGATCAGCGTATCCCAAAGGACTTACACGAACCGGAGTTCCTTGATAGTTGATTTGGCTGTACAACGTCGAAACTTCAAACTGACTGACATATTCAGGAATTGAACCCATCTCGCGATTGCCAAGCAAAATAGCAGAATTGCGATCAATAACCGGAATCTCAGAATAATTCACTTCTTTAATGTCTTGGGCGAATTCCAGCGTATCAGTTTTTAACACATTTGAGTACTTCTCAGCATTTCCTGGGAACAGCGGCAGCGACAAAAGGGCACCAAGCAATCCGAGTACCACGACAAGCACTGGTACATACGATGCAATCTTAAATGCTTTCGCTTTGCTCTCAGAGGCTTTAACTTTTTTTGTTCCGCTCTGATAGCTTTTTGACTTGCTCCAGAAAAAGACAAACAGCGGCAGCAACACAAACACACAGACAAACAGCCACGTATCGGTGCTATGGATATTGATTGGCGGATGGAACCACCAATATGCCGCCAGCGCCACAATTATCACTACAATCGCAGCCACAACCACCGTGCGCCTACCCCAATTCGCCATCTTATCAGCGAACGGAATCTCAACACGCGGACGAGGCGGCTTTGTGCCACCTGAGCCACCAGAATGACTTCCTCCCGTATCTGAGCCGGGCGTTTGCGCCTCGGTATAAGAAGTGTCGGCATCAAACTTACCATCCATGTTTATGCCTGATTGCTTTAATGCTTCAATAAGGGCGTCGAACCCTGAATTTTGCTTCATATTCTATCGCTCTCTTGTATATATACTCTCTAGCTTGCCAACTGCCTTAAGACATATTGCAGGATTCCACCATGCTGCATGTAATACCCCTCCGTTGGTGTATCCACGCGTACAATAGCATCAAAGATGCGCTTCCTACCTTGCGCATCTGTTGCCGTTACCGAAGTGATAGCCGGACTTGGCAACCCGGCACTGAAATCAACTGGTGCAATGCTTATGCGTTCGGTGCCATCAAGCTCTAACGTTTGTGCGTTTTCGCCCTCAACAAATTGCAAGGGCAAAACACCCATTCCAATCAGATTCGAGCGATGGATTCTCTCATAACTCTCAGCAATAACCGCACGCACGCCTAAAAGCGCAGGTCCTTTCGCTGCCCAGTCGCGCGATGAACCAGAGCCATACATCTTGCCAGCTATAACTACCACATCAAGCTGATCGTCGTCATAAGCAACCGCAGCGTTGAAAAGCGGCTCAATCTCACCGGTCAATGCATTGCGCGTCCAGCCACCACGTTTGCCCTGAGCCAATTCGTTTTGCAACTTAACATTGGCAAACGTCCCTCGCATCATCACCTCATGATTGCCGCGGCGTGATCCATAGGTATTGAAGTCTTTAACTGCAACCCCCTTTGATTCCAGGTACGCTGCAGCAGGCGAATCAAGTGCGATGGATCCTGCAGGTGAGATATGGTCCGTTGTGATGAAGTCGCCCAACTTCGCCAAAATGCACGCGTCCTTTACCGGCGAAGCGGCACAAGGCTCTTTTTCCATACCATCAAAGTACGGTGCACGGCGAACATAGGTTGAACGCTCATCCCATGCAAAGGTATCACTTGGCTCACTGCCAAGTTGCTGCCAAGCCACATCCCCTGCATACATATCGCGCATGCCCTCTTCGTAGAGATCGTCTGTCACATATGTGCACATTAATTCGGCAATCTCTGCATTCGTCGGCCAAATATCAGCCGCATAAACCGGGGTGCCATCGTCGCGCGTCCCCAACGGCTCGCGTGCGACATCCACATCCATAGAGCCAGCGAGCGCATAGACGATGACCGCTGCCGGTGCGCCGAGATAGTTTTGCGATACATCAGGTGAAATGCGTCCTTCAAAGTTGCGATTGCCCGACAAGACGCTTGCCAGCTCAATCTGATCAGCGATATCGTGCAACTCAGAGCGAATAGGTCCAGAGTTTCCAATGCAGCTCATGCAACCAAAGCCGCATGTATAAAAGCCCAGGCTGCGCAATCCTTCTAAAAGACCCGCACGCTCTAATAACAACTCAGTTGCCTTTGAGCCAGGTGCCAGAATTGTTTTTACCCATGGCTTGGGTTTAAGCCCTGCTTCGGCAGCCTTTTGAGCAACCAAGCCACACGCAAGCATCATGGCAGGATCTGTTGCCGTCGTACAACTCGTTACCGCCGCTATCGCAAGCGCTCCATCCTTAAGCTCGGTGGGCACGCCATCAATGTCTACGGTCACACTTCTTGTACGATCGACACCTCGATCATCACAAATCTCTGCAAAACGCGTCTGTGCAGACTCAAAATCAAAGCGGTCATGCGGACGCGAAGGACCGGCCAAAGAACGCTTGACGTTGCTTAAGTCTAATTCAATAACCTCAGAATACACACGCTCGGGTGATCCTTGCTCATACCAATACCCTTGCGCTTGGGCGTATGCGCGAACCAAATCAACCTGCTCTTGACTGCGACCAGTCAGCGTCAAATAGTCAATTGTGGCCTGATCAACAGGAAAGAGCGTACAGGTGCACCCATACTCTGGTGTCATATTTGAGATGCATGCACGCTGCGTTGCACTCAAGCTTGCAAGTCCGGGTCCAAAACATTCAACAAAGCAGCCGACAACCCCTGTTGCTCTAAGCATCTGAGCGAACGTCAAAGAGACATCCATAGCGCTTACGCCCTCAGACAGCTGACCTGTCAAGCGAACGCCAACAACGCGCGGAACCAACGTCGTAATAGGCTGTCCGAGTGCTGCCGCTTCAGCCTCAATACCTCCAACGCCCCAGCCAAGTACGCCAATACCATTTGCGGTAGGTGTGTGGCTATCGGTTCCAACGAGCGTATCAAAATAAGCAATTGTCGAAGCTTCAGGGCTTGCCGGATCTGCGACACCCGCACCCGCATCCCCTGGTTGAGCCGTCATTACCACCGGCGCAAAAGCTTCAATATTGAGCTGATGGCAAATGCCAACCCCGGGAGGCACGATTCGAACGTTGTCGAAAGATTGCTGAGACCACTTGAGAAAATCGTAGCGTTCCTGATTGCGCTCAAATTCAAGTGTCATATTCTTCGACATTGCTGAGGTGCAGCCAGCGACATCCGCAATAACCGAGTGGTCAATTACCAAATCACACGGAATTTGCGGATTGATGCGTTTGGGATCTCCTCCAAGAGCAGCGCAGGCTTCACGCATGACAGCAAAGTCAACAAACACCGGCACGCCCGTAAAGTCTTGAAACAAAACGCGAGCAGGAGAAAACTCAACCTCACTACCGACAACTCCAGATGTTCCAGCTTCAATAATGCGCTCTGCTAAGCGTTGAGCGGCATCATCAGATTCCGCTTTGCGCAATACATTCTCCAACAGAACAGTTAAAGAATAAGGCAGCTTCTCGGCATCTTTGCAGCCAGAAACCGGATAGTAGGTATAACTCTTATCGCCTACCTGCAAGATGTCTGCATAACGGCTTTGTGCCATCGTTTGTCTCCTTCTCAACCAAAAAGACTACTTTTCAAAATTCGCGCATATGGCAAACATATACATGCGACTTACTACGTGTGACTACATACAACAAGCGGGCGAAACACCCGCTTATCTTAATAATTACTTAACGTTATCCAAAATTGCTTGAGACTTTCGCTTTAGCCAGCCTCGACCATTTTCCGAATCGAACTGAACGCGATTCGCAAGCTGTTTCTTGACCTCATCGGAAAGTTTGCCTTGAGAAAATTCAACAACTGCAGAGAGCATATCTTGATATTCAAGATCTCCGTGATAACACTGGATTCCCTCGTCAATAAAAGGCCAAATTCGCTCAGAACGCGCCTCGGTCGTGGCGCCGAGTTTGCACATAAAGCGCATAGCAGCCAAACGCACAGGTCCGTTCTTCTCGTCGAATAGCGCAGTCTCAGCACCAGGAAGTGCTTTATCGCATACGCGAGAATCCTCGGGAACGATAAGCGTCAAAATATCAAGGCATTCCCAACGAGTCTGGGACTCAGGCCTATTTAGTGCATCAACCAATTCAGCATGATAGGGCACAACACGGCTGATATCTGTTTGCGCAACAAGCGCAAGGGCTGCAGCAGCAGTCTGTCGCTCACGACGCGAAGGTCCAGACAATGACTCAATGAGTTCTTTTAGTTTCTCATCTGACGACAAAGCCTCTTGAGATAATCGCTCTAGTTCTTCTGTTTGCTCACTCATAATTATCCCTCTGCAATCTTTGCTTGGGTACAGCTGTCCCAATATAGTCGAATCTATATTATACGGCCGAATAGCAACAAAACCCTCTAAAGAGACGACCAAGCAACCAAGCATAACCATTAACGGAAGGTTTTTCATCTAGACATAACAAAAGCGTCCTTTGTGAGCGCGACTTCCCGTCCTCCCACAGCCTGACGCTGTAGTAC
>RAZB01000004.1 GCA_003612515.1 bacterium D16-34
ACCGTTTCTCTGTCATACATGCGGACTCCTTTCCCGGACCTGTGTTGGTCCAAGTTTTTGTCCGCACCCCCAAAACATGCGAATTTCCCCGACGAGAGGCCTTTTCCAGCCACAACTCGCAAAATAACGAAACGAATTTCTAACGTGCGCGACAAAACCCCAGGTGGCGCAAAAGCTTGCATGCGACACGGGGGCGGTGGCGAAAAAGCGCGCATGCAGGGCTGGTCGCGGCAGCGGCACGCGGGCGGTGACGGCATGGTGCGCTGTTCGCTGCGGCGACGCAGGCGTCCGAGCAGCCGTGAGCATCACATGCTCACATGCGCGCAGCTGACAAGCCACCAGCTCCATCAAGCGTCACGACTCGAGCATCTAATCGCCTCGCATCTAAGCTGTGATGCGTAGCCACAAGCAAAGGGCGATTCTCCTGATGAGCGCAAATAAACTCACAAGCGCGGGCGTTCGTCTGGTCATCCAGCCCCGCAAAGGGTTCATCCATCACAAGCGCCTGGGTCGCGCTATAGATCGCACGCGCTATTTGAACCAATCGACGCGTTCCACCCGACAACTCCTCAACTGCCCGACCGATCGTGCCCTCCGGCAGCAATGCAGCCAACTCTCGCTCGAGCTGGCTTTTTGCAACATATCCTCCGCAAACAAGTTGCACGTTTTCAAGGGGGGTTAGCGTTTCCACCAAAGTATCTTTTTGCGTGACAACGCCCAAACGCCGAGGTGCAACTACGCTTCCCTTTTGCGCTTTGTTCGCACCAACCAATAAAGATATAAGCGTTGTTTTGCCAGACCCGGTAGGCGCCATAAGACAGACCCGCTCACCTGGTGCAATGCTGAGTGTAAGCTCGCTTAAAACAAGCCTGTCGCCGTAGGCAAACGAAACCTCCTCTGCGGCCAAGGTTTCTGAAGATGGCGAAGAGTGAGATAGATCTAACGAGTGCTGCAGCACGGGTGGCGAAGACTGGGATAAAGGTAGCGAAGACTGCGACGGCTCGCGCCAGCAAGACAGAGCCACAGCCCAACGAGGGCTTTTGCGCGTCAGGCACAAAAGGCAGAGCAGCAGTTTTTCGCTTGCCCAACCCAAAGCCATCACAACTATCGTCCACATAAAAAGCGATGGCATATCAAGGGTAAGTTTTGACACATACACCGCAGCGCCGATAGAGCCCAAAGGAACACAAAGCAATTCGGCGGTAATTCCAGCTTTCCAAGCTAGCCCAACAGCCGTTTTGGTAGCAGTCAGCAAAAACGGCAGCATGGAAGGCCAGGTGCAGCTTAAAAACACGCGAAAACGGCTCACACCCGCACAACGCAGCACCCGCTCGCTTTCTCGCGAGCGATTTTGCCAGCCGTCAAGTGCTGCAACATAAAAAGGAGGGAGCGCCACAAACGCCACAATGACAATCAAAGCACCGGCCGCCCCCGACATAACCAGCACAATCACAACCACGCATCCCACTGGCACGCTTTTCATCACCTGCAGAATAGGAGACAGCAAAATGCGAACGGGGTTGCAGCCAGCAGCCACCAACCCCAACCCAACGCCGAGCAAAGCGCTCACCGCGGCGGTTGCTAAAATACGCGCGCTTGTCTGCCCTACCGCCTGCCAAAAATCTTGCGTTACCACCGCCTGCCAAAGAGCCTGCAGTGTTTCTGCTGGATCTGCCAACAAAAGCGGATTTCCTTGGACATGCGCCACTACAGCCCATAAAACTATCCAAAAAATGGCAGCGAGGGCTAAACCAAGCTTTAATTTATTGTCGGTATGCCTATCGGGCTTACTCATTGTTAGTATGATTACCAGGCTTACTCATTGTCAGTATGGCTATCGGGCGCACTCATTTATCAGGCGCAGCCATAATAAAAGCTGTCATCTGGAAGCGCGCCCACTGATTCAGGATTCTGCTGATAGAGACACTCCAGATAACCCGATAATACTTCCTTCATCGAATCGCCCACCAAACATACCACGTTGCAGCGAGGTATAGCCTGCTCAGCAAGCGATTCGCTCTCTATTATTCCAAGCTCAGCCACGGTTTGTGCAACAGAAGCGGGATCGGCATTTGCAGCAGCAGCCGACTGCTCATGGCGCTGCAAGAACAAATCGATTACCGCTTGATGCTCCTGGATTGTGGCGGTTTTCGCCACTGTTACACCAGTCACGAAATCCCCCAAAGCACCGCCTGTGAGCTCAATCCATGCCTCGTTTAAGTCAAGTACGATGTTCATGTCGGAGTTTTTAATGGTGATGGCTGTCGCGTATGGCTGCGGCAAAATGCCCACAGCGTCACTGTGTTGAGCAATTTGCGCTGCCACCTCGGCGGGCTCGGAACAAAACTGAATTGTCACATCTTCGGCCGTCATGCCGGCGGCTTCCAATAAAGCGGCGAAGGTATACTCAGGCACCGTTCCTTTGCCAGTCATGTAAACAGTGCGCCCATAAAGATCCTCGACAGACGAAATAGATCCATCGAGCGAAACACCGTATAACACCCCTAAAGTATTGACATCGATCACCTGAATTTGCCCCTCAGTGCGCTGATACAAAAGTGCAGCTACATTCGCGGGAACCAACGCAATATCAAGCTCGTCCTGCAAAAGCAGCCCAGTCAGCTCATCGGCTGCAGCAACAACCGTGAACTCGCCTTGCTCAAGCTGCATCATGTGCGCAAGTCCTACCGAGGTCGGCCCTTTCATAGAGCCAATGCGCAAGGCGTCGGCCTCTGCTTCGGCAGCCGCACGCTCTGCGTCCTGATCATCAGCCGAATCACCCGACCCAGGCTTGTTTGCTGCCTGCGCGTCAGTGTTCACCACGTCAGTGCTCGCCGACTCAGATCCTGTCGACCCAGACGAATCCGCGGGACTGCCGGCGCAAGCGCACAATCCCAACACTGCCAGCAAAAGCGCCAACAGCACGATTGATGTTAGTCTTTTCATGAACACCTCTAGTCAACGTGTACGGTGTGCAACAAGTGATGCGCACGCTCGGAGCAAGGTTCGCCAAAATACTCTTCATAAAGCATCTTGACCTGGGGATTCTCATGCGAATAGCGAAGCGGCAACTTCGTCTTATCCAGCATGCGAAGCGTATTTCCGCGCTCAAGCCCCAGCTCTGCTTCCGAACCATCAATCGGCTGACCGCCACCACCAGCGCATCCGCTCGGGCATGCCATGATTTCGACAAAGTCATACTCAACAGCGCCTGTGCCAATTGCATCAAGCAGCGCTTCTGCGTTTGACAATCCGTGCGCAACGGCGCAACGAACAGCAGTTTCGCCCAGCTCAAAGGTGGCCTCTACCCAACCGCCATGTTCCGACACGGCAAATTCAAAGCCATCAGGTGGCGGCAGTTGCCCAGTCGCGACAAAGTAAGCCGTGCGCAAAGCAGCCTCCATAACGCCGCCTGTTGTGCCAAAGATAACGCCGGCACCGGTATACTCGCCAAGCGGGTTATCAAGGGGCAGCGGCTCTAAGCTTGACACGTCAACACCTGATGAGTGCACCCAGCGAATCAACTCACGCGTGGTCAGCGAGCCGTCCATATCGGGAATGCCCGGATTAGCCTCCATTGGCAGTTTGACCTCGTGCTTTTTCGCCGTACAGGGCATAAGCGCCACCGAATAAATCTTCGCCGGATCCAATTGCTGCTTTTCAGCGAACCAAGTTTTGATCACCGCACCCAGCATCATCATGGGGCTTTTCGCCGACGAGAGATGAGCGAGCGCATCGGGATGACAATCTTTCGCGCGACGCACCCAGGCAGGACAGCAACTCGTAAACATCGGCCAGGTAATGCCATGCTCATCAGGCACGCCAGCTCCAAGACCGCTCAAAAGCTCGGTTCCCTCTTCCATGATGGTAAGGTCAGCCGCAAGCGAAGTGTCGAATACGTAATCGACGCCCAGCTGCTTAAGCGCAGCCACCATAGTCTCGACGCCAAGTTCGCCGTCTTCGGCACCAAGTCCAACACCCCACGACGTACGCGTTGCCGGCGCAATTTGAACAACGGTGGTAATCTCCGGATCGGCAATGGCAGCCTTAAGCGCCTCCACATCGTCGCGCTCGGTGAGCGCCCCTGTCGGGCAGTGGGTGATGCACTGGCCGCATCCCACGCAACCCGCATCGCGCATAGACAGCCCGTCAGCAACTCCCACATTCGAGAAAGCTCCTGAGCCCACAAAGCTCCAAACGCCAATGTTTTCCAGCTTGTCGCATGCAGCAATACAACGACCGCACTTTACACACTTATTTGTGTCGCGCTGCACAATAATGTCGCTTGGCCACTTGGCACGGCGACCTTTAACTAGCTGCTTGGCATACGGGTTCGGGGTCACTTCAACCACATTTCCCCAGTCATCCCACTGAGCAACACCATACTCCAAAAGCAAGCTTTGCAATTTGCACGTTTCGCTTCGATTGCAATATGCACAGTTGAGATCATGCTGAGAAAGCAGCAGACGAAGTGCGGTAATGCGCGCCTCGGTGATGGCATCAGACGAAGTTATGACCTCCATGCCCTCACGCACGACGGTGTTGCACGCAGCAGCCAAGCGCTCTTCGCCAACAACTTCAACCACGCACATACGGCAAGCACCGATGTCGTTAAGATCGGCGAAGTAGCACAGCGTCGGAATGCTAATGCCAAGTTGTTCAGCCGCTTGAAGGATTGTGCTGTTCTCGGCAACAGCCAACGCTTTGTTATCTATAACCACGTTTACCATGTGGATACCTCCTCGGTGCGCGTTGCAGCAAATCCATAATGATCGCAGCGCAAACAACGGCTGGCTTCCTGTGCAGCCTCTTGCGAAGACATGCCGATTTTGGCAAGGTCGAACGTCTTGGCCGCCTCAGCGAAAGCGACATCTTTCAAGTTCACGCGACCACAAGCACCAATAGCAGGACGCGCCGGAGGAATTTCCACCTCGTCGTACACGCTATGCGCAAACCCGAGCGCTTCATCAATGTTGGCTGCAGCCACTTTACCTGCGGCAATAGCTTTAATCACCGTCGCCGGACCGCTTACTGCGTCGCCACCTGCAAACAAAGTGTTAGCAGCGTTTGCAATCGAACCATCTTCTTGCGCAACAATTATGCCGCGATTGGTCTCAACAACATGGGCGAAAGCTGAGCTATCTATGTCCTGGCCAACAGCCACGATCACCACATCGCACGGGATAACCTGGGGTCCAACGTCAGCAGCAGACGGAGACGGCCTGCCGCCTCGCCCAACTGCACCAATGATTTGTGGCTGCACGATAAGTCCGGTGACTTCCCCCGCATCGTCAAGCTGAATGCCCACCGGCGCAAGCAGTTGCGAAATCTGGCAGCCCTCGGCCTGCGCCTCTTCAATCTCTTCAGCAAGCGCGGTCATATCTGCAATGCGACGGCGATAGACGCATTCAACCCACGAAGCACCCAAGCGCTTTATTGTGCGAACGCAGTCCATGGCCACATTTCCGCCGCCAACAACGCATACGCGCTTACCAGCAAGATCTATCGGGTTACCACTTCCTGCTGCGCGCAAGAAATCCACTGCAGAAATAACACCGGGCGCCTCTTCGCCATCAAGGCCTAAGCTTTTATCGCTATGTGCACCAATAGCCAGGTAGACCGCGTCGAAGGATTGGGTAATTTCGTCATAAGAGATGTCCTCGCCAACTGCACAATCAGTCTTCACCGTAACGCCAGTGCTCAAAATGAAATCGATGTCCGCGTCTAAGCGTGCCTGCGGAAGGCGATAGTCAGGAATGCCATAGCGAACCATGCCGCCGAGCTTTTCTCGCTGGTCAAAAATGGTAACCGCATGACCCATCAGCTGCAGATAGTATGAAGCAGTCAAACCCGCAGGACCTCCACCAATAACAGCAATTTTTTTGCCGGTGGCAGGCAGACATGCAGGTGCCGGGCTCCACTGCGCATGGTCAGCCGCATAGCGCTTCAAGCCGCAAATGTTCACAGCGTCATCCTGGAATGACCGGCGACACGTAAGCTCACACGGATGCTCGCAGACATAACCACAGACCGTAGGCAGTGGGTTGTCATTGCGAATCACGCGCAGCGCATCATCAAGTTTACCTGCACGAATGCATGCAATGTAGCCAGGAATGTTGATATGTGCGGGGCACGTCTGGGCGCACGGAGCTTCAGGTTTCGCCTTGCAAGAGCAGCGATCGTATTCAATATGGCAGGCGAAATCATCTGCAAAGCCATCGAGTGCATCAAGCAAAACCTTGCCGGCAGTAAATCCGATAGCACAATCGGATGCGGTATACATGGTACGTGCAGTTGCCGCAAGCGTATCAAGATCTTTCGCCTCGGCTTCTCCATGCAACATCGCATCGAGAATTGTCAGAGCAGCGCCTAGACCCGTACGGCACGGAGTACACTTACCACACGAATCAGATTGGAAAAGACGAATGAGCGATGCGGTAAAGTCAACCGGACACTGTTCAGGCGGCAACGATGTGAGGCGTCGAGCTGCAAACTCGGCAATCTCATCTTGCTGTCGGCGAGTAGCATCCTTAGATTCTACAACCAGACGGGACATATGATTTTCCTCTCAAGACAAAACAAAAGCGTGATGGGTACGCAACGATTACTACGCAACGATTACGAAGAAAATATGATCCATCACGCAAATGTAAAAACATGTAAAGACTATCATGGTCTGGCTGTACACCTTGCGCCCATTCGGTCAAAGGTGCACCCAACAAACGCGATCACGCGCTGCGCTCGCAGGGAATTTTGCCGGGCGCGGCACACAAAAAAACACCCGGACAGCACCTGCCCGGGTGAAAACATACTTATCTGACTTTGAACTACTCAGCCGAGAGAATCTCAGAAACCGGCTCAGATACCGGAGCTGCCGGTGCAGGAGCAGGCTTTAAGGCTGATGCCAAGAAGCGCACGTAGTGACCGAGTACAAAGAACACCATCACTGCTGCAAATGCCGTCTCGATAGCAACCAAAAGCTGCAACCAGCCAGCCATGGGAAGCGCAACTCCGCCAGCTGCCATAACATCAAGCACCTTGCCAAGTGCTGTGGCAGTAATAACAAACGGGAAAGTCATAGCCGCGAAGCTCGGGAAAAATCCACCAGCAATAAATTTCGGGAGCTGGGTGAGCACTACAACAAACAACACCTGAGCAAGTACTGCAAGCACACCGACAAACACCAGGTTCGGATCAGCAGTAACTGCAAGATAGCCGGCAATTGACAGGCTCATCGGAGCTGAATAGATGCAAAACAACGGACGTGCAGGCTCGGGAACGCTGTGCTTGATATAGCGAAGAGTAATCAGCGCAAACATAGCTCCATAGCAGACAAAACCAAACCAGAATAGCACCAGACCAACGCCTTGCATTCCAAAAATTGGTGAGGTAACCGAAGCTACGATAATGCCGACATAGCAAATAAAGTACGTGGGAAATACCTCGGTGAGCTTGAAGTTGCCCATATATTTAACGCTAAACCACACCATAAGTGCCAAGTGGCCAAGCACCGCAGCACACCAAAGAACAAAGGCTGGAATGCCAGCTGCCGGTGCCAAATATCCTGCCAGCTGCATAAGCGTCATGAAAAAGGTTGCAGAAACGCTTGCGAAAATTGAGTTCTGCATATCTTGGCGAATCATCGACGGATACAGCACGATCTTTGCCACCAAAAGTCCAACTAGGCAAAGCGACAGCGCACCACACAAAATACGAATGACTTCGCCATAAGGTGCCAACAGATTTCCAAGCGCTGCAAGTCCTAGTGCTACGCCTGCAGCAGGAATTGGTAGCTTCTTAATAATTGAGTCCATAAGGATCCTTTCATATGCGCAAATGCGACTGCCCACAACCGCATGCCTTAAGTATTTAACCGCGGGACACCGGAAGGGTCACAGCGTCCCGTAGCAACGACAATTAGGAAGTATGCAACACTCATAGCTAAATGTGAACTTATTGTTTATTAGGTATCCATAAGCGTATGTTATAGTTACCCGACACCAGATAGTGCCGAAAGGACCTGTATGCTTGACTTTCGCATAAAGACATTTTTGACGGTTTGCCGCACACTCAATTACACGCGCGCGGCCGAAGAATTGGCGCTCACCCAACCTGCTGTCACTCAGCAGATTGCCAGCCTCGAGCGCGACTATGGCGTCAAACTTTTCAGTTACAGCCACCGCAAGCTTTCACTTACTGCTGAAGGGCGCATCGCCTACCAGGGGCTTTCTGCCATTGCTCACGACGACGAGGTCTTGCGCAACAAAATGAGAGCCGCGTCTTTCGGGGCATCTATCCCCTTGCGTATCGGCATGACGCTTACCGCCGGCGAATACTTGGTGGCCGCACCTTTAGGTCGCTATTTGCGCGAACACCCTGAGATTTCAGTGACCGTCAGATCGGGCGGCACGCGCGCAATTCTTGATATGCTCGACACCAATCAAATTGATTGCGCCTTTATGGAAGGCTTTTTCGATAAATCATCCTATGTTGGCAAAAATCTCTGCACCGAACGCTTTGTTGCCATTTGCGCCAGCAATCATCGTTTTGCGAAAGAACCACGCTGTCTTGAAGACCTCCTTGGCGAAACGCTCATTCTGCGCGAACCCGGAAGCGGCAGCCGCGAGGTGCTCACGCACGCGCTTGCGGCACGCAATCTTTCAACCGAAGCATTCACAAATACGTGCACCGTAGAAAGCCTCGACATTATCAAGATTTTTGTGACCGAAGACTTAGGCATCTCATTTGTTTATGAAGCCGCTGTTGAGCAAGAATGCAACGCCGGGTCGCTTCGCGTCATTGACCTGCCAGAAGCCCCTATGAGCCACGATGTCTGTTTCGTGCGCCTCAAAGGTTCCCTTCATGAAAAAGAAATGGACGAGTTGTTTGAGGCCATCAGCGCTCAGCAAAAGCGGATTTAGCAGGCTAGAAGGCGGATTGAGCCAGCCAGCTGAGAAGTTGATTTGGTCAGCTAAAAGCAGACCGAATCGGCTAAGCTTGCGCGCCCAGGCAATCCTTTAAAACAAGCAGCAGCTTGCGCGTGTCAATCGGCTTGGTGACATGCGCGCTCATCCCCGCTTCTCGAGCGCGGCGCTGCCCCTCCTCAAAAGCATCAGCGGTTGCAGCAATAATAGGCAAATTCGCCACATCAGAACGCGAAAGTGCTCGAATTGCACGCGTCGCGTCGTCGCCGGTCATCCGAGGCATGCGCATATCCATGACGATCGCATCAAAATAACCCGGCGTGGAGTGCTCAATGGCTGAAACAGCCTCATCTCCATCGCCTACCATCTCAACAATAAACCCGTGCTCCATAAGAATAGCAGCCATAATCTCTCGCGAGAGTTCGTCGTCATCAACCACCAACACACGCCTTCCATCAAAACGCAGGCTGCTCACATCCACGTCACACATTGGATCAGAATCAACTGCCCGCTGTTCAGAGTCAAGTTTTAGCGGAAGAGCAATGTTAAATTCGCTTCCCTTGCCAAGCTCACTGACAACTTTTACCGTGCCACCCAAAAGATCAATAAAGCTCTTAGCGATAGTCATGCCCAGACCAGTGCCCTCTTTTGCACCAGAATTCGTAGCGGTATCGCGCTCAAAAGGCATAAAAATGCGATCGATAAAGCCCTCCGACATGCCGCAACCTGTATCACTCACCATAAAGTAATACATTGCTACCCCATGCGAAGATACGTCCTCTTCGCGCACCGTCACACTCACCTCACCGCCAGCATCGGTATATTTCACTGCATTGGCAACCGTATTCACGAGGATTTGGTTTATGCGCAGGTCATCACCCAAAACATACTTATCACGAATGCCAGTAGTATCAACACTGAACGCCACATCTTTCTCGGCGGCTTGCGTAGAGAATACGTCAAACAAATTATCCATCAGTTGTACTAGATTAAGCGACTGCTCTTTAAGGACAATCTTGCCGCTCTCAATACGGCTCACATCCAAAATATCATTGATAAGCTCCAGCAAATGTTCCCCAGAAACCACGATCTTCTCAAGACTATTTTGCACCGTGTCTAATTCATCCACGTGGTTAAGCGCATGTCGTGAGAAGCCCAAAATTGCATTGAGCGGCGTGCGGAAGTCATGCGAGATATTAGTCAAAAAAGTCGTCTTTGCCTCACTTGCATGCTGGGCAAGCGTAAGCGCACTTTGAAGTGCGTCTTTTTGGTCGAGTTGGTTTTTAACTTCCTCATTGATGTTTCTCGTTGCGAATACAACCTCGTCATCTGTGCCCGAAAGACGAATGACGCGCAGCTCAATGTAGTGCTCTTCGCCTTGATACAAACGCCTACAACTGATGGAAAAGTCGCCGTTGTCTTCGCCTAAATACGATTCAATTGATGACGGTGTCAGATGCGAATAGACATTAAGCCTATCTTCCTTCGCGATATAGTCACTGCAATAAGCATCCAACCAGTCTGTATATGACCCATCTTGACCTATTAGGTCTGCAAAATACTCTGCCACCTTATTGCGCAAAAGATATGGCGTCATTGTGTTCTCTTTGAAGTTGATTAAATAGAGGGCGAAATATTCCGAGCTTAAACTTTCAATAATCTCAGAACGACGTGCGCTTTTTGCCTCTACTTCCTTAAGAAGCGTTATATCTTCCAAAAAGCCATGCACAAAACGCGCCGTTGATCCTTTATGCGACATGCTCAAACGAATCCAGCGACCATTTTTCAGCTGGCCTTCGCAAAGCACCTGATCACAATCGTCCGAAAAATCTACGATGCTGTCATAGATGCGCTGGGCGGTCACATCATCTATAAAACTATCAGCAAACGCTTGCACATCCAAATATTCAACATCCAAACCACAGCATTCACGTGCTGGCTCAGTCAGCAAAAGCAAGTGGGTGCGTACTTCATAAAACAGCATGCCCGCAGATATGCTCTCTAACACCGGATGAGCATGCGTCATCCATGCAGTAATATCTTGAATCTCATAACCACAATACCCACGCGCTATGGGAAATATAGCTACATTTTGGAACGTGCGGTACTCAACGGAGACCGTCTCAAACTCCACCGCTTCGCCGCAGTAAGCCGCACGATAGTAATAATCTAACCACGCGCGATCGCCCTCAGGCCAAAGCTCATACACATTTTTGCCGCAATAATTATCAGGGACATTATCTGCCGTTGCAGCCATGGCTGCATTGAGATATTCGATGGTAACATCAGTTGGGTTACCTGCTTCGTCAATATGGACTTGCGCAATACCGAAAGGACGTGTGCTGCGATCAAAGATCTCTTTGCAACACCTCAAAATTTCGTCCATGTTCACCTTTTACTCCCGTCGAATGAATTGTGAATCGGTATTTTTTCGCCATTATAAAATGCAAACGATTGCGTTGGCGAAGTTCTTAGTCTTGCCCGCCAATTGCTTACCCTTGCCCGCCAATCACCATATTCTGAAAATGCTCCGACATAAAGTTGTTGTTAAAATTTTCGTCAACCCACTCTTCAAAAGCATTCGCCGGAGGAATCCCCGCATCTCGCGCTGCACGACGCTCAAAGCACATTATGGTCATGAAGATATCGGCTATAAGATAGATTGAAAGCAGTGTGACAAAAATTGCCTTTCTGCGCGTGGTTGGAATTCCGAGCGCCCAGAGAAGGTCGGGCATAATGAGCTTGTACCAGACATAGCCAAGCGCTCCCCAGAAAAACAAAAATGGCACCGCAACCCATTTCGTGATTGCACCCGGCACACCTCCTGCAATGTAGTCCCAAGACACTGCTCCCAAAAAGGTTTCCATCCCCCAGCCTGTCAGCTGCTCCAACAAGCCACCCACCAGCATGGATACCACAAAGACGACCAGACCTGAAGCATGCGCTTGTCGCAGTCTAAACGTTACGATCGTCAGCAACACCGCCCCAACGCCATACAACGGACTAAACGGCCCCCAAACCAGCCCAACGCGACTTTCTGTCACGCCAGCAGTAATAAACATCCAAACTTCCTCAAGAAGAAGTCCCAGAACGGACCCGATAAAAAAGACCATGACAATCTGATACCAACCAAGTTTTAGGTGATTTAGGAACTCGTCTCGAACTTGCCTTTCAGCCTTGCGCACTTCGTCCATCTGCTGCTTATTCAAGCGCATCGAAGGTCGACGTTTGCGACCGCTGAGCTTTCGCTCCGCCTTTATAGCATCAATTTGTTGGAGCTTTAGCTTGATGTCAGCTGAAACAAGATCCTGGTCATAAACACGTTTGAGCTGCTTGCCGCGACCGAGCCATGACCAAAATGCGCTAATGCACCAAAAGACAAAAACAGCAACAAGAATGACAACAACAAGAGAGATAATAGAAAAAAGCATACGAGATCCTGGTTGGTTCTTTTAACATCAGCCACCAATTATATCCAAAGAAACATCCGCGAAAAAACGGAGAGATTATGTCAGGAACACGTTACGCTAAAACCTCAAATACACCGCAAGCAGATGTCTATCAGCTTATTGCCTCAAGCGATGGAATTACCGCCCGCGAGATTGCTTCGCGGCTTGGCATTGACCGCAAAAGCGTAAATCAGCTGCTCTACAACAATCCCTTCGTTCACGATCTATGCTATCACGACGACAACTACCTTTGGCACTGCCTGATTCAGCAGCGCTTTCCTCATGTGGGCTTGTTTGAATATGCTGGTTGGTATGGCACGGTGCATGAGTTTATGTCGCTTGACGAAGAGTCGTGGCTTGATGAGCTGCGTGTTGGCTGCAAGCGCATCGGACGCAATTTGAACGACACGCGTGGGCTTATTCACTCATTTTGCGATACGCGCGAAACCATGCGTCAACTCTTCTCTGACCTGAGTGCATGTAAGGTTGCGTGCGATGAGTGGGAGGTTGTCTTTGAACTTCGCATCAAAACTGGCAAGTGGGTGCGCATCTATGCTGACGTGGTACTCATTTCGCCTAGTTGCGCGTTCTCGCTTGAGTTCAAGATGAAAAGCGAAGCACCACAATCAGAGGTTGATCAGGCGGCGAAATACATCCCTTATCTGCAGGTAGTCCTCGGTTCGCACGTGCCCGTATTTCCAGCGCTAGTTTTGACCCAGTCATGTGACCGGTTCGAAATGCTGAGCGCCAACAACGGATTGCTCGTGGCACTTTGTTCGGGGGACGCAATGCTTAATATCATCAATGAGCCGCTTCAGTTTTTAAAATAGGTCAGCTGCCCCGGAAACGCATGGCGACCGCCTTCAAGATCAACGCTGTGAAAGGATTTCTATGATACTTAAAACCGACCGACTCATTCTTCGCCCTTGGGAAGACTCAGATGCCCCTGAGCTTTTTCTTTACGCGAAAGACCCTGCCATAGGTCCGATTGCTGGCTGGCCGCCACACAAAAGCGTGGAGGAAAGCCGCCAAATAATTCGCCAAGTCTTTTCAGCGCCAGAGACGTACGCCGTCGTCCTCAAAGAGACAGGCAAGCCCATCGGAAGCATCGGGCTTCTCCTTGGCTCAAACTGCACCATTGCTTTGCCCGATGAAGCGTGTGAGTTGGGCTTTTGGATTGGCGTTCCCTATTGGGGTCAAGGGCTTATTCCTGAGGCATCGCGCGAGCTCATTCGCCACGCTTTCACCACGCTCGGAATGCGAGAGGTTTGGTGTACCGCCAACTTGGAGAACGCCAATTCCTTGCGTGTGCAGGAAAAACTCGGATTCACCTTTGATCATGATATCCCGCAGTATTACAGCGAGCTTATGAACGAGATTGTAAGTCTGCGCGCAAACCGTCTGTTGCGCGCAGACTGGGAAAACATGAGACAAGAGCACTAATGATCTAAAAAGCGCTGACGATTAAGCCAGTTCATGTGATCAAAACCCTGGTGATCAAGCTAGTCTATGAGACTAACCTGGATTTTGATTTTCCACCATGTGTTTTTTAGTTCGCAAGAGACAAGCTTGCCTCTCAGCGTTTTACCACCATCCATTAAGCGAGCTAGTAAAAAATTGCTATCAGCCGGAATGTAACCCATTTTCTTGCCTTGGTATTCCACGCGAATAGCCCACGCGTCGGCTTGGTTGTTGGGCTCACGAACTAAGGCAAACTGCGACCCGTCGGGCATATTGGTAACTATCGATGCAATGTTTCTCACGTGAGTTGTGCCAGCGATGCGCAATTCGTCATACAAGACTATCTCGGATTCAAAGGGCATTGGCACTGAAAGCGCGGCATTGCCTACCAAACCCAACTGAGATGCTTGAGCGACCACAGCCAACCCGGCCGCTTGCCCGCCTTCGCTCGGCTCTGACCACATATCGCTCATAAAACCACACCTCCCAACTGCGCAATCTTCTGTTCGTAGGTAGTATAGACTTCTTTTTGCTGCCCAATCATGGCCTTTAGCTCAGCTCTTCGATCCGCAAGTTTTGCAGGGTTATCCAATAGTTCGACCAGGTTATATGGATACGTGCTTTTAATGCGCTCAAGCTTTTCCTCGAGCAGACGAAGTTGAGCCTGCGCCATAGCGAGGTCAATCTCAAGCTGAACTTCGGTTGACTCTTCTTCTTTCGGCGCCGCTTCGCGAGTTTCGTACTCCTCAGTAGCAGTTGCAACCATTCGCAATGTGTCAAGATCTCCATTTTCGTAGGCTTTCTGCGCAATCATGAAAAATCGCTGCGCCTCATCAGGTAAATCTCCATGAATGTCAGGGTGCAATCGCTTTATGAGTGTGCGATGTAGTTGTTTAAGTTCGCGGGATTCTGAGCGCGAAAGAAAACGTGTGTTACTGAACTGCTCTAGAAGCTCCAACTGCGCTGTACTGCAACGAACAACCTGCTCTTCCCACTCAGCAAACTCTTTGTCTAAAACCGACGTTACCTCAACTGCGTCAACCTGCTCACCACGATTTGCTGCGGCTTGCAAGAGCATAAACTGTCGCCTAATTCGTCGTGCCTTAATCTGCCACTTGAACAGGTCGTTTTCGAGACAACCGACGCTCTTTACATACTGCACCTGAATTTGAGGGATAACCTGCAAAATGGTGTCGTCTATCTCTAATAACGTATCCACAATTTGCTGACGCACGCTCGCAAGCTCTTCTTGCATTGTTCTTCGTTGATAGTTTCTGCGGTCATCCTCAGCATCTCCTTAGGTTTCAGCGTTTTGAATAGTATGCCACACGTGCCGCTTTAGGGGTGTCCCATACTTGGCTGCTGTACCCGCCAACCCGCTGAGCTCCTGACGCCACCCTGCTGCGCCCGCCACCTCTCTTCCGTGCGCGCCGCCTCGCTTCCGTGCGCGCCACCCTGCTGCGCCCGCAGCCCTACTGCCTCACTGCAACATTTGCATCTGAATTCCAAGTTTTGGCTGGAAAATGCCTCTCGTCGGTGATTCTGGAGGCAAATTGGTTTAAAAAGTGCCCTCGTCGGTGATTTCGACGCCGAAATGGGGGTAATTTCCCCGACGAGGGCACTTTTCCTGCCAAAACCCCGAAAACACTGCCGATAGTTTATAAGTGTAACTATTTCGCCAGAACAAACACGTACAGTAAGATCTTTCCATTTTGATACATTGTTCTCGGTGACCTCGAAGTGGCTCGCCTCCTATTTGAGGATATTTGCTGATCAACCCTCGAAAAACATCAGCAAGTAAACCTGCCACTTAACATAATGCATTAAATATAAAACACACTGCAATGTTTCATATTTGAATCATGCTATAATGTTTCAAATTTAAAGCATTACCAATAGCGTACCGCATCTAAAACACTCCACACTTAAGATCGGATTATTCGCATGTATAAGATTCAAATTCCGCGACAAATTGGAAAAATCATCAAAGAAAAACGACTCCAAGAAGGTCTAACACAAGAACAGCTAGCACAACTTTCAAACACATCACGATCCTTGATTTACCGTCTCGAAAAAGGAGTAATAACCGGTATCATGTTCGACAAGCTCTTCAGTGTACTAAAGGTATTAGAGCTTGAACTCGCTGTCATTGATACGCAAAACCCTCCAAGTGAGATCAACGAGATTTCACTTAACAACAAAACAACTCCGCCACAGCCAGAAAAGGACGGCCCCGCGGTCTCAACAGCAACCGGTCGCAAAACAAAGCGCAAAAACAACCCAAACAGGAACACCCAGAAACAATTCGAGAAAGAGCTTAAAGCTCTCCAAAACATCGAAGGTCTCGACTTCAAGCGGTATATAAAGGGATAAAGAAATGAAAGACTATTCGAAATCCTTAGAAGTTTATATCAACGAATGCCCTATCGGTATTGCACGGCAAGACAACAATGGTCGTTTTGAGTTTTCATACTACGATAACTACGATTCGACGCCGCTATCCTTATCGATGCCTGTAAGCAATGAGACCTACAAGAATAAAGTGGTATTTCCTTATTTAATGGGACTTTTACCGGATAATTTGTCGCAACGTCAAGCTCTTGCTGCTCGACACGACGTATCAGCCAACAATCCTATAGCTCTTTTAAACTTCATTGGACTCGATTGTCCGGGTGCCGTAAGGTTTGTCTCTAGTGCCAAAACTGAAATGGCACAGCATCCTTCGATAAGCTATGTAGCTCTTTCTGCAGACGAAATCGAAGAAGAACTCATTCGGATAAAGGAAGACGAACAAGCTTCCTGGCAGCTACCCAAGGAGCATTGGTCTCTTGGGGGCACACAGTCCAAAATTGCACTTGCGTGTTTCGACGGACACTGGTACCGGTGCGAAGGAGACGCAGCTACCACACACATTATTAAACCCGGGATAGAAAGACTGAGGCATGAAGCTCTAAATGAATGCATTTGCCAAAATGTTGCAATCGCATGTGGACTACCAGCCGCAAAGGCAAGTTTTGCATTATTTGGGGACACGCCCGCATTGATCTCCGAGCGATTTGACAGAAGAATTGAAGGTGTAAAACAGGTGGCTCGGATACACCAAGAGGATTTTTGCCAAGCCCTTAGCGTTGACCCGGAAAACAAATATGCAAACGAAGGGGGACCCAACACTGCAAGCATTTTGTCTTTGCTTGATAAGTGCTCGAATTCTCTGGAAAACAAAATAGCTTTTACACTGCAACTCTTCTTCCATTACCTTATTGGCTCGCCAGATGCACATGGAAAGAATTACGGAATCCTGCTTGATGGGCAAGAGGTAAAAATTGCACCACTTTATGATTGCGCATCAGCATTGGCATACGACGGCGATGACATCGATTACAAAACCGCTATGTCTATTGGCGGAGAGCGTCGGTTTTTCCATTTGAAGAGGCACAATGTTCTCAGATATGCCGAACAAGCACAGCTATCTGACGAGTTGTGCTTAGAGCTCATAAAAGGCCTCGCCGAAAACATCTTAAATGAAACCGATGGAGTGTTTGCAAAATTCAATACCTTCGAAGGCGCAAATGACTTAGCAGTAAGGATGAAGCCAAAAATAGCCCTCAACTGCAAGAATCTTATACGAGAGTTGTCGTAGTTTAAAGCTAGGATTCTGCCAGGTGCGCGAATGCGGCCAATACCTATCAAGCAAAAAGCTGATCATTGAGATCGGCACTCTGAATTTCAGTTCTTTTAGACCCCGAATCTTCAACTCAGATGCAACGTTTCCGCGTAGTTGACTTCGCAAGGTGCTCGGCAGTCTAGGTGTTACGCAATTGATTTCGTGACGTCTCTGCGATTGGACTTTTATGCGCCTTTTGCATCTCTTCTGGTCTCAAAGAAGCAAGCGTGCGTCTTTTCGGGAAGTGCTCGTGCAGCAAGCCATTGATGTTCTTGACAGTTGCCTTGTTGACCGATGCGGTGTCCTTGCGCCAGCGTTTGCCTTTCGCATGCTGCCTTTAGAACAAACACCATCCTACTGAGATCCATGAGCCATTGCTTGTGGTAAAGCACTGCACTCAGAGTGAAGGTTCAGGAATCAAAACCTTATTTTTTCTCGCACTTTCACGCATAGCAGTTGATTCACTCTCGACACTTCTTCAGCTTGCTTCATCAATACAGACAGCATACGGTCAACTCAACCGAAGGTTCAGTATAGATACAAAGGCTCAAGAGTTAGCTATTACCACAATGGTTGAGAGTGGACCTCATGCTAAACTATCACTCACGTTAGCAACTATTAGTTGAGGAGAAACAATGACAAGGATTCGGGATCTTAAATCATTCATAGTCGCTCTTGTGTTGGGTCTAATACTCTTATTCAGTGCTACATCATTAGCAATAATGACCGAAACAGCTGATCCCCCAAAAGCATATGCCGCACAATCTGGGACGTGGAAGAATTCTTCAGGCGGTTGGTGGTATTCGTACAGCAATGGCACTTACGCAAAAGGTTTACAGAGCATATCTGGGGATTTGTATTACTTTGATCAGTCGGGTTGGATGAAAACCGGATGGCAAAACATTAGTGGCAAGTGGTATTACTTTAGTAACGCATCTGGAAAAGCCGCTTCGGGGTTGGTGACAATCGGCGGATCCCGTTACTATTTTGAGCCAAAATCAAAGGTAATGGCCGTTGGATGGCAAAATATATCAGGCAGACAGTATTACTTTAAAACCACCTCAGGAGCTGCGTGCTCTGGCTTGGTAAACATAAATGGTTTTAAATATTATTTCGGACCTAAATCAAACGCCATGGCAACCGGTTGGCAAACCATAGATGGTAAAAAATACTATTTTTCAAGCGTAACAGGAAAAGCTGCTTCAGGTTTAATTAAGCTAGGAGCTTATCGTTATTATTTCGGACCTAAATCAAACGCCATGGCAACCGGCTGGCAAAAGATCAATGGCATACAGTACTATTTTTCAAGCGTTACCGGAAGAGCAGCAACTGGCTTTGCGGAAATCGGGGGTAAGTCTTATTACTTTGGGACGACCTCAAATGCAATGGCCACCGGTTGGATAGACATTAAAGGACACTCTAGATCATATTTTTGCAATCGAAGTACTGGGGCAATCGAAGCACCGGAATACACCTACATACGCAGAGATTCTACTGGTCAGTATGGTGCCGGGATCTATATTTTAGGCTGTCCAAAACGTGTTCAAAATGCCGTAATACCGAATACGATTGGCGGCGAACCAGTCGTATCGCTCAAACTGGATCATGAAGATTTGAGAACTCTAGATGTTTCAAACTGCAGCGAAATGGTAAGTCTGGATATTCATGGACAAGTAAACGGGAATCAGTTACAAAATATAGATGTGACGAATAACAAAAAGCTTAAAAACTTAAGCATTGGGGACTGCAAAATAACTTCGATTAATCTAACCTCTAATCCTTATCTAGAGAGTTTTGTTTGTTCTCGCACTCCAATAAATAGAATAGATTTTACTCACAATCAACGACTTAAAGGAATAATGATACAACAATGTTCACTTGTGTCGCTAGACGTTTCTAAACTAACAGAACTGGAATCATTAACTCTTCCAGCGAATCAGCTCTCGTCTTTAGATGTTACCAACAACACCAAACTAAAGCAGCTCAACTGCAATCACAATGTAATTACGTCTTTAGATGTATCTCACAATACAGCTTTAGAGTACGTAAGTTGTTCTTCAACAAGTCTCACAGAAGCAGCAAAAGAGAATCTTCGAAACCAATCGAAATTAATTGGATTCGAATTGTGGCTATAGCCCTTCTTAGGCCTATTAAGACTAGCCCATAGGCTTAAAAGACAAAACCAATACCACCGATCCGCTTTCGATGGTATTGGTTTTTTGTCCTATAACTCCCAAAGGAGCTTACTAAAAGAACGAACAATTTTAAGCTAGGTATTTCAACACACACTTCCGCGTGCTCGTATTTACAAGTTCTAGCGATTCGAGTACATCTGCTCGTAGTAGTCGCGATACTCCCCACTCGTCACATTGTCCATCCAGTCTTTGTGATCCAAATACCAGTTGATAGTGAGCACAATGCCATCTTCAAACTTGGTTTCAGGATACCAGCCCAGATCTGCTTTGATCTTATCAGGAGCAATGCCATAACGACGATCATGCCCCTTGCGATCCTGCACATAAGTAATGAGCGACTCGGTAACCTCAGGATCGTCCACCGCGCGTGAACACTCCTCAATGATTTTCTTTACGATGAAGATGTTCGGGCGTTCGTTATGACCACCGACGTTGTACACCTCACCCACAACACCGTCGGAAAGCACCATGTCGATGGCCTTGCAATGATCAGCTACATACAGCCAGTCGCGCACATTAAGACCGTCCCCATAAACCGGCAGCGCTTTATGCTCAAGCGCATTATTAATCATGAGCGGAATGAGCTTTTCGGGGAATTGGAACGGCCCGTAGTTGTTTGAGCAGCGCGTAATGTTGATAGGCATGCCATAGGTGTCACCATATGCTTGCACAAACATATCCGATGCCGCCTTAGAAGACGAATAGGGCGAATGCGGAGAAAGCGGCGTATCCTCTCGGAAGAAAGCTTCCGGATCATCAAGAGGCAGCGAGCCATAAACCTCATCAGTAGAAACCTGCAAGTACTTCTTGCCCTCAGGATAGCTTCCGTCTTCTTGCTCCCATGCCTCGCGTGCAACATTCAATAAATTCACGGTACCCATCACGTTGGTTTGCGCGAAAATCTCCGGCGTCTCAATGGAGCGATCAACGTGTGATTCTGCAGCGAAATTCACCACATAATCCGGATCATACTGTTCAAAAAGCTCACGCATAGCTTGCTTGTCACAGATGTCTGCTTGCACAAAGATATGGCGCGGATCATCCTCAATAGCTTTAAGATTCTCCAAATTGCCTGCATAGGTAAGCTTATCAACATTCACAATACGAATGTCATCATGTTTATCCAGCATATATAGCACAAAGTTAGATCCGATAAACCCAGCGCCGCCAGTTACCAAATACGTTGTAGTCATAATAGTCATCTTTCCGTTCGAATGCGCAAGCTAAAATTAGTCGTCGCGTTTGGGGTTATAAATCTCACCATTAGCAACACGCTGGAGATACTCACCGTACGGCGATTTGCCGTATTTCTGAGCTGACTCGCGCACGGTATCAAGAGAGATCCAGTTGTTGCGATATGCAATCTCTTCAAGTGATGCAATTTGCAGATGCTGGGAATTTTCCACAACGCGAACAAGCTCAGCAGCTTCAAAGAGCGAATCAACCGTGCCCGTATCAAGCCAAGAATAGCCACGACCCAACGTCACAACATTGAGCGAACCATCCTCTAAATACATCTGATTTAAGCTTGTGATCTCATATTCACCGCGCGCAGAAGGCTTCACCTGCTTGGCGAATTCACATACGCGATTGTCGTAGAAATACAAACCAGTAACCGCATAGTTTGACTTGGGGTTTTCCGGCTTTTCCTCAATGGAAATTGCCACACCGTCATCATCAAATTCAACAACACCGAAGCGCTCAGGATCATCCACGTAATAACCAAAGACCGTAGCGCCGCGCTCATTGTTCTTAGCGCGAATAAGATGCCTGCCCAAACCATTGCCGTAAAAAATGTTATCGCCCAACACCAACGCACAAGGGTCACCAGCAATAAACTCTTCACCGATGACGAATGCCTGCGCAAGCCCATTTGGCTCTGGCTGCTCAGCATAAGAAAGCTGCAAACCAAATTGAGAGCCATCGCGCAACAGTCGTTTAAAGTTTGGCAAGTCATGCGGAGTAGAAATAATAAGAATCTCGCGAATACCCGCCAACATCAACGTTGAGAGCGGATAGTAAATCATTGGCTTGTCATACACCGGAAGCAGCTGCTTTGAGGTAACCGTCGTCAACGGATACAACCGCGTACCCGATCCGCCTGCAAGCACAATACCTTTCATAGGTTTCTCGCTTTCTAAAGAGATCACAACCGATACGAATACTGCATCAGCTAAAATCAAACACAACTCGCTCTATAATATCAGCAAAGCTAACAGATTGGATGCTCATGAGTTCACCTTCGCCCAAACTACAAGGAGTTACGGTAATTTGCGCGTCATACAACCATGAAGCCTACATCCGTGATGCACTCGAGGGGTTCGTGCGCCAAAAGACCACTTTCCCCTTCCAAGCTTTTGTTACTGACGACGTCTCTTCCGATAACACCGCTTCAATTATTCGCGAATACGCCGAAAAATATCCTGACATCATTGTGCCGTTTCTGCACGATGAAAACGTTGGAGCCGGACGAAGCTGGCGCGAGATGATCAACCATGCCAACACCACCTATATTGCTTTTTGCGACGGAGATGATTATTGGACTGACCCGCTTAAGGCGCAAAAACAATTTGACTATATGGAAGCCCACCAAAATATGCGCGCATGCTTTCACGATGTGGCAATTAGCATAGAAACCGCAGATGGGACATGGTTTCAAAGCAAAGACTATTGCCATACCAAAGATGGATCGTTGCGCTATCCATCAGGGCACAGACGCTTCATCAAAAAGCCCTCTTACAAATTAGAGAACTTTATTCCGTTTGGCTTTGTTCATACTTCGTCAATGTTTTTGCGGTGGGACTATTCTATTGAGTTCCCCGATTGGTATTTCGACAAAGGCGTTGGAGACTTTCCCATGTGGGCGCTACAAGTAAACACGGGACGCTTCGGATATCTTGACGAAGTCATGTCGGTGCACCGTCGAACCGACAGTGGCTCGTATGCTTTTGCTAATAAGTATGAGTTTTGGCAACGCTCCAAAAATGGCTGGGTTGACTTAGACGAAGGCATGATTGACTTTTTCACAAACACTAAGCCCAGCAAAAGCATCGTGGCCGCACTTCGTGCTCGCGAAAATGATGACCTCGCCAAACTCATCAAGGGCACCGCAGAATGCTGTACTAAAGAAGAGCTCGTAACGATACTCACTCGCCGAGCATCAGAAATCAAATCGCTTTATGGCATAGTTGTTCCTCAGAGTCTCACCGCAGAGACTCTCCCAGACGTCTATCAAAAAATTGCCCTCGCCGCACCACTTCCGCCCTACAACCAAACGTTATCAACGAGAATAAGGCGAACGGGTCAAATTTTGGCGACCATCTGGCGAACTGTTAAATAAGTAAACGCACATAAATGCTGGGTATTTCACAAATTGTTCAGGGCAGCAACAATTACACTAAGATTTGATATAATGGCTCAGGCAATTTTCGCACAAATAACTCGTTGCATGTTCATTTAAGGATTGGCAAACAACATGGTCTTCTCCTCTCTTGTTTTCATGTTTGGATTCCTACCCGCCGTTTTGGTGTGTTATTTCTTGTTTGACAAACGTTTTTCGAACTACCTGCTCTTAGCTTTTTCGCTTGTTTTTTATGCCTGGGGCGAGCCGGTCTACGTATTCCTCATGATCTTTAGCATCTGCGCAAACTGGATTTGCGCCATGGGCATTTCGTGCGCTTTTAGATTTAAGTGCTCAGGAAGACATACCCCCCCCCCCAACGAAAAATTCAAAGGCATGGCTCGTTGTTGGCCTCATCATCAATCTAGCTATTCTTGGGTTTTTTAAGTACGAAGGCTTCCTTGCAGACAACATCAACGCTTTAGTAAGCTACGAACTTTTACCGAATTTGCACTTGCCGCTTCCTATTGGCATCTCGTTTTTTACCTTGCAAGCGGTTTCTTACATCATTGACGTTTATTGGGGCAACGCCAAAGTACAGCGAAATATCATGTATCTAGGCATGTACATTGCCATGTTTCCTCAGCTCGTTGCAGGCCCCATCGTTAGATATGTAGACATAGAAGACGAAATCAATAACCGCAAAATCACGCTTGAGGGCTTCGTCAACGGACTGCGCCTGTTCTGCGTAGGCCTCGGCAAAAAGGTACTCATTGCTAATATTGTTGCCATTCCTGCCACGCTGTTGCTCACGCAAAACCCTGAAGCAATTGGCTTTATAGGCTGCTCAACCGCCGTCATTTTCTACACATTCCAAATCTATTTTGACTTTGGCGGCTACTCCGATATGGCTATTGGTCTTGGCAAGATGTTTGGTTTCGACTACAAACGAAACTTCAATTATCCCTACATCTCCAAATCTGTAACCGAGTTTTGGAGACGCTGGCACATTTCTCTGTCGTCATTCTTTAGAGACTATGTCTACATTCCGCTTGGCGGCAATCGTGTTAGTTCCCTTCGCTGGATGCTTAATATGATGATCGTATGGGGACTAACTGGCATGTGGCATGGCGCTGCATGGAACTACATTGGCTGGGGTCTCTACTACGGTTTGATTCTGATTGGCGAAAAGAAGCTTTGGGGTAGCGCACTTGCAAAAACGCCTTCTGTCATACAACATGCATATGGCATTATTTCATTTTTGATTGGCTGGACGTTCTTTGCAGTTGAGGGAGACTTCACTCACCTTGCTAGTTGGTTTGCTGGCCTCTTTGGCGTGTTTGGCCTTTTGGGCACCTCTTCGCTTTGGGAACTCACCTCATGGGAATATCTATCGTTTATGCCAGTGTGCATCATCGCGGCCACCCCAATTGTGCCTTGGCTTCGCAAAAAAATTGAATGCAAACTTGAAAGCATTCCCAGCACAAATATTATAGCTGCACCAGAAAAGATTCCCGAAGTACCACCATGCGCTCTCGTTTTGCAGGGGAGCATATCCCCCAAAGCTCGGCGCTTGGCTATTGCTGTCACAGTTGGCGTAGATCTCTGTTTGGCGCTTGTGCTGATTGCCTCAATCGCATCAATTGCAGCAGGGGCTTATAACCCATTTATCTACTTCCAGTTCTAATAAGACAAACGGAGATATTCATGACTATTTCGAAAAAATACTACGCTGTTTTAGTCGCTTTATTCACCCTGCTTATTCTTACGCCGGTTGGTTTATCAGCGCTTTCTTCATTTGGCATTACGCTTCCTTCCGCGCTCAAGTCTGACGAAGCGACCCTGCTCGATGGTGCCTATTCCAATCCCAGCATTAAAAAGAGCTTCAACCTTGAAGGCATAGCTTCAGGAGAGTTCCAAAATGCAGTGGAAACGCGCATTAAAAACGAACTCCCCTTCCGAGCACAAATGCTTCTCGGTAACGCCGCAGCCCAACGCAGCCTCATCAAAGCCTCAAATGCTCTATTCGGTTTTGAGGCAGTACCTACATTTTACGGATCAAAATATGTCGAAGTAGAAGACACAAAAACCATTGTCCCGAATGCTTATGTTGAGTCAGATGCTTTGGCGAAATCCTTAGAGACGTTCGCAGATCAACTTGATACCGTGGCTGCTGCACACCCTGAAACCAAATTCGTCCTCGTGCTCAACGAAGATGCCTGGACAACCCAAGCAAATCCAACGCATTCACTCATTTCCAACACGCTTACTCCTGAATTTGTTCAAGCACATCTCAATGACAATCTCTCGAGCGACATCACCGTCATTACCCCTCATAGCTATACGGATATCACCGAATATAATAAGTATTACATGCCCACTGATCACCACTGGAACGTAGAAGGCGTTCGTAAAACCTACGAAGCATTAGCAAAAGACCTCGGCCTAACCTCTTTAGCCGATGCCCCAACAAAAGAGCTTGATGCCGCGCTTACTTGTGGTCAAGAAGGCAGACTTGGACTTGATCCGGCGTTTCCGTTTGCGCTGCAAGATTTCGACATTAACACCTCATCTATTACCTATGAAGTGCACAACAAAGAGATCACTCCCGGCAACCAAGACGAGTACAAAACAGGTCAAATCTCAGATCCGCTCCGTGCCTACTACAATGGTTACCATTATTACTTTGGAGGCAACGAGGCTCTCGAAATCCTTCGCAACTCAGCGCTTGATGACGAATCAAAGCGAATCGTTTTTGTCTCTGATTCATATGGTGTGGCACTCATGACTTATTTAGCAATGAATTACTCAGACACCTACAAGACAGACCCCTTCAACAATGGTGTGACTTTTACCTTGCCGAGCTTGCTTGACGACACGCATGCTAACACCGTGGTGATCATGACTACCGCACGCGGCATTTCAACCCTGGAAAACAAAAACCCGAATTTTATTGACGGCGCATCAGATAATTAGAATTGCTTACTTATCTTTTGCTAAGATACGCAAAGGAGTATTTCGGATCACACCTCTAACAAAGGAGAACAGAATGGCGAAAAATATAACACCCCCCCCCAAGAAAGTTTTTAGCATTTAGCCTATCAGCTATATGCGCAATATCGCTTATACCAGCACCTGCGCTCGCAGCCGAATCTAACACCGACCTACCAGCTACTGAAGCCCTTACAGAACCAGAGGATGAAAATGTCAGCGGCGACGAAGCTGCAAGCGACATAAATGTCTCTCAATCAGAAACAACACCCGCAGAATCTCTTTCCGCAAATACCACCGAAGGCTCTGACAACGATGTAAATGATGAAGCATCAGAGCCCGTCTCAGCAACAGACAACCCTGAGACCATCATTGCAGACCAAGCTCAAAATTACGACGATCTCATAGCCCCTCAACAAGGCAGCTTTTTAGAGCCTATGGAGATCAAACTTGGGTCAACAAACTACGGAACTATAACAGGTTCGGCAGATGACTACTATGGAATATATCTTCCCGAAGCGAGATCCTACACCCTTCTCATCGCCAAAGATGTACCCGTCGATGGCGAACTCCGTTACGGTATCGTCAATCCTTACAACGAAAGAATCAAGTATTCTAGCTTTGGGAATCATACGGCTGACCTACGACCTCGCACCTTATCATTCTCTATTGACGAACCAGGTCTCTATAGAATATACATTGGTTCAAACTCTACTCTTGATTACCACTTTTCAGTCTCTTCGCCAGGCCTTATGCTGATTGACGGAAACCGCTATTACTACCTAGCCGACGGTTCACATTTAACTGGGTGGCAAAACATAGGGGGCAAGCAATACTACTTTTCAAACAAAAACGGTGCTCCTGCCAAGGGGCTTGTGGTAATCGATGGCAAGCGCTATTACTTTGGCCCTTCCTCTAACGTAATGGCTACTGGCTGGCAAACCATCGGCGGCAAACGCTACTACTTCTCCACCGTAACAGGAGCTGCAGCCAAAGGGATAGCGACCATAAACGGCGCTACATATTATTTCGGCTCCTCTTCCAACGCCATGGCTACAGGCTGGCAAACCATCGGCGGCAAACGCTATTACTTCTCCACTAAAAATGGTAAATCTGCATCTGGTTTAGTTAGTATTGGCGGATATCGCTACTACTTCGGGGCTAAGTCCCATGCCGCAGCAACTGGCTGGCAAAAGATTGGTGGATATTGGTACTACTTCTCGTCGAAGACTAATCGCGCCGGCAGCGGTCTTGCGGTCATTGACGGCAAACGTTATTACTTCAATCCATCAACCAATCGCATGGCCACCGGCTGGCAAAAGATTGGTGGCTATTGGTACTACTTCTCCAAAAACACTGGAGCTGCAGCTAAAGGTAATGTCACCATCGATGGCACACGCTACTACTTCGACCCGGTCACTAACCGTATGAGGTAACAAAAAACTATAAGCTCCTCAGGCATCCCACAAATGCTCACCTAAACTAAAAGCATTCTGGCGCCTGAGGAGCTTGCCTTACAAAGCGCCATTCCTCCCTCGGCTGCCTATGCTAAGATACGCAAAGGAGCATTCTGGATCACACCACCAACAAAGGAGAATACAGTGGCGAACAACACAATCCTCCCTTTGAAGAAACTTTTAGCATTTAGTCTATCAGCTATATGTGCAATATCGCTTATACCATCACCCGCGCTAGCGGTTGAAGAGGACACCAACCTATCGGTACCTGAAGTTTCCACAAATCCAGAAGACACGAGTGACAGCACCGAGAAAGACACAATCAACGAAACGGGCTCCGTTAGCGTTCCTTCAGACCAAACCCCCAGTTACGATCATCTTGCTAATCTGCAACAAGATAGCTTCTACGACCCCAAGATAGTTCAGCTTGGAACAACACAATATGGAACTGCAACTGATAATGCTAATTATTACGGAATAAAACTCTCCAAAGCAGGCTCCTATAACCTCTCAATCTACATTAACCAAGACGCTCCAGTCCCTGTGAAACTAGATTACAAAATCTGGAGCCCTTCACATGAATACATAAGAGGCGGAAGTGAAAACACCTACTCTCATTACATACCATCATCTTTCAGAATCAGCACTCCTGGTGTATACCGAATAACGATTAGCTCACCCGGAAGTTCGGTTGGTTATCATTTTTCTGTCACAGAAGCTGAATCGACCAGCACCACCCCGGACACAACACCCAAGGGCTTTACCACAATCGACGGGGATCTTTTCTATTTTGACCCTAATACTGGTCATTTAGTTACTGGCTGGCAAACCATTGATGGCAAGCGTTATTACTTCTCCACCATAACAGGAGCTACAGCAAAAGGACTAGTAACCATTAGTGGTTCTACTTATTATTTTGGTTCTTCTTCTCATGTAATGGCTACTGGCTGGCAAACTATCGGCGGTAAGCGTTACTACTTCTCAACCAAAAATGGTAAATCCGCATCTGGCTTAGTTAGCATTGGCGGATATCGCTATTATTTCGGAGCAAAATCGCACGCTGCAGCAACTGGTTGGCAAAAACTCAATGGTAGTTGGTATTACTTCTCAAGCAAAACCAATCGTGCAGCCAAAGGTCTTGCAGTCATAGATGGCAAACGCTATTACTTCAACCCGTCGTCAAACCGCATGGCTACTGGCTGGCAAAAGATTGGCGGCTATTGGTACTACTTCTCCAAAAACACGGGAGCTGCTGCTAAAGGCAGCGTCACCATTGATGGCAAACGCTACTACTTCGATCCAGCTACCAATCGCATGCGCTAAAAGAGCGCCACTCGCAAATACGATACCCCACTCACAACATCACAAAAGCCCCCTGTGTGCTACTTGCACTCAAGGGGCTTTCTTTTGCTACCTCTTCAGATCAACTTTGCTCGCCATTCTCACGCCCCTCGGAAAATATAGTAATTGCCAGGCATTTTCGTTTTTCTGTACCAAACAAAGCACGCATCAGGCATAATTAAAACATTGTGCAATATTGCATGGCAACAACACAAGGAAGGACATGCTCATGCAAACCTACGAAGGCAAGAAACTTCTTATCCTTGGGTCAAGTACAGGCGCAATTGACCTGATCAAACACGCGCAGGAACGTGGTGCATATGTATTTGTAGCAGACTACCTTGAACCCGAAAAGTCACCAGCCAAGCAATACGCAGATGAGGCTATCCTCCTGAGCACTGGAGACACAGATGCCCTTGAAGAACTAATTCGCGAAAAAGGCATTGATTGTGTTTATGCAGGCGTCTCTGAATTCAATTTGATTCAAGCCATGCGCCTTTCAAAGCGTTGCAATCTTCCCTTCTACTGTAACGAAGATCAGTGGAACACCATGGCTGACAAGGACCTCTTCCGCCAACTCTGCGAGAAGAACAACGTTCCATGTCCGCAAACATATTTCGCAGGCACCGAGGTTCCAGCTGATTTAGCCGACACTATCACCTATCCTGCTGTCGTGAAACCAGTGGATGCCTCTTCCTCTGTTGGTGTTACTATCTGTCCCGACAAAGAAACGCTGCTTGCGGCAATACCCGTAGCTTTTGAGACTTCTACAAACGGCAAGATCATCATCGAACAGTTTGTTAAAGGCTTTGAATTCACTGCTCACTATACGGTATTCAAAGGCAAAGCAACGCTCTCCTGCATTGACAATCGTTATCCAACAGCCGTGCATGAAGGTACCGTTACCACTATCCCGGCTGGTCGCATCTATCCGTCTCTCTTCATCGACGAATATCTCAATAGCGTAAACGATGCCCTTGTAAAGATGTGCGAAAGTCTTGGACTTGAATTCGCTGTTCTCTTTGTTCAAGGCATGTATGATCCCGAAACGGGAGACTTCAACATTTTTGAAGGTGCGCTTCGTGGCGCAGGTGAATGTCCCTACCGCTATATTGAACCCATTAATGGCATCAACTATGCCACGATGATCCTGGATTCTCAAATGCTCAATGGTCAACTTGAAGGCGAATGGCCAGATGACCCACATATGAAAGGTAAATCTTGTGGCGTTGTGTCCTATATTGCCAAGCATGGTGTTGTCGGAAAGATTGAAGGCTTAGAAGAGACCGTTGATGCTCTTCCGGATGTAGTCAACTTCGAGTCTCGCTACCCCGTCGGTTCTACTACTCCCGACGGCAATACACTCCATCAGCTGATGGTGCGCTTCTTCCTTATCTGCGATGATCGCGAGAAAATGGCAGAAGACGTGGTCTACATTAACGATCATGTCAACGTATATGACACGGAGGGCAAAAGCTTGGCACTCAAGTTTGACCCAAGCCGCCTTTTTGACTTGAAGTAAACCAGCGAAAGGATACAGCGTGAGCTTGATAGAAAAAACTCAAACTCAAACCAACCGTTTTTTACAACATGATTGGTACTACGGCGCTGCACGTGAGGCTATGCAAGATTTTCTCACACAAGCCGCCAATAAGGCGAAGGTTCAAGATGTAGCCACCAAACTCACCGTCATGCTTCCTGGCTACATTGGCGTGTCCCCCAAAGAGGGAAGCGGCATCTACGACCCAATTGTTGCCCTTACTGAGCAAAACCTCATTGAGCCGTTATTCTATGCCATGACCGATGACCTCCGCATTGATATCTTTGATGCATTTGACGCAATTAACAACAAAGCGGGTACGCCATTTGTATTCCTGAAGGTCAATTACTTTGGATTCTCCGATCCGTGCGAAGAAACGCTCTATCAGGCCGTTAAACAAGCTGGAGGTATCCTGCTTGAAGACAACGCTCACGGCTTTTTTACCTATCATGCGAGATTACATCATCTTTGCGATGCCACCTTTTTCTCGCTTCATAAGCAGTTTCCCTTTGCGCATGGAGGCATGTTGCGCGTGCTTGATGAAAGCTTACTAGACTGGGCGTTTAGTGGCTCAACCAAACCTCGTCAAGGCGAAAACCCCGCCACTTACGATATTCAAGCCATTTCGGTTGCTTGCATTAACAGCTTCAATGCGGTCGAAGCACTTGCCCAACAGCATTTGAATCTCTGGACGCCGCTTCGTACGCTCAAAAATATTGCCCCTACCGTGCCGCAAACCTATCCGCTCGCTTTGCGCAACACAAACCGCTTCCAGGTCTATCTCGATCTCAACGAGCAAGGGTTTGGCGTAACGAGCCTGTATCACACCCTCATTGAGCCTCTGCGCGAAAATCCACGTTTTGCACAAAGCCGCAAGCTGGCCGATTGCGTACTCAACATACCTGTTCATCAAGACGTAGATGCTAATCTCTACCCCGAGCTCATTGAGCGCTTGGCGCAAGCCTGCCAAGCATCTGCCATCGCATAAGAAGAGGTGCTCTTTATGACCCAAATGATTACTGTAACTGGTGCTACTGGCTGCGTTGGCAAAGAGCTGGTGACTCAGCTGCTCGCGCAAGGCGATTCAGTCTTAGCATTTTCATCTGACGAAGCACAGTTGCGCGCCTATCTTGCTGACCATGGCATCATCGCAGATAATGACGCTTTGATTGTGGTTCCTCGCAATGACTTTGACGCCTTGAAAGCACATCCTGTTGAATTGCTCATCAACTGCGCTTTTCCCCGATCAGACGAAGGAAAAGCACTCGCAGCCGGCATGCAATATGCCCAATCGCTTTTTGAAGCTGCGCGCGATGCACGCGTTGGTGGTGTTGTTAATATTTCTTCGCAAAGCGTCTACTCACAGACTCGTGAGCATGAGGCCACTGAATCTGAGCCCATCTGCCCCGATGGCAAATATGCTGTAGCAAAATATGCCGTCGAAATGATTGCAGACTTAGTGTTAGCAGACCTCCCTCATACCAATATTCGCTTAGCAAGTCTTTTTGGTAGCACCTTCGGACAGCGCTTTGTCAATTTCTTCGTCAAGCAAATGGTGGCAAATAAACCCATCAAGGTTCGCGGTTTTGAACAAGAATATGGCTTCCTTGATTATCGTGATGCAGCATTAGGTCTTGCTGCAATGGTTGGCTCTGATCCGGCTGCTTGGAAACCTGTCTACAACCTCGGTCCACACGTCGGAGGCTATACCATGGATCGAATTTTGCACACCACGGTAGACGTTGCCAAAAGCCGAGGACTTAAACCATCATTCAGTGTTGAATATGACTGTCCTTGGTTTAACTCAAGCCTCAACTCTGAATTGTTTGAGCATGATTTTAACTGGTCATCACGCTATACCTTGAAAGACACGATCGAAGACATCTTTAATACTACGACTTCCGCTGAACCAACTACGCCAGCCCTCGCGCAAAAGGAAAACACTGAACGCAAGCCAAAAAAGCGTTTCGGCATCTTCGGAAAATAGTCAGGCACTCTGATAGTAAATTGGAAATGAGGGTCTTCGTTTTCGCGGAGACCCTCATTTTGTAATGTAATCCGGTTTAAATGCAGTAATCAAAATGACACTATTCAATAAATCCAGCTATTCGTTATTGAATTGAGCTACCAATTGCCAATTAAGTGCTTATCAGAGAAACGATCACCCTATCTATTAGACCATACTCTGCACCTTGAACACATCTGTCATAACCGAGATTATTGAGTTAATAAGATTTAAGCGGCAGAGTTCCTTGAGGTCTCTAGCACTCCCGTCTCTTTGTTGAAATAATAATCTCTCTCGCCAATTGTTACCCACCCAGTTGCCATAGCATTAGAGACCGGACCAAAATAGTATTTATTACCGTCTATGGTCACAAAACCAGAAGCAGCACGACCGTTGACCTTCGAGAAGTAATACCACTTGCCATTAATGGCCTGCCATCCTGTTGCCATAGCATTCGAGGTTGGACCGAAATAGTAACGATAATCGCCAATCTTGACCAAGCCAGACGCTGCTTTTCCGTTCACTGTCGAGAAGTAATATCTTTTAGTACCAATGGTCTGCCACCCAGTTGCCATAGCATTAGAGACCGGACCAAAATAGTATTTATTACCGTCTATGGTCACAAAACCAGAAGCAGCACGACCGTTGACCTTCGAGAAGTAATACCACTTGCCATTAATGGCCTGCCATCCTGTTGCCATAGCATTCGAGGTTGGACCGAAATAGTAACGATAATCGCCAATCTTGACCAAGCCAGACGCTGCTTTTCCGTTCACTGTCGAGAAGTAATATCTTTTAGCACCAATGGTCTGCCACCCAGTTGCCATAGCATTTGAGGTTGGGCTGAAATAGTAACGACAGCCGTCAATTGATACTAAACCGCGCGCTGCAGCGCCACCTTTTGATGAGAAATAGTAATGATTCGAGCCGATCTGCTTCCATCCTTTTGCAGCTGCTCCATTGCTTTGCAAATAATAGCTATTACCCCCATAGTTAAGCCATTGCTCAGAAACAAGATAACCTCGATCGTTAAAATAGTAATAATCTCCACCAATCAATGCCCAATCAACAGCATAGGAGCCATTGTTATACTCATATCTCCAACTAATTCCGTTTGTTGTTTTATACGACCTCCACGCCCCCGCAGAAGAACCTATAGGCGCAATAATGTCAAAAGTAATTGTTTTGGATCCGCGAAATACTCCTTTACCTTTGATATCAATGTAGCCTTTTCCGGGTTTTGAATTGTTTCTATATGCGACATCGTAATCAACGAAAGGCACCAACTCGCAACTGCCAATAGACACTGTTGGTTGAGGAAAAACGGCACTACCGAGGTACTGAACAGTCAGTCCCTCTGTTGCAACCGCAGAAGAAATATCGCCATTTGTATAATTTGACACTCCATCAAATCCATAAGCAGTCGACGCTTCTGCAATCTGTTTTACTGATGCGTCTCCTACGAGAAGCACATTACTTGCCCAGAGCGCATCCGAATCAAATCCAGCTACGTTAACTCCTACACTAAAGACAACAACTCTCAAAGAGCCAACACCATTGGAACCATGATGAGCGTAATTAAATGCAGACGATGGAACGCTTTGCAATTTACCTTCAAACGTTAAATGCTCGAGATATTTGCATCTCGCAAATGAACTAGAGGACAGATTGACAACACTTGACGGGACGATAAAAGTAGTGCTAGTTTTTGCTGAAGGGTAGCATAAAAGTGTTTGCTTGCCTTTGTCATACAACACGCCACCATCGGAAGATAAATTCGAATTATCGGGACTAACAGTGATACTCTCCAAGCCACTCCCGAAGCTCATACCTGAAACTTCGCGTAAACCTTTTCCTATTACTACCCGCTTAATAGAGGAGCCAGCAAAAGAATAAGGAGATGCGCCTAGCACTCCATCAGGCACAATCACCTCTTCGAGATATTTCGTTGAATGAAATCCTCTCGAAACCTGACGAACACTTGCGGGAATCGTAAAAGTCTGATTTGTTTTACCACCTGCATAAAAAATCAAAACTGACTTATCTTTGTTGTATAAATCTCCGCAATAGGTTGACAAGGTCGGATGATTATTTGGAACGTTAATTTCTACAAGATTAAGGCAGTTGGAAAACATGCATAGATAATACGATTTCCAGGTTGAAGGCATGTTGACGACTTCTACCGACGAAGAAGCAAAAAGCATTTTTCCAGTTGCAACAACGCCTTCAGGAATTGTTACTGACCTCAGATTAGTCTTACCCATAAACGCATAGTCAGCAATTGATGTTACCGGATACCCCTTGATTGTTTGCGGGACTTGAATACTTGCAGCATTACCCTGATAGCTTTGAATAGTGACCTGCCCATTGCTAATTGAATATTGATAGTCTCCCTCAGTATAAAAAGCTTTATCAGATAACCCCGAGAACTCAAACTGATCAGGCTGTTCCACGGCAGCCTCTTCAGCAAAAGCAACTAAAGGCAGCATTCCCAAGACCAGCGCACACGTTACGCCAAACTTAGCAAAGCAACTGCAACTAACTCTTCGCCTCACCAAAACGCCCCCCCTAATCCCCGCCATAACAAACCGGATGTTTTAGAGAAAATATTATAGTTCAGATCATAATATATAAGACACAGAATGATCTCTTGTATATCGTCAGCGTATTCATACAAATGAAGTATAATAATGGATACCTGTGTTTTGCGGCATATCAGCTGAAAGGATCGTTGGTAAAACTATGTCAGACAACACCTCGTTGCGCCCTATTGCGGTAACTCGCTCATCCATGGCTCCCCTGGATGAATATGTGGCAGAAATTGCTCCTTTATGGGAAAGTCGTTGGCTTACCAATCGCGGAGAAAAGCATCGCCAGCTTGAAGCAGATCTGCAAGCTTACCTACAAAGCCCTCACGCCTCCTTGTTTACCAACGGACATGCCGCTCTAGAATGCGCGCTTGAGGCTCTTAATCTTCCTGCTGGTGGCGAAATCATTACCACACCTTTCACATTCGCTTCTACCACGCATGCCATTACGCGCAAGGGCTTTACGCCGGTATTTGCCGACATTAAACCCACTGACTACACGCTTGATCCCGAAAAGATTGAAGAACTTATCACACCAAATACTGTAGCTATTATGCCGGTGCACGTTTATGGTTCTCTTTGTGACACGGACGCCATTGAAGCTATTGCCAAAAAGCACAATCTGAAAGTCATTTATGATGCTGCTCATGCGTTTGGTGTGAAGCGTCAAGGGGTTTCTGCTGCCACCTTTGGAGACGTGTCCATGTTCTCTTTCCACGCCACCAAAGTTTTCAACACTATTGAAGGTGGCGGCCTTACTTTTACCGACGACGAATTGGCCACCCGCTTAGACGAGTGGAAAAATTTCGGCATCGCCTCAGATGGGCAGACAGTATTCGCAGGCGGCAATGGCAAAATGAATGAGTTCTGCGCCGCTATGGGTATCTGCAACCTTCGCCATATCGAAGAAGAAATTGCCAAACGCAAGCACGCTTTTGAGCATTACGTTGAGCGTCTTGGGAATTTAGACGGGGTAAAACTCTTAGAGATCCCCGACGATGTCGAACATAATTACGCATACTTTCCCGTGGTCTTTGAAGACGCTTCACACACCACCCGTGACGAAGTGGCCGCCGCTCTTGCTGCGCAAGATATCTTTGCGCGCAAATACTTCTATCCTCTCACTTCAGACTTCGCATGCTACTCAGCAGATTTCTCTGCGCAGGAAGAAACTCCTATTGCACATGATATTGCCGAGCGCGTATTAACCCTGCCTCTCTACGCAGAACTCAGCGACGCCGATATTGATAGGATATGTAACGTAGTAATATCTTGCGTAAACAATTAACGCAAACACCATACGGGCAAACATTTATTTCGAACGGAGACATTGTGGCAAAAACACTGTTACTGCTAGGTGGATCACCACAGCAAGTGATCGCTATCACCACAGCACGCAATCTAGGCTATCGTACTGTCTTGTGCGACTACCTTCCCGACAACCCCGGTCAACATGAAGCAGATGTCTTCTACCTGATCAGCACTACTGACAAAGATGCTGTATTAGATGTAGCTCGAAAAGAAAACATTGACGGCATTGTTGCTTACGCTTCAGACCCCGCTGCCCCAACCGCCGCCTATGTCTCAGAAGCGCTTGGCCTTGCCGGTATTCCTTATGACATGGCACTCAACTTCTGCGAAAAACACAAGTTTCGTACCTTCTTAGAGCAAAACGGCTTTAATGTACCAGGCTCAGTAGAGCTAGATGCCGATGCGCCATTTGACGCATCGCTTGTAGAGGGTCTCACGCTGCCAATCATCGTCAAACCCACCGATTCTTCGGGTTCAAAAGGCGTAACCGTTGTGCGCGATCTTGCAGATTTGCCTGCAGCATTCAAAGACGCCCGCGAACGTTCTCGTAATCGCGTTTTAGTGGCAGAAGAGTTTATCGAGCGCGCTCATCCTCATGTTATCGAAGCCGAGCTCACCGTTTCAGATGGCGAAGTTTCCACGTGGGGTCTCATTAACAGCATTCGCGATAGCGCCTCTAACCCCCTCCTGCCTGCTGCTTACAGTTACCCGCTGGAGCTTTCACAGGATCAAATTGATCTGGTTTATGATCAAGTCTCTAAGCTTGTCCATGCGTCCGGTATGACGTATGGCTCATTCAATATCGAAATGATCATCACCGAAGACGGTCGCTTGTATTTCTTGGATGCTGGTCCTCGCAACGGCGGCAACATGCTTCCTGATTTTATCTCCATGATTGCCGATGGCGATGTTGTTGCGGCAACTCTTCAAGCAGCCATGGGCGAAACACCCGACGACAGCGCAGCTCTTGATGGCAAATCAGGAGGCTCCTGGGGCTTAGCCGTTATGCATACGCCCAAAGATGGCATCTTAAATCACATGGAGCATACACCAGCGGCTGCCAAAGCACTCGTTCGCGAAGTGCCCCTTGCAGAACCAGGCGACGAAGTGCACCGCTTCTCAACGTGCGACAAAGGCTTTGGGTTTGCGTTTTATCACTTCCCCGATGAAGCAACTAAACAAGCAACAATGAATGCACCGGGCGGACCGGTTCTAGCTATTCTTCAAGATTAACTCGTATAGTATTCGCCCACGACTCTAGCAACCAAAGGAACATCCGTGAAATATCTCCATATTATTCCACCTAGTGTTCGCATGATGACAACTTATGTCACCTTTATTGAGGAAAACTTCAATACTGGCGAACCCGACGCCGACCAACATGATTTTGTGTCTATTCGACCGGTTCCTAAAGGAGAAATGGAGCTCTTCTCTGAAGACAACCGTTTTTGGATTGAAGGCACAGGCTTAAGCAAGCTTAAGAACCTTCGCAAGCTCATCAAAAACTACGACTATGTGCTCTGGTATAGCTTTATCGTTCCTCATCGATACGCGCTCTTTTTGTCCATTCACCCACTCATTCGCAAAAAATCTTCCTGGGTTGTATGGGGCATGGATTTGCACACCTGGGAACTTCCGAACACCTCGCTGAAAAATCGAATTAAAAACTGGGCGCATCGCAAAGCGCGAAAAGGATTTGATACGGTTATTTGTCTAGAAGAAGATGACCGCACAAAGTATAGAGAAGAGTTCAACAACGCGAATAATTGCATCAGGGCACAATTACCCATGAATAAAGACTCTTTCCGTGAGCTAGAGAGCATGCGACAAGCAGCTCCTCGTAAAAATGGTAAGACCTTTATTCAAGTAGAGCACAATTCTCATAGCTTCAACAATCACATTCCCATTCTTGAAAGCCTACAAGCCGTGGACAACGAAAAGTTCGAATACTGGCTTCCGCTGGCCTATGGCACAGCTAATGACTGGGAAGGCAACCCCGGCGATTATCGAGACCGTGTCATAGAACTAGCAGATGAAATGTATGGCGAGCGCTCTCATGTGCTTCTTTCTATGATGCCTATTGACACCTATACGCGCATGCTTTGGAACATGGACATTGCTATCTTTGGCAGCGACCGTCAAAATGGCCTTGGAAATATCTTGCGTCTCCTCTATGTTGGAAACAAAGTATTCTTGCCTCGCGAGAATCCTACTTACAAACGCCTCAAGTCTCTTGGATGCGAAATCAGCGCAACCGAAGACATCAAAAACATGAGCGTTGACGAGTTTTTAAAACCGGCTTCACCTGAGTCTCAGCAGAAAACCTGCGATTGGATCATGGAGGCATACTACCCTGATAACCTCGCTCACATGTGGTCTCATGTGTTTAAAGTTATCTCGCACCAAGAGAGTGTGGAGCAATATGACGCAGTAGCCTATAGCGGCGGTTTCGTAGTAAAGCGCCCTGAGCCCTTTGAAAACTTCCCGCGCCAAAAAGAAGGCTGGCTAAACCTCAAGCCCTACATTTGGCCAGGACATCATCGCACCGTCTGCTCTCATGTTTATATTATTGGTTCAGGACAGCGTGCTTACAGCATGATCAACTCTGCAGCCCACATGCGCTCTAAAATGTACGTTCGTGGCTTTTTGTGCGATATCGAATCAAGCACTAATGCCCTTGATGAGCAGTTCTATTGCGGATCAACTTCTTATCACTTCCCCTTTGCGACCAACGATAGATTCTTATTTGCTGAAACTGATCGCCAACAAAAAGAACGCGACTTCAATTTGTTATTAGCAGAATCTGAAGCCATGAAGCAGATGGCATCCGAGCTTTACGAGGACGTAGAGGCGTTAGATGACGAAGAAGCTAAACCCTTTAACCCCGACGATTACGGCTTGGATCTGTCACCTCTTATTTCTCATAGCGCAATGCTTGGTCTTAATGTCGAAGTTGACGATGGATCATATATCGCTCAAGACTGCTTCATTAATGCCGATACTACCATTGGCAAAGGCTGCTATATCGGCAATAAAACAATCATTGGAACCAACTGCGCAATTGAGGATTTTTGCACGATCGAAGAAGACGTACTCATTGGCGATAATGTCGTTATCGAGACAGGGGTGACATTATGCGCAGGAGCAGCTATAGAAAGTGGTGCTGTAGTGACCAAAGATAGCGTCGTTGCGTTTAAGAGCATCGTGCGTAAAGCAAACTAGGCTCACAATCACAGCGTCCTGCATAAAGAAGACTTAGCTCTATGGCTTAAACACTAATGCCATTTGTGAGAATTACTTATCAGACCCAGTAAGAGCAACCAGCGCTTTTGCTGGGTCTTTTGGCGCACCCTCAAAAGACTGCCCCACAAACGATTCGAAAGCCCCCCAAGGATACTCTTCAGGAGCATCATGCCAAGCTTTCAGCTTTTCTAAGAGTTGCTGCTCATCAAGCGCAACAATATCTGGAGCACTTACAACCGGATTAATATTAAGCCCTGGCGTCTTGCAATAATGATCCACATCAGGCGTGTAGAAAAATACTGGCTTTCCCAGCAAATAAGCTTCATACACAATAGAAGAATAATCGGTAACTACCACATCAGCATTTTCGAGCGTCGGGGGCACACTACCAGCGACTGCCTCCCCCACATCTAAGGGATGAAACGACCAGATCTCTTCAAACAGCTCTTGATCAAGTAGCTCCTCGCGATGCTTATAGAGATCCGCAAAGGGATGCACGGATTTGTCATATTTGCGAACCGTAGGCGCAAACAATACCCGCGTCTTTGTGTCTTGGCGAACTGTTTTCGGTTGCACATTACGTACCGCACGCTCGTCGCAAAGCTCTTTGTATTCTGGTCTCCCTAACGGCAAAACGCGTGAAACAGGATAACCAAAGGCCTCAGCAAAGGGTCTGCGTGCGCCCTCACCAGAACATATTACCCAGGAATAGTTACGATGAATCTTAAAGAGCTCCATTTCGGACAGCGGATGACCCTCAGCTGTGTCTACGGTTTGATACCCGAACTTCTTAAATGCCCCAAATGCGTGCCATAGCTGCACCACCACTGGTTCTACTGGCACCTCAGTAAAGCGAACATAATCTTCGCCCGGCTCAACTTCAACTGGAGCTGTTGTAAAGTGCAACAAGCTGATGACCGGGTCATATCTATCAACGAAACAAACTTGACACTTCGCAAGATGATAGATTTCTCTCACGACAAGCACAGCATAAGCAAGCGCGGCACGTTTAGTGAGGCGCTGCGAGAGAAATACCGCCTGGTATCCCGCACCCTTATAAGCGTTCCCGATAGCGACAAAGTCATCAGAAGGGGTATCTGCTTGACGCGTAACAAACAACACCTCTTTACGGCGACCACCCAGTTTGCATATCGCATACAGCACATTAAATAAGAAGGCGGCAATTTTGACGGCTACTCTTTTCACGAATACACCAACCTAGGCATTCCACGCCATGACAACTTTGCCCATAGGTTTGCGAATATCCAGCTCAAAGGCATCACTCATTTGGCGAACCGTCTGAACTGGCACCACGTCATATACCAATACACGCAAATAGTCCATCACTTCGGGGTGCTTGCGATAAAGATCAATAACTGCCATAAAGTCTTCTCGGGCGCTTCGGCTATTACCCACCAGGCGCAACCCTTTTTCCAACACCATGCGCGTATTTATAGGCACGTATTGTTCGGTGACACCCAACAAACTCACGGTACCTTCCGGCTCAATCACATCAATTATCTGATCGATTGCATCTGCAGCACCACTTCCGCCAACGCACTCAAACGCATGATCTACAGACAAGTTGTGCGCATTTGCCACCAAACACACATCGTCGACAAAGGTAAAATCAGCGAGTTTTGCAGGGTTTTTACCAAATACAATCACGCGCGAGTTTGGCATCATAATCTTAAGCAAAAGCGAAACCAAATAACCGACATTGCCATCTCCCCACACACCAAGCGTTTCTCTGCAGCCATGAGCGGTGGCTTGAAAACGAGCTATTGCCTGATGAGCAACGCTCAAAAGCTCAGTAAATGCCGCGCACTCAGGGGCTATATCTGCCGGAAGCGCAATCACGCGTTCTTTTGGTAGTGAGACATACTCCTGCATAAAGCCATCGGTACCAGACCCACAAAAGCTTGATGTGCGCAGATAGTTTTCTGCTACGTGTGCATTCTCTTCGTTGGCTTGGTTTGGCAGCATAACCACCAACTCGCCTGATGAAAACGTATTAGTCGGGTCAAATAGCACCTCGCCTACGCCTTCATGCACAAGCGCCATCGGAAGCTTGCTTGCCAACACCTCGGGAGCGCGTGACCCGGTGTAATATCGAAGGTCTGCATTGCAGAGAGAAAGATATGTTGGTCGCACAATTACCTGGTCGCCCAAAGTCATTTCAACCTCAACGGGCTCAAACTGACGCGGCGATACCAATCTGTAAACGCGATTAAGCACGCTGATCCTCCATCAGCGCACGAGCAATTCGCAGATCATGAGGGTAGGTGATCTTCATATTTGCCGCGTCTCCCGCCACTAACGCAACCGGCTCATCGGCAAGCACAACCGCTTTACATGCATCGGTTAGTGAATCGCGCTCCTCTTGTGTGAGCGCCTCTAAGCAGCGTTTGAGCAAATTCAAACGGAATGACTGTGGCGTTTGACCCTGATAGAGCGCTTGTCGAGGAGGAATGGACGATATGACATCACCATCAAGAGATTCCACGATCGTATCAGTTGCCGGAATAACCGTATCGCAAGCCCCAACACGAGCAGCGGCCTCTAAGTTCTCCAAGATGATTCGGTGATCCACAAAAGGACGCACGGCGTCATGGGTCACCAATAAGGTGTCATCGTCTGTTATCCAGCGTGCTTCAACTTCAGCAATTGCAGCACACACCGTATCGTTGCGAGTTGCTCCACCCGCACAAACAACCACATAAGGCGCGCATGCAGGCGCATATTTCAGCAGCAAATCAGTAGTTTGTTGGCGAAGCAAATCTGGACACATGACCAACACTGCATCAAAAGCACCTGTTGCCACAAACTTCTCAACCGTATGCACAAACACAGGTTTTTCGCCAAGCATCATATACTGCTTAGGCTTATCAGCACTCCCCATGCGGCTTCCAGAACCACCGGCAAGAATTGCGGCGAATGTGTTATGAATAACAGGGTTTTGAGGCATTATGTGTCTCCTGGCTAAGATATCGGCTTAGTAATTTGCTTCGTAGTAGGCAGTTGCATCATCAATTGGCCCATCGAACACTTTCGTGCCTTTATCAAGCACAATGCCGCGGCTGCAAAACTCTTGAGCAACCGATGATGCATGCGTAACAAACAGCACGGTTACGTTTTCATCCATCATGATCTCTCGGATACGGTCAATACATTTGCGCTGAAATGCGCGGTCGCCTACCGAGAGCGCCTCATCAACTACCAAGATTTCAGGGTCAATGGCTACCGCAAATGCAAAGCCCAGACGAGCTTTCATGCCGCTTGAATAGGTGCGCATTGGCTGATCAATATAGAGACCAAGTTCTGCAAAATCAATAATGGCGGGTTCCAGCTCTTTGATCTGCGCTCGCGTCAAACCCATAATCTGACCACGTAGCGCAATGTTTTCACGACCCGTAAGCTGCATGTCGAAGCCAGCGGTAAGCTCAAGAAGCGCTGACACGCGCCCTTTAACCTCCACCATACCTGATGTGGGATGCGTCACGCCGGTAACCATCTTGAGCGCCGTTGATTTGCCGGCTCCATTGTGCCCGAGAAATGCAACGGCTTCGCCTTTTTTGATCTCAAACGAAAGGTTTTTGCTCGCATCAACGCTGCCTAAAAACGAACCCTTGCGGTTGTAGTTAAAGATGCCCAGAAAACGACCGCGATCGTTTTTGTAGAGATTGTAGGTCTTGGTGACGTCGTCAAACTTAATGACAACCTCGTCGCTCACACTCGTTTTATGCAGGCTTTTAGCGTCTGCCAAGGATGCGGTTGCTGACTCATTAGAGGACATCAGCCACCTCCTCATTGAACTTCTTATATACAAAAACTGCCGCAATAAGCGTAATTACGAATACAACTGCAAAACCAATGCACATCATAGGGTTTTCCCAAAACCACACTTTACCGTAAAACGCATCACGAAATGCCGTAACGAAAAAGGTAATGGGATTAAAGAACAACAAATCTTGAATCCACGGAATTGATACCGCCTTCACATTAAAAATAACGCCCGAAAGCCAGAACAATGGCGTTGAGAGTGCTTGCATCAAATTCGCTACGTCTTTGCTAATTGCAGAAAGCTGCGAAAACAGAATTGAGACAATGTCCCAAAAGACAAACATCAAAATAAGCAGCAAGGGCACTTGCAAAAGATATATATCAAAGGGTATGCCGCAGGCGAAATAGATGATAAAGAGCACCACCATAAGCATAAGCTGCACAATCATTGTGGCAGTTGTAAAGATGGTAGAAATACCGCTTAAAGGAAACTTGATCTTGTTTACCAAATACGGGTATCTATGCATAACATCTATGCCAGCTCCAAGCATGTCCTGCATAAAAAACCATGGGATAATGCCAGCGCACAGCCAAAGAATATACGGTCCGGATCCTGCAGCATCAGGACTGCCAACACGCAAACCAACGTCTAGTGCAAACCAGAAGCAAAAAATATACATGCCCGGTTTGATCAGAAACCACGCCCAGCTAAGAACTGCACCGCGTGATTTTTTCATCAATTCAAAAACTGCGAGGCGACCAATTTGTTTTCGCCATTCCCAGTTATCTTTAAGAATTGTTGCTAGGGTAGAAAACACGCCACTCCGTTCAACAAGTCGTCATGAAAGCCACTATCATAGCACACCCGCTAGTTTTTTAATTGAGGCTCCTCCACAACCCCACGAGGGTCTTCCCCACTATCTACCAGCGCCATTAACTCTTTCCATGTATCTTCGTCTTGGTCAATAACCCACAAACCGTCCTTGTTTTCGCCACCAGCGTAAGGACCGGTGCACGAATAAATTGTCACATCATCTTTATGATTAACAAAGTCAAGCACCAGCGCGGTCATTTCATTCATAGGGAGATTAGTGGTGGTATATTCCTCTAAATCCGCCACGCTCTTATTTGCTTCAAGATCATTTTGGTTGAGCACCTTTTCGATCATTGCAATCTCAAGGCTTCGTACGTTATTTTGGCGAATAGCATCCTGATCATCGACGTATTCTTTGCGAGCACGGGCGAACACCAGCGCCTCCGAGCCATCGAGGGTCTTGTTTTTACCCTCTTCAACCGTCACCTTTTCAGCGGTGCTAGGATCAGGCACTGTAATGGTTCGAGGAATGTCAACGGTAATACCACCCAGTGCATCAATGAGCTCCTCATAACCGGTAAAGGTGGTCATCATATAGCCCTTAATGCTTGCACCAGTTAAAGCTTCCACCACTTCAACAACTTGTTCAGGGTTACCATCAACAAGCGCATCATTTATGCGATCACTGCGGCCAGCAAGCTGCGTGTCACGCGGCACAGTCACCAGCGTTATGGTATAGGTCTCCGGATCAATACGCACAAGCGTCATGATGTCGGAGTGCTGATCAAGCTGCGCATGCTCAGATGCCTTGCCAGTATAAAGTGCAGTACCCTTGCGCGAGTCCGACCCGATAAGCAACACATAAAATGGCTCTTGTACGACCTCATCAGTAGAAGAGGCTGGAGCAACAACTTCTGTGTCATCTCCCGCTAGCTGATCAAGCCCGCAGACAAGGCCAATAAAGGCAGCAGCAAAAATCACAACCCACACAACCGCTAGCCCTGCATTGTGTGTTGATGAATGCTTTCTTTTTTCTTGTGCCTGCTCAACTTGATTCGAGCCTGTTTGCTGCTTTGTATCTTCGCCCATACGATCCACCTCCTACTTGCGACTCCACGGTACACGCGGACCGGTTTTGCCACGATTGTCGTAGTGGTGACGAAGAACAGGCTTGAACAAGCCAAATTTCCAAATGACAAAGAATACGATAGCGCCCAGAATAAAGAACAACGCCCAGCGAACAGGTCCCGAAACACCTACCATCAAGCAGCCCATGATAGCTAACGCCGCAGAGCATAGCCACAAAACCGCAACCGAGCGCTTCTGCGATAAGCCTGCGCGCATAAGACGATGATGAACATGACCCATATCTGCCTGATCAACGGGCTGATGCCCGCGCAAGCGCCGAATGACCGCTGAAGCTGTATCGATAACCGGAACACCAGCAATCACCAGCGGAACCAACATAGCGACAAAGCCCTGAGTGCGAACAACGCCGGCAACCGAAATAATGCCAAGAACCAGCCCTAATAAAAGCGAACCAGAGTCCCCCATAAACACTGAGGCCGGGAAGAAATTAAAACGCAAGAAAGCCAAACACACCGCAATAAGCGCGATGCACGCGAGCGCCAACGTGACTGATCCGCGAATAAGCACTAAATACAACAAGCTACACGCAACAATAGCAACCAATCCCGATGCGAGCCCATCTAAGCCATCAATAAGATTGGTGATGTTTACGAAGATAACCAAATACGCAATGGTGAGTGGATAATCAATCCAGCCGAGCGCAATGTACTCACTTGAAATAAGAGCGCGCACGCCACCTATGGTGACACCGGAAAGCACAACCACCAATGCAGCAACAATTTGCCCGAGCAGTTTAACTCCTGGCGAAAGCTGGGTAATGTCATCAACCAACCCCACAGTAAACATAATGGTCACACCGATATATAACACCAGATAATTAACGTTGCCAAGCACATAGAGATCGTGAAATTCCCATCCACCGAAGCGAACGCCAATAAAGATGGTAAAACAGGCCGCCACAAGACCAACGTAGAGCGCAATACCACCACATCGTGGAATAGGAGCCCTGTTCACACGACGGTTGCTGGGATAATCAATTGCGCCAAGACGCCAGGCAATAAGCTTTGAAACGGACACCATGAGATACGTGACAATAAATGCCACGGCAAAAACTATTGCTCCTTGGTACCATTCCATACAAAACCTTTAAGAACTGATTCTAAGCGGTTCATGCATAACTTTTTAATTATAACACCAGCGTTATTTATCAAATGCTGAAACAATTATTACGGCGTAGCTGTACGTTTTCGGCAACAACCTTACACCAACTCATCCGATACTACACCTCTCCCAAGAAGGGGTGTGCTAGGCTAATACAATACTTCTCAAACGTCACACCATTGCAAAGGATCTGACATGCAAGACCATACCCCATCCCCAACAAACGCCGACTATACTCAAGAGTATTTTGACATCATCAACAATCTTGATGGCGATATTGCAAGCCGACGTGCGGCACTTGCTTACATGGAGCAGTCAACCGCTATTGTGCACCATCGCGTTGTAGCTTGTTCATTTGTGCCGCGCTTGTTCAACCAGCAAACATTTGACGCCATGAAATCTACCTCCGAAATGGCGCATCGCATTTTGTGTAAAGTCATTCAACACTACTTAGATGACCCCGAATATCGAGCAGCATTTGATTTTGACCCACGCCTTGAAGAGCTTATTTTGCTGCCGCGCGGCTATGACTCGCTTTTGCCATTCGCCCGCGTAGACACCTTCTTAAACGAAGATGACTACCGCGTGAAATTCTGCGAATTCAACGGCGATGGTTCATCGGGAATGAACGAAAATCGCGAAATCACCCAATCGGTTGAGCTATCGCAAGCCTTTGCAGACTTCGCCCAAAGCCATACTGTTCAGCGCTGCGAGCTCTTTGAAACTTGGGTTCAAAAGTTCATCAATATCTACAACTCCTACGAGCACAAAGTTGAGCATCCTCGCTTCGCCATCTGCGATTATTTGGAAAATGGCGTAGTTGACGAGTTCCATATTTACGCGCAATTGTTCCGCGATCACGGATACGATTGCACTGTTGCCGACGTGCGAGATCTCTCCTTTAATGGTGGAGTGCTTTTAGATGCGCAAGGCAAGCGCGTTGACGCAATCTGGCGTCGCTGCGTTACCAATGATGTGATTGATTACTGGGACGAGTCGCAGGATTTGATTGACGCTGTCCGTGCAGAAAAAGTTGCTTTGATCGGCAGCTTTGCGGGACATATTGTGCACGATAAGCAGATCTTCGACGTACTTTTTGACCGTCGTACGCAAGAATTTTTAACAGCCGAAGAGATCACTTTTGTCGAAGAAACTGTTCCCATGACCGCATTTCTCAATGAAGATGAAGTGAACTTAGAGCAGATCCGCGCAAATAAAGACGAGTGGATCATCAAGCCGACTGATCATTATGGCGCCGACGATGTCTGGGCAGGATGCATGGTTGACCAGGAAAAATGGGGAGAACTCATCGACACATTTGCCAACGATGCAGCTGGATTCCCCTTTATCGTGCAGCGCTACATCACACCATTTAAGACCGAAACCCTGCCTCCTGACACCACTATTGCCAGCCTTAAAGATGACCAGGTGTCAAGCACCCCTGAGCTCTACAACAATTTGAACGGGCTGTATCTGTTTGATGGCGAATTTGCTGGCGTGTTTTCGCGTCTTGGACCGCTTCCTACTATCTCTAAGCAACTGAAAGGCATAACTGCGGCTACCATCTGGGTAGATTGCAAACCTGATGCTTTTACGCGTCCTTGCGAGATTTCAGCCGCACAAACATCAGATGTCCAATAGAATAAAGCGCTGATGATATGGAGAGCAGTAAGGAGCAGTTGTGAGCAAGAAAAGCGGTCGCGAAGTAAGCCAACAGAAAGCCAAACGACCACTTGGGTTTTCTGGGGTAATCATTTGCGTGCTTTCAAGCCTCTTTTTGGCAATTAGTTTTGTATATGCTGGATTCGAAGCATGCGCCACTCCGGATATAACTACACGCCTCCTTGCTTCAGCCTTTAGCAACGATGCCGATTCACCCTTCACGAAAGAGCAGCTCATTGATGCAGCCGTTATCAGCAAAGACTACACTGTAGGAAGCCACAACCAGCAAGAAACCCTTGATATGCTCGCAACGCTCAACGGGCTTGACACCCCAGCATCTATGGAGAGCCTTGCCGAATTAGATGATACCCACACTCTTACGGCCGATGCACTCAGCCATCTTGATGATGTTTTTTACGTTGTGCAAGACGCACGTGTTTGGCTTCGTGTTATCTGTGCACTTGCCATCTTTTTATGCATCGTCTGCGCGTTTACCGGAGGCAAAAGGCGTCTCGGAAGCGTGCTTTTCTGGACTGGCTGGTTGGTTATAGGCATCTTTGCCTGTTTGGGGTTGTGGGTAGCAATTGATTTCAATGGCTTTTTCGCTGCGTTCCACTCGCTATTCTTTGCGGCCGGCACCTGGACATTTGCTTGGGATTCTTTGCTAATTTGCATGTATCCTCCCAACTTCTGGATTGGCATGGGTGCCGTTTGGCTTGTCGTTACCGTTGCTCTCTCAGTTGCAGCGATCATCATAGGCAACCGCCTCCGCAAAGCTTAGGTTTTTTGCGTGTGGTAGTATTTTCACCAATCGCTTATTGAAATATGTAAGAAAGAAGGATGTTCATGACTGAAATGGAGAAGAAGGTTCGCGTTCGATTTGCGCCTTCACCAACCGGACGTTTGCACGTCGGTGGTGCACGTACCGCCATTTACAACTGGGCTTTCGCAAAAGCCACCGGGGGCGACTTCATTTTGCGCATCGAAGACACCGATCCTGAGCGTTCTACTCCAGAAAATACGCAGGTCATCTTAAACGCTATGAACTGGCTGGGGCTTGAGTGGGACGAAGGTCCGCTTGTAGGCGGTTCGGTCGGTCCTTACTTTCAAACCGAGCGTACCGACACCTATGAAGAAGCACTCAATCGCTTAAAAGAGCGAGACGCAGTATACCCATGCTTTTGCACCAAAGAAGAGCTCGATGCTAAGCGCGAAGCAGCTGAAAAGGAGCATGGCGGCTATGCCGGATATGATCGCACCTGCCGCTCGCTTGATCCAGCTGAGGCTCAAGCACGCATTGATGCAGGTGAGCCACACGTTTGGCGCCTCAAGGTGCCGCTTGATCACGGTCCTATTGAGTTCGTAGACGCAGTGTATGGCCCTATGAGCTTTCCTGTCGACGTCATGGATGACATGATTGTGGTGCGCACAGACGGCACGCCAACCTACAACTTCGCCGTTGTTTGCGACGACGCGAACATGGGCATCACGCACGTCATTCGCGGCGACGACCACCTGTCAAATACTCCCCGCCAGATTCTTATCTACGAGGCGCTTGGCTTTGACATCCCAACCTTCGCTCACCTTTCCATGATCTTAGGTCCCGATGGCAAGAAGCTCTCCAAGCGCCACGGTGCTGCATCTGTTGAAGAGTTCCGCGACCGGGGCTATTTGCCTGACGCTATGGTGAACTTCTTGGCGCTTTTAGGTTGGTCGCTTGATGGCGAAACCACCATCATCCCTCGCGATGTTTTGTGCAAGGAGTTCTCGCTTGATCGCATCACGAAAAAAGATGCCGTCTTTGACGAGACCAAGCTTGATTGGATGAATGGCGTCTATATTCGCGAAATGCCTGCCCAGGCTTGGGTTGAAGCAGCACAGCCATGGCTCATTCGCGCGTTTTTGGGACTGAGCGCAGATGAGTGCGCAACTGACGAACAAGCCGTTTTGGCTGCGGCAGATATTGAGATTCGCCCTGACTGGTATGAGGCGCTTTATCCGTTAGTTGCAGAGCGTTTGGTTCGCCTTGATGAGATACCTGAGAAACTCGGCTTTATGTTCTGGGGAGACAAAGTTAAGACCCTCGACGAAAAAAGCGTACAGAAAGTCTTGCTTAAGGAAGGCTCTCGCGCAGATGAGGCGCTTCGCGCGTGTCGCGAGGTGCTCGCTGATCCCGCTATCGCATGGGAAGCTGAGCCGCTTCAAGAAGCATGCCGCGCACTCTGTGAGCCAATGGACCTCAAGCCAAAATTGTTGTTCCAGCCGCTTCGCGTTGCGGTGTGTGGCAACATGGTCTCGCCTCCTTTATTTGAAAGCATTGAGCTTTTGCCGCGCGAGGACATCTTGGCGCGCATCGATCAAGTGTATAACCAGGTCTTTGGCGCATAATGACCTCCGATAACACACTTTTGGTTTTACAAGATTATTGCATTCGCATGAAGGGTGCTGCTTGCGATCGTTGCTCACAAGCGTGCCCTCATGCGGCCATTTCATACGGCGCAAATGAGCGTCCCTCTATTGACAACGACGCATGCACACGTTGCGGCATTTGCCTCGGTGTCTGCGATGCGTTTACCTCAACACGCGTAACTATGCTCGATTTGCATGCTCGCATGCGACGCATTGCCTTGCGCGGCGAAGAGATTATTGTGACGTGCAGCGTTTATGTCGATCAGGCCATAGATGCAGGTGACATTGCTGCAGAAGAAGATCTTGCGCAAAATGTGGTGGTGCTGCCGTGCATTGCAGCACTTTCGCCAGAGTTTTGGATGGTGCTCTTAGCCGAGGGACTCACCGTTTCTGTAGCATGCGATTTAGAACTTTGCGAAGAGTGCGCGCGTACAGCTGGCAAAGGCGAGCTGCTCTATTCGCATGCAATTGCCCAAGCAGAGCGCTGGTGCAACGCCGCAGTTGGCTTCTCGGAGTTTCTTCCGCTCAAAGAAAACCTAGTTCGCGGTTTTGCAAAAAACGAAAGCTATGATAGGCGAAGCATCTTTACCAACTTCGTCACCAGCGTTGATGACATTACGTCAGGCAGGCGAAGACTTCGCAACTCTGAGACGCTGCAAAAGTTTTACGAGCAAAAAGAACGCGCACGCGCACGAGCGCAGCTTCAACTCAATGACGTTGGACACCTGAACAATTTTGCTCCCCTTGGACGCGTCAAGCAAACCATGTGGCCAAAGCGCCAGCTGCTACTGGAGGCTTTAGACAAGCAACCCGACATCGGCTCGCGGCTGACAGTATCAATTTCCCAGACCGATATGGAGTTGTGCACAAATACGCTTGAATGCACCCGCGTATGCCCCACCTCTGCGCGCTATCCTGACCCAAATACTGGTCAACTTGTTTTCGACGCTCGCTATTGCATATCCTGTGGGCTTTGCGTTGATGCCTGTTCACAAGATGCTATCAGCATTGTCGAAGAATCCGGATGTGCACTAGAACTCACGCACGAGTAGCCTACAATCTGAATCACACACCACGCAAAATAAGCGCGCATTGTGAGCAAAGTTGCAATGCAAATATAAGATTTAACAGGCGAAAGAGGCATCCATGATACAAAATGCACTTGAAGGCAAACGCGTAGTTATTGCGCTGGGTGGCAACGCATTGGGAGACTCGCCAGCCCAGCAGCTTAAACTACTCTCGAAAGCGACCAAAAACTTAGCGCATATGGTCAAAGAAGGCATCAACGTTGTTATCACTCATGGCAACGGCCCTCAAGTTGGCATTATCAACAGAGCGTTCGAATTGGCTGCAGCAGACAAAAGCAACCATATGCCGCTCATGCCGCTTTCCGATTGCAATGCCATGAGCCAAGGCTATATTGGCTCGCAACTTACCTGTGAGCTGATGAGTCAATTTCGCGAGCAAGATATCATGCGCAATGTGGCCAACGTGCCCACGCATGTCATCGTGGATCCCAACGATCCCGCATTTCAAGACCCAGAAAAGCCCATTGGCGACTTCATGACCAAAGATCAGGCGCTGGCTTGGGCAAAGGAAACTGGTTACAACGTGCACGAAGATTCCGGTCGCGGCTGGAGGCGTGTCGTTGCCAGCCCCACCCCGCAATCCATTGTGGAAATTGACACCATCCATGACCTTATGAGCGATGGCTGTGTTGTTATTGCCGCAGGTGGCGGAGGTATTCCTGTCACAGAAAAGGATGGCGAATACACTGCCATTGACGCCATTGTTGACAAAGATCTCACGAGCGCCATTTTGGCGTGGCAGGTTCGAGCAGATATTCTCGTCATTTTGACTGCTGTCGAGAAGGTTTATCTTGACTTCAACAAGCCAACACAGCGCGCCTTAGGCACCATAACCGCTCGCGATGCACGAACCTACCTTGCGCAAGGGCAGTTCGCACCCGGGTCTATGATGCCCAAAGTTGAGGCGTGCGTAAAATTTGTCGAAGCACATCCCGGTGGCAAAGCCATCATTGCCTCCCTTGAGCATGCAGCCGAAGGACTTCGGGGCGAAACTGGTACCACCATCGTGGCTAACGCAGACTAACGCCCAAAAATGATTTACAATCTTATACCGTTTTGGCATTTGGAATTAAGGGGTAACTGGTGAGCAAGCAGCAGGCAACACGCGCAACAAACTGGGATCTTTTACGCGCCTTAGCCATGTTTTTAGTAGTGGTTACACACGCCTCTGGCTATCTCGGTCCAATACACGGTCAAGGCACCCACGGTCTCGTTTCGGCCTTAGCGCTCATCTGCGATCCTATCTTTTTTGCGCTTTCAGGATATTTCGCCATCAAGCCGATGCGACGAAGCCTCAAAAACTATTACCTGAACAAGGTTTGCACTATCATCTTGCCGCTTATCCTGTATTCAATTCTGCTCTACTGCTACACCACGCGCTTACACGGCATGTCACTTGGCGACTACTTCTTGTATTTTTCAAACATTTTGGCTGGTGGTTGGTGGTTTATTCCAGCACTTATCCCCTGCTTGGTAGCCGCACCTTTCATTGTCAAAGGTTTTGAAGCGCTCAGCGACAAGCAGGTCTTTATGCTTGGCGCAGTTTTGGCCGTGCTCTTTTGCTCAGGCGCGCTCTTTACCTACCTGTCCTGGCTTTTCTCCTATTTCCAAATAGAGACGCTTTCGAATCTTTCAAGCCTCATGCTGAATTTAGTGCCGCCATCGCTTTTGGTGCGCGCTCCTGCCTACTTTGAGTTTTTCCTCCTTGGTGGCATTTATCGACGTCTTGCGCCTCATATCACAAAAAAGATGAGCACGCGTATTATTTTGATTGGTCTTGCGTGCTGGGCAATTGATGTCTACTTCGCCTTTTATGGCATCCCCCGCCAAGACCCGAGCTTCTTCTGGCTCTTCATAGCATTTGCTGCCATGGCGCTTTGCGACCGCATCCGCATCAATGCGCCCGCGGCACAAAAAGCTATCTCATGGGCAGCACAGCGCTCCTATTCAATTTATCTATTGCAATACACCACGCTTGCCTTTGCAGCCGCAATCTTTTATGACCAATCAGCGTTTGGGGTTATAGCGGACATGGCGGCACCTCTTCGTATTCTGTTCTGGATTGCCATGATTTTGGTTGCCTACCTTTTGGCGCTTGGCATTGCAAGCATTGTGGATCCGTTCGTGCTCAAACCGCTGCAAAACCTCTTCAATAAAGCAGTGGCGAAATTTTCACAACCAAAAGATTCTGTACCCCAAAATAGCCTCCCCAAAGAGTGAAAATCTCTATCATTTTACGGAGATGTTACGCTAAAAATCTCAGATAAGCGCTATACTTTCATTACATTTATGAAGTAATAGCTTGATGCGTATTTGACTACTTTTTTAAGGTCTTGCGCGTCTGCTCATGCATACAGACGTTTCATCTGCGCAGCTTATAGAGGTTTTATCATGACAGCACTATCAAACACCACACCATCAAAAGATCGCTTCAATCTTGACTCCACATACTTCATCGCATTCGAAATGGCACACGAAGCACTCATTCGCGGCCTGACCAATGCAAGCAAGCTTAACGTTACGCAATATCGCATACTCACCAAACTACTTCAGGCAGGAAAACCCTTTAGCCAAGGTAAACTTGGAACCATTTTGGGCATGAAAGCAAATGTGGTAACACAGGCTGTTGATGCGCTTGAGAGCCATCATTATGTCAAGCGAGAAGCCGGTCAAAAAGACGGTCGTACACGCATGCTTTCCATTACCGCTGAAGGCGAAGCGCATATTGAAGAGGTGAACAATTCGATCGTCCAAAGCCTCTATTCGTATTTCCCCACCGAAAACGAAACTTACCGCACTATTTTGGAAGCAGCCGTTTCTGCGGCCGCGCAAATTGAGCCTCCGCTCAATAACGCCATTGCAAAGCGATTCCCCGCTACACGCTCGCTCGTATCCATTGAGCTTGTACGCGCCGAAACGGAGCGCACACTTCGCGAAGCCACCGGTGCATCCATCAATGAGTGCCGCATCGTTCAACGGCTTGGCGAAATTGACCATCCCCTGCGTATTGGCGCATTGGCTGAAGCGCTTCATATCTCGCCGGTAAATGCTGCTCGCGCTGTAGATAGGCTCGTACAGCGTGGCTGGGTTAAGCGATTAAAGTCTCCCAAAGACAAAAAGGCTGTCTATGCTACTTTGACCGAAGAAGGCATCTACGAAGGTTTCCTCATTAGCGCAACCGTCAATGAGCTGGCCGCAAACAAGCTCTGGAAAAATCTTACAACCGAACAACGCAGCGCCATCGAACAGGTCGGACACGTTGTTGTAGCTGACCTTGATGCTCAGCGCGAAGCAAAAGAGCAGGCCGAAATTGACCTGCTCCAAGAAGTATAAGTAGCGCTTTTGATCGGTGATCCGCACCTTACTTTGATCGGCGAGCTACTCCTTACTTAAGCTACGCTCTGCGCGGTTGTTTTTGGTTGGGTTGTTTTAGCTTGCGTGTCCTTATCGAGTGATACAGTCTCAGCTTTTTGCACAAACCCGCGCGCCGTAAATAGTATCGCCAGATTCATGATAATGTCAGCCACAAACCAGGCACCCAATATCGGCAAGTTGATAGCGGTTGTATTAAGTGATGCAAACGTGCCAACGGTAAGCACCATAACCACCAAACCGCAGATCGTCAAAGCAATTGCCAACTTCGCACCAAGGCTTCCTTTACGACGAGCCTTCGCCACACAAGCACACACAACCATAGCAGCAGCACCTAAAAGTGTACCCAAAAATGCTGCAAAGATAATGACACCCAATATGATCACCGGCATACTCGGCAGCTTCGATGACATTGAGCCCATCTGCACAGCAGACAAGATACCCAGCGCCAAAACTACCAAACAAATTATGGCAACAAGTGCTGTTGCCCAGCCTGCCAAAAATGCGGTTGCTGGATTTGCTTTAATATCGCCGCGCGCATAGAGTGCGCCATACAAGACTGCACCAGCAGTTGACACGCAAAGCACCAAGCCCGCCGCAAAAAGGAATGCCACAAACGCACTTCCGGTTAGAATTGAGCAGATCACGTCTAAGATAGCCACATCTGAGGCAGAGATGTAATCGAAAGCAAGCACACCAGTTGCACCTGAGATGCCCAGACCAATTCTGCCAATTATTGCAATAATCAATGCCAGAGCGAACAACCAACCAAATGGCTTCGCCATCTTTTTAATGTCAGTCATCATTATGCTCCCATCTCGTTTTCAACTGCGCTCGTGCCGCACAAATAACCACCACAGAACGCCAGACCCACATCACCCATCAAAGAACCCAAAATCGGGTCGCCAATATAGCTATTCTCGCCACATGCGCCGCCAGCGGTATGCCAACCAGCATACAAGCCGGCAATCGGACGTCCGTTAGTACCAATAACTTGCATCTGATCGTTAATCAAAAGACCAGCTTTGGTGCCGTATAAATTGCCACCAATTCGACAGCCGTAAAATGGCGGTGTTGCAATTTCATGCAGCCACTCTGCAGGCATCGGATACATAAAGTCATCTTCGCCAGCAGCACAGGTCTCGTTCCATTTAGCAACAGCCTCGGTCAGCACACCTTCAGCAAGTCCCAGATCAGCTTCAAGTTCTTCAAGCGTATCGCGACGTTTAAGCACATCAGCATCAATAGCATCCTGTACGCCATGATGCCAATCGCGATAATGCTCAGGAACTTTTTCGATCTGCTCAAGATCTGGCGTAATCAATTTGCGGCAATGCTCCTGCGCATAGCCTGCCAAATGGTCTTCGTAATTTGCGTCGAAGATAATATAGGAGCGATGTCCCGGAGGGGTCATTTGGATAGTAGCCAAATCACCCAATGCATAAATGGCATTTGCGCCATCTTCGCCAACACGAGAGTCCATATAGCGAAGACGATTTCCGCACCTATCGATGGTCAACCACGGCTGGCGCGACAACTGGGTCATGCCGTCATACAAAAAGCGTGCCCACTGACCACCTTCAGCTTGCCAATCAACACCACCGTCAAAGGATGCTGAGCTATTAAAGCCAGAAACATCAGCGCCAACACCTAAGCCCATACGGAAGCATTCGCCCGTTTCTGAAGCGGTCAGATAGCTTGAAGCACAGCCCATAGCTGCCGTCGGAATATACTTATCTAGCAATGCTTTGTTGTTGCAAAAACCACCTGCAGTTAAAATAACGGCATTGCGCGCATGAATATAGCGCTCTTCGCCAAAGTCTTCGTTGATAACCACGCCAACGATACGATCATCGTCGTCTTGAACGAGTGCCACAGCAGGGCTTTGGAACTTATAATCTACGCCATGTCGCTGACCATAGGCAAACATAGCGTCAGTTGCATCTTTCATCTTAAGTACATGGTGATCAAGTGTTGAGTTTTTCGGAGCAACATATACCGGCACTTCGCCAAGACGCCACTGAACACCGCACTCGGCCATCCAGTCAAGCGAGCGACCACCCTCGCTGGCAATCTTGTAGATCAAATTCGGATCGGCTGCATAATGATATTCATCCATTGCCCAATCGGTCAGCGCCTTTGCATCAAACGGGTAGCTCGGGAATGCAAATTGCTTTTCTTCTTGACCTGAGTATCCACCCAAAATACCGCACATGCCTGCTTCTTGGGCGTTTCCACCAGGAAGGCCAAGCGCCTCAACGCAAATTGTCTGCGCGCCCAGCTGAGCCGCACGAGCAGCAGCGTTCAGTCCGCCGCCACCTGCTCCTACAACGCAAATGTCGCATTCGTAGTCCCACACATCGGGAACCGGACGCGGCGCAATTGGCGTTGCATCGTTTGCTGGAAATGTCTCAGCGTTGTGCTCGCGATAGGTGCCGTCCGGAGCGCTTGCATTCGATTCGTTGCTTGCCGCAAGATCAAAGTCTTTACCGTCTTTTGACCAGCCGCCAATTCGCTCAGAAGAAGGGCCGTTTACCTCGGCTGCACAAGCGACATCGGCTCCAAGCACCGTTGCTGCAGCAGCACCTGCGGCTGCCATAACGCCGCCAGCTAAAAAGTCTCTACGCGAAAAGCTGCGTGAAGTTTGCTTTGTCATTTATTGTTCGCCCCCTTGCATAGCAGATTGATCTTCTACACCTTGCTCCGCTTTCGCAAGTGCATCTTCAACTGCTTGCTTAACGCCAGCAGTGGTGATAGTTGCTCCTGAGATCGTATCGATGTCAGCACCTTGTGCCGCTTCAATCATCTGAGCATACTTGCCATCGCGAATAGCTTCGTAACCACCGCGGCTTTGGCTTTCGCCTTCCTGGGTCATTTCCAAGCAAGAAATATGGTTGTCGTCAACCAGAAGCGTAACCGTGATTGGACCTTCCATGCCCTTGCCTTCGCCCACATATACACCGTCATGAAGCGGTGTTTCAGCTTTAGCGGTAGGCTGCGCCTCAATCTCGATTGCCCACGGATCATCAGTGCGAAGAGCGAGCTGCTCTGCAGAGGCAGCGTCTTTCGAGCCTGACCCTTCAAAAGAAGCACCACAACCCGACATCGAAAGCGAAAGGACCGCAAATCCGCACGCCGCTGTTGTTAAAGCACGCTTTTTCATGTCAACCCTCCTTGTCCTTACGCAGTTTTTGCAGTGGTGGAGACTGGCTCAGCCCAGCCTTCTGGCACCGCATAGTCATGACAGGTATTGCAATACATATATGATTGGCCATGTGCGGTATGGCAGCTGCTGCAATCTAGCGCATAACCTTGATGCGAATCATGCGGATTAACACCTTCCTCGCCGCCCCAATCCTGAGTTGCTGCAACCACTTCATTCATACCATGGCATCCGCTGGTTGCACACATGTTTGCATCGGCGCGCACGCCAACAGTGGATAGCATGTTATCTTCGCCCATTTCATATGAGCCATTGACCCATACAACAGCTTCATGAATTTGCTCATCAAGCTTAGGTTCGTGACACTGCAGACAAGTCACATCTTCAACCTGGTGCGCATAAGACATCTGCGAGGAATCTTCGTAGTAGCCTTCTACATAAGCATCCATTGGTTCATGGCAAATTGCATTACAAAAGCTTGGTTGTTCGTGCCATACCCAAAAGCCAGCACCCGCAGCAATAACGATTACTGCCACTACACCAATAATAATAGGTGCCTTCTTGTGTTTACGCTTTCCTTCCATGTGTCCCTCCTTGTTACTTACCGTTACTACTTGTTGCTACTGTTTTTGTTGCAGAGGTTTGTTGCCAATTTCAAATCTGTGTTGTTTTTTCGAAATTGTGATTACAACATTTCTTTTTGTATGTTTTATTTTATTTACTTCATTGAACTATTTTTCTGCTCATAATATCAACGTTTTTCCCGTTAATCAACTACTTTTTAGTATGTTTTCATTTAGATATTTTTTATTGCCATTTTGTAAAGTTGTGAATATTGACTGAAGATATTAATTTGTGTATTGTTTTCGTCATCGATTGCAGAGGGCAATTACTACGAAGTAATGGCAACTAAAGGAGGCGTCGCTATGCTATTCGATGTGTACGGTCCGAATGCGCTGTATCAATGGCTTGGTTTGGCCATGGTGCTTTTAGCGCTCATTCTACTCAATGAGTTCGCTCGTCGAACGAAATTTGGTGGATGCTTTATGTTCTTCGGTGTTTGCGGTGTTATGACTGTTTACTGCATTGCTGTTGAGGTTGGCGCAGCAATGGGAGCAGAGTGGGCACTCACGAACCCCACACATACCGACATGAACAGTTGGTTCCACTATGCTAAGGTTTACGCAGCAACTGCAGGCTGCATCGGCTTTATGATGCTCAAGTATTCTTGGGGCAAAATTGGTCGTTCGCACTGGTTTAAAGCCTTCCCCTTCGTCATTGTAGCCATCAATATCTTGATTGCTGTTGTATCTGACTTTGAAAGCGCTTTCCGCGCTTGGGGAACCACATGGATTTCAACTGAAGGTGTTACCCTCTACGGTGGTTGGCACAACGTCTTTAATGGCGTCGCTGGTCTTCTCAATATTGCCTGCATGACTGGCTGGTTTGGAATCTATATCTCCAAGAAGCGCCAAGACATGCTTTGGCCTGACATGACCTGGGTCTTCATTATCGCCTATGACCTTTGGAACTTCTGCTACACCTATAACTGCCTGCCTACACACTCATGGTACTGCGGCGTTGCATTGCTGTTGGCACCAACCATTGCGGGCCTTGCTTGGAACAAAGGCGGATGGATCCAAAACCGCGCATTCACCCTCTCAATGTGGTGCATGTTCTGCCAGATGGTTCCGATGTTTGCCAACGACTCAATCTTTGCCGCTCAGTCCGTTAACAATCCGGCAGTAAACACAGTAGTTTCTCTGATCGCTCTCGTTGCCAACATTGCTGCTCTTGCTTATATCTTGACGCGCTCCAAGAAGCTTGGTGTCAACCCCTACAAACACGAAGTATTTGTGGGCACCAAAGACTTCCGCATCGCTATGGAGCGTCGTGCCGACACCGCTTACTTGCTGGAAACTGAGCCTAAGAGCGCAACTGCTGCAGAAATCGCTGAAATGGTTGCCTATAATGCATTACCCGCAAATGGCGAAGTTGGATATGTATATGTAGCAAAAGACGCCAACGAAGTAGAAGCTGTTGTTGAGACGAAAACCGGATCAAACACCAATCGCTCAAAGCGCGAATAAAAGCCCTCTCACATAACAGCTTTGTCGATAAATTGACAAAGTGAACGCAAAACTCCCAATCAGAACTCAATCCTGGTTGGGAGTTTTCTTATCTGATTATGTAACCGCTCTATAACCATTTGGTTCAATTTTTCACGTATAGTTTGCGAGTTGGCAAACGCTTTTAGTTCACTCAATTCTGTGATCATTTTCCTGATACATTAGCTTGTAACCTTAGTTTCAAAGTAATACATCTCCTCGCACGATCACCACTCAGGAGAGCAAGGCGAATCAAACACCTACTCTTAGTCCACGCACGACCCAAAGGAGGCAACATGGACTCAAGCGGCTCGATCAATCCCCTTGTGCTATTTACTGGCGCTCTCGATGATTTCATGTACACCTATATTCTGGTAATACTTCTCGTATTTGCTGGAATCTATTTCTCCATCCGCACCCGATTCGTTCAGATTCGCTATCTCAAAGACATGGTGCGCGAACTGTTCGAAAAGCGGGTGAATCCCGGAGAGCGCGCCATCTCCTCATTTCAAGCTATGATGGTATCAACCGGCTCTCGAGTAGGCACAGGAAACATTGCCGGCATCGCAACCGCACTTGCCACCGGAGGTCCTGGAGCCTTGTTCTGGATGTGGGCTATGGCGCTCTTTGGCGCAGCTTCAGCTTTTATAGAGTCCACCCTCGCTCAAATTTGGAAAGTCAAAGAAATAGATGGCGAATTCCGTGGAGGCCCTGCTTACTATATCCAGCAAGGTTTAGGCAAGAGGTGGATGGGCGTTGCTTTCGCTATATCGCTCATTGCTTGCTATGCCGTCGGCTTTAATGAGCTGCAAGCTTTCAACGCTGCTTCTGCCTTGGAATATTACATCCCCGATTATGCAACCAACGGAGCTGCAGTTGTGATGGGTATCGTGCTAACGGCGCTCACGGCGCTCGTGATCTTTGGAGGGGCAAAACGCATTTCGGTCATCAACTCATGGGTGGTGCCTATTATGGCATTTGCCTATCTTGCTCTTGGCGTTTGGGTCGCGTTCTCTAATATCAATCTTTTGCCTGAAGCTTTTTCTCTCATGTTTGCCTCTGCATTTGACTTTCAAGCAATCTTTGGAGGTTTCGCCGGATCTGCGGTCATGTTAGGCATAAAGCGTGGACTCTTCTCCAACGAAGCTGGCATGGGTTCTGCTCCAAATGCTGCAGCTACAGCAAGCGTTTCCCATCCCGTCAAACAAGGGCTCGTGCAAACGCTTTCTGTCTATATAGACACCATGTTTATTTGCACCTGCTCAGCTATGCTTGTACTTGTTTTTATGGTCGAAGATCCAGCAACCGCCCAAACGCTTAACGGCATGCCGCTCGTGCAAATGGCCGTGAAATGCTTCGCAGGCGATATTGGCATTTTCTTTATTACAGTAGCAGTTTTCTTATTTGCCTATACCTCCCTTATTGGCAACTACTTTTATGCAGAGTCGAACCTTAAGTTTATTACTGGCGAAAAACCGCGCTTGATATTCTGGTTTAGGATTGCTTGCTTGGCCATCGTTTTCGCAGGTTGCCTTTCAAGCTTCGACCTTGCTTGGAACGTTGCCGACATTCTTATGGGCATCATGTGCATCATCAACTTGATAGCCATTCTTGCTTTAGGTAAATGGGCACTCTTCTGTCTTGATGATTACGCGCAACAGCGCAAACAAGGGCTTAATCCCGTTTTCCACGCTCGCAGCATTCCGAGCCTTCCAAGCTGCGAATGCTGGAACGACGATTTTGATCTTATTGTTGAACTTGATCAAGCATCACACGATCAAACCTATGCTTAAAAAGTCTGCCACAACTTGCAAACAAACCGCGAACAGCTTGGCAAACATTTTCGAGTGATCATCTATTCGTGCAAGCATCAACATAAGATAAGTTTTAACGATTGAGCATTGCGCAATCGTGCAATGTAGCAACGATCATTAGGAGGAACTATGAGCACTACTGATGAGGCCAAGGCTGCAGCCGCCAAAGCAACCGAAGAAGCAAAAAATGCCGCAAGTGATGCTGTTGACAGCGCAAAAGAGGCACTCGGCAAAGCTGCTGATAGCGCCAAAGATGCTGTATCTGGCGCCGTCGACAACGCAAAAAAGAGCCTTGATACGGACAAAGATGGCAAAGTAAGCCTTGATGAGGTTGGCGAAGGAATCAAGAAGGGCTTCGGCGAGCTAAAAAATAAGCTCTCTGACGCCGTTCATGATGTTGCCGAAAAGGTTGAAAAGTCAACCGACAAGGAAGACAAATAAAGAGCTGTTTTAACTTGAGGGCGGCCTTTAGCCGAACCGGGTTGCCCAATATAAGTCGAAACAAAGAAACGACCTCGCCTATGCGGGGTCGTTTAGTAGGGTCATAGAATTAAAACGGCTCCACTTCGGTGGAGCCGTTTGGCATATTCGTGTTGATGCAGTTTAGCGCTTCACCACGTTGCTTGCTTGAAGCTTGCCATTTTGGCCCGTGGTAACATCGAAGGACACTGCTGCGCCTTCTTCAAGGGTCTTAAACCCATCCATCTTGATCTCGGAGAAGTGAACGAACAAATCTTCACCATCGTTCTGAGAGATGAAACCATAGCCCTTCTCAGGATTAAACCACTTCACAGTACCTTCCGCCATTTTATTTCCTCTTTCCTCTTTCCGGTCACCCGAAAAGGTAATGCCTGCGTTGCATGGCGGCAACACATGCTCTCACTCTGAGAGCATGTGATCACTATACGCTATCCGTGATAAAAAATGTGCTAAAAAGGGACTTTCACCAATTTTTTCTTAAAATTTGAGGAATTTTTTGCTTGTGTCTTACGCTTATGGTCTTATAATTGTTATTTTGCACTATTGTTGATGGAATTACTCATCAATAACCCGCGTGATTGACTTTTCTTCCCCAAACACAACATCCTCAATGCCAACGATGGAAGCTTCAGCCTCCTCTTGACCATTTTGCTCATGGGTAAGTTGCGCCAACGCTTCTGGTTTTTCAGGCAGATCGAATCCATATGTCTGCGCCAGAGAACGCGCTTGTTCTAGACGAAGATCTGCCAAAACATGCTGACCATCTTCACGTAGATATGCCGAGGCTAACGCAAGGCTTTGAGAAATATATTCAACAACGCGCTCGTCTACACCCGATACTTGCAAAACTGCTCCCATAGATTCTGGCGCCAACGAAAGCAGAGTTGCCCCATCAATATCAGTGGCCTCGCCAACGGCTGCCTCTAACATCTCAGCAGCTCCACGAGGGTCTTTTTCGTGGTGCGCCTTAAACCAGCTTCGACGCAGTATTTCTGCATATTGCAACAAAATGCGCATAAGGTAATCTTGCTCAAACATAGCTGCTCCTAAAACGTATCAGGAAATGCAATGCCCAAATGATCATAAGCACGCCTCGTTGCTTGCCGTCCTTTGGGAGTGCGAATAATCAAGCCTTGTTGCATCAAATAAGGTTCGTATACATCCTCAAGCGAATCGGTGCTTTCTGAGAGCGCTGAAGCAAGCGTTGTCAGCCCTACTGGGCGCCCACCAAATTGCACAGCTAAGAGCTCGAGAATGCGATTATCCATGGCGTCCAAGCCAAGCGAATCCACCTCATAAAAGCTCAGCGCTTGAGCAGCAACGTCTTCGTCGATGACGCCATTTCCTCGCACTTGAGCCCAGTCACGTACACGCTTGAGCAAACGATTTGCCAAACGTGGTGTTCCTCGTGAACGACGGGCAATCTCTAAAGCACCATCTTCTTCTATACCCACTTCTAAAATTGAAGCAGATCTCCGCACGATGTCAGCTAATTCTTCAGGCGAGTAGTATTGCAAACGAAATACCACGCCAAACCTATCACGCAAAGGACCGGTCAAAAGACCAGTACGTGTGGTGGCACCAATGAGCGTAAAACGTGGAAGATCTAAACGAATGGAGCGAGCCGCTGGGCCTTTTCCCACCACGATATCGAGCGCAAAGTCTTCAAGCGCGGGATATAAAACTTCCTCAACCATGCGATTTAAGCGATGAATCTCATCAATAAAAAGAACATCGCCTTCCTCTAAGTTGGTCAAAATAGCTGCCAAGTCTCCCGTACGCTCAATGGCAGGACCGCTTGTGGCGCGGATATTTGCACCTAACTCATTCGCTACAACGCTTGCAAGCGTTGTTTTGCCCAGACCAGGAGGGCCAGAAAATAAAATATGATCTGCAACATCTCCGCGTTCTTGTGCCGCCTGAATCATAATGGCAAGCGATTCTTTAATCTTTGTCTGTCCGAGATATTCCCCTAAACGTTTAGGACGCAAGCTGCGATCGAGCACCAGATCATCTTCTGTTAGCTCTGGCGCAACCGAGCGTTCGCGACCAGACAATGACTCAGCAAATCCGTCGCGCTCATCTGAGCCCGCCTCAAAAACTAGTCCCTCTATTTCAACGCCGCCATTAACCATGTTTTCCTAACTTATTACACCTATATTTAAGCTCCAAGGCGCTTCAATGCATATTGCAAAAGCTTACTTTCGGTTTGACCAGCAGGCGCTCCTTTTAAGGCAAGCTCTGCCTCTGCTGAGCTAAAGCCCATTGAAAGAAGTGCCTCAAGTGCAGCTTTCTGCGCAGCGTCAACTGCTGTAGATGCGTCTTGATCAAATAAACTAGTGACACCTTCATCAAACGAACCTTTAAGTTCTAAGATTATACGCGATGCTGTCTTTTTGCCCACACCAGGAATTTTTTGCACACGAGCAATATCTTGCGCCGCAATAGCACTTATGAGGTCTGCAGGTGAAAATGCTGACAACGCTGCAAGCGCCACTTTTGGACCGACACCACTCACGCTGATGAGTCGCTCAAAAAGCGCCTTTTCTTCAAGGGTTAAAAACCCATAAAGCGCTATGCCATTTTCGCTCACTTGCAAATAGGTAAATACCGAAATTGCGTTACCTGTTTCAGGAAGTTTGGCAAGTGCGCCTTGAGACATGGCAACCGCATAACCCACTCCCCCTACGTTAACAAATGCAGTAGAGGTATTCTTACCAGCAAGTATGCCCTCTAAAAAAGCAATCATGGAAGTTCCTTTCACATTATCTGCAACATGCGCCATCATGCGTGGCATAGCAGATAGCTGCAGCAAGCGCATCTGAGGCGTGATCAGGCTCGGGTGGCTTGCGCAACGAAAGCAGTCGTTGCACCATATATTGCACCTGGTCTTTTTCTGCTGTTCCTGTGCCAACAACTGCAAGCTTTATCTGGCGTGGCGTGAACTCCATCACGTCCATCTCATGTTCAGCGCATGCTACCAAAGCCGCACCTCTGGCTTGACCGGTGGCAAATGCCGCAGTGATATTTTGCCCAAACCAAACGGTTTCAATCCCAACACAGACCGGCCTAAACCGAGCAGCAACTGCACTTATTTGCTCGTGAATTTTACGCAGACGCTGCGCTAATGGCACTGAAGCGTCAGTGGCAACACATCCATAAGCAACACAAGTAAGGCGAGATCCTTGTTGGTGAATAACCCCCCATCCAGTATGGGCAAGGCCGGGGTCTATCCCCAATATAATCCGATCTTCGCCTGACATAGCCATCCTTTTAAACAAACGTTTGTTCGGTATTCTACCACAGCAATACGACAAAGCTACGTACAATTATCGTTTTTTGCGCGTACACCAGCAATTCAACTTCAGCGCTCATATGAGCCCATTTTGCTACTTCCAACAAAATAGCGCCTAGATAAGCATAAGCTTACCTAGGCGCATCCCCTCTCAACTCCGTCCAAACCTCAAGACAAAGTTGGAATATGCAAAAGGCAATTATTCGTCAAGAGCCTCAGCAATTTCTTCAGTCATATCCATGGTGTGATAGACGTTTTGCAAGTCTTCAAGCTCTTCAAGTTTATCAACCAAGCGCATAACCTTTTTAGCATCCGACACGCTTACCTCGGTTGGCGTGGTTGGGATCATGATAAGCTCAGCGCCTTTAACTTGAATGTCTTGTGCTTCTATCGCCTTAACAACGCTCATCAGCTCAGTCGGAGCAGTGTAGACAATCCACTCCTCATTAGCATCTTCGTAATCATCTCCACCAGCTTCGGCAACTGCTAACATAAACTCTTCTTCATCAGCTGCAGCGCCATTAGGACCTACTGGGTTCTTTTTGTCGCCGGTCTCAATTTCTTTTGCAACAATAATTTGACCTTTGCGCTCAAATTGGAATGCAACCGAGCCCGACGTGCCCAAATTGCCACCATGATGATTGAAAGCAGCGCGAACATCGGCAGCTGTACGATTGCGATTGTCGGTCAGCGCTTCGCAATAAACTGCAACACCACAAGGTCCATAACCCTCATAAACGACCGTCTCATAATTTGCAGCATCTTTGCCAGATCCGAAAGCCTTATCAATTGCGGTCTTGATCTTGTCTTTCGGCATTGAGTAGCCCTTGGCTTTTTCAACGGCTGCCGCAAGAGATGCGTTGTTATCAGGATTCGGGTCGCCACCCTCTTTCGCAGCAACGGTAATATTACGTGCGAGCTTAGAGAATAGTGCAGAGCGCTTTGCATCCTGAGCCGCTTTACGATGCTTCGTGGTTGCCCACTTTGAATGTCCTGACATAAACACCCTTTCAAGAATTTGCAATATCAGCGCGATATTGTATCACTCATCGCGACTGTTGGTAACGCTAATACCTTATTCGTTAGCGAACGTGCGTTTACTTGGTTGTTTTAACCGCCCCACGATCACAACGATTGCCCCACGAGTCAATAATGTCGCCATCGCGATACACACAAATAATTTCGCAATGGTTGGCGCATTTTCCACATTCAATCTCACGGGTCTTAAAGTCGAAATCAAGCAACGCTTCAAAATCAAACTTTCCACTGGCAAACGGACCGGCTGTTGCCTCTTTGACAGGACCTGCGTCAGCAGCTAAAAGCGCCACACCATATGCACCCATGAGATGCCCATCCGGGTCAACCAGTACATCCACGCCAAGTTGCTCTTCAAACGCATGCACAACACCAGCGTTTTTCGAGACACCTCCTTGAAAAACCACTGGCGAGGCAATCTTTTTGCCCTTACCAACGTTGTTGAGATAGTTCGAAGCTACCGCATTGCACAACCCGGCAATAATATCTTCGCGCGCATATCCCACCTGAATTTTGTGCACCAAGTCACTCTCGGCAAATACTGTGCAGCGTGCTGCAATGTTGGCAGGCTTTGTGGAAGTAAGTGCAATGTCGCCAAACTCCTCAACTTCAACACCTAAGCGATGCGCCTGTGAAGATAAGAAAGACCCTGTTCCTGCTGCACATAGCGTGTTCATAGCGTAGTCAACAGCAATGCCGTCAGATACGCAAATAATCTTTGAGTCCTGTCCGCCAATCTCAAGGATAGTACGCACATCGGGATGCAGTGAGGTTGTACCAACAGCATGGGCAGTAATCTCATTTTTGATTACCGACGCACCAAGCATGGCACCCACCAACCTGCGCGCGCTCCCTGTGGTACCTGCGCCCACGATGGCAATTTCATCCGCATCAGACAACGCTGCCACCTGCGCTTCAAGTTCACGCACCACGCTTTTTGATGCCTCGGTCGGGTTTCCTTCGGTCCACAAATACGAACGCGCAATGATGTTTCTGTCCTGATCAATCACGACGCCTTTTGTAGAAATAGAACCGATATCAATGCCAAGGTAGGCACTTCTCATGATAACTTCTCCTTCTTCATGGCAAGCATGTCATAAAACGCCTCGAGGCGCGTATCTAAACCGGTATCAGAGGTTTGCGAATCGTAGGTCAGATACAGAATTGGAATAGCATAGTCTTCGCTTATCTTTTGCAATACCGGAATGCAATCAATCTCAGGAGTGCATCCTGCAGACTTGGCATGAATAATACCGTCGAAGCCAGCTTGAGCATATTGTTTCGCCGCAGCTATCGTCAGCGTAGAGGTTGGACCCATGTCGTAGGTGATATAGTCTTTCGCTCCAACGCGTAAATTTGGCTCGTTGTAATGCAAATAGCGATTCGTAAAATTCAGCATGCGATGCACTTCAACCCCAAGCGACATCAGCTTGTGATCAAGCCCTAAATTGGATCGCTCGTCAATTGCGGTAAACATTTCACCAACCACACCAATGCGAATGGGGCGCTCAGGCTTATCTATCTCAATTGCTCTAAAACTCTCCATTACATGCTTATAGGCTTGGTTGATATCGCGCTCATCGGTGGCACAACGAAGTTCATTCATATACCCGTCCCACGCTTTATCAAACGAACCGCGCTTACGCTCAAACCCACCATATGCCAAGAAATAATCGCGCGCCTCATCAAGAAGCTCCATCATTTTGGCAGTTCCTTTGAGCTTGACCACCCCGTGAGGTATGTCGATATCAGGATTAACCTTGCTCAAAACTTCCTTCGCCCAGCCCAAATAGCCCTTCTCAATGCCGTGAGCGAAATTGAGCATGTCAAACTCATAGCCCATGTCTCGAAGCGCAGACTCTTGCAGCTCTCCGTAATAGCCCAATCGGCACGGGCCTCCGAACTGTATAACCATATCAGCGCCTAAATCGAGCGCCTCAACAAAGTCTCCGAGGATGTGCTTGTAAGGCGTACAAACATAGTCGCTTGAGTTTTGCACACCCACCTCGGTAGTTTGGCGCGTGGCTTCCGGAAGTGGCAAATAATCAACGTCTAGGACCTGTTCGACGAAAAACTTAAAGGCCGGGTCATAGTAGCAATAGCGAAAAAATGCCGCTTTCATTGGGCGATGATGCTTCGCGCGATGCTTTGCCTTCTTTTCAGCTTTCTTGTCAGGCCTCAGCGTTGGCTTTCGCTTGCGATCTAACTCCACGGCAACCGAGGATCGCACCTGTTCAATCATTGATTGTGGCTTAGCCATGCGTATAGCCTCCCTTCTGTTGGAAGCGCAAAATATCAACGAAGCTTTCTACGCGAGTCTCAACACCTGCGGTTCCCGACTGCGCGTCAATCATAAGGTTCAAAATAGGCTTTCCTTGGATATAGCGCATGATGGCATCATCGGTCATCGAGTCAGGGCCACATGGGAATGCACTAATGAGCACAATGCCATCAATCTTGTCTTCGGTCAGCAAAATTGCACCGATAAGCTCGCGATTGATAACCCACGGCATGGTATCAGAAAATTCAAAGCTCTTTTTGTAGGCATGGTCATGGTCAATCGCATCTGCAAACACCACGTCAGCCCCCATGTCTGCGAGCGCATCTAGCACCGCACCAGACAAGTAAGCATCATGGGTGATATAAGGATGCGCGACTACTAAAATTCCCAGCCCAGGATCTGCGTTTGGGTTGGTTTGTGCCGCACGACGCTTGGCAACAATTTGTCGAAGTGTGCGCTCTTGCGCATCCGCCAAAACTTTATCGTGGGCCGCCTGAGCAGCAAATGCCGCTTTAAACGCGCTGTGCGCCTCTTTGCGCGACGCCCCCATGCGAATAGCCATTTCCTCAAACGGGCGACGAACATCGCGAACTTTTCGCACGTTTCCAACTTCGCACGATATAACTTCAAGATGTTGGTCGCGGAAGGTATTTTTCGCTATATCGGTTACCGACTGGAACTTGGTACAAAATCCCGTTCTGTGTTCTGCTGTGGGATAGCTTGGCACAAATACCGCATCGCATCGGTCAATCAAACTATCAACATGTCCCATAAACACTTTTGAGGCTAAACAGCATTCATCAACCGAGAGATGCTCGCCCCTATCTGCAATGGCTTTGTCGGTGGGTTCGCTTACGACAACCTGACGCCCGAGCGCCGTAAAAAAAGTTGTCCACAGAACACCGTAGCGATAATACAGAAGTGATCGCGGGATTCCGACCACAGAAACATCAGCCCACATTGCTTTTTCGGGCACAAAAACCTCCAAAGATTACAAACGATAAGCGCACGCATATTCATACAACGATAACAAAACCCATATTTTAGCACCACCCAACAAGATTCAGCCAACACACGATAACTTGTGCCGCAGACAGGGGTGTTCGTTGACAAACGGCACTGATCACCGCAGTATAAAAGCATTACTTCAACACAGCGTGATCACCGCGCGACCTCATGCAAAGGAGCCCCTATGCGTCTTATCCATTGTCTCAACAACATCTCTTCAAAGGGCACCAACCTGCTTTCGGATGCCTACACTTTAAGCGAAGATGCAGCGGGCGCAGAAGGCATTTTGGTGCGATCTGCCGCCATGCATGATATGGAATTTGGCGAAAACTTGTTGGCTATTGCACGCGCGGGTGCTGGTGTAAACAACATTCCGCTCGAGCGTTGCGCACAAGCGGGCATCGTGGTTTTCAATACGCCAGGCGCTAATGCCAATGCCGTAAAAGAGCTGGTATTATGCGCGCTTTTGCTTGGTAGCCGTGGCATTGTTGATGGCATTGCGTGGTGCAAAGATAATGCCGACGATGAAAATATCGCCAAGAGTGCAGAGAAAGCCAAAAAGGCATTTGCGGGATGCGAGATTGCCGGCAAACGTTTAGGCGTGATTGGCCTTGGTGCAATTGGCGCGTTGGTTGCCAATGCCGCACTTGATTTAGGTATGGAAGTTTATGGCTATGATCCATATGTTTCTGTTAAAGCAGCATGGCAGCTCAATCCTGCCACCCATCACGTAACTGAGCTCTCTGAAATATTTGCTACCTGCGATTACATCACCATTCATGTTCCAGCACTTCCCGGAACTATTGGTATGATCGACGATGACGCCATTGCTCAGATGAAAGATGGCGTGGTGTTTTTAAATTTCTCCCGTGACACCTTAGTTAACAATGACGCTATGGCCGCTGGCCTTGCAAGTGGCAAAGTGGGTGCCTATATTACCGATTTCGCCACCTCTGAGGTTATGCGCATGGATCGCGCTATCGTTCTTCCCCACCTGGGCGCTTCCACCGAAGAAGCCGAAGACAACTGCGCCATGATGGCGGTTTCAGAAATGACAGCCTATCTTGAAACTGGCGCAATTACTAACTCGGTTAACTTCCCAGCTTGCTCACTTGCGCCAGTCGAACCAAACGTTGCACGCATCGCAGTTTTGCGTGCAAATGACGCAGATGTGCTGGGTCGTGCAGAGCTTGTCATACGCGATCAAGGCTGCGTGGTCAAAAACTCATATGACGTGACCAAAAATGACACCGCCTATACCGTCTTTGATGTTGCAGACGATGCGGGGGCAGTTAATGCGTGCGCTTCAGCTCTTGGCGACTGGGATGGCGTATACAAGGTGCGTGTTATTCGCTCGTAGTTTTAGAAACGTTACAAAACGCCTCATCAGCACGAGGTTTTATCACTTGCAAGGCCGCGCGTTCAAGACGAATGTCGAATGTGCGGCCTGTTATTTGTTCGCCATCTATCTGAGCTGGAGGCTCTTCGTCAAACTCAATATGAAGAGTATTAGCGCGCAAAAGCTCCATGTTCTTTGACGAAACGTGCCCACCATTTTTCGCACGAGCAAAAATCATAAGCGCCTTTACCAACGTCACCGGCGGATGCGCGATACAAATGTCGAAAGCTCCATCATCGAGTTGCGCATCAGGGCAAATCTTAAAACCGCCACCGTAAAAAGGTCCGTTTTGCACCGCAAAAGTAATAGATTCGCCGGTTTGAGTTTGCGAACCATCAAAGCTTGCCTTATACGCATACGCTTTAAGATTGTGCGTTAATTGGTAAATGCCCGCCTCCGCATATAAAAGCGTGCCTGCACGACCAGTCTTTTTGCGACGCTCCATCGTGTCGAGCGCAATAGCAGCATCAAGGCCAAATGAGAGTGTTTCGATAAAGTAATTGTTGTTAACCCAACCTACATCAATGGGGTCAACTTGGCCTGCCAACAATACCGCAACTGCCTCGTTTATATTGGTGGGCATATGCAAAGCACGAGCGAAGTCATTGCCCGACCCAACAGGGATAATGCCAAGGTGTGGCCGATCAAACGACGAACGCTTCATAAGGCCTTGCACGACCTCATGAATAACGCCATCTCCCCCAAGCGCCACAATGCTGTCACACCCACTTGCGCGCTCGGCAATATCGCTTGCGTGACGAGGGCCAGCGGTTTTTGCAAGCACAACGCTGTCTTGCCCAAGCGCATCACGTAAAAGTTGTACCGCCTGATCAGCAGCCTTATCACCACGACCGCTCTGCGCTGCCGGATTTGCGATGACCAATATTTTTCCTAGAGCACACGTCATAGCGACATCTCCTCTAAAAGTTACACATTCATCTTCGCCTACATTATAGGAGCACAAAACAAACACGCACAAGAACGCTCCTAACCGTAACGGAGACGTTTGTGCGCATTTGAAAAGATCGTATGCGTGAGCAGATAAGCTCTTATGCTTGGCGCTCCCAAAGACCAGTTTTGCCGCCATCTTTTTTCAGCAGACGAACATCGGTTATTTCCATACCGCGGTCAACTGCTTTACACATATCATAAATAGTGAGACATGCAACGCTTGCAGCAGTTAGCGCCTCCATCTCAATACCGGTTTTGCCTGTCACACCGCAGGTGCACAACACATGTATTCCAACGCGTCCGTCACTTCGCTCGCCTGCAGAAATGGGCGCGCATTCCACCTTTGCCTTCGTGATATTGAGCGGATGGCACATCGGGATCAGATCACTCGTGCGTTTTGCCGCCATCACGCCAGCCACACGCGCGCACGCAAGCACATCGCCTTTTGCGGCTTTGCCTTCAACAATGAGTGCAAGCGTTTCTGGGTGCATCAAAATTGAACCTTCAGCAACTGCCACACGCTCAGTATCGGGCTTTGCCGACACGTCAACCATACGCACATCGCCTTTCTCATCAATATGAGTGAGTTGCTGAGTTTCTGCTGACTGATTTTCCATGACGCTCCTATCCACCAATCTGGCTCATCTTACGCTCAGTACCAACCTTATCATGATGCTCGTCAGGCTTAGCGCCTATAGCCTCACATAAAAGCTCACGCACGCCATCTTTTCCGCCGTGGCTTAGCGCAAAACGAACATCATATTCGTTATCCGAGAACAGACACGGACGAATTTTTCCATCCGCTGACAAGCGCAAACGATTGCATTCGCTGCAGAAATGGCGCGAAAGCGGACTGATAAACCCGAGCGTGCCTTGTGCTCCCTCAAACTCATAATAGCGCGCAGGACCCCAACCGCTTGGCTTGTGTTTGGCTGCTGGAACAAGTGCTCCTAGTCCTGCCGCCAAAGCTTGTTCATTGATGGTTTCCAAAAGTTCGTCTGAGGGAATCACGTCTTGCTTGCCCCAGCCCGAACCATCTGCCCCGCTGCTTTCACCAACAGGCATATATTCGATAAAGCGAACATGTAACGGCTGATCGATGCTCAGCTTGGCAAAACCTAAGAAGTCTTGGTTCAAGCTGCGAACCGTAACAGCATTTACTTTAACGGGATCAAAACCACCCTCAAGCGCCGCTTTAATTCCATTAAGCGTCTGATCAAGCGTGCCACATCGTGTGATCTGGCGAAACTGCTCAGGGTCAAGCGTATCAAGTGAGATATTTACGCGCGACAGCCCAGCTTGTTTGAGCTCTTTTGCCATACGCGGCAAAAGCACTCCATTGGTGGTCATAGCAATGCTTTCAATACCATCAATCTTGCTGAGTTCAGCAATGAGTTCAGCAATACCCTTGCGCACAAGCGGCTCTCCACCCGTTAAACGCAAACGCTTGATGCCCATTTCAGAAGCTACTTTTACAATATCTACAATCTCATCGAAACGCAAAATTTCATCGTGATGCATCTGCTGCACCCCTTCTTCGGGCATGCAATAAATGCATCTAAAATTACAGCGATCAGTTAAAGAAATACGCAAGTAGTCAATAGTGCGACCATGACTATCTTTCAAGACGATTCGCCCCCCTCATCCTCAATTGAGGATATTATACGCCATTGAGAACAATTAGCCTAATGCGTTACAAGATAGAGTTGATCAGGAGGAAAACGAACCCAAAGCTCATCACCTTGGTTCGGAATGTCGTCGCGGTGATCCCGCGGCTTTGCAACGCGCCAGAACACGTGCTGGTGCAAATAGCGCATTTCGTCATCTTGAGCAGCCACTGCAGGCACATCCGCATGGTCTCTTTCGACAAAGCCCAAAAGGCACATGCGATCAAACCGTGAGTCATTCGCACGATCAACGCGCACCTTAAAGCAATTCTGCCCCGGTCCGTCTGCTTGTTCGATATAGTTTGCGCGAACTCCCAGATAGGCCACATCTTTTGGTACCTGTTGTTCGCAAACAAGATCAATTCCCCATTTTGGCACATGTATTTGATGATCAGATACAAATGTTGCCGGTGTTGTGTTCTTGCATCCTGAAAGCTTCATGGCTGCAAGCGATGTTGGGTGATGAATGAGCGCCTCGTCTTTTGCAATTTCGACAATATGCCCGTCCTCAACCACTGCAATCCGGTCGCAAAAACGCAACGCCTCATCAATATCGTGGCTCACATAAAGAATAGTGTTGTCATATGCCTCAAAAAGGCTATTCAAGTTCAGCTCCAAAACGCCTTTTAGGTGAGCATCGAGCGCACTAAAGGGCTCGTCAAGCATCAAAATCCCCGGACGGGCTGCAAGCATTCGCGCGAGCGCAACACGCTGCTGCTGACCGCCAGAAAGCTGCGCGGGATAGCGTTTGCCAAACGCATCCAAACTAAACCGCTTAAGCTCAGCAGCAACAATATCTGCGCGCTGTTGTGGAGTGAGCTTGTTTGAGATGCCCGCCGCAACATTTTGCTCGACGGTCAAGTTGGGAAAAAGCATATAGTTTTGAAACAGCAACGCTGTCTTTCGCTGTTGTGGGGTGAGATTAATCTTTTGTTCTGAGTCAAAAAACACCTGATCGTTGACGACTATTCTGCCTTCGTCGGGCTTCTCGATACCTGCAATGCAGCGAAGCGTGAGACTCTTTCCACACCCCGAAGCGCCCAAAAAGCCAAGCGTTTCATTTCCCGCGCTAAAGGCGACATCCAGCGTAAAGGAGGAGAGCTTCTTTTTGATGTTGATTTCCAAGCTCATGCCTGATCAGCCCTCCTTCTATATTTCGTCGTTCGCTTACCCATGATGTTGATAAACAAAATCACCAAGAAGCTAAAGACAATAATGATGAGCGTCCAGAACAGCGCCACATCAATGTTGCCGCTCATCCATTCGAAATAAATAGCGATAGGAATCGTGCGCGTAATACCAACATAGTTGCCCGCAAGAAATAAGGTTGCTCCAAATTCTCCCAAAGCACGCGCGAACGAAAGCACCGTTCCCGCAGCAATAGAAGACCAAGAAAGCGGAAGCATCAGGCGAAAGAAAATCTTTGCATTCGACCAGCCAAGCGTGCGTGCAGCATCTAACATGTTCGGATCAAGCCCCTCAAAAGCGCCGCGAGCGTTTCTGTACATGAGCGGAAACGCTACCACGACTGCCGCGATAACCGTTGCCGGCCAGCTAAAAATAAGCGGGAACCCAATATCGATGAACCACTGTCCAAGTGCGGTATTTCGACCCAAGCAAAGCAACAACAAAAAGCCGCACACCGTTGGCGGCAACACCATAGGAATCGTAAAGATCGCATCTGCTACGGTTTGCGCGCGTGCGGGAATGCGCAAGCTAAAATATGCCGCTAAAAGACCCAGCACAAAGATAAAAATGATGGCCGTGCCTGTTGTCTTAAGTGTCACCCACAGTGGCGAAAAATCTATGCCTGCCAAGAATTCGCCTAATGCCGCGATACCAGTAGCTGGTGCCACAAATTCCATATCCTCAGGTGCGCAGAGTCTCAAAAAATCTACGTGCGTTGGTCTGTTTGCAAGCGATGAAGACCCCGCCGATGTGGCCTCCTCGTTGGCTTGTTCGTTATCCTGCTCAAGCGCTTCGCTGACGACATCTTCGCCATTTTCGCCAATCACACACACGTAATACTTGCCAGTGGCGAGCTCTTCGACAAATTGATACACCACGCCTTCAAGATTCATGGAAGGCTCGTTGGTGAAATACCATGGAACGCCGTCGCTTAAGATAATACCGCCATTAACAGCTGATGCATCCAAAGCCAACAAGTAGCGCTTAAGTATGTCTTGATCTTGGACATTTGTGATGTCCATATAGCGCTCATCGCTTGGCGGGACATATACAATCACACACTGTTGCGTTGCAATTGCGCAAACATAATCTGGCGAAGCGCCGGCATAATAGGTATACCCGGCATACGTATCACCAATATCTCGGTTTGAACCTTTTTGTGCGCGCGAGAAATCTTGCACACTAAAGGGGGCGCCCTCTATGACAGCGGCGTCATGATCGGCAGAAATCTCTACATCATTCGTATCAACGTAGGCGTTGTTTTCTTCGGCAAATACAACCGATGGCGCAACAAAGCAAAGCATGCATGCCGCAACTAGTAACACAACCAGCTGCGAGCACGCATGCCATACGTCTTTTGTCTGAAAACTAAGAGTTTGTATTTTTTGGCGCGTCCTCAACCATGATCCTTAATCATGTGGTGTCTTCTGGTCTTTGAAATTATGCTAACTCAAAGCCCCACTCTTGCCAAATCTTAATAGCTTCTTCGTTGGTAAAAGCCCAATCAAGAAAGTCTGCTGCAGCTTCTGCATGCTCGCTATCAGCGCAAACGGCAGCCGGATACAAAATTGGCTTATGCGTGTCATTGGGGACAACAGAAACAATCTTGACGCCACCAAAGCGATATACATCAGAGCTATAAACCATCGCCGCATCAACGTCACCCGAATTTGCATATGAGCATACGTTGCCAGCGCTAGAGCCTTCGGTAACCTTGCCCTCTAATGGAGTGCCCTCAAAAGTACCCTCTTTGCCAGAACAGTCTTTGCCGATTGCACCATCAGCACTTATCCAGCACTGTGGATCCGTTGTGGTTAATGCCTGCTTTGCATAGTTGCCAGCAGGAACGCTTGCGTCTCCTACTGCAAGGGTATAGTTGCCACTTGCGAGGTCTTCAAGCTCTAGTTTGTCCACATCAGAATCAGTGCCCGCAACAATTACCAGGTCGTTCGTAAACATGTCAAAACGAGTTGCTTCGTCGATATAGCCTGCTTCTGCTGCATCATCCATGGTGTTTTTTGAGGCGGTAATAAGGATATCTGCATAAGCTCCACCGCCGAGCATCTCGTTTAATGTACCAGAGGCTTCATATTGCGTATCGGCAAACGTTACCTCGGGATGCTCTAGGGTATAAAGCGTTTGAACCTCATCCATAGCTTTTGAGAGTGAGTTAGCTGCAAAAATCTGGAGCTCAACCGGATCCGTTGCTGGCTCTTCGGTAACTGCTTCAACTTCAGTTTCTGTTTCAGGGGTGGTTGCCTGTGGCGTGTCTGCCTCAGATGAACTTGAGCAGCCGCCTAAAGCAAAGATGCCCACACATGCGAAAACACACAAAAGCATAACCACGAAACGTTTTGATAATTTCATACCCTACCCTCCGACACAAAGCGGTATACAGCACAAACGGAGGAGAGAGGGGATAGTTTGTGCTGTATATCTAATCCAATTGTGAATTAACACACTCATATATTATTCTCAAACGAGTATATTTGCAAGCTTTTATATTCTTGATTGAGAATAATTATTCGACGAGCGAGTTTTCGAGGCTTGGCAGGCGCTATGCAACCGGGGCGCGGCGGTCCAGCCCGAGCTCGGCGTCCCTGCCCGAACGCGGCTTTCGCGCAAAACCGCACGACGGCGTTGCGAGATACCCTTACGAAATCCCTCTTTACTTCGAACAAGTATTTGTCAGTTTTTGCAGATCAACAACGCGTGTTGCAATTCTTTTTGTGAGCGCCGGCGAATGCGTCACAAAGAGCATTCCGGCATTTTGCGCGGCGGTTTCGCGCATCAAAAACTGCCATAAATCAGCCTGAGTAATCGCGTCGAGCATGGTTGAAATTTCGTCAGCAACCAGATAGCGAGGGTGCACCGCAAGCGCACGGGCGATACAAATTCGCTGCAACTCCCCTCCAGACAATTCATGCGGAAAGCGACTGAGCCACGCCTGCTTAATACCCAACTCTTCGCATAATCGCTCAATTTCTGCAGTATCTTTCGTTGCCTCGGCAAGCGTTTTTCGCAGGCGCATGCGCGGGTCTACCGCAAGCTCGGGATGCTGAAATATCATCTGCACTTGGCGCGCTCCACGCTTGTTTAAAGGCTTTCCGTCAACCAACACGCGCCCTTGCGTTGGCTGCACATATCCAGCGACAATTTTGCACAATGTCGTTTTACCAAAGCCCGAAGGAGCAACGAGCGCAACTCGCTCACCAGGAGATACGCTAAGTGAGACATGCGAAATTACCGCATGTTCTGCATCGGGATAAACATAGGTAATATCACATAGATCAAGCATTATCTTGCCTCTTCGACCTAAAATCATGTTCCGGCAACGCATGCCAGAGCGCTCGCGAAAAGTCGTGTTCCAACAAATCTGGCGACGCAAATGCCGCCACTGACGTCTCTTCCACGACGCTGCCTTCATAAAAGACAGCCACCCTATCGGCAACTCGAAGCGCCAACTCTATATCGTGCGTGATCAACATGACGCCGCCGCCTTCTTGAGCAAATTCGCGAAAATCATCAAGCGCACGCTCAGCCAACTGAAGGTCAAGCCCCGGCGTTGGCTCATCAGCAACAATGAGGCGCGGGTTATCCATCAGCGCGCAACATAAAAGCACGCGCCGCGCCATTCCTCCCGAGAGCTGATGCGGATACATCCGCGCTACCGATTCATCGAGGTCATAGCGCGCAAAGAGCTCTTGGCGACCAGCTTTTCTCTCGGCGCGTTTGTGACGCGGAAAGCCAAATCCTTCGACCTGTTTTCCCACACGCATAAGCGGATCAAGACTTGCAACACCTTGGGGCACCAGCGAAATACCTTTTCCACGCAATTGAGCCAAAGACTGCGCATTTTGCTCTTCGCCATCAAACCAAATCGTGCCGCTTACCTGGGCATTTGGCTCATAGATCCCGAGAATCGCATCTGCCAGCAAACTCTTTCCCGAACCTGACGCACCCACCACAGCCACTATTTCGCCAGCATGCACAGCGATATTTACATCATGTATGACATCAACCATGCGCTGCTGCGCTTGAAAATAAGGCTTAGTTTCGTCATACATCTCAAAAGCAATGCTTAAGTGTTCCACCTGCAACAAGTGCGCACCATGTTTGTGCTGAGAGTTTTGGGCATGCATATGATGGTGGTGGAATTCCGCCTCGGTATGCACATCTGAATGAGGAAGCGAATTGAGATCAGTCATGGTTTACTCCTGATTGCGCTTCGGATCAATAAGTCGGCGAAGAGAACTTCCTGCACAATCGAACAAAAGCACTACCGCCACCAACGCTAAACCGGGAAACACCGCAAGCCACCACATTCCCGACGAAAGATAGGTCATAGCCTCGCTCAAAATTACACCGATGGCAGGCTGTTCAGGCGGCAGGCCAAACCCTAAAAAGGTAACAGCTGCTTCGTGCAAAATTGCGTGCGGAAACAGCAGAATGAGCCCAACTATGAACTGGGGCAGCGTGTAGGGAATCATATGAGTCAGCGCAATGCGCAAACGGCTTTGCCCGAGCGCCTGAGCGACACCCACAAACAACGACTCCTTGCATTGCAGAATCTCCGCACGAATTACTCGAGTAAGCGATGGCCAGTGTGTCAGCGCAATGCCAACTGCCACGCCCCAAAAGCCCTTGCCAAGCGCGTACGAGATCAAGATGAGCAAGACGATATGGGGTATGCCCATCATAAGATCAATGCACCACGATATAACCGCGTCTGCTCGCGAGCCGCCAAGCGCCGCGCACGCCCCCAGCACAAACGCCAGCACCGCAGAAACAAGCGCAGCTACCACGCCTAAAAGCACACTGGTAGACAACCCTGCAGCAGTGCGCAAAAGCATATCCCTGCCCATCCAGTCAGTTCCGAACGGATGAGCGAGCGAAGGCGGAAGGTTTTTCTGATCGAAGTTGGTTGCATTAGCCTGATCATAGACAACGCAGCCAAATATCACGATTGCCGCGAGCACGACAAATGCGGTTACGGTTACCACGAGCAGCAAACGCCTATTCGCCAAACGATGGTTTTTCGCCTCATGCAAAATCATCGGCGATCACCGCCCATGCGCACGTCGATGATACCATACATCACGTTGGCACACATATTGCCGGCAAACACCAGCGCCGCAGAGACAAGTGCTATGCCTGCCAGCAGCGCGACATCGCCACCAAGCCCCGCCGTCACCGCCGCCTGCCCAAGCCCTGGATAGGAAAACACTTCTTCGACCAGCACCGATCCACCAAAAATCTCAGCGATGGAAGCAAACTGCAACGTAAGCGCAGGCAGCGCGATATTTCGAATACCATGGTGCAGAAGCGCTTTTGACCGCGACAAGCCGCGCGCCCGCGCAAAACGAATATAGTCAGACTCAAGCACGTCAACAGTTTTTTCGCGCGTATGCAGTGCGATGTTTGCGATGCCTACCACCGAAAGCGTGAGCGCCGGCAAAACCATATGATGCAGCGCATCGGCAAGCCCCACATCTGCCGACGACATCCCAAGCGGCACCGAAAAACCTACCGGAAACCAGCCAAGATATACCGCAAACACCATCAAGATAATGAGTCCAAGCCAAAACGTTGGCACGGAGGCCAGCACAAAACAATAGCCTTTTGCCAGCTTGTCAAAAAGCGAGTTCTGCCACAGACCCGCAAGTGTGCCCAACACAAAGCCAAGCACGCCACTTATCACCCACGCACATCCCATAAGCGCCAACGAATTGAGTGCGCGTGTCGCAATAACTTCGGCGACCGGAGCGTTATAGCGAAGCGAGACCCCCATGTCACCATGCAACAAATCCCCAAACCAATTGCCATATCGCTCCCACAAAGGAAGACCGGATCCCCAATACTCAGCAAGTTGCGCGCGCTTTGCTTCGCTCATATTGAGGTAAGCTGCCTGACCAACATTTGCCTGCACAGGATCAATGGGAGAAAGGCTCACCAGGACAAACGTCACCACACTGACGCCGAGCATCAGCAAAAGAAACTTCGCTATGGTGTGAATGAGAACCTTGGACACGACTGAATTATCCCAGCCAATCCCACTGATCTACATTGTTTACCAGCGACCAACCATGCCCATGCGGATGCGGTTTTTGCTCTGCCAGATGCAGTCCGTCGCGCACATAATAGAGATGGTCGATGTTGGCCAGCCACACCCACGTTGCAGCGCCTTGAGGTGCAATTCCGCTTTCGCCATCCCATTGAGCCTTTTTCCAATAGTCAAACGAATTTTCAACCTCTACACATGCAAGCGCCTCATCGAGATAGCCATCAACTTCCGTGCTTTTGTACTGCGCAAAGTTGCCCCAGCCGTCTGAATAGGTGAGGTTATATATTTCAGTGGGCGAATTTGAGCCCCATCCCCACAGCACCGGATCAGTGTATTGATGTGGGTAAATATCATCGAAGGACGCCCCTTGCACCACCACTTCAATACCCAGGTCATGCATTTGAGTTGCGAACGCTTCGGCCAACCCCTGACGAACCGAATCGCCAGCCATATACCAAAGCACAAACGAAGCGCGCAGACCATTTTTTTCGCGAATGCCATCACTTCCAAGTTCCCAGCCAGCCTCGTCAAGCAGCGCCTGAGCACGCGCGACATCAGTGGTAACTTGCATATCGTTTGAAGCCCACGGCATGCCATCGCTCACGCTAAACGCGGGCGATCCGTAGCCGTTTAGCACTTGCTCAACGAGCAGATCTCTATCAACTCCGAAGTTGATAGCCTGTCGTATTGCCTGATCACAGGTGACGTCGTTGCCGACGTCGTAGACCATGTCGCCCTCTTCGACAAGCGTAGATCCTGATGGGACACACGGAAGAGAAATACCGCGCGAGTCCACCGAAGCGCAGTTCACCAGGTTGTAGCCCGCAGGTTGTGCTGCAGCGAGGGTGGCAGAAGTGTATGCGACATCCACCTGTCCTGCTTGTGCAGCGGCAAGCGAAGCGTCTTCAGCCATAAAAGCCACGACGACTCGCTCAATGTTTGGCGCCTCACCGTAATACAGCGGATTTGCGCGAAGGATGACTTGCTGACCCCGATCCCACTGCTCAAGCATATAGCGACCCGAGCCGATCGGGTTAGATCCATACTCTTCGCCATAAGCGTGTTCGGGCACAATACCGACAACCGCAAGCGTATAAAGCAGCGCATTGAATGGCTTGTTGAGCGTAATGACGACTGTCGTGTCATCAGGTGCTTGCGCTTCGTTAACCATCGACAGGTCTGCCTCGGCACCATCAAAAGTAGCGATGCTATTGATGGTAAATGCCACATCTTGTGCGGTTAGTGGTTCGCCGTCCGAGAAAACCACATCATCGCGAATGGTAAACGTCCAGGTCAAACCATCATCAGAGCACGAATAGCTTGTGGCTAAATCGTTCTTGAACGAAAGATCAGTATTGGTGGTTATAAGCGTGGATTGGATAAGTGGCTCGTGGACGTGTTCGCCACAACCCCAGCTCACAAACGGGTCAAATCCTGCAGGCGGCTCAGACCCCGGCGTCATAGTGACAATTATCTGCGAGGGCTTTTGTGAGCCGTCTTTCGCTGATATCTCCTCTACAACAACGGCTTCGTCTGCTTTGTCAGCAGTACAACCAGAAAGCGACGTCGCCAAAAGCGCCCAAGCACAACCGCCAACAAGCGTTCCCAAGAAACCGCGTCGCGTGATGTCGGGCTGCGCCGAGAAAGCAGCCGCGGTGCCGAGCTGCTTCGTGCTTGCTTGCGCCCCGCCTTGCGGCGCCCTGCCTGCCTGCATCCCGGTTGCCTGCGCCCCGCCTTGCGGCGCCCTACCAAGCTGCACTTCGCCTGATCGCGCGTCCTCGAATTTAGCCATGAAACTCCTCCTCGATACACACCCGCAAAACGCGACGACGTCTGCCAGTACTTGTCGGTCCGTTAATACGTGTTAGCACCCATCAATGCTTGTTGGTTGCTGCTAACCCTTACGGATGTTTGTTGGTGTTACGTATTTAACTATCGTAACACATCCTAGCACAGACCCCTTCTTTCGATGTTACGAATTCGCCAAAAATAACTCCAACGGTAGTTTGAACAAGGTTCTGGCTGGAAAAGTGCCCTCGTCGGCGAATCTGGCAGCAAAATGGCTTAAAAAGTGCCCTCGTCGGTGATTCGGGCGGCTAAAACATGCGATTTTCCCCGACGAGAGGCATTTTCCAGCCAAAACTTCGAAATGTTAACCAGTAGCAACTTCGCGACCAGGCTTTTTGCTGATATGGCCGCCGCCGGGGTGGCACCGCGGCGTCAACGCGCTGTGCTACGTATCCAAAAACGCTCGCACATAGGCACACTCATCGGGCAGATGGTTCGCTAAAAACACCGTTGCAGGACTTAACTTGCGGCAAGCCTGACACCGTTCGAATCGACAATCGTATACCGTACATGACCGCGTTTGCAGATCTAGAAACTCGCACGGCGCAGCATAATTGATTACCACTTCGCCACTATCGGTCAACTCGCGCTCAAAGCAGCATCGACCACACATATCGCAAAGTGCTTCCCACTGATCGTTGTGCCTGATATACATATCAAGCGCATCTGCAAACGCGCGCATGCGAAAGCGAGACTGCGCCATTAGCTTTCACTCTCTGGAACTTGCCTCGTCTCGAGCAACTCAAGAAACTGCTGCTCATCAAGTACGGGCACGCCAAGAGAAAGCGCCTTATCAAGCTTAGAGCCTGCCTCTTCACCGGCAACGACAAAACTGGTTTTTTTGGACACGCTGCCTGTCACTTTTGCGCCAAGTGCCTTTAAGGCACTGCCTGCCTCATCGCGCGTCATGCCCGATCGCACCAAACTACCCGTCAGCACAAAGGTCAATCCCTCAAGCGGCTTGTCGCCCTCATCGCCTGAAAGAGCTCCTTCATCAGCCATCGTCACCTGATAGCGTGCAAGTCGCTCGATAACATCGACATTATCAGGCGTTCGCATAAACATAAATATGGCATGTGCAATCTTTTCGCCAACGCCACTCACCTTTGCAAGCTCTTCTTCGGTTGCAGTGCTCAACAACTCCATAGTCGGAAAAGCTGCAGCAACCAGTTCAGCAACTGTTTTTCCAACATGGCGAATACCGAGGCCATAAATTACACGCGCAAATGAACGCGATTTGCTCTCATCAATAGCAACGATCAACTTTGCCGCCACCGTTTTGCCAAGCGTGATGGGCTCGCCTTTTTTGTTCACGCGACCCATATCAAGCGCCGCCAGTTCAGGCTCAGTAAGCGTATAGTAATCAGCTACATCCGACAGGCGACCCGACGCTACCAAGCGCGACACAATCTCTTCGCCCATGCCGTCGATATCAAGCGCACCCCGGCTTGCCCAATGAAGCAGTCGCTCAAGCGACTGAGCAGGGCAATCAATGGAAATGCAGCGATAGTCAGCTTCATTGTCCTCGCGGATAACAACACTGCCGCAACTCGGGCATACACGAGGCATATGCCAGGGCGAAGCATCTGCCGGACGCAGCGAAAGCACCGGACCGAGCACCTCGGGAATAACATCTCCCGCCTTGCGCACGATCACCGTATCCCCCACGCGTACGTCTTTGCGCTCCACCTCGTCTTCGTTGTGCAACGTTGCGCGCGCGACCGTAGAGCCCGCAACGACAACCGGGTCAAGCTCAGCAACCGGTGTGAGTTTGCCGGTTCGCCCAACCTGCACGGTAATGTCTCGCAAAAGCGTCGTCTTTTCCTCTGGCGGAAACTTATAAGCAATAGCCCATCGCGGTGCGCGTGCCGTAAAACCCATCTGGCGCTGGCGAGCGAATGAGTTCACCTTCACGACCACGCCATCTATCTCATAAGCAAGCGCCCCCCTGCGCTCAAGCGCACGCTCACAAAATGCTCTGACCTGCTCTTTTGTCGTGCACAACTCGACGTCAGGATTAACATGAAAGCCCGCTTCGCGCAGCCATTGCAAAAGTTCCCACTGACCTTCAACCTCAAGCTCGCCATCGTCGGCTACCGCATACAAAAATGTAGACAAGTCACGCTCGGCGGTCACGTGCGGATCTTTCTGGCGAAGACTTCCGGCTGCAGCATTTCGTGGGTTTGCAAACGGGGCTTTGCCTTCCATCTCAGCAGCGGCATTAAGCATCTCAAAGCTTGACTTTGGCATATAAACTTCGCCACGCAACTCAAGCGATTCAGCAGACGAAGCAACACTTGATAGTGCGGCTGCACGCAGACGCAAAGGAACGTCGCGAACAGTACGCATGTTTGCGGTCACGTCTTCGCCGGTCGTGCCATCGCCTCGAGTAGCAGCGCGAACAAGAAGCCCGTCTTCATAGGTAAGCGCAATTGAAGATCCGTCGATTTTCAACTCACAACACACAGGCACCATCTGGCCAAAGGTATCTTCTACCCGATCAAGCCAGGCGTTTAATTCCGCGAAATCCATGGCGTTATCGAGCGAATACAGGCGCCGTTTATGCACAACTGGCGAAAACTGCTCGCCGACATAACCACCAACACGCTGAGTTGGACTTTGCGGCACAATTAATTCAGGGTGAGCCGCCTCGAGCTCGCGCAATTCGCGCATAAGCGAGTCAAAAGCCGCATCAGAAATCTCAGGTGCGTCTTTGGCGTAATACAGATATGTGTGATGCTCGATTTCTTGACGAAGCGCCTCTACACGCTTAGATACTTCAGTCTGATCAGACATAACAATCCCGCTTTCGCTGGCGAAAATAACTCATGCAAGCTTTCATTATAGCGTTGGCGCAATCATATCGAAGGCGAGGCGGCCCTTGTCTTCACATCAGTCCTATAGGAAGGGCTCAGCTTGAGGAGCGAAGGCTCGGCCATGGAAAAAAGTCGGGCGCTGATATAAATCAACACCCGACATCAACGTTCGACATACACAAACAATTTCGAACACAAATCATGCACTAAGCAACAAACACGCCTTTACTTGCGTTCCATCCATAGTAGATCATAGAAATGCCACGCATCAAAATGAACACTGACAAGAACACCGAGAACGTCTCAGGCGTAACAAAGAACATAAGACCGCAGATGATTGACACAATACCCGAAAAGATAAGCCATCCCCAACCATCAACGCTGCCACTCTTTGCGCGCACGGCTAACACGATTTCCATGATGCCGAAGGCCACAAAGAACACGCCAACAACCCACGGAATAACTGCCGCAAACATAATCGGATGCAAAAGCAACAGCAAGCCTAAGATGATGTCGCAAATGGCATAAACAACCGCCCATGCAGAAAGCCCCATAGATGCACGCATGCGGACATAGGCAATAATGTCGAAGATACCTGCAACCAAAAATGCAGCGCCTGCTATTGCAGTAATGGTCACCAGGGTAAGACCTGGCCAAAAGAAGAACACAAACGAGCAGATAATCAGCAAGATACCTGCGACAATCAGTCCCCAGTCATGCTTTTTTGTTGTATCCATAACACAACTCCTTACCGCAATCATTTTTTACAACTGCATTGTAAACGCGGTTTTAACGGGATTCTTACCCAATTTCGCAGCGTTTGCATCCCGTTACACGTTGTGTTCCAAATTGTGATATTTATATCTAAACGACCCTATAATGCCTGATTGCAAGCGCTTTCGACGTTATCTAGCTCATCTATAGCAGGTCCTATTGCTCCTATAACATCGCTTGCTATCACGCCAATTTCGCCAATGCATTTCGCTGCAATTGAGCCAGCGTATGCATGCAGCGTAGCAGCGAGTATGCATGCGTCGCATGCAGATAACCCCTGGGCAAGCAGCGCCGATACCATGCCTGCCAAGACATCTCCGGTGCCAGCTTTTGCCAGCACAGAGCTACCTTTGTCCATGGCAATAGCTTTTTTTCCATCCGAAATATACGAAACCGGACCTTTCAAAAGCACGACAACCTGATATGCGCGCGCTAAATCCAAGGAGAGCTGAGCTGGATCTTCGGTTGAAATACCAAGCGGTTTTGCTAAACGCGCCGCTTCGCCCATGTGTGGCGTGATGACAGTATCGAACCCATCCTCAACGCGCTGAGCCACAATGCGAGCCGTTTTTTCAGCCACCAGCGCATCGAGGCCACCCCCATCAACGACAACAGGCGCCTTAGCGCGCTTAAGCACTTGCCGCGTTCGCTGCACGGAAGTCTCATCGGCGCTATCAAAACCGCTTCCTACTAGATATGCTACCGGATGCCCTAAGCGAAGTGCCGGCCAGGTGGCAGCTTTAAAGCGAGACCAACTTCGAACCACCAAAGATGAGCTGGCCAAATGAATCGGCAAGAAAGCTTCCTCGTCTGTTACAACCTCCACATATCCCGCGCCCATACGCTCAGCAGCACGTGCGCTTAGGCATGCAGCGCCCGGATAAGCTGCGCTACCAACCATCGCAATCAAGCGACCACGTGTGTATTTATTGGCGTCAGCTGCAGGAAATGGAAGAAGTTTTGCCAGTTCATCATTGCTAAAGCGCGTAAGTTCCATACTTTTGTCCTTTATGATTGTGCAGGCGTTTGTTGAGAAGGCGTTTGTTGAGAAGACGGCGCACCCGGCACTTCGTCAAGCAAAGCGCGTGCTTCTTTAAATTGCTTACTTAATTCTTCAAGCGGATTCACGCGCTCTTCTTTTACGCGCACCGACTCTTCGGTGATAGCCATCGCACATGCAACCGCATCGGTGTGCGTATACGAAAGCGAAATGGGTATTTCGCGAACCCCCATCTCAGAAGCTATCTCTTTCGCGCGACCATACAGATGCACCAAAGGACGACCCTTAGCATTGCGATACACTTCAATATCGCGAACACCTATGCCTTGCGAAAACCCCGTTCCAAGTGCTTTTAAAACCGCTTCCTTTGCTGCAAAACGCGTAGCGTAGTGGATAGCAGGCTGAGCAGTTTTGTCGCAATAAGCGCGTTCGTCTTCTGAAAATACCCGCGTCTTAAACGAAGGAGTTCGCTTTAAAATTGCTTTCATGCGAGCGATTTCGACAATATCAACCCCTAAGCCAACAGCGCCTTCTACGCCTTCAAACTCAAGCGCACCTGATGCGCTTTTTGCCTGCTTGGACGCTTGTATCTTCCGGTCGGACATCAAAACCCTTTCATGTATATACCTCACCTTTGCATGCCCGATCCCCGCATCAAAGACGCTTTAGTCGCTCGCACACTATTCAACCGTCACTGACTTTGCGAGATTACGCGGCTGGTCTACATCGCAACCACGCTTGATGGCAATAGCGCGCGCAAAGAGCTGCAATGGTACGCTTGCAGTAATAGCAGAAAATGCATCGCGAACTTTCGGGATGTATATCACATGATCGGCATGCTTGGCGATCTCTTCGTCGCCTTCTGTTGCAATAGCAACAATCATAGCACCTCGCGCCTTACTTTCTTGCAGGTTTGAGATGACTTTGTCATAAACCGGACTATTTGTAGCAACAGCAATGACCGGAAAGCCCTCTTCGATAAGCGCAATTGGACCGTGCTTCATCTCTCCTGCTGGATATGCCTCCGCATGCAGATAGCTGATTTCTTTCAGCTTCAGCGCACCTTCATAGCTAATGGCCGCCCCCATGCCGCGCCCCACAAATAGCGCGCTTGTCGCATTTACACAGGCGCTGGCCGCCTCATCAATGGCGGCAGTATCTTTCAAGATAGCCTCAACCTGATGAGCGGTGTCTGCCAATTCGCTAAACAAAAGGCGAACCTGGTTCATCTTGAGTTTGCCTTTGACCTGTGCTAATAACAGAGCCAACAGCGTGAGCGAAACCACCTGCCCTAAAAACGATTTCGTAGAAGCAACCGCAATTTCTTTGTTGGCTTTGGTATAGATCACGCCATCGCTCTCACGCGCCACCGGACTTCCGACCACGTTAGTGATGCCAAACACACGAGCGCCTTTCACGCGCGCATCGCGAATAGCCGCAAGGGTATCGGCGGTCTCACCCGACTGAGACACCGCAACAACAAGGGTCGTTGGAGTGATGATGGGGTTGCGATAACGAAACTCGCTTGCCACCTCAACTTCAGTTGGAATGCGAGCCCATCCTTCAATCAGATTTTTCGCGATAAGGCCTGCGTGATACGACGTTCCGCACGCGATAACATATACCCTATCAATGAGATTGAGCTCTTCGACTGACAAATCGAGCTCATCGATTGAAAGCGCCCCATTCACCAAACGACCTGCTAGCGTATCTCGAATAACACGAGGTTGTTCGTGAATCTCTTTGAGCATGAAATCCGGATACCCACCCTTTTCGGCCACGTCAAGATCCCAGTCTACATGCGAGATAACCGGCTCGAACAAGGCACCTTCTTCGTCATAAAACTCAGCGCCATGTGCAGATAGCTTGGCATATTGCCCATCGGTGAGCACCACCACGTCACGCGTTTCGTCGATCATGGCAATGATATCGCTTGCGACATAGCTTCCGTCACGCCCGATACCTACCACAAGCGGCGAATCCTTGCGAGCACACACGATAGTACCTGGCTCATGCGCGCTCACAACCGCAAGCGCATAAGCGCCTACCAGCTGCTGTGTTGCCAAACGAAGTGCGCTCAGCAAATCCTTTGTTTGTGCATAGCCCTCTTCAAGCAAATGCGCTACTACCTCAGTATCGGTTTCTGAGGTAAACGTGTGTCCGCGCGCTATCAGATTTTCACGAAGCTCGGCGAAGTTTTCGATAATGCCATTGTGCACCACTGCAATTTGGTTGTCGCACGACGTATGCGGATGCGCATTTGCCTCGCTTGGACGACCGTGAGTTGCCCATCGTGTATGCCCGATGCCGCATGTGCCGGTCAGCTTAAAATGCGAAAGCGTGTGCGCAAGCGCCTCTACTTTTCCCTTGCGATGCACGACTTCAAGTGCGCCATCTTGCTCTATGGCGACACCTGCTGAGTCGTAACCTCGATACTCAAGACGCTGCAACCCGCCCACCAAAATTGGTTGGGCGCATTTTGTTCCGGTATAACCAACTATGCCGCACATACCTTGCTCCTTCTTGCCACACCCAAGGAATTACTTCACTACAACACGCCAGATTGTATTACTTTTTTCGTCATAGCTTATTGGTTCGCCATAGTAGCCAAGCTTCATTTCGCATTCGTTACGCCATATGTAATTGGCGTCCAATACGGATGCAAACGGCGTCAAATGTGCGCAAGGTTTGAACGATTCGGTGGCGGTTTGGTGTGCAATCGTTGCTGCTTTATCACAAGGTTTTGGCGAAGCATTGGGCAAAAACTCTTTGATCTACGTACACTTTTCGCCTTGGCTGCCTGCTTCAATGCTTCGAGATGCCCTGTTGTTCAAAGTTCTTCTCAAGGAGGCAAGCTATGCCAACCCGACCATTGCCCTACATTAAACCTCACATAAAACGCCTCGGAGCATGTTTGCTTGCACTGTTGCTTATAGGTGCGCTTCTTCCGGCAGGCCTTGTAAGTCACCCACAAAAAGCACAGGCAGCAGTGCAAGCAACCACTGTCTCAAGCTTGCTTGGCATAACTCGGCAAGACTTTGTTGATTACCTCAACCAGCACAAAAACGACTATCTGGGAACCGCCTATAAATCTGACTGGCCCAATCCGACGACCTACCAAACCGGACCGTGGTGGTCTCGTGGCAATCACCCTTACGAGCAAAACGAATACAACGGCGTTAATGGATATGGCATGAATTGTTCAGGATTCTTAGCCCGCGTCTGGTGTGATATGGGTGCCGAAAACACCACCCTTCTCAACCGGTGGAAAAATGCCCATGCGTGGATGTGGGCAAACAGTGAGACCCTTCGCGAAACGCTCATATCGCTCGGTGCAACCTATTACACCTTTGACAGCAAAGAAGACCTGCTTGCTTCAGGCAAGCTTCAAAAAGGCGACCTTGTTCAGATGGACTCCGATTCCGGAAACGACGACCATGTTGGAATCTTTTGGGGTAGTACCTCCTCGGATGACAAGTTTTGGCATTCGATATTCGACCACAACTCAACAACTACCGGCAAAAATGTCATTTCAGAAATGTATGGCAAAATGACGTCTGGCACGTATTATCTTTTCAAGTTTGACGAACGCGGATGGTTTAAGCTGTGGAAAGAATCAGCAGACACTTCGATAACGGCAGGCAATAACACCTATTCACTTGCTGGCGCCACCTTTGGAATCTATTCAACCCAAGCCGATGCCCTCGCAGACCACAACCGCATCTCAACGCTTGAGACAAAAGCGCATGCCGATTATGACGAACATCTCTGGAGTTATGCAGAAAGTCCCTGGCTTACTCCTGGCTCCTACTACGTCAAAGAACTCACACCCGCGAAAGGCTATGCACTCCCTCAAACCAACGCTATCAAATGTGTCACCGTAAACGCTGGCGAAGAAGCGAGCGCATCACTTACCTTTGCCGACCCACCAAAAGCTGCACCCATGCATATAGCTCTGCAAAAAATTGATAGCGCCACGTCATCGCACACGCCTCAAGGTGATGCAAGTTTGTCAGATGCTCAGTTCACCTTAAGCTATTACGACGGCTTCTATAAAACCGCAGATGAAGCCTACGCTTCAGGAGAGCCAAACCGAACATGGGTCATCAAAACCGACCAGGAAGGCAAAGCGAGTCTCAACACAAACTCGCTCATATCGGGCGACAAGCTCTATCGAGACAAAGACGGCTTTGTCGTTGTTCCGTTAGGCACGCTGCTTATCGAAGAAACAAAAGCGCCTCTGGGCTATGAGCTGCCCAGAGATGCTTCGCCCGTTGTCCGAACAATTAGCGACACGACGTCCATGACCGAAACGACACTATTCTACAACGCGCCAACTATTGCAGATGAGGTAATACGTGGCGGCGTGCGTATTTCAAAACATGATAAAGAGTCTCACGAAACCACCCCTCTTGGCGGCGCTACGCTTGATGAAACGATCTTTGAGATCGCGCTTGCATCAAACAATCCTATTTATATCGACAATATCAAATACGAACCAGGCGATGTGGTAAAAACACTTACGACCAAAGACGGTTTTGCTCAAACAAGCAGCGATTGCCTCCCTTTTGCAACTTACACCATCACCGAAGTTGCTCCCAGCGTTGGCTATAAGCTTACCGCCACCGATCCGCGCACCTTTTCCATCAAGGAAGACGGGGTGATCGTTGAGCCTTTTGCCACTCAAAACGCATTCGAAAATCAAGTCAAACGCGGGGATCTGGAGCTGATTAAAGTTGGCGAAGGCAGCATGGAGAGACTGGGGCGAGTGCCTTTTCGCCTAACCAGCAAAACAACCGGCGAAAGCCACATTGTCGTCACCGACGAGAACGGAAAGCTATCTACGCACTCAGACTGGAATCTGCATTCTCAAAACACCAATGCAAACGACAGCTGCAGCGAAGACACATATGACCTTGAAGCAGGCGTGTGGTTCGGGTTGACGCAAAGCGGAAATATGACACAACCGATCGATGGCTTAGGTGCCCTTCCTTTTGACACCTACCAACTCACCGAGTTAGCCTGCAGCGCTAATGCAGGATATCAGCTGGTAGACATTGACAATATCGTGATCAAAAAGGACAAGTGCCTCATCGATCTCGGCACTGTGATAGATAGCGTTGAGCGCACCCCCGAGATTTCGACATTTGCTCATGGCGAATTTGAGGAAGCCGGTGCAAGTAAGTCTATCTTTTCAGCAACTGATGCAGTTGTGCTCGATGAAGTTTCTTACGAAAACCTCGATATGGGCAAAACGTATCTTCTCAAAGCAAGCCTTCATGTTGTTGAAACAGCCGAAGATGGCACCACCCAAACTCATCCCGTCACCAATGCTCTCGATGAGCCTTTAGAGACAAGCCATATCTTCATAGCAACCGCTTCTCATGCAACAACACAAGTCTCAATTACGTTTGACGCAACAAACTACGCCGATCAAACACTTGTAGTCTACGAGGAGCTTTATGAAGACAACACCACAAGCCCACTTGCAACACATGCCGATCCACTTGATACGGATCAACAGGTGATCGTCAAAGCGCCTCGCATTCAAACAAACGCGCGCGATATCGCTGACCAGGACACTATCATAAGCGCTGAGACTAACGTCTGTATAGAAGACGAGGTAAGCTTTAGTGGACTGACGCCCAACAAAACCTACGAAATCTGCGGTACCCTCATGATCAAAGAAACCGGAGAGCCGCTTATTGATGAAAACGGTAATCCCGTCTGCGCGACGCAAGCTTTTACCCCTGATCAACCAGACGGCATGGTTTTAGTAACCTTTAGTTTTGATGCCAGCATGCTTGCCGGACAAACGCTCGTGGTTTTTGAATCGCTCCTGCACAATGGACAGCAGATTGCAGTTCATGCAGATCTCGAGGACATCAATCAAACTATTGAAATTCGCGAACCTTCGATTGTCTCTTACGCTAGTGATTTGCTCGATGGAGCCAAAGCGATACAGCTCAACACAAAAGCAACCCTTGTTGATGTCGTCCACTATGACAATCTCACACCAACAGCTCTTGCTCTTGCAGAAAACGAACCTGACTATCCAGCTTATCTCGCGGTTGGCATCTTAATATACAAAGCAACAGAAAAGCCCTTAGCACTCAACCCGAAAGACCAAGATCACGTCAATAGCTTCTTCGACAAGTTCCAAGAACTGCTATCTGATAAGGCAAAAGCAACGTATAGCTTGCTTGCTGATCTTCTCGAGGAATATAGCCCTTATGCTGAGTCGATTCCAATTCGCATGGAGTTTTTTGACCCAGACCAAACAAACGGCTCACGAGAAATGCATTTTGAACTACCAGATACGCTCAGTGAAAACAAAGATGTCGTAATTTATCAGTACCTTTATAAGATGAGCGACGAAGGGCAAGGCGAACTTGTTGGTGTTGATGCAGACATTACCAACGAAAACCAAACCGTAGCTCTTATAGCTCCGCCTCAAAACGAACCACCTACAACGCCAACCCCTCAAGTACCCAAGACGCCAACACCAGATAGCCCCGACACGCCAGACCAAGATTCGCCCAAAACTCCCCTTGTAAAAACTGGTGATACCTTAGCGCTCGGAGCTGTTGCGCTCTTAAGCATTGCCGGCTTAGCCATTGCAGTCCTTGTGCTCGTTCGCATAAAAAACCACCGCACATCAGCGTCCATCTTTGTACTTGCACTAACGCTCGGTGTAGCCACCGCATGCGGATTGCCCATAACCAATCCCGACCCCGCCTTCGCCGATGATGTTCCCATACAAATTCATAAAGGGAGTGTCTTTGATGCTGAAGCGCAAGGGATCATACTAGATAGCAGGCGGGTTTTCGATATCTCGAAGGCAGAGTTTTCCACTACTAATCCCGCAAAGTTAGGCATAGTCAGCCAGCGCGTCGATCGCGACCCTGTTCATCAAACGTATCGAGGGATTGCCTACCTAGAAACCCCAACAAAAGGCATCGAAACTCTTGTTTCTGGAAGTGCGTCGCTTGTGTGGTCAAATGTAGGCGTAGACACTCAGGGAGATCGCGTAGATGTCGAAATAACAATTTCTGATATCACCATTCACAATAAGACTGCAAACGATGAGGTGATTTTGCTACTCACCGAAGTGGAGGGTTTTGGCATCCTAGAAGCTCAAGCCATCACCAATACCGGTTTGTGTGGCAACTCCAAAACGCTTTCACTCAACGTTTATAAGACAGGAACCACCACACCAGCATCTGGGCACTTTTTGATGGGCGTGAGAGACCTTGACCTTCCTGACCGCGTAAGCGACACAACTCCAAATTACCAAGGGAAATATTGCGAATCAATACAATTGCTACAGGGATATGAGCCAGATATCTATATAAACGAGGCATGTTTTTTGTCTATAGACGAATCGCGAGCACTCTTTCAACCCACACAAGAAGATCTCCAGTCTTCTTTTGACTCCGGATTTGTCGTAGCCCTCAACCCCACCGGATCTCGCTTTTTGTGGGCTGGTACCGCATGCGGAACCGTGGTTTTTGATCAGTTCGAATCTCATAACATTTTTGCACGCACACAAGGCTGCGGATCCATAAGCGATGAAGGATCAACTCTTGTCGGTTGGAAAAATAGCAAAACATATCACATAACACCTGATGAATACTATGAAGTTGCAGATGTTGTAGTTGATGGCGAATCATGTGGTCGCCTCAAGCAATACACTTTTACCAACATAACAGCCGACCATGAGATTGTAGCTATATTTGAGCCAATACTCATTTCGGTTGAATTTACCGATGGTCTCAATACGCTTTTATCGAGCACAAAAATCCCGCAAGGTTCTATACCTTGCGACCCCACACCGCCTGTAAGAGATGGATACCTCTTTGAATCTTGGGATGTGCCGCTTGAGAAACTCTTTGCCGACACAACCATCAATGCATTGTGGAGACCCATTGTCTATTACGTCACCTTCGATAGCAACGGAGGTGTTGGCGATATGCCAAGCCAAGCATTGTCTTTTGACGAAACCGCCTCTCTTGATCCCTGCACATTTACTAAGCCACAACACACATTTGAAGGCTGGCTTGACGAGCAAGGCGAACTTTATGAAGACGAGGCTTTAGTGAGCAATCTCGCTTCAACCGATCTTGCTGAAGTTGATTTAGTGGCGCAATGGGAAGAGATACCCGATAATCCGGCGCAAGTTGAACAACCCCAACCACAGCCCGAAAATCCTCAGCCAGAAAGCCCGCGCCCTGAAGATGCGCAACCTACAACACCGCAGCCCGAAACACCGCAGCCCGAAAGCCCAGAACTCGATGCGCCGCAACCCGAAGCGCCACAGCCCGAAGCCCCGCAGCCTGAGACGCCGCAGCCCGAAGCGCCACAACCGGAAAGCCCAGAAGCTGACTTACCAAACCCAACCCAGGAGCAACCTCAGCAAGACGTTCATGCAGAAGCCACAACCACAACCCAAAAAGAGCAAGGCGAACAAACAGAGCTGCTTCCTCAAACTGCCGACAACATAGCCATCAAAAAGATCGCTTTGATGCTCTGTGCGGCAACAAGTATCGCCCTATTCGCCATCATCAGGCTTAAGCACTACCGTCGCAGCCTAAATAACTAACCGAGCTTGATATATAAATCCGTTTGTCGTTTTAATCTTTTATACCCTTTATGTCTTCGCTCAAAAACAGTCAGGTGCCGGCATATGTCGGCACCTGATTTACAAAAGACGAGTTGTGCTCAAAGGCACACACCTATTAAGCGTTTAGTTACCTGCGGCGCGTGCAGCTTGATAAGCCTCAATAAGCTTCTTCGTTACATCACCTGGGGCTTGTTCGTAGCCTTCAATCTCAATTGAATACGAGCCTGAACCACGCGTGATAGAACGCAAGTCTTTGGTATATGAAACAACCTCTGCATAAGGAACGCGAACTAGAATAACAGTTTCGCCCGCATCATTTGAGTCGGTACCAACAATGCGACCACGACGCGTTGAAATATCAGACATAACTGCGCCTGCATACTCTTCGCCAACCGTCACAGCAACGTTGGCCATTGGTTCCAAAATAATAGGATCTGCTTTTTCGCAAGCAGCCCTAAAGCCTATGCGAGCTGCCGTTTTGAAAGCCATTTCGTTTGAGTCTACTGAGTGATAGGAACCATCATAGACCGCACACTTAATGTCAACCATGGGATATCCCGCCAAGAAGCCTTCCAGCATGGCATCCTGGACACCCTTGTCAACAGCAGGAATAAGACCGTTTGGAATTGCGCCGCCACGGATTTCGTCAACGAATTCATATCCGCGACCAGGGTTAGGCTCAAGACGCAACCAGCAATCACCAAACTGACCAGATCCGCCGGTTTGCTTCTTATGGCGACCCTGCGCTTCAGCGGTTTTGCGAATGGTCTCACGATACGGAATGCGAACAGGAACCAAACGAGCCTCAACACCAGTTTGCTCCTTCAGACGAGCAAGCAGCGTTTCAACCTGAGCCTCACCCATTGCAGTAACTACGGTTTGATGCGTCTCTTCACTGCGGTTCACATGAATAGTCGGATCGGTATCAATGATGCGAGCTAAGAAGGTACCAAGCTTGTCTTCTTCCTTCTTGTTCACGCACTCAATTGCAACAGGATATTGCGGAACAGGCAAAGGCAGCGGGTCGATCGCGATAGAGCCTGACTTCGAGAAGGTGTCGCCCGTTTTTGCATCAGTAAGCTTTGGAATAACAATGATGTCACCAGCTTTAGCGCTCTTCACGTCGTTCGACTCTTTGCCCATCATGACATATAAATGCCCCAGGCGATCCTTTTTACCCGTGCGAGCATTAATGAGTTCCATGCCAGGCTCAAGCACACCAGAGATTACTTTCACGAAGCTCAAGCGACCAACATAGGGGTCAGCAGCAGTCTTAAATACAAACGCCGCTGGCTCACCAGTCTCATCAACATAGGTGATATCTCCATTAGCCAGGCGGAAACGACCATGATGACGAGGATGCGGGAAATATGTTGCAATATCTTCCATCAATCCTTGAATGCCCTGCTCAATGATGGTAGAGCCAACAAATACCGGAATGAAGAGCTCTTGAGCGATAGCTTTATCAAGAAGCTCCTCAAGCTCTTGTTGGGTAAGCTGCTCTTCGCCATCAAGATATTTCATCATGAGTTCGTCGTCTGCTTCGGCAACCAAATCGCAAAGTTTATCGCGAGCGGCCTGTGCAGCATCCATGTAATCAGGCGGAATATCTTCAACACGCTCTGACGTGCCGCCTTGATCAAAGTAGCGTGCTTTCATGCGAATAATGTCAATGACACCACGGAAATCTTTGTCTTGTCCAATCGGAATAGTAACCGGACCCAAACGGCTACCAAATCGAGCGTGCAATTGCGCCATAGCAATTTCAAAGTCTGCATGCTCGCGATCAATATGATTGATAAATACGGCGCGCGAAAGACGCATACCTTCCGCTTCACGCCAAAGTTTTGTGGTCATAACTTGAGGACCAGCTACGGCATCAACTACAAACAATGCCATTTCAGCAGCTTGCATAGTAGCTAACGTATCACCAATAAAATCAGGATGCCCTGAAGTATCCAACAGATTAATCTTGTAATCTTTGTACGGAATTGGAGCAATAGAGGTGCCGATAGTAAATTTGCGCCGGATCTCCTCATCATCATAATCAAGATAGGATTTCCCGTCATGGGTTGTACCCATACGCGGCGTACGCCCAGAGACGTGCAGCATCGCTTCGGCAAGCGATGTCTTGCCGGCGCCGTCTTGGCCGACCAGCACAATATTTCTGACATGTTCGGTAGCAGGAGCTGCCATAATGACCACCAACTTCCTTTTCGCGCAATCGATAAAGCGCAAGCTTCCCTGCTGGCGCTCACCGATTACAGTCGGGTCTGTTACGCTCAACCGGGCGGTCATATATGGTGCGCCCGATCAGGCGCAATTACGATGGTTTTAAGTTTATCGCACTAGAAGTAAAGCGAAGTGCAAACCGGCAACTACTTAGTTGACAATTTAGCAACGCCCCCGATCATTGGCGCGTTAACCCCTAAAGCGCCAAAGCAACCTATACACATCGCTCGCCTCCCCCAAGCCAAGCGTGCAGATACCAGACGAACACAAAACAGGCATGAGGTGGCGCAAATTTCGCGCCACCTCAAACGAATCACTACTGGTTGTTACTGCTTATATGAATAGAAGCCCTCGCCTGCATTAATGCCGGTTTTACCTTGGTCGATATACGACTTCAAGATCGCTACAATTTTCGCAGCTGTCGAATTGGGATCTTGCGCCGCCGGGCTTGCAGCAACAATGTTGTAGGCGGTAGTAAGTCCAACGATGTCCAAAATACGGAAAGGACCGAGTGGTGCGCCTGTACCAAGCATCCACGCTTTATCAATCGTTTCAACATCAGCAACTCCATTTGCCAGCAACGCCTCAGCCGAGTTCAAAAACGGCACTAACATGGAGTTCAGCAAATAACCCGGTTGCTCCTTTTTAAGCTCGAGCGGAATCATGCCAATAGCCTTAGAGAAAGCAACCACCTCATCATAGGAAGCTTGGCTGGTTTGAGCCTGCCCCATAACTTCAGCAGTATTGTTCTTCCAAATGTTGTTCGCAAAATGCAGCGCCAAAAACTTATCTGGTCGGTCGGTAAAGCCAACCATATCGCTTGGCAAAAGCGTTGACGAATTGGTGCAAATAATCGTGCGCTCTGGCATATAAGGGCAAACTGCTTTATAGAATGCATCCTTTTCGTCGATAATCTCAGCGATAGCCTCAATAACCAAATCCGCATTACCGAAAGCCTCTTGGTAATCACACGTCATTTTGATCGAGTCGGCTGCTGCATCAACCGAAGCAATGAGTTTGTCGAGCGCTTCCACTGATTCATCAGGCGAATCAGCCAAACCGCGACAATATGCACTCGGGTCAGTTTTCATGGCATTAAGCGTCTGCTTGTAGATTCCACGCAGACGTTCAATTTTGGGCTGAGCACGCTCAATAGAACCTTCGCTGCGCAACCACATGGTCACATTAAAGCCCTTATAGGCACTTTGCAGGGCAATTTGGCTTCCCAAAACTCCGCCACCAGCAATTGTGACATTTTGAATATCCATGTTAACTCCCATCTGCCACACCAATAACTCTGTGGCATAAGTGTCGTCACAAGACGACGGATTTAGATACGCATATACCATGATAATCAAGCGTATCAAATCCATGTATCTATTGCGTTACGGGTAGGTATCGTTTGATTTCTCAACGCAATCACAACAATTCAAGCGTTTTAAAACGCTTAGTAGCTCAGTGCGCAGCACGAGCGCTGCTCAATTAAGGCTCACTGACTAAGATCGAGTGATTACTATCGGCCGATCAAGCACATCGTTTTAGGCTGACCTATCAGAGCTGACCTATCAAAGCTCGCTAATGATACGCTGCGTGCGAGAAGCCACTTCTACTTTAGCTCGCTCAATATCAAGCGTAGGCCAAACTCCTTCTTGGTAGACAACTCGCCCATCACACATCGTCAGACATACATCTGAACCGTGTCCAGCATATACAACATTTACGAGCGGATTTGTCATGGGCGTCCACGAAGGTCCAGAAATATCCAACACGCACAAATCAGCCCTTGCGCCCACCTCGATAAAACCGCAATCCTGCCGACCTTGAGAAAGTGCGCCTTGACGCGTCGCTGCAAAAAGCGCCTCTTGAGGCGTTATCAACGCAGGATCACACAGGTTGCCTTTCGGCAGCAACGCAAACAGATACATATCTTGCATCATGTCGTTATTGTTGTTTGAAGCCATGCCGTCAGTACCCAAACACACGCGCACCCCGCGCTCAAGCATCTTGGCAATGGGTGCAAAACCGCTTCCAAGCTTCATGTTCGACGCTGGATTTGCAGCTACATACACGCCTCGATCAGCCAAAATATCAATGTCGTCATCATCAACCCACACACAATGCGCCGCTGTACACGGGCCGTCAAAAACGCCCATTTCGTTGAAATATTGCACTGGTGTCAATCCATTATGGCGAAGCTTGCATTCTTCGTGCTCAAGCTTGGTTTCCGAAACATGCACTTGAATGCGCAAGTCATGCTCATGCGCAAACTCACTTACATCAGCAACCGCTGCAGGATTTGAAGTGTATTCAGCATGGATATTGCAATCCACCACAATTCGACCGTCAGCTGCGTGCTGCAGATCGCGAATAAGGGCATTGTGGCTTTGTGCCAAGGGAAGATCTTTCAGCCTTGTTTCGCCAAAAGCAATTAATGTATCCGACAAGTTAATCTTAAGCCCCGACTCAATGACCGCTTGAGCAATTTGATCCATGTGGTAATACATGTCCGAAAAGGACACGACACCATAACGCGCCATTTCCGCACACGACAACAGCGCCGCCCAATAGCAATCCTCAGGAGTAATTTTCGCCTCAAAAGGAAAAACTGCGTCATTGAGCCACGCTTGAAGCGGTAAGTTTTCCGCATAGCCACGTAAAAGCGTCATAGGTGCATGAGCGTGCGCATTGTAAAATGCAGGCATGAGCAGCTTGTTTTCGCCATCATAAACCTCACCCATTCGCGCGGCACAACACTCATCTGGCGCCGTGTCTCCAATGTAGGTTATGCGCGATCCTTCGACCCCAACCCATTGGTGCTCACGATAGCTAAAATCCTTATCAATGATAGAAATGTTGGCGAATAACATACGCGCTCCTCTATTTTGCTCACGCAAACAAACCGGCTTTACGCCTCATAAATTTGTACCCATACATTATAGAAAATGCGTTGTGCTATTATGCAGACAAGTTTTAGGGAGCTTTAACGAATAAGGTGCCTGGGGAATATGAGAGGCACCTTTTCACGCAAAGAAAGAGGTAACTTATGGCAGAAGAATGCTCACATGAATGCGGCAGCTGCGGCGTTTCTGGTTGCGGAGACCGCACCGCAGAATCACTTAAGACCGGCCCGAACGCAAAAAGCAACGTCAAGCATGTTATTGGTGTCGTTTCAGGCAAAGGCGGTGTTGGTAAATCACTCGTAACCAGCCTGCTTGCAAGCCAGCTTCAAAAACAGGGTAAGCAAGTTGCAATCCTCGATGCCGACATCACCGGTCCATCCATCCCCAAAGCGTTTGGTGTTAATTGCAAATTAACCGCTGATGAGTTTGGCATCAACCCTGCTCAAACAGCAAGCGGCATCAAGGTGATGTCCACAAATCTCATGCTTCCTCAAGGTGACATGCCCGTTGCATGGCGAGGACCTGTTGTTTCTGGTGCCATCAAGCAATTCTGGGAAGAGGTTAACTGGGGCGATATTGATTATCTGCTGGTCGACATGCCTCCAGGAACATCAGATGTGTTCCTGACCGTTATGCAGCAGATGCCCGTCGAAGCAATTGTAACTGTTTCGGCTCCACAAGAGCTTGTCTCGATGATCGTAGGCAAAGCAGTCAATTTGGCGCACAACCTTGACATCCCTGTTGTTGGCCTTGTTGAAAACATGGCATATTATCAGTGCGACGAATGTGGCAAAAAGCACTATATCTTTGGCGAACCGCAAGGCAAAGAAGTGGCAGAGCGCTACAATATCCCTGCTTATACCACGTTACCGCTCGATCCGAAGTTCGCTGCTATGGTTGATGCAGGCGACATTGAAAACTATGAGGTCAATGGTGCCCTGGATGCCATTATTGAGGCAGTTGAAGTCGCTGGCGAGGCCGCACATCTCAAAGAGGGCGAATAACTTAACTTGACCAGAAGCTAAATTAGGACTTGACCGCAAGTTCGAGTGCGCTATACTAGTCTTCGCACTTTTTTGGGGCGTTAGCTCAGCTGGGAGAGCGCATGGCTGGCAGCCATGAGGTCAGGGGTTCGATCCCCCTACGCTCCACCATGAAATTTGCAAGCGGGTTTTCTTCGGAAGACCCGCTTTTTCTTTGCGGCGTACTACATCTCTTCTCCGCTTCTACGCATTTCCCTACCAAGGACATATCCCTGGCGCGCTATACTTTTCGGCGTATAGGACAAAAAGTGTGTCCAAAATCGGCATATAGGCTTAAGCCTAAAGGTGCGCAGCCAACAAGGAGGATTTCGCATGATCACCACCACTACTCCAACCATTGAGGGTTATCGGATAACTGGCTATTACGGCATTGTCTTTGGCGAAGTTATTGCCGGCGTTAATTTCTTACGCGATTTCGGTGCCGGCATTCGCAATCTTGTAGGCGGGCGTTCTGAAGGTTATGAAGAGGAGCTGATGCAAGCACGCACGCAAGCTATAGCAGAGATGCAACAGAGGGCGGCTGCCATGGGTGCGCATGCCGTTGTTGGCGTGGATGTTGATTACGAAGTGCTTGGTCAAGGCAACATGCTCATGGTCAGTGCTTCGGGAACCGCTGTTACGGTTGAGGCGGTGGCGTAAAACGTTGTTTTTGAGAGTGAAAAGGCTGGCAGATATAATCCACCAGCCTTTCGTAAGCGTTGGCTTCACTTGCTGCGCGAGCTTATCCAATTACGCTCATCATGGCTCCTCGTCCGCTTGCTGAAAGTTATAGAATAGCAAGCGCTTCATCAAGAATACCAAGCAACTTAGTGAAAGTACGCTTTTCTTCCGGAATCACTTCTTTATACCCCGCAAGCTCATCCCGCAGACATTCAACAAATACTATTGCAGGAAACTCAACGACCAAACAAAAATAAGAGGGCGCACCTATCGCTTCAACGCACTCAATAGCTGCTCTATTTGCCAACTTCGTAGGTAGTGCGACAAATCCAGCATTATTAAGAACCCCCACTTCAGCCAATTTAGAATGAAGCGAATAAACCGGTTTGACAATCTCGTAACTTGATAGATTTGTATCTACCAGCGCGTGTTCGACATATTTGGCCAGCGTAGATAAAGGTAGACTGACGGTCTCCGGCAAAATATGTTCTTTTTGCTCCCATCGCTCACATAGTCTAACTGCCTTGTCTGACCTGCTCATTTTTCCACCTCGCTTGTCACCCTGTTACTCGTACTACCGATCACACTACAGACGCTTGAGAAGTTGAGAAACTATCCCCTGCAACTTCTTGTATGATCTCTCTAAAATCAGCCTAGATTCTATCCCTCCAAGCATCCTCGTCCGTCAGGCTATAGATACTAGCAGCAACTTGTGATGCAATTTCTTGTTCGCCTTGCTCCATAAGCAGATCGTATATGGCAATAAGCAAACCGAATGTACGCTCGGGTACATTAAGAGGGATCTCGTTTGCGGCAAGTATTTCGGCTGCCTTCTCAATATCCATATCAGTGTAATCTTCGCCATATCCTTGTTTGATATACAGCAACTCCGCCATAGCGTTTGCCGACGGCTCAAATAAAGTACTGTATCTAAACTCTGCAGCTGCAAGCTCATAGTTTCCCGTCTCAATTGAAATAAAGCCCCGATCCCTATACCAGCGCGCAAGTTCGCCCGCATTTGTTATACAGTCAAACACCTCATCGCAAACTTTACGTGCTGCCTGCATGTCGCCAAGCACTTTGTAGTTATCAGCTAACTCAAAGTAATAATGAGGCTCCATTGGGTTCCATCTGATAGCCCTTTTTAACCACTCAATGGCGTCTTCGTGGCGACCAACCTCATAAAGAATTGCGGCGTAGAGACCAAACGTCTGGGCGAAAGGCTCAATTGCGGGTCTAATCTCTTTGTCAGTGTCAATCGTCTCAGCAGCAAATATGTACTGAACAATGCTATCGAAATCGTAATATACCGATTCTGCGTCTTCGGTACAGATGCCTTTTTGGTGGCATTCCTTAAGCTTAAGAGCATATGGCTCAATGATTGAAAGCGCCTTAGACATATCGCCTTTTTGTATAGCTAACATTGTCTCATTAAGCACGTTTTCCGATGCATCACCGTGGCTCTGCATAATTACATCGAGCTCTTCTCGTCTTTCTGCTGGGAGAACATCGTAGATCTTTCTCCCAATTGCCCGTGTTATCTCTTTCCCGTACTCATGATCCTTGTATTTCTCAGCAGCGCTCATAAGCGATTCGATATCATGCTTAGCATCTCCATTAAGTTGCAAGAAAATCTCATCCATTATTTCATCAAAGGTATCTGCCATTGGCTGCCTCTTTCTCGACTTCAAATAATCCGATGGGGCATTATTTCATACTGTGTCGATGGGCGTGCTGCTTTTATGGGACACCCGTCTCAATCTGTTGCACTGCTTGCTCTCAAGTTAGAATGGTGAGCGCTATTCTCACGAGACGCGTTGCCGCTAAACGTGCCCTCGGCGTGAATTGCTAACGAAACAAGCGCGCTGAAGTACAAGCCAATCAAAGACGCGCGAGGGGGTTGGGAAGGCTGCTCTCCCCAACCCCTTTTCAGAGCCCATCTAGCACGACCATTAAATTGACGCATGTTTTCCGTGCGCTATAGTTGAGGTGCCTCTAAAGAAAGGTTATGCTATGACGTCCATTACAGTTACCGCTTTTCGCCAAAATATTTATCAAACTATCGCCCAAGTAAATAACAACAACACCCCTATCACCATCACTAGCACCAAAGGAAAAGGTGCGATTCTTGTTGGAGAAGATGATTAGGCAGCCATAGAAGAAACGCTTTTGCTTTCAAGCGCTCCCGACATGATTCAATCCTTACAAGAGGGACAAGCTGAAACGTTTTCTGACTGCGTCACAGAAGATTAGCTAGAGTGGTAACCGTGTATAAAATTCTCTTCACCAAACAAGCTGCAAAAGATGCCAAAAACTAAAGCCTGCAGGCTTAGACAACAAGGCGAAAAATCGTAGAGGTCGCCAAAGGCAACCCTTTTCGCCTGCATACAAAGTAACGAAACAGGAGACATGGGCGGCGCAGTAGACTACGAAGAGCAGTAAGCTCACATCGATCTATTCGTTACGCAAGGCGTGACTTGTTGCGCAGGACGTGGTTCAGTTGGGTCGCGTCCTGCGCTTATTCAGCAGCCTACACCTTCACCCTACCCTCTACACCTTCGCCCTACTCCAGCTGGTGTATATTCATGTACCAATAATGGTTCACCCTCCTTGTCATTATTCGCACGAGTTTGCGCATGTTAGAGTTCACTCATCAACAACGCGTTACATCGAAACGCACACAACCAACACTAACGCAAGCGGTTCAATACACGCACAACGTATTCAAGGAGAATCTAATGAGTGAATTCAACAATCATCAAGGTCATTATGGTAGCCATGCTCGCTTCGAGAGCACGCAGAGCACCCCGGCGCATGAAGTTGAAAGCAACGTAGTAGAGCGCAGCGTTAAACGCTCTATGTCATCAAGCAAGCCAAAGCTGGGTCGCCGCTCATTTTTGACCGGCTTTACCGGAGCAGCACTTGCCTGCGTTCTCGCCTTTGGTGTGCAAAACGCCTATATCAACCCCGAAACCGCCGAGGCTGCTAACGGATCTGCCCCAATTTCGCAAACCGTTATCAAAACTTCCGATGACGCAACGCTTGCAGAGACCGTTGCTGCAAAATGCCTCCCCTCGGTTGTTGCCATTGACGTTTATGCCAACACCTCATCAATGACTTCAGCAAATCAATCGTTCGGTTTAGGCCAAGGTCAAGGTGTACAAAGTGGCGAAGGCGAGCTCACCCCTTACTCACAAGGTTCTGGCGTTGTTCTGAGCGAGGACGGCTATATCATCACCAACAATCACGTAGTTGAAGGTGGCGCCGCTTATGAGGTAACCATTGCAGGTGAAACTTATGAAGCTGAATTGATTGGCACCGATCCGTCTTCTGACGTCGCAGTTCTTAAAGCAAAGGATGCCTCTGGTTTGACCGTCATGGAGCTTGGCGATTCTGATGACTTGACCATTGGCGAGTGGGTAATGACGATCGGCTCCCCCTTTGGTCTTGAGCAGTCAGTGGCAACAGGAATTGTTTCAGCAACCAGTCGTTCGCAAATCATGGATGCATCTGAATCTGCTCAATCAGGTGGATCGGGCGAAACCACCATCTACCCCAACATGATTCAGACTGATGCCGCCATCAACCCTGGTAACTCAGGCGGAGCATTGGTAAACGGCGAAGGCAAGCTCATCGGCATCAACACACTCATCACGTCCTACTCGGGTAACTACTCAGGTGTTGGCTTTGCAATTCCGGTGAACTACGCTGTTAACCTGGCCGAACAGATCATCGCGGGCGAAACACCCACGCACGCACAACTTGGCGTTAGCCTTTCAACCGTCAACGACCAAACCGCGCAACACTATGGTCTTACCAGCGATACCGGAGCCTATGTAGCATCTGTCTCCGATGGATCTGGTGCAGCAACGGCAGGCATCCAGGAGGGCGATATCATCACCGCCTTTGATGGCGAACCTATTGAAGGTGCATCTGATTTGATGTTGGCTGTTCGCGGCAAACTTCCTGGTGACACAGTTAAACTCACCGTTAATTCAAATGGCGAAGAGCGTGAGGTTGAAGTAGTTCTCGGCGACGACGCGAAAAGCCAGCAGATGAGCGAGCAGCAAGACCAGCAAGACAAGCAAATGCCTCAAGGTGGCAATGACTACGGCTATGGCTGGGGCGGCGGACTTGAGGATCTTTTCGGACAGCGCTAATCATATCTGCAGCTTTTAAACCAACCCGATTCGTACTACCTCTAAGCTGCACACTTCATAGCTCACAACCAAACAAAGGCGACCTGTATAAGGTCGCCTTTTGTCCCATAAGCCCATAAGCCCTTTTTTGATGATGCTAGGTCTGTCTTAAAAAGCCTCCTCTTAGAAAGCCTATTTCAAATCTTCTAGACGACCATGCTTTTCGTAGCGCTTCAGAGAGGTAATGGCATTCTTCTCGTCAACAAATACCACATACGGCGCATTGTTTTGATCTGCCACTTCTTCGACATCCATCTCAGCAAATGCCATAATGATAACCTTATGACCAGGACATATATTATAGGCGGCTGCACCATTTAGGCACACCATTCCACTGTTTTCTTCGCCATAGATAACATAGGTCTCAAGCCGCTCACCATTGTCGGCATCAGCAACTAAAACTCGCTCATATTCGCGAATATGAGCCGCACGAGCAAGTGAGGCATCCAGCGTAATAGAGCCGATGTAGTCAATCTCTGCCTGAGTCACCGTCGCGCGATGAATCTTTCCTTTGAGCATGGTTAGGCGCATGAGGGCGTTCCTAAATACTCAAGCACTTTTTCAGTGGTAACCACGCGAGAATCATAGCAACGTGAAAAATACTCCAAGCCCGCCTCTTGGGTGCCAATCAAAAATGTCGCGCAGGCATCAGCGGCAACGATGCTTTTGTATGTTCTAAAGTATGCGCCTGCAAGCGTTTGAAGCACGCAAATATTTGTGTCAGCACCAAAGGCAATGAGCGTATCCACGCCAAGTTCGCGCAACAATAAATCAAGGTCAGTCTGGAAAAAGCCATCATAGCGTCGCTTTGGCACGATAAAGTCATCTTCGCAAACACCCAGGCTTGCAACCGGACGCGCGGCATCAGTTCCCTTGATGCCGTGATCTCCCCATAGCTCAAGCTCACGATCAACGCCTGCAAGATGAGCATCGCAACTAAAAATCACCGGCATACCTGCCGCTCGCGCTGCACTGCAAATGCGCTCGGCATTTTTTACCATCTCCTCAAGACCAGGTAAAACATCACCATCGCCGCCCAAAACGTCAATAACAAGGACAGCTGTTTTTGCTGCATCAAACTCATCCGTTTGTTGCCATGCGGTGGTTTGTGCCTGAGGTAAGTAAGTCATGGGACTCCTTTCGCGTATGCCAGCATAAAGATAATTGTTGAGCAGTTTACGCGCAAAATGTTGCTAAGGCATTTCGTACACCAAGAAAGCCGGCAACTGGACCGGCTTTCAATCTTTTAGGCATATGCCCTATGAAGTTGTCCGTTTAATACATTAGTTATTACGCCTTCTCTGACGCATAAAACACTGCGTCATCAAACACATCAGCAACAGAAGCATCCCCCACGAAAGGAAGCGTCAAAAACTCGCTAATAGTCGGCACTAATTCGCTTGCGTCAACATAGTGACCTTTTTCATTGAGCTTAGTGGTGTCCTGAGCACGCCAATACCCGTCATTGACATCAGTCAGGTAATACGTTGCGCCGTCAACGTCCATATACACAGAATGATTTGTGTGTAGATAAGGCGTCAACTCCTCAAATGAAATGTCGAGTGCCTCAGCAGCTTTCGTTCCCATTTCAACCCCTTTCGTCGGGTTTTAACCATGTGCATATCATAGCAAGTCGCAGCACCATAACGGGCGCAATTCAAGGATTCGTTAGCTAATTATTATGCACATCGTAAAATACAGGAGCAAAAGAGCGTTCAAGCGCGATTTGCAGCCAAATATATGCGTTGGTTGCACAACCAAACATTAGCTGGCGAAAAACTGCTCTGCGATACGAGCGGTTTCAGCAGCGTCTTTTGCGTAGTAGTCTGCACCAATTTTCGAAGCATAATCGGGCGTCAGCACAGCACCTGACACAATAACTCGCGTAGCTGGCACCTTTTCATGCAATAACTTCACGGTCTGCTCCATTGCCTTTACCGTTGTGGTCATCAATGCGGAAAGGCCTACCAAGGTGATCTTTTGGTCTTGCACAGCAGCAACCACGTCTTCAGGTGCCACATCTCTGCCCAGATCAACCACGTTGTAGCCATAGTTTTCCAACAGCATCTTCGCGATATTTTTACCTATATCGTGAATGTCCCCTTTGACGGTGGCAACAGCAATGGTGTGTTGCGAAGAGGGCATGGATACGTCAGATGTGGATGCCATGCGTTCGCGAACAACATCAAAACCAACTTTCACCGCCTCAGCCGACGCCATCAGCTGAGGCAAGAAAAACTCGCCAGTATCGAAGCGTCGCCCAGCCTCATCGAGCGCGGGGATAAAAATGCCGTTAACCACATCGAGCGCATCTTTGCTCTCAAGCAAGACTTCGGTAGATGCCGCCATTGAGCCTTTTTGCCCCGACAAAATTTGATACGTCATGCTTGTCACTTCATCTGAAACATCCTCAAGGGCTAACGTGAGCGGAAACGGAAGTTCAAACGCGGTGGCCTTTTGCGCCACTTGAACTTGGCTTGTTTGGGTATCTTTCTGGTCGGTTGGCTTTTGCGCGTAAGGATCAGGTGCTGTTGCATACGCATCAATATAAGCAAGCGACCCTACATCTTGACCGCACAGCACTTTGTATGCCGCAACCACATCACGATATCGAGCTGACAGCGGATTAAGAATGGGCAGATCAAGCCCTGCACCAAACGCCGCCGCCAAAAAAGTTGCATTCATCAAAGAGCGCTGCGGCAAACCGAAGCTGATATTCGACACACCAAGAGCAGTCCGTACCCCCAGATGTTCCTTCACCAGTGTCACAGCGCGCAAAATCTCACGCGCCTCATCTTGATTGGTGGCCGCCGCCATAACCAAGCAATCGATAACAATGTCTTCGCGCGCTATTCCCATTCGCTCAGCGGCATCTACGATGCGCTCTGCTGCGCGCAATCTACCCTCTGCGGTGGGCGGAATGCCATCTTCATCCAACGTAAGACCAAGTACTGCACATCCATAGCGTTTCACGAGCGGAAGCACAGCCTCCAGGCTTTCACGTTTTGCGTTAACTGAATTGATCAGCGGTTTTCCGCCATAGCTTCGCACGGCAGCCACTAACGCGTCCGGGTCAGAGGAGTCGAACACCAAAGGTGCGGTAATGGTTGCAGCGAGTTTATCTACCGCTTGCGTGAGCGTGGCGGCCTCGTCTAACTCAGGAAGGCCCACGTTCACATCGAGCACGTCTGCGCCAGCTTCAACCTGCGCAACCGCCTCGCCCACCAGATAATCGAAGTTGCCCGACCTGAGCGCAGCTTGCAACCGAGGCTTGCCGGTCGGGTTGATACGCTCCCCAATCACGGCGATATGCGAGCTTTCGGTGGGCATAATAAGCGCCTGCTGAGCGCTTGCCAATACCAAAGCTGGCTTGAAATCGCGCGGTTTTGGCGATTTTGCCGCATCCACCACCGCACGCAATGCGCGCGTGAAATCAGGACTACTTCCACAGCAACTACCCACTATGCTTGCGCCAAGCGCAATCATAGCTTCCATAGATAAAGCAAATTGCTCTGGCGTCACATCGTAAAGCGTTTGATCGTTTTCCATGCGCGGCATACCAGCATTTGGTTGCACCATAAGCGGACAGCGAGCGCGATGCGCCATACTTTGCGCTAGTGGCAACAGCTCATCTGGTCCAAGCGAGCAATTGATGCCAACCGCATGTGCACCTAAAGACGAAAGCACCTCAGCTGCAACCTCAGGTGGCGTCCCTAAAAACGTACGACCATCTTCACCAAACGTCATCGTTACAAATATCGGCAAGTCAGTGTTTTCTTGCGCTGCAAGCAAAGCCGCCTTCGCCTCTCGCAAATCAGCCAGCGTCTCAATGAGAATGAGATCGCACCCCGCCTTATCTGCCGCTCTTACCTGCTCAGCAAACAACTCATAAGCATCCTCAAACGACAAGGTTCCCATGGGCTCCAACAACGCCCCGCTCGGACCTATATCGCCTGCTACATAGCGAGCTTTCGCATCCTTTGCACACCTTACCGCTGCCGCATATACCTCATCTACGCTCGCACGACCCTCAAGCTTGAGCGAATTCGCACCAAAGGTGTTGGTGGTGATCACCTCAGCCCCTGCTGCCACATAAGCTGCGTGAATCTCGGTTATAGCGCGCGGATCAGTTATATTCAGCAGGTCAGGAACCACCCCCGGCAGTGCCAGACCGCGCTTTTGCATCTCGGTGCCCATTGCGCCATCGAACACCAAAAACTCATTGCCTAGCAGCACCTGGTGCAAATGTTCATCAGCAATACGCACATCAGCAATACGCATATCGGCAATACACGCATCGACAACACGCTCATCAGCAAGCAGCTTGGTTTCACTTGTTAGCGGCAAAGCCATGACAAAATGTTCCTTTCTTGCGAAGTTCACAGTGGTGGCGAAGCTGACACACGCTACATTGCGTGCGAGCGCCTGGCACCGGGGCATCCGCATCAAACAAACCAATAACCGCAGTTACGCTTTTTGTGGGAAGCAAAAAATTATCAGGGGTAACGTTCAGTCCAATGCGGGTGGTTGCATTCAGCGCGCGAAGAAACTGCGGCTGAACCGCAAGCGGCATATCCCCATAACCTGGACTGTAGCGAAAATTAGTCCGCAAGCCACGCGCGGCCGCAAAATCAACTACGCTCGTTTCAACAGCATTCGCGAGCGACTCCACCAAAGCAGAAGCGCATGCTCCGTACAACACCCCATCCACCGAACCAAGCGCCATATATTTGCGCAGCTCATGCTCACTTTTCGCCCCAAGCGTGCAAGCCATCAGCACCACTTCTTTGGCGCCTGTAAGATGATTTGCTATGTCAGCGCCAGCCAGCCACGGCCCGTCTACCAGTTGCACGCCCGGATATGATTGTGCTTGATCAGCCGATCGAGCCTGCTTGTCAAAGCCGCTCGATTGAGCACACGTTTCGCTCTCTGCTCGCGCGAACACGTCCCACACACCAACTGGCTCTAAAGTGGTCTCGCAAGCGCTTGCCAGCTGCTCAAAACGCTGGAGCAGATCTTCGCTCATCACCTGGCCGCTATAGCCTACGTAGCCTAGTGCCTCTTGCCTATCTAACGTGAGCGCTTCGGGTCGCACAAGCTGTGCCATGGATGCTACACCAGCCCCGATTCGCGCAAAGCACTACATGCCGCGCGGGCAATATCTGGCTGGTTCATCGTGTAAACATGCAAGCCGTCCACACCATGGTTTGCCAAGTCAACAAGCTGATTGCACGCATACTCTATGCCTGCTTGGCGAAGCGACTCTGGATCACTTTCCCATCGAGCCAAAAGCTTGATAATCGGAGCAGGAAGAGACGCCCCGCACATAAATACCATGCGCTGAATTTGCGCTTTGCTCAAAAAAGGCATGATGCCACATGCAAGGGGCGCGCTCACGCCTGCCTTAAGCGCGGCTTCGCGAAATCTATAAAAGCACTCATTGTCGAAAAACAGTTGCGTGATAAAAAACGAAGCTCCTGCGTCTTGCTTTTGCTTGAGGTGACAGATATTAGCCGCATCATCAAAGCAGGTCACGTGCCCCTCAGGATACGCGGCGCCACCCACACAAAAGCCATCGGCAACAAGTCGCTGCGTCAAGTCGCGCGCATAGAGAAAAGGGCGCGCGCTCATTTCGCCATCTTGATGGACAGCTTGTGTATCCGTCTCTCCTTGCGGCAAATCTCCTCGCAGCGCAAGAACGTTATGAACGCCAAACGCTTGAAGCTCGCTCACAGCACGCTCATAGGCCGCTTCGTCCATCCCTGCACAAGTCAGATGCGCAACGGTAGGTACCGCAAAATCATCTTGAATCATAGACGCTATAGCAGCGGTAGCTTGCTTGTTGCCGCCGCCACCTGCCGAATAGGTGACGCTTATGAAATCTGGATGCAATTCAGCTAAATGACCTGCCATTTCTCGAGCGACTTCATGCGTAAGATCGCCTTTTGGTGGAAAGACCTCAAACGAAATGGGCTTTTTTGCAACTTGCGCAGCAGAGCTATAAATACGTGCGACGTTTCTCATATGCTGTTAGTAACACCTAGCCCTCAAAGGTCACACGGGCACCTTGCGGGGTATCCTCAATCACAAAGCCAAGCCCCACCAAACCATCGCGCACAGCATCGGCTACCGCCCACTCTTTTGCTGCGCGTGCGGCAGCGCGCGCATCGAGCAACGCCTCAACCGCATCAAAGGGATCTTCGCCTTCAAAGCCAGCTAAGTCTGCCGCAAGCGCCACAACCTCAACGGGATAAGCTTGTGCACCTTCGCCAGTAACTTGCGCTTCAATATCGATCCCAAACACACCCATCAGCGTGACAATAGTTTCGCGAACTTCACGCACTGCAGGCGCATCTGCCTGGCTAATCGTCTTATCAGCAAGCTCTGCGTTTGCGTCATTCACCAAATCAAATACCGCTCCGAGCGCACGCGGGGCATTAAAATCATCATCCATTGCCTCAATGAATACATCGCGGGTATGACGCGCTTGCTCGCTTAAGCGTTCTACATCCACCGATGAAGACGCATCAGAAGTGCTTGCCAGCTGCCAATCGAGGTTTTTGACCGCATTCTCAATACGACCGAGCGCAGCGGCTGCCTCTGCGAGGCGCTCCTCGGAAAAGTCGAGCGGAGAGCGGTAGTGCGTTTGCAGCATCAAAAAGCGCAGCACTTCAGGACGAGTGGTATCCAGCACATCGCGCAACAGCATGAAATTGCCCAACGACTTGCTCATTTTCTCTTTATTGATCTGCAGCATGCCACCGTGCATCCAATGATTTGCGAAGGTGCAGCAGCATGCAGCTTCTGACTGTGCTCGCTCGTTTTCGTGATGAGGGAATGCGAGATCCGCGCCGCCGCCATGGATATCAAAAGGCAGCCCTAAGTATTTGCGCGACATCGCCGAGCATTCAATATGCCAGCCCGGACGACCCATGCCCCAGGGAGACTCCCATGCTGGCTCGCCTGGTTTTGCCGCTTTCCATAAAGCGAAATCAAGCGGGTCGCGCTTGCGATCTTCGATGCCTTTTCCGTCCGCTCGAAGCTCACGATGACCCGCTTCCATCTCATCAATATTGCGGCCAGAAAGTTCGCCATATGCCGGATATGAACGCACAGCAAAATAGACATCGCCGTCCACTTCATAGGCATGACCTGTCTCGATCAAGTCGCTCACCAACTCAATCATAGACTCAATCTCTTCGGTTGCCTTCGGGCGAATGGTTGGATCAAGCACGCCAACCTTATGCATATCTTCGATAAATGCCTGCGTATATTCTGCAGCCACTTCTGCCGCGCTTCGCCCTTCTTCGTTTGCCTTCGTAATAATCTTATCGTCAACGTCGGTGACATTTTGGACAAAGGTCACATCGAAGCCACGCCACATCAAATAACGGCGAATGATGTCGAAAGAGATAAACGTGCGCGCGTTGCCAATATGAATATAGTTGTATACGGTCGGTCCGCACACATACATACCGATTTTGCCTTCGTGAAGTGCAACTAAGTCCTGCTTTTCGCGAGCTTTGGTGTCATAGAGTTTAATCATGTCAAATCCTTTATTGTTACTACCCGTTTGGTTGGTGTCCCGTTTGGTTGGTGTCCTTTTTGTTGGTATCCGTTTTGGCTGCCACTCATTGCAATCATGCTGCATGATAATCAATCTTCAGTGGCGGTGTGTTCAAGTTCCAGTTCGTTTTCTGAGAGCTGAGCACAAAGCTTTTTTACTTGCGCCTCGAGATCTTCAATGCGCTCACATAAACCTTCGCATCGCTCGCCTACCAGGTCAGGTAGGTTCTCTTTATGCTGAGCTGCAGCCTGTTTCTCAATTTCAACGCGCTGACCGTCGCGAATGACAATACGCCCCGGAATGCCAACCACCGTTGAATTAGGTGGCACATCCGATACAACCACCGCTCCTCCTCCTACTTTGGAGTTATCGCCAATGGTAATATTGCCAAGCACCGAAGCACCCACTCCCACCAGCACATTATTGCCAAGCGTTGGATGGCGCTTACCGGTTTCTTTGCCGGTACCTCCCAAAGTGACACCCTGATAAAGCGTGCAATCATCCCCAATAATGGTGGTCTCGCCGATAATGACCCCCATGGCGTGGTCGATAAAAAATCTCCGGCCAATCTGAGCAGCCGGATGTATCTCAACACCCGTCATAAAACGCGTGAACTGCGACGATATGCGTGCAAGACTACGCAATCCGTGGTTCCAAAGCCAGTGTTCAATAATATGTGACCAACGGGCATGAAGACCCGGATACGTCAGCCAAATCACGAATGAATTTTGTGCGGCGGGGTCTCTGTCTTTAACTGCTTGAATGTCTTCTGCAATAACGCGAAAAATGTTCACGAGAGTATCCTATCTGTTGTTTAGTCAGCGATGATATCAGGAGTTGCTCCACTAACATCGACACAACAGACAAACGGCAGAAGCCGAAATCCCCTCTTCGCGACCTTCAAAACCAAGCCATTCAGTGGTTGTAGCCTTTACCCCAACTTGCTCTACGGAAATGCCGATTGCTTTGGCGAGGTTTTGCCGCATCTGGTCTCTATATGGCGATAGTTTTGGCGCTTGAGCAGCCACAACACTATCAATGTCGAGAATAGTAAAGCCTAAGTTGCGCACATGATCTGCCACATGTGCTAAAAGCTTTAGCGAATCTGCGCCCGCATATGCCGGGTCGGTATCGGGGAACAACTTGCCGATGTCTCCTGCACGTGCAGCGCCCAAAATGGCGTCTGAGATTGCGTGTGCCAAGACATCAGCATCGGAATGCCCCAAAAGACCACGCGTATGGGGGATGTCCACGCCGCCTAAGATGAGCTTGCGATTCTCGGTCAAAGCATGCACATCATAGCCTTGACCAATTCGCAAACGCGCCAAGTCAGCACCCAAGCAGGCTGAGCCCAACGACGTTTCTGTGTGATCACGCTGCGTCATCGGCTTTCCTCTTTCATATATTGCGCGCGAACTGCCGCGGCAAGCAACAAATAGTCCTCAGGAACTGTCAGCTTAATATTGTCACGTTTGCCCTCAACGACCAACACGCGTCCACCTAAGCGCTCGATGAGCGAGGAGTCATCAGTACCCACAAAACCATCGGAAAGCGCACTTGCGTGTGCTCGCCGATAAATGCCTGCACGAAATACTTGAGGGGTCTGCGCATTCCAAAATACGCGCCTATCAGGCGTTCCGACAACAATACCATTTTCGACAACCTTAAGCGTATCCACCGAAGGATGCGCAACTACAGCACCGTCGCAGTCAATGTTGCCTTTCAGCGTTGCGATGGTATGCGCGATGAGTTCAGGGGTAATGAGCGGTCGAGCGCCATCGTGCAAGATCACATACTCAAAATCATCAGGCACATACTCAAGCCCCGAAAAAGCTGACTCTTGGCGACTCGGCCCTGAGGGCGCTACGACCACTGGCGTCACAAAAGGAAATGGATCAATAGCGCGTTTAAGATATTCGCTTTCGCGATCTTCCGGACACACAATGACAATAAGACCGATGTCACCCACCGCATCAAAAGCCTCTGCAGACCAGGTCAAAATGGGTTTACCCGCAATTTCTACGAGTTGCTTCCCCCCTTCGTTACCAAAGCGCTCGCCAGTGCCACCAGCCAAAATAATGGCCGCGGTCTGGGGGTTTTTATCCACCTGACCTTTAAGACCAGTCAGCGTTTGCGTGAGCGCATCAAAGTCAAACACGTCCGGAATGGTCTCCGGAGCATGCAGTGCCTCTGATGAGTAAATGGGATCAACAATCTTAGGCATATGCGCATCCTTAAATTCGCGAAATCATGCATGATAGTATAACAAAAAAGGCCGCTTGCGCAGGGCAAGCGGCCTTGTAGTGCATATACCTTGTGCTTAAACTTCGCACATTGGCAGCTACGCGTTTGACAAACTAGTCAGCTGCTCCACCCGATGCAGAGCCACCGCCAGCACCAACGCCGGCGTGACCAAGATCATAATTGGTGAGCAAAAGCTCAGTTTCGCGCGCGATATTATCACGCTTGCGCGGCGCCGGGATAGACCCCGAGCCTGCCGTGAAAATGAGTTCGCCATCCACAGCATCGACATCCACAACCGAACCGCTCGTCCATTTGCCTTCCAGGATTTCCTCGGAAAGCGGATCTTCAAGTAAGCGCTGGATAGCTCGACGAAGCGGACGCGCACCATAGGCCGCATCGGTGCCTTCTTTCGCCACCAGCCTGCAGGCTTCATCGGTCAAGTTGATAGTCATGTTCTGTGCGATCATGCGATCACGCAAATCAGCAACCATGAGCTTGACGATCTCTATGATCTGCTCGTCGGTCAAGGACTTGAATACGATAATCTCATCGATACGATTCAAGAACTCAGGTCTAAAGAGCTTCTTCACCTCAGCCATAACACGGCTGTTGATTTCTTTATCCGAAAGACCTTGCTTGCCCTCAGTTGAGAAACCAAGGGTTGTAGGCTGGGCAATTTCTCGCGCACCCACATTGGAGGTCATAATGATGACGGTGTTGCGGAAATCAACGGTGCGTCCCTGCGCGTCGGTCAAGCGGCCCTCCTCCAAAATCTGGAGCAAGATGTTGAATACATCAGGGTGCGCTTTTTCGATTTCGTCAAACAATACCACCGAATACGGGCGCTGACGAACCGCCTTGGTAAGCTGTCCGCCCTCGTCAAAGCCAACATAGCCTGGAGGCGAACCGACCAAACGCGACACGGAGTGCTTTTCCATGTATTCGGACATGTCAAAGGACAACAGCGCGTCTTCGGAGTTGAACAAAAACTCAGCGAGCGCTTTGGAAAGTTCGGTTTTGCCAACACCAGAAGGGCCTAAGAAGATAAACGAACCTGCCGGACGCTTAGGATCTTTCAGACCCGCGCGTGAGCGACGAATAGCTTTCGACAACGCCGTGACTGCCTCTTCCTGACCAATAACGCGCTCGTGCAGCACACCTTCCATGCGCAGCAACTTCTCGGTTTCGGCTTCCGTCAAATTTGAAACCGGGACACCGGTGGTCATGGACACAACATCAGCAATATCTTCGACCGTAATCTGCTGAACTTGCTTACTGGAATCTTCTTCCCATTGCTTCAAGGCTTCTTCGCGCTTGTTTTTAAGCTCGGTTTCCTGATCACGAAGGCTTGCTGCTTGCTCAAAGTCCTGCGCTGCGATGGCTGCATCCTTTTCGCCACGCACGCGACGCAGTTCGTCATCTAAATCGCGCAGCTCTTTTGGCAGCGTCATATTGCGAATGCGCATACGCGCACCAGCTTCGTCCAAAACATCAATTGCCTTGTCGGGCAAGAATCTGTCTTGGATATAACGATCAGAAAGCGAAACTGCTGCCTGCAATGCCTCGTCGGTAAAATGCACTTGATGATGCGCCTCATATTTGTCGCGCAGGCCTTCCATAATGCGCACCGCCTGCTCCTCTGAGGGCTCTCCAACCGTTATGGTCTGGAAACGACGCTCAAGCGCAGAGTCTTTCTCCAGGTGCTTGCGATACTCATCGAGTGTCGTGGCACCAATAACTTGAATCTCTCCGCGAGATAGCGGCGGCTTCAAAATGGCGGCTGCATCAATGGAGCCTTCCGCAGAACCGGCGCCAATAAGGGTGTGCATCTCGTCAATAAACAAGATGACATCACCTGAATCCATGACCTCTTTGATGCACTTCTTGAGGCGATCCTCAAATTCGCCACGATATTTTGAACCAGCAACAAGTGCTGAAACATCAAGAGTGATCAGGCGTTTCCCGCGGAGGATATCCGGCACCTGATTCGACACGATCAGCTGTGCTAAGCCTTCAGCGACAGCGGTTTTGCCCACGCCTGGCTCACCGATAAGCAGCGGGTTGTTCTTTTGGCGACGCGATAAGATTTGCATCACGCGCTCAATTTCGCCTGCACGGCCAATAACCGGGTCAAGCTTGCCCTCACGTGCTTTTTTGGTGAGGTCGGTGCCAAATTCCTTCAGCATGCTGTCGGCGCCTTGGCTTGTCGGGTCAAACGGACTTCTTCCAGCATATACCGGCGATTGCCCAACCAAATCATTAAGCGCTGTGCGCACATCGTCGCCGCTGACATTGAGGCGGCTGAGCACCTCAAGGGCGGTGCCTTCTCCTTCACGCACGATACCCAACAGCAAATGCTCAGTTGAGATATAGCTTTGTCCCATCTGCATGGCTTCGCGCAATGAATTTTCCAGCACGCGCTTCACGCGTGGCGTAAAATTAAGGTGGCCAGACACATCAGCGTCTTCATCAATGACAACAACCTGACGAATTGCCTGCACAACGCCATCATAAGTTACGTTGAGGCGATCGAGCGCCTGCGCTGCCAAGCCGTCTTTTTCTTGGATGAGTCCAAGCAAAATGTGCTCAGTACCGACGTATGGTTGATGGAGCGAGCGTGCCTCGTCCTGAGCTAGGACTAGTACTTTGCGTGCTTTGTCCGTAAATTTCTCGAATGACATAGGATCCTCTATTCTCACATGCTCGTACGTACAATTTTACGAATACCATGTTAGCACTCACGTCAATAGACTGCTAACAACTCCTCCATAAGCCATACGAAATGCGTAACCTGTTCACTATTGGCGCTGCGCCGCTGCGCCGCCAGCCGTGACCACGCCGCGCCCGCTGCCGCTGCCTCGCCCCACGCCCACGTTGCACCCCGCCGCCGCTGCTGCCGCAGTGCCACGCCCGCGTCCACGCCGCGCACCGCCGCGCCCCACGCCCACGTTGCACCCCGCCGCCGCTGCTGCCGCTGTGCCACGCCCGCTATCCTGCGACCAGGCATTATGCTGTTGTCGGCGACACTAAACGCAAAAATCTCTCAGGAATTTGTAAGTTGTGGCTGGAAAAGTGCCCTTGTCGGTGTTTTCGGCTCCAAAAACATGCGAATTTCACCGATGAGGGCACTTTTTAAGCCATTTTGCTATCAGATTCCCCGACGAGAGGCCTTTTCCAGCCAAAACTTCGATTTCCTCGCAATTTTTAGTTCACGAATGTAACAAAACCGAGGTATAGGACAAAATCGCAAACAACCAAAAACTGGTGCCAGATCTACATCTGACACCAGTTTCTCACCTAGCGAAGTTTGTAGTAGCACAACACAGAGCACTACTTAGAGTGTTTGCCGCGACGCTCCTCCGGCATTGGTGACCCTTGCTGTTGAACCGCGTTCGGAATCTGACGAGCACCTCGTGGATCATTTGCTGCCTGCGGTCTTATTGCTTGCGGCTGCGACTGGGCGACGCGAGCAGCATTTGTGTAGTATGCGTTTTTCTCACGGCGCTGCGCCTCTTTCCGCTTGCGAAGCGCAATTATGATCACAATCATGGCCAATATAACCACGATCAGCACAATTACAATGGGTAAAAGCGTGTCCCCTGTTTTTGCTAACGTATTCATCATTGCGTCCTATCTGCGATTATGCCAAAAGAGTCACAACCAGTTTACGAACATTTCTCATCGGCAATCTTAACATGCATGTCATGCAGATAAAACAATCTTCTTTGCAAAAGGCGTGCACAAGTGGCGGTCACACATGTCGCAACGCGAAGGCGCAAACATTGCTGCATGCGCACTGAGATCCAGACGCACTGTGGCTCAGGCGAGAAAACGCTATTCAGCAGCAAGAACTTCTGAGGAAGCCAATACCTCGTCGAAGGCAACTTCCACGGCATTCTGAGTAGTGTGGCTTTTGGCTTTTTTGCCAAAGATCCCCTTAAACATTGACGGTGTGGCAGCCCAAGAACCAACCTGTGGTACAGCATCCTCTGACGCAAGCGTGCACACAGCATCAGAAGCAGTCTTTGAGCAGATGCCCAAATTGGCGAAACGCTGCTCGAGTTTGTTGCAGTAACCAGCATCAGCGGAATCCATGTTTGAGATGGCATTTAATGCCTGTTCGTTGAAGAGTTTCATGTTCGTTCTCCTTTCGACTACATTCAGTATATGTACCTAAACTGCACATCGTTTGGTCAGTAGAACGAATCGAACTACTACCTTTTGTGCAATTGCACAAAAGCGCGTGAGAGCGAACTAGTGCGAGAGTAAACCAGCATGAGAGTAAACCAGCGCAGGAGAGCGCATGGCTGCGGGGATGGATCGGCGCGGGGGTAGGCTGGCACGCGGGAGTAGGCCGGAGCGCGGGGGTAGGCCGGCACGCGGAGAAGGACCAGCGTGGGTTATGCAAGATTGCGAGGATAGACCAGCACGCAGACGAATTACAGAAGACCTACTCGGTCAAATATGTCAGCATCAGCAAAACAGCCAATTCCCTGTCAGAAAAATGCTCGACTTCCAGCACTTCTTTGATTTTCTTTAGCCGATAGCGAACCGTATTGGGGTGTTGAAAAAGCAACTCGGCGGTTTGCTTGACCTCCCCAAGCGCCTCGGCAAACGCCTGCGCAGTTTGACCAAGCTCGCTTTCGTGTTCTTTGTCGTAGTCGGACAACAAAGATTTCACCATGTGAGACGCGCGCATATACACACGATCGCTGCACGCTGCGGCGCGAAATGTATCAAGGCGAAGCGTTGTCCAGCGCACAATCTCAGTTTGCTCTTTTTTAGCAGTCGCCAGCGCAGCCATTGCCTGCCGAAGCGCAATGTCGCCTTCACCAAGCGTAACCTCTTGACTTATGCCGCACAAAAAATGCCCCGCGGTAGCCACACATTTTTCCAGGTCAGCATCTGAAATTGCGATCACCTTTAAGGGCGGACGTTTGAACGAAACAAACCCAAGCACCATATGACGATACAAGCACACAAAGGTGCGCTCCACATCGTCCCAGTGCTTTCCATATTCGTCCAAAACATTTTGGATATTATGCAACAGCGCATGAAGCGAAGCTGTGTCCTCGACAAAAGGTGTGAGCGCCACACACTGAATCGTCGCGCCAGTCACACCAGCAATTTCAAAGAAACTCTCGCGGACATTCTGTTCGTCAGAAGGCGCCAAAATCCCATCGATCAGATGAGTGCGCTCCGAATCATACGCGTCAGAATCCAGCATGTTCATAGAGCCCGCAATGATGCGCTCCATGTAACGCCCTTCGTAAAAATAAATTGGGACGCCACTTGTTTGGCTAAAACGCGCAACGCGCTCGCTCAGCGTCTTGAGCGCCACCGGCTTAATTGCGATTGCGGCAACATCTCGCTCCATAAGCGCAATAAGCGCCTCATCAGCAAGTTCGGGATATTGTTCCGCGAAACCAAGCGTAGTAAATACAAACTCCCCCGCCGAGAACAAATCATATCGCTTGGTGAAAGGCTCGTGGTCAAGGGTTCCTATGCCGACAACTACTCGATTGCTTGCGCCTTCACAAGAAAGAGCAGGCCATATTTTGTCGAAGACCGACAAACTGCAGATGTCGCCAACCGTAATCAACTGGCGCCTTCTCGGGAAGCGGTTGAAGCGGCGCTGGCTTGCGAAGTGTCCGCGGCGGCGCTGTCGTCTTGGGAGGCAGCCGGCGACGTCAGCTCTTGATGACGCGCTGAACGTCGCGGTGTGCGAACTCGCAAAAATGAACCTGGCATTAGTGGCACAGAAGTCGTTATACGATAAACATTCTTCGAGCGATTCGCATCAGCTACACATACCCAATCTTGCGCCTGAGCACGCTCTAGAGCATCTTGCACTGTTTTGGGGGCATCTTGATCATGCATATCAGGCCCAAAATAGGGATACCAGCGCACGTCTTTCACCACAAGCTCAAACGGATCAGCCGCAGGGCTCAAAACCTCAAGCGCCTCTCCTTCTGAAAAGCGATTTCGACAAACCACATAGGCAAAGTGTTCGCCTTCTGCATCGCCGCTTTTCACCTCAACTATGTCGGCCACATGGATGGTTTCCTGTTCGTAACCGTCATACTCAGGAGCCTGCACGCCCTCATGGAAGTAAAAACCAGTATCATAGGGGCGATGCGATATGGCGAAGAGCTCCTCTTCAACCAAAGCTGGATTTTGCCCATCAAGCACTCGCCTATATGCGCCTACAACGGTGGCCACGTAAAACGCCTTTTTATTACGGCCTTCAATCTTGATAGAATTCACGCCTGCGCGAGCGAGTTCTCGCACATGAGACAGCATATTGAGATCTTTTGCGTTCATGATAAACGAACCGCGCTCGGTCTCTTCAACGGGGAAAAACTGACCTGGACGTTTCTCTTCTTCTATCTGATAACTCCATCGACAAGGCTGCGTGCAATTACCCTTATTCCCCGAGCGCCCAGTGAGATACGAACTGATTAAACAACGACCTGAAACCGCCATGCACATAGCACCATGCACAAAGGCTTCAAGCTCCAAATCCTCAGGGATTTCTTGACGCATACGCGCAATATCGGCAAGCGACATCTCTCGCGCACACACCACGCGCTTTGCCCCCAGCGAATGCCACACTCGTGCAGCCTGGGCATTTGCAACCGATGCCTGCGTGCTGACATGGCGCTCAACACGAGGCGCCACTTCGCCAGCCACCGCAAATGCACCCATGTCCCCAATAATAAAGGCGTCGACACCTGCCTCATCCAATGCGCGAAAATAGGCAGGAAGCTCATCCATGTCATCTGGATGCATTAAGACATTGCAAGTCACATGCACTTTCGCACCATATTCATGCGCAAGTGCTACCGCCTCAGGTATTTCATCCATCGAAAAATTCGTAGCGCGTGCACGCATGCCAAACTTATCGGCTGCCAGATATACCGCATCTGCGCCAAACGCCAGCGCGGCACGCAATTGCTCCATGCCGCCTGCTGGCGCTAGTAATTCCATATCGATTTTGTCGCCCCAGGTTGTACCCTGATGGTCACTCATGAGTTTCACTCTCACCAGGAACGAATGCGCTTAGTACAGCTTTGCGCCAGCCGGAATGCGATCGTCAACCATTAACAGGTTCAAACATTCCTCGTTCTCAGCTTCTTCGCCCTCACCAGGAATTTCGCACACAGCAGAAATAAGCATTCCGCACGAATCGATACCCATCATCTTGCGCGGAGGCAAGTTGGTAATGGCAACGCAGGTCCTACCAACCAACTCTTCAGGCTCATAGTAAGCATGAATGCCCGACAAGATCACTCGATCAGTACCCGAACCGTCATCCAGCACGAACTTAAGCAGCTTTTTAGACTTCGGCACCGCTTCGCATTCCTTGACTTTCACGACGCGGAAATCCGACTTACTAAAGGTGTCGAAATCAACGAAATCTTCAAAGAGCGGCTCAATAATCACGTCCGAATAAGCAGGCTTTGCAAGGGATGTGCTCGGCAAAACGCTTGTAGCACTCGGCGAAACGTTTGCGTCGTTTGCATCGTTTGCGGCGCTTGCGCTAGCAGCACCGCGAGCAGTATCAGCAGGAGCTTCGTCACGCATGTGCGGGAACAAAAGCACATCGCGAATGGAGGGAGCATCAGCCAAAAGCATGACCAAACGATCAATACCGACACCTACACCGCCGGCAGGAGGCATGCCATATTCAAGTGCGCGAATATAGTCGGCATCATAGCCCATAGCTTCATCGTCGCCCATATCTTTAGCTTCCACCTGTGCGCGGAAGCGTTCTGCCTGATCAACCGGGTCATTGAGCTCAGTAAAGGCGTTCGCGTATTCATGACCCAAAATAAAGAGCTCGAAGCGTTGCGTCAGCTCTGGATTGTCCGGATGCTTCTTCGCCAACGGTGAAACCTCAAGTGGATGGTCAATCACGAATGTCGGCTGAATGAGCTTCTCCTCAGCAACGGCCTCAAAGATTTCAGCAATCAACTTGCCTTTACCCCAGGCAGCCTCAGCATGACCGCCGTTGCGCTCGAGGATAGCAACAAGCTCTTCGCGCGTGCGATCAAACGAAACGTCTTCGCCCGCACCTTCGCTTGCAAGTTCGATCATAGACGCACGACGCCAAGAACCGGACAGGTCAACAGGGGTGCCTTGATAGGTGATCTCCAGCGTGCCACAAGCTGCCAAAGCTGCAGCTTTGATGTAACCCTCCGTCAACTCCATCATGCCATCAAGATCGGAAAATGCCTGATAGGCTTCCATAGTAGTGAACTCGGGGTTGTGATAAGGATCCATTCCTTCGTTTCGGAATTGACGCCCAATCTCAAAAACCTTTTCAAACCCACCAACAAGCAAACGCTTAAGCGGAAGCTCTGTTGCAATGCGCAAATAGTAGTCACGATCTAACGCATTAAAGTGAGTGATGAACGGTTTTGCGTTTGCGCCACCAATGATGGCATGCAAAAACGGCGTTTCAACTTCGTAAAAGCCCTGATCTTCCATATAACGACGAATTGCAGATACAATCTTGAAGCGTTTCTGGAAAACATCTTTAACCTCAGGATTCATAACCAGGTCTACATAACGCTGACGATATCGCGTTTCTTTGTCTGCAAGACCATGGAATTTTTCAGGCAGCGGACGCAAGCTTTTCGATAGCAGCTCAAAACGCTCTACGGCAACCGACAACTGACCACGCTTGGTGCGCATCATAGTGCCGGCAACACCCAACCAATCACCAACATCAACAAAGTCTTTGAGGTCAGCATATGCTTCTTCGCCAAGCGCATTAACGCGGCAGAACAGCTGGATTCCGCCAGTAGCATCGCGCAATTCCAAGAACATAATTTTGCCTTGGTCGCGTTTAGCCATTACGCGTCCAGCAATTTGAACCTCATCAACAGTTGATTCGCCATCTGTGAGATCTGCATACTTCTCATCGAGCTCTTCAATGTGGTGAGAATAAGAAAACGCATGACCATAAGGATCGCGCCCTGCATCTAGAAGTGCTTGGCGTTTGTTTTTGCGCACCTCAATAGGATCGTCTTCAATAATCTCACGCGCAGAGATCTCTTCGTTTGATGTCAAGTTTTGATTGGTGTCGCTCATCTGCCAGCCTTAATGCTCGATTTTTTCAACCGTCATAACAATATCGCGACCAGTCGGTCCGACCGCAGTCACCGTATCGCCTTTCTTAGCACCCAAAAGTGCAGCGCCAACCGGCGACTCATTACTAATCTTGCCTGCAGCAGAATCACTCTCAGCGCCACCGACGATAGTGAACACGCGCTCTTTGCCGCCCATGCTCACGGTAACCGTTGAACCAATGTTTACACGGCTCGAACGTTTCGGGGTATTCACGACGGTTGCCTCAGAAAGAATGCGGCTAATCTCGGCAATGCGAGCTTCCATCATGCCCTGTTCATTTTTCGCGTCATCATACTCAGAGTTCTCAGAGATGTCGCCAAATTCACGTGCAATTTTAATGCGTTCCCCCACCTCAGCACGCTTTTCTGTCTCAAGATAATGCAGCTCTTCTTCAAGCTTTGCCTTACCTTCTTGCGTCAAAACGTAATTTGCATCTGCCATGCGTCAAGCCTCCATATAGAAAAAACGACATGCGCACCTAGCGTGACGCATGTCGCACGTTTATGATGTCACCTAGAGCTATTCAGACTTTTTCTTCACCGTGGTCTTTTTTGCGGTGGTAGTCTTTTTTGCAGTAGTTGTCTTTTTAGGAGCAGGCTTCTTTACCGGCTCTTCAACAACTTCCTCTTCCTCTTCTTCGATGACTTCTTCGTCATCGTCATCAGCGTCTTCGATCTCCTTCTTGCCAGCACCCATGCCGTCACGCAAGTTCTTGACCGTCTTGCCTAGTGCGCTACCAAGTTTAGGAAGGTTCTTCGGGCCAAAAATGAGCAAGATCACCGCAAGGATGATAAGGAGCTCTGGCACGCCCATTCCGAGAAATTTCATTGCTTCCTCCGTGATGTTTCAAAATGTAACTACACCATGTAGTCACTGACCTTCGAAACTTTACCACAATCCTGTGGTCTTGTGTTCGTCTTCTTTAAACATTACAGGCGCTACATAACTTACGGATACCGTAGCACCGAGAAGAAACATGCAATTCAGCAATATTGCAAGAGCGTTTATGGCCACGGCAACAACAAACCCCGCTGGCAAACCAACGGGGTTTAAAAGATTCATGGTCGGGTTGACAGGATTTGAACCTGCGGCCTCTGCGTCCCGAACGCAGCGCTCTACCAAGCTGAGCCACAACCCGATTTTGAATGCTGAAAACAGCGACGTTTATCTTAGCATAGCCACCGCATTGCTAGCAAGATGAAAATCTTGCATCAGGAAAGATTCTTAGCGGCAACGAGTAAATTGTGAGCTGGCAGCTGCAACCTCTTAACTGCAGGCTGCAGCATGAAAGCTACTGAGCGCGATTTTGTTTGCGCGTTGCTAAGTGCTCAAGCGAAACCACTTTCGTGACAAAAATACCCTCGCTCATCACATCGCCAGCATCATCGTAAGCTCGCACATTCCAGTACTGCTTCATGCCGCTCACTTTTGACGGCTCCTCGTGGTCAAGTTCAGCAACGCCGCGAATGTGTCCTGACTGGGCACTTTTACGATGTCGAACATCAATTTCAACCCCAAAGGGACGCTCTTTGGACATATCGCAATGCATATGCGCCCCGCGTGATGCAACGGTTTCCAAAAGTGCCAATGTGACACCGCCATGCACGTAGCCAAAAGGCTGATGAAACTGTGGCAGGATTGGCATAATAGCCTCAACACGCTCAGGATCATCGTACGTAAACTCAATATGAAGCACATCTGCAAAGGTGTCAGAGTTAGGCGCAACTGCACTATCTGAAGCCGCCGAATCATATTCCTGATCAGCAACAATAGCCTCAGAATCAGCGTGTCTCGTATCCATATCCATCCCTACTTTTACCTGGATTATTTCTCTTTAGGGGAAGTTTTGCTTTCGCCCTCTTTGACCGCACGCTTTGCATCGCGCTTGAACGTTTTGGTGGTGTTGATAAGGATGGCTCCAATAAGAAACGGCATCCAAAAAACAATTCCGCGGTACACCAGTGCAATGGACAAGCCTGCCGCAGCCGTCTCGCCAAATGCAGTAAAAGCAACCACCACTGCCGCCTCAACAACACCGACTCCTTGCGGCGTAATAGAGATCATGGCGAAGAGTGTCGCTACCACATAACCGCAGATGAGGGCTTCGGGAGTGTGCACGCCAAAACCGACACCCACCAAGCAAAAACACGCAAGTTCGCATGTGCTTGCAAATATCGAGCAGCCAAATGCCTTTGCGGTTGTTTTTGGATTGCGAGCAATCAGGCCTGCAGCCTCAGAGAAAGACGCCACTATACGATCAACCCATGGGTCAAGTGCTTTGCGCTTGAATTTCACTAAAATACGATTGACCAGGCGCTCTATGGGGCGCAAAACACGCTTTAACACACGAGGCTTCTTGCGACCAAGCACCATAATAATCACCATGGCACCCACCAGCACAAGAACCAACAACCCCAGCAAAAACCACACCGGAGAAAGCCCGACGGTTACCGCCAAAAGGGAAAAACCAATCAACATGATACAGGCGAAACCAGAATCAATGGTGATCTGCATTAACAGCGCTGCAGATGTTGCTTTGCCCGGTGCAATGCCTCGTCTGCGCGCATCATCCACCACCAATGTTGTACCTGCTAGATTAAGTGATGGAGCAATGGTATTTACGAAAAAGGTGCCGAATACCAGCGGAAGTGTTGAACGCGCATCCATGCGCTCACCCACCGCCTCAAAGGCATATGAATAGGCAAAGCTTTGCGCAAAGTATTTCCCTAACTGCGTACAAACTGCAGCAATAAGTGGAACTACCGCTCCTTGCTTAATGGTGTCAGCTAGCTCTACCAGCTGATCGCCGCGCAAAAGGATCATTGCCAACACGATGACAACAACCACGCCGATTAGTATTTTACGGATAGACAGCTTCACTTAAGGAATTCCACCAAGTCAGTATGCATGAGAAAATCCAACTCTGCAGGATTATCGCGCTCAGTCTCAATAAAGAGAAAGCCGTAATTGCCTACACGATTTACGTCATACTCTCGCATTTCCAATACCTTATTAAAACGTGCGCAAAAAGCATCATAATCAAACGTTTCTTTACCGGTTATCCCTGATGGCGGATTCAAAAGTGACATGGTATATACCTTGTCATCCTTGCCGGTAAAGGCGGCATCAAAATCCACTGGTTTATCATCCAAGAAAGCCTCATAGGTACGATATCCGTAACCATAGAGCGCAACATCAGTACCACCAAGACCTGCAAAACGCAGCGGGTTAAACTCGATAGGCGTTACTTTACCATCTGCCACGCGAACTTCAACATGAACCGGAAAATTACGCACGCCTATAATCTCATTTACCTGGTCAAGCCATGACTTAAACAGAGGAGCCATTTCGCGCACAAGAGGAGCGCTGGTCACATACATCCTGTCTGACGTATCCTCAGGTGACATAAAGTCATGACGAAGCACGTTAAGCATATGTGCTTTGCCCTGCTCGTCAAAGTAGGCATCAAGCGCATACTCAGTACCCGTAATGTAGCCTTCTAAGATATACGTCTCAGTGCCTACGACGCTCTCGGGATACATTGCCTTCCAGCTCTCAGCGCTTTTAGCAATATCAGCAAGCGCACTGTTCCAGTCATCCTCGTTTTGGATAGCATATACACCCATGCTGCAAAAACCCACTGAAGGCTTGAGCACAAACGGCACGGGAAGCTGGGAGAAGTCAACATTTGCCAATTCATCAGCGCTCATCGTTTTATAAAACAAATCGGGGTTGAGTGGTGCAAGCGCCTTGCGCATAGCAGCCTTATCCTTAAAGGTCTCAATTCCTTCACATAAGCTCAAATTGTCGGTGTTTTCAAGAATCCATGCTAATGCATTTTCGGAGTTGGTATATACTCGCTCACCTTTGTTGATGCGATTTGCGGTTTCCTCATCATCAACCATATTGAGATTAAAGCGCTTCGCCAATCCCTCGACAAACGTATTACGGCGTACCGGATGTTGCGTCTCCTCCATCCACGTCAGCAGTGGCTCTGAGGCATATGGCTCATCAAGCAAGATCATACGAAAACTCCTTTACGACCTTTACGAAGTAGTTTTTGCTGCATGCTCAAGCATACCATCTTGCTGAGCCTGCATTCGCAGCTTTGCGCCATTTTCGGCTTGCTGTCCCCAGCCAGTTGCTTCGCGAATACGCTTGGTCTGTGTACCAGAAGGCGCGCGAGTGGCTTTCGCGTGTGGCTTTTTCGTCATGCGATTGCGAAAATGCCGCCACGCTTGGCGCAGGTGCAAAGGCTCGTCAAACGACTCGCGCTTTACAAAGAGCCATACTATCAGCAAAAGCGCAGCAAGCGATACCGTCCACGTCTCTTCAAACAAAAATTCCGCACCTGCTATGAGCACCAATGCGGTGAGCGAAAACGCCCATGCCGTGCGAAGACGAAGAATCAGACCGATCGCGCATATGATAAGCACTGCCGCACATACCAGCAAAAGCGGCGTTGAAAAGAGATTGCCAATATCAACCCATGAGGTCAACGCAGTAAAAGGGGTCATTTCATGCGGAATGACAGCTAAACAGATATTCGCCACCGCCACCATAAGCAAAAGCGTGCCCGAAATCCAACCAGCATCTTGAGCGCGCTTTTCTTGGGACTCGTCCCCTTTTTGCTTGAAGAATCCCGTACGAGAGAGCATAAGCGCGCCAATGCAAAAGGGCACCCAAAAAATGATGCCGCGATATACCAGCGCAATAGCTGCAGCTGTGCCAACCGCACAGCCATGCGCAGTCAGAATAGCGGTAATTGCCGCTTCGGTCACGCCAATGCCTTGCGGCGCAGGTGACACCATGATAAGCACAGCAGCTATAGCAAAAGAAATAACCAGCGCCCCCACTTGCTCATAACCAAACGCATATCCCACGGCTACCAAGCATGCCATGTTGAGCATTCCTGAAAATGCCGCATATGCCACACAAATTGCCGTCCCTTTCGGATTGTGCGCCAGAACATGCGCCGAAGAAACAAGAGACGCACTCGTCTTTTTTGCCCAATCATTCCCTAAAGACTTCTTGAAAAGGCCAAGTAATTTATTACCAATCAGCTGTACCACAGCAAGCAGTTTATCCAACACGAACGGCCATTTATATGCCACTGCAAAAACACCCACCAGTCCAACCAGCGTTGCAACCATAGCAAGCGTCCCTAGCAAAAACCATGTATTCATCTTGCCGGCCGCAATCATCGTCACGCATCCCATAAGTGAGACCATCATAACGGCAGCGAAATATCCGATCTGCGAAAGAATTGCCCCCGAAGTAGCTTGCCCGATATCGCAGCCTTGCTCATGAGCATCATCAATAATAAAAGCTACGCCCGCTGCACCAGAAAAAAGGCAAAACGTGTTGATAAATACGAGCGAAAAAATGAGTTTGACGTTGTGCCAGAATGGTGTTTTATGCCCTACTGCTGCAAAAGCTTCCTCATACGAAGCCGCTTGTACAAAATGACGACCAAGCATCAACAGAACTGCTGCAACAAGAGGAATAACAGCACCGCCCTGCACCGACTTAATGAAGTTTGAGAGCAAATCAGCATTCGCCAACAAAAAGCATACACACGCAACGCCAAGCACCAAAAGCAGCGCCTTTTTCATGAGATGCCTCCTGAGAGTCTGATGTCTTTTTTGCTACCGTCCTCTTCCTACTATAGACAAAAACAAACGAGGCAACGTCTTGCTTGTTTGCGTCGTTGCCTCGTTGTTGAGCAATCTCATCAGTAACGAAAGATTCGCTGAGAGAATTTCTTGCTTTTAAAACATCTTAAGATCATGCCCTGCCACGCTTCCCCATTGCTCAAGCTCAGCAATAGTATTCTGAGTCAGAGGGTCTTTGCTGATCTGTAAGCTTGTCAGCGATGTGAGCCCAGAGACACTCAAGCTTGAAAGCCTACTATTGAAATAACACCATAGTGTTTCCAACTTCGAGCAGCCGCTCATATTTAACGTGGCTAGATCATTATTGTCGCAGAAAAGGCGTGAGATGTTCTTGCAGTTTGAAACATTGAGCGTAGTAAGCTGGTTGTTAGAGCAGTCAATATGATCGATTTTGGTATTTTTGGACACATCAAGCGTTGTCAACTTATTGCTACCACAGCGAAAATCTTGTAGCTCAGTCAATACCGTTACGTTAATGGAAGAGAGATTATTGCTTCCAATATTAAGCTTTGTCAGCTTCGGGCAATTACTTACATTCAGGGTAGTTAGCTTGTTGGCTTCACACAAAAGCGTTTCCAACTCGGGAGCCTTGGTAACGTCAAGGGCAGCAATCCGATTGTTCCCACAATCAAAATCGGTCAAACCAGGGCAGGTGGCAACATTAAGTGACGTAATACTGTTTTGCGAACAATCAAGATTCCGTAACAATGTATTGCGAGAAACATTGAGTGCAGACAAGTTATTGCGCGGAATACGCAAATAGGTCAGCGCAGTTTGCTTCGATAGATCGATAGTAGTAAGTGAATTGTCAGCGCAATCAAGAGCGGTGAGTGCCGTATTTTTGGAAACGTCGATAAAGTTGAGCGAGTTACGACTGCAATGAAGAGAAACGAGAGCAGTGTTGTTGGTGACATCAATAGAGCTCAGTGAGTTGCCATCACAAGACAACCTCTGCAACTTGGTGTGTTTAGAAACATCAAGGGTCGTTAAGTTATTATACGAAGCGTCAAGAAACACCAGATTGAGGCAGCTTGACACATCCAATGCAGATAATTTACAAAACCTGCAACTGAGTGACGTCAAACCGGCAGCCGCACTCAGATCAAGTTTGGTCAGCTCATTCCCATTAACAAACGCACTCGTCACTACTACTCCACCAATGGAATAGGGGACCTTGATTGACGATGATGTTCCTTTATAGCCGCTGATGTGCACCCCGTCGTCTTTAATTTCGTATTTGAAATCACGTGCCGGCGTTGCATCGGTTGGCACTACTGCGTCAGAAGGAGCCGCTTCGGTTTTTTTCAAGTATGCCCGTTGACGTATTGAAGTAGTACCTCGTTGAGCCAATCTGATGCCATCCAAACGCCATAGCATGCGTTGTGGGGTTGAAGTAATAGCGGTTGCCACGAATGGTTACCAATCCTGACGCCGCTTTACCATCAACACCTGAGAAATAATAACGCTTGCCCCCAATGGTCTGGAAACCGGTTGCCATCTTCTTTGACGTTGGCCCAAAGTAGTAGAGATAGCCATCAATGGTGGTCAAGCCCGATGCGGCGCGACCAGTAGGTCCGTCGAAATAGTATTTATTGCCATTGATAGTCTGCCAGCCGGTTGCCATCATCTTAGAAGATGAGCCGAAGTAGTACAGATAGCCATTAATGGTCTGAAGTCCCGTGACGGCATGTCCGGTCTTGCCATCGAAGTAGTAGCGCTTTCCTCCGACAGTTTGGAAACCGGTTGCCATGCGCTTTGAGGTGGGCCCAAAGTAATATAGGTATCCGCCGAGCGTCACCAAGCCCGTAGCGGCGCGACCGTTCGTTGTTGAGAAATAATACTTGCTGCCATTGATGGTTTGCCAACTGGTAGCCATCATTTTGGAGGTAGGTCCGAAGTAGTAGAGATAGCCATCAATGGTGGTCAAGCCCGATGCGGCAGCTCCATCGGCAGGCATGAAATAATACTTTTTACCCGCAATAGTCTGCCACCCAGTAACCATGACACCAGTGCTGGCGAGATAGTATTTCTTACCGTTCAGCGTCAACCAGCCTGTTTGCATCCAGCCAGCACTGTCAAAGTAATACCACTTGCCATCAATTTGTGTCCATCCAGTTGCATAGGTTCCATCGCTATAGGAATACCGGTATGCGCCTGTTGAACCTGTCCACTTGCCCGTAATGCCTTCAACGGTCACGTCAACACCAATGCGAACTGATGTATTAGGAATAGCAGCCCAGACTTTTGTTGTACCAGCCTTCTTGCCGGTAATAACACCATTTGCATTCACCGTTGCAATAGAGGCATTATCCACAGACCATGTAAACGTTGTAGCGTTGAGCTGACAAACAGACCCTTGCCACCCAAGATTCTTAAAGCGAACTTCAGCTTGTACGGTTTTCCCTTCACCTACGCGATAATAAGTACTGCGCCACGAGAAATTATCGTTAATCAGATTATTCGTAGCAGTTGAAATACGCTGAGTGAAATTCGCGTTTGCTGGTTGAGGAGCATCGGTATCAAGTTTATTGGTTCCAAAAAGCTGCACCCACCAAATACAGCTATTAGCGCTACTTCCTGCAGAGCCAACACCAATGGTGGTATATGAGGGATTCATAATATTGGCACGATGTCCAGTAGAATTCATCCACTGAGTTACCGTTGCTTCAGCAGTCGTATTGCCTGCAGCAATATTTTCTCCGAAAGCTTTATTTGAAACAGTAAAGCAGCTTTCATCATTGGGACGCGTGTGACTAAAATATATCATGATCTCAGTAGCGCGAATCATTGCAGCCTCAAGAAGATCTTTATCCATCTTCAGTGGGTTGAGATTTTCCTTTGCGCGCTCAATGTTTACCAACCGCAAAACTTCATAGGCGTTAGCATAGTTCTTGACTCCCGAAATCACCAAGGCGTCCATCACATTGCTTGTTGCTTGTGCTGCAATACCATAAGCCAGCGAAACATCTTCTTCGGGAACAACTTCCTCAGTTTCAACACTATTTGCGTCCTGCAACAAAGCGCCGCCGGGATCCTGCGCCTTTATTTCAGCATTATCAGCGGCAGCTCTTTGAGAAACATCGCTTTCTTCGCCATCCGCATCAACGGTGGCTTCATCAACATCATTTGAAACTTCAACGATCTCTTTAGTATCGCTTGGCGCTTCTGTAGTCTCTTCTATGTTGATTGGCGTTTCAACAGTCTCTTCGGCGCCATCTTCTTGAGCTTCATCGTCAACCAAAGAAGCAATAGGCTCTGCTCCACTTTCATCCGCATCCGATGCAAAAGCTGCCGCAGGCACCACACTCACACACAAAACACCTGCAAGCACAACGTTTAATGAGCGCTTCCAGGATGAGCGCAGTGTATCAGTTCTGCTTTTTTTCATCCCGTCTACTCTCCTCTCTCAACGAACCTATCTCAATCTCTCATTGTTGCCAGTTTACACCCAAATAACACACGGCGCCCCGAAAACGGGGGTTATAGGACAAAAGTGTGTCTGAGGCCTAATCGGTGGAGTATGGATAAGATGTCTTAAAATGCAGCCCTTCCCATAGCAATCCATTCCCCCATCGAAGTAGATTCTCATCCTTTTTTGCCTACATCACCATAGAGCTCGTAGAGCATATCAATATCGTCATCTGTCGGTATTTCTTTAAGAATCTCAGATACCGGCAGATGATATTCCGACTTCATGTAACACCACCAAAACACTGCCTTTATCCTGCGTATAAGCTACATGCCACGGTGATTTCTTAAAAGAGAGCACAGTGATGCATTTATCCCTCCTTCTATTCTATTGTTCGTTCTCGGAAGTGCTCCTTCGCAGGTAAGTACTGGATCAAGGTAGTTAAACAGAGTCCCTTGATTACTCAAGATAATAAGAGAAGAACGCGCCTTTCTGAGACGCTCATGGGTATAAACTCGTCTACCCTCCACATAACTGACCTCTTCTAGAAAGTCGTCCCAGAACTCATACCACTGCATAAAGCGTTCAGTCTACTAGCTCGCATGAGCAAGCGTATCTAGATACATAAGTTCTTTTGCGAGATTATAAAGTTCTACACCCGCCTGAAGGTTTGGTCGGGTTGCTGTATAGCGTTTTACCTGGGAAAAAGCTTGGAATAGACACCTCTGGATGCGTATGTTTGGCCAGATACAGCGACAAGCCTTAGCAAACCCACTTCCACCGTCTGCTACAACAACAGCTGGTGCTGCGATATAAGACATCAAAGCCTCCCAAGCACGCGCTATCTCTGTCTGGCATAGATACCAAGCCGAGACATACTCATCGCTTGCCGCAATGAGTATGCATATGTTTTTGGCAAGATAAATGCCATCAACATAGACAACTCGATGAATCTCTCCTGTACGAGAAGACATCGGCCATATCTGCCAAAACCTAGAGGTGCGCCTTCTAAAGGTTCGTCCTTGCCCAGGCATATCCATCTGCAAAATCTTTTGATAAAAGCCAGGATAAAAAGACATTCAAATCACGCTCGTCAGTGTTGATGGCATGAGTTGTAGACGATCCACACTCAAGACATCTCCATCTCTGTTTGCCGGATTTTGTCTTGCCATTTCTTTTCATGGAACTACCGCAAACAGGACAGGATTTTCTTTTCATATCGCCACCTTCAAAATTGGAGAACTTTTTCTCAATTTATCAGGGTTTGACCAGGAGATATGCAAGATTTTAGACACACTTTTTGTCCTATAAGCCGCAATCTCATAAGTAATGAAAGATTCCAAGCAGGCTGCCAGAGAAAGAACCGCAATTCGACAAAACAAAAGGGTGCTGGCAAAAACCAACACTCTATAAAATATGCCTCTTGTTAAAATCAAAAGGCTGTCATTCAGTTCAATCGCCAGGATTAAGAGCAGTCTTTACAAGCGCGAGATTTCCCTGATTGAGCGATAGTTCCAGATTTAATAGTTTTGGAGCGAGAAAGCGCTGGGCATTTATCTGTTGTGTGGTAAACGCTTCCACTTGGTGTCCAATACACAATCGATTGATCAGTTTGTCCGCCACCAATTGAAGAAGAACTACCATAATTTGGGATCCACTTACCATCTGAACCAACATAATAGCTTCCAACCCATCGGCTTGTTACCATTACGCCAGATCCATCAAAGTAGTAATTACCCACCCAGCGGTTATGCGCCATGGCTCCAGAAGAATAGAGGTAATACCATTTTCCGCTCAGCTGCAACCAACCAGTTGCCATAGCTCCGGAAGACCTCAGATAGTACCAGGTTCCGCCAACCTTTAACCATCCAGTGGCCATAGCCCCAGAAGATTTCAGATAGTACCAGCTACCACCTAGTTGAATCCAACCAGTAGCCATTGCACCCGAAGACTTCAAGTAATACCAACTGCCACCGATCTTTTGCCATCCGGTAAGCATGCTTCCTGAAGAGTTTAGGTAATACCAGCTGCCACCTACTTGAATCCAGCCTGTGGCCATTGCGCCAGAAGAGTGTAAATAGTACCAGCTACCTGAAACCTTTTGCCAGCCGGTAGCCATCGCCCCGGAAGACTTCAAGTAATACCAGGATCCGCCAATCTTTTGCCAGCCGGTAAGCATCCATCCTGAAGCGTTGAAATAATACCAAGTTCCCGAAATCTGCTTCCAGCCTTTAGCATAGGTTCCATTGCTATACGAATACCACCATCTTCCTGATGACTGCTTCCAAGAACCGGTAACTTTGGTTGGCGTTGATGGTTTCGTTGTCGCAGAGGATCCTGGTTTATTAGTCGAAGAACCATTGTTTGATTGCGGCGGAGCGGTAACGGTCACATCAACAGAAAACTTAACGGGTGTATTTGGTATAGCAGCCCAAACCTTTGTTTTTCCTGCTTTCTTACCCGTAATAACACCTTGTGCGTTGACTGAAGCGATAGAAGTGTCACCCATAGACCACGTAAAGGTTGATGGGTCTAATGGACAAACCATGTTGCCCCAACCTGAATTTATAATCCGGGCTTCAGCCTGAACGTTTTTACCTGCTTGAACAGTGTAATAAGCGCTCCTGAACTGGAAGTTTGCATTAACTAACCTGTCTGTTGCTACAGCACAACGCTTTGTAAAGCTTTGATTTGCAGGTTGAGCTGCTGCTGTTGGATTCTGATCTACTCCAAAGAGCTGAACCCACCATAAGGAAGATGAACCCTTCACATTTATTGCGCCCACACCAAGCGTCGTATAGCTTGCATTCATGATGTTGGCTCGGTGACCAGCTGAGTCCATCCATGTTTGCACTACCGACTCAGGAGTGGTTTGCCCCATAGCTATGTTTTCAGCAAAAGCTTTACTCGAAACCGTACTCCAAGAGCTCCCGTCGGGGCGCGTATGATCAAAACAATACATCTGCTCAACCGCGCGCGTCATGGCCGCCTCAAGTAAATCCTTGTCCATGACCAACGGTTTGAGTCCTTCTTTTGCACGCTCAGCATTTACCAGTCTTAATACCTCGTAAGCGTCGGTGTAATTCTTAACACCCGACACAACAAGCACATCCATGACTGCTGTGGTAGCCTGTGCTGCAATTCCGGCATCGTTCTCTTCAATTGCAATGCTTGATGTTTGCGGCTGAGCATTGTTGCTATCAATGCTAGCAATTTGAGCAACGTGACCTTCATCCGCATCAGACGCAAAAGCTGCCGCGGGCACCATGCTCACACACAAAACACCCGCAAGCATAACGGACAACGAGCGCTTCCACGGTGAGCATTTTACAGAGGCTCTGTCTTTTTTCATCCCTGTTCCTTCTCCTCTCTCAACGAACCTGTCTTACTGCTCCCACTGCCATCAGTATACTCCTACATGATACACGGCGCCTCATAAAATGGGACGCCGTGTACTGAAGCTTTTTGATGTTTAATCCCGTCGCAGTGCGACTGGAGCATCGTTTGTGTATCTTAGTGGTGGAACAATCTCATACCAGTAAAGGCCATGGCTATGCCGTATTTGTTAGCCGTTTCAATTACGTTATCATCGCGAATAGATCCGCCTGGCTCAGCAATGTAATCCACACCCGACTTGCGCGCGCGTTCAACGTTATCACCAAAGGGGAAGAAGGCATCTGAGCCCACAGTCACACCGGAGAGTTTTGCAATCCACGCCTTCTTTTCCTCATAGGTCAGCGGCTCGGGTTTAACTGCAAATACGCGCTCCCATTCGCCATCGCGAAGCACATCTTCCCACTCGTCAGAGATATAAACATCAATGGCGTTGTCGCGATCAGGACGGCGAATGCCCTCAACAAATTGCAGACCAAGTACTTTCGGGTGCTGGCGAAGCCACCAATTGTCGGCCTTATTTCCCGCCAAGCGCGTGCAATGAATACGGCTTTGTTGTCCAGCTCCAACACCAATAGCCTGGCCGTCTTTAACGTAGCACACCGAATTAGATTGCGTATATTTGAGCGTTATCAGCGCCACAAGCATGTCAATTTTTGCAGCAGCAGGAATTTCTTTATTTTCAGTCACAACGTTTTCGAGCAGTGCTTCGTTGATTTCAAAGTTGTTGTGGCCCTGCTCAAAGGTGATGCCAAAGACATCTTTGAGTTCCTGTTCAGCAGGTACATAATCAGGATCAATCTGAACGACATTATACTTGCCGCCCTTTTTCGTCTTGAGTATTTCAAGCGCCTCATCAGTATATCCCGGTGCAATGATGCCGTCTGACACCTCGGTCTTCAAATAGCGCGCAACATCTGCGTCGCACACATCTGAAAGCGCCGCCCAGTCGCCATACGAGCACAGACGATCTGCGCCACGAGCGCGAATATATGCACACGCAATAGGGCTCAACTCTCCCGCTTCGTCCACGAAATACATTGCGCGATCAGTCTCAGTAAGTGGATGACCCACCGCAGCTCCAGCCGGTGAGACATGCTTAAAAGACGCAGCCGCCGGCAAACCCGTTGCCTCTTTCAGCTCCTTAACCAGCTGCCATGAGTTAAATGCATCTAAGAAGTTAATGTAGCCCGGCTTGCCATTAAGAACTTCAATAGGTAAATCTGACCCATCTTTCATAAAAATGCGTGATGGTTTCTGATTGGGATTACATCCATATTTCAACTCAAGCTCGTTCATGTCACTCCTTATGTTTGTAAGAATAACTCGCTATCTTATGCCCGTGCGTATTAGTCGCCCAAATGCTTATTGAAGATAATCACTTCGCCATCAACATTTGCATAGAGCGAAACTTTGTTATCGGCGTTTAGTGCCGCCCAAACCTCAGCGGGATCAGGCATGCTTACCAACAAAGGCTCTCCGGCAAAGGTTGGAAGCGGATTGCCGTCACCTTGATAGGTGCTTATGAAATATCCCTCTCCCTCATCAACTCCTTCATATGCGAAAAACTCGCGCAAGCAGCGACCGTTTTCTTGGTGCTTCAAGATGGAAATCTCGAAGGAGCCATCCGGATAGGTAATAGCAGAAATACGCGGCGTGAAGTTTGGCGCATCGGGCTCAAATTCACGCAACATGCAACCCGCACGGAAGTCACCCGCCTCAACAATAGTGTCCGTTTGATCACCATTGGTAACCACAAGTGCCTCACCCATAGTGCGGACGGGGTGATAAATGATAAGCGAAGGATCCTCCAAAAGCGCCGGATCATGAGCTTCAGTGCGAATTCCGTCTTCGGTCTCCACAAAGATTCGATTGCGGCTGTTTTGGCTACGACCCATGATGAAGTAATACACACGATCTTTGCCTACGACAATGCCGCGTCCTGGATACGAATTGCTCTCCAATAGCTCAATGAGGTTTTGCACCGCTACTCCTTTCGTGCGATCAACTAAAACGCTACACCAACAAAAAAGGCAAGCCACACACTATGCGACTTGCCCAGACGGTCGGCGATTTGTTATTCACGCTGCCCCCCCTGTGGTTGCCCACATACAACTACTTGCTTCCGTCAGTCACAACGTGTTTTGGTTTCTTGCAGTGTAACACGTATCCTGCTACTAGAACGCATCAACACCGAGAAGTATCTTTAACTCATCCCGCGAGTGGACACCGAGCTTAGAATAAATATGGCGAACATGAGTACAACTTGGGGCAATAATACAAATTGCACTTATCTATCTAAATCAGCGTCGTGCTTGGCGCGCGCCTCTTCGCTAAAGCGCTCCTTATAACGCACATCAACCAATTCAGCCACAATTGCAATAGCCAGTTCTGCTGGAGTTTTAGCACCAAACTTTAACCCGATGGGACGCTTGATGCGCAACCACGCGTCTTCGGTAATACCACGCGCCAAGACCAGCTCATGAACACGCTCGTTTTTACCAGCACATCCCATCATGCCGACATAATGCACGTTGTGTCGAAGCGCCCACGCGCACCCCTCAGGATCAAACATGTGCCCACGCGTAACGACGCACACATAGTCATCAGGTGACGCATAAAGCGTATCAAGCTCATCAAAATTCCCACCAGAAAGCAAAACACGTTCAGCCCCAGGGAAGCGTGCCTCGTTTACATACGCGCTGTCGTAATCCACCACCGTCACATCAAAGCCTACATGCTGTGCGAGCGAAGAAACCTCACTTGCTGCATCAGATGCGCCCAAAAGCCATACGCGCACATTGTCGAACAAAGGCTGACTCGTCCAGGTCAAGCCATCGAACTGCTCATTGTGCATAGACGGTCCGCGCGTCGCGTCTTTCATCTGGAAGGTATCGCGCGGGCTCACCGGCCGCGATGCAACAATTTCTTTTGCGTCGTTACAGAAAAATACGAGCGGCAAACCATCGGCCGAACCTTGCACGCCATACTTCTTCGTAACTTCATTGTCGGTATTTTGCAAAGCAGCATCCGCATCATAAACAATCTTAAACCCAAGCCAGGCCTGATCTTTTTCATCCATTGCGCGCACTGCTCGCTCAAAAGTAGGCGCATCGGCAGCCGTAAGGCTTTTCGCGATGACCTCCAAATAAGACGACGTATAGTGCTCATTTCCCACGAGTGCTTCCGGCGAAAAGCAGCTAAAGTCAGCTGTGTCCAAGCGAGGCGTACCACCATCTCGCAGTGTTTGCGCAATATCTTCAAGCACTTCTCTACGCATGAATATGTACCTTTCTGTCTTCGCCAACACTAATGCGACCCTCTGCAAGCATCCGCAAGACCTGCTGATAAAGACCATGCTCTACCCCATGTATGCGTGCTTCAAGCGTTTCGAGTGTGTCGTCCTCAAAAACTTCAACCGCGCGCTGAGCAACTATTGGCCCTTTGTCATATTCTTCGTTGGCAAAATGAACGGTCACGCCCGTCACTTTAACGCCCATATCGAATGCATCTTGAATGGCATGCGCTCCTTTAAATGCCGGAAGCAGCGCTGGATGAAGGTTGAGAACCTTATCCGGGAAAGCGCGCAAAACAACGGGGGTTAACTTGCGCATATATCCCGCCATAACCACATATTCTGCACCGGCCTGCTGAAGCTCAGACACAATGCGTTCATCTGCAGCTACCGGATCGGCATAGATTTCTTTGTTGAGAACAACTACTGGAATATGTGCATTTTCAGCGCGCGTTATACCATACGCATCTGGTCTTGATGAAACGACAACAACAATCTCAACAGGCAAACCATCTGCATCAATTGCATCGATAATGGCTTGCAAATTTGTACCGCTTCCCGACAGCAAAACGCCAATCTTGAGCGGTTGAATTGCCGCTGTTTCGCCCATGCCCTCTCCTATCTGGGTTATAAGGTCTTACCTGCTTGTTAGGATACCGCAAAATGCCTGCGCACATGACAAGATAGTCAAACCGATTGTTTGTCACCAACTAAAAGCCATATAGAGCAAAAGGCGACCCGAATGGGTCGCCTTTTATGTGAGCTCGCTTGATCGCCTTTCAGCTAGCCAGCTTATGAACTAGTTCGTGCGCTGACGTCTCCACGCTATACCAATACCAAGCATTGCAAGCAGCGCAACACTCATCACGATGGCAGTGGGCACTTCGTCACCAGTCTTGGCAAGTAACCCCGCAAGTCCGTCTTGACCAGCATTTGCGCCACCGTTTGTACGCGGAAGCAGGTGCAGACCACCTACAGCGTCATTGTTGCCAGGACCTTGACCGTCACGATACTTGATCTGCAGGTCTTCAATACCGTTAGGATATGCAACCGTTGAGCGGCTTACGCCATCTGAGTTGTCGAGGTAGCTATCCCAACCACCTTCAGGTGCGGGCGGACGCTTGCCTAAACCAGGCGTTGCTGATGGGTCGCCATCGAGCACCGAAGGATCAGTTGCTGAAGGATCAGTTCCTACTACAACTGCCACATTTCCGATATCACCATCAATGGCAGCCTCGGTAACTACGCACGTAAACATGATGCGAACGCTTTCGCCACCCAAAACGCGTCCAACATAAACGGCAATGTCACCTGTCTCGGAATCAAAGACGCTGTCATCAAGCGAGATTTCCTCCTCAGTTCCAGGAGCAATCATCTTGAAGCTTCCCGCAACCGGAGTGAGGCCTTCGGGCAATTTGTCATAGACCGTTACGTTATACCAAGCAGTCCACGGCTCATCATTGTTGGTAAAGACAACCTCATAGGCCACTTCGTCACCAACATAGATTGTGTTCTCTTCATTGTCAGCCAAAATGGTGGCGGTCTTTATGGTTGAGAACTTCTTATGATCAGGATCTGTATGGCTTGTTCCATCAGGCTTTGCTGGTTGTTCGGTTTTAGGACCGGCATCAGGATTTTCCGGATCGGTAATCTCTTCCCAAAGCTCCTTGTCTTCTTCTGGATCATAAGGACCAGGTGTTGGGTCAGGAAGCTCAATTTCAACAGGCTCATCAATGCCTGGCTTGTAATTATCCGGATCCACACCGGGTGGATAAGTAATGGTCTCGGAAGGCTTCGTACCAGCAGCATAGGCGAAGTTTGCCGGAGCAGGCGTGCCGTCTACCACTGCCTCAGGCGTCACTTTCACCTTAAAGGTGATCGTAGTAGGTTCAGCGCCGCCATAGATATCACCAATCTTAAAGCCAATTGAACGCGACTCAGCAGAGGCCACATCAATCTCAGGCGTAATAGGCGTTGTGATGCCCGTCAGACCATTAAAGATGCTCGCAGAGCCCGGAATATATTCCACGCCTTGCGGAAGCGGGTCGTAAATCTTTGCGGCCAACCATGCAGAGCCGAGATTCTTGTTGTCTACCGTAATGGTGTATTCAAGAATGTCTCCTACCAGCGCATAGGTGTTTTTGCGATTGGCGAAACCTTCAGTCACATTCTTGACTGACTTTTCAACCGTCACGTCATATGCCGGCGGCGTTGGATTATCGGGGTTATCTGGATCATCCGGATCGCTCGGGTTATCCGGGTTGTCCGGGTCGCTCGGATCGTCAGGGTTATCGGGGTCGTCCGGATTGTCCGGGTTGTCAGGATCAACCGGATCGGTCTTGTGGCTTGGAACCTCAGGATCGGTTGGCAAGAACTTCAGATCGTAATCATCGGGATCATCCTCTGGTTGAGGCGTCACAGGATTGTCCGGGTTGTCTGGATTATCCGGGTCGTCAGGATCAATTGGAGTATCAGGTGTCGGATCCTCAAACATATCATCGGTAATCGGAACCGTGACAATTACCTCAATGGTTTGCGGCGGCTGATCGGGATGTTGCGGATCAGTGCGCTCAACCGTTACCGGAATCTGAATCTCGGTAATCTTTTCGCCATCGGGCTTGCCTTCGTTTTCCTTCTGCGCCTCTTCGACGCGCTTCTTTACTTCTTCAGCAATATCCTCAGGGGTCTTTGGATCATCAACATCGCCAAAGCTTGTGATCTTATCACCTGGTTTAATGGGCTTTGGCCCAGGCGTTGGATCGTCGGTGTCTTCGGTTGCAGTATCAAGCGGCGAGCCGGGAGTAACATCACCAACTACTACCTCAGTTGTCGGGGGCTTCGTGCCCGGATCGATCTCAACGATGTCACCACCTAAGATCTCATCAATAATGCCAGGCTTTACCTCCGGACGCTTGCGAGTTGGATCAGCACTATCAACAGCCTCGGCAACCTTTACGCCTTCGGTTGTATCAATGCGCGTATCCCATACAAACGCATCAGGGTTAATGCCATAGACGCCATTTACGCGGCTTTCGCTCTTGAAGTTGAGTTCTTCGCCACGCGCCGCTTTCAGCGCGGTATCAGCATTAACCGTAGTCTCAGCAATCAATTTATAGGTCGATCCGCCATAAAGTACACAATCAGGCTCATAAACATAGGTGCGTGAGCCATCCGGATTAACCACAGGTGTCACATCAAGCTCAACAACATTGCCCTCAGGATCCACAGCCGTCAGCTTATTGAGCGTCACATCTACCGGGATCGTGATAGAAAGCTCAGGATTGAACAATGCGGTGTCAGTTACCGTGTTCTTCATCGTCGAGGTATACACAATGGAGTCGTTCGGGCGAATGGTACCGTCTGAACGCGAAGTGTTCGTCGCGGTCTCAGTCACCTTAAGCACCGGCGGCGTATCAAGGTCAGGATAGATATAGACCGTAAACGAGCGCACCGCTTCGTTAAAGGAGCCCGATTGAGCAGCTATAACCTTAATTGTGGTGACACCTGCTGAGCGAACATAAGCCTTTACGGGTGTTTCATACATCACTTCATCAGCGGTATATGAGTTGCGAATAATTGACGGGTCAAATGAGATTACACCCGGATTTGAACTGGTCAGCGTTACCGAACCGATGGTGTTAGTGGTGACCAGCAAGTCCATGAAGTCGTCTTTTACGACACCGTCTTCGCCCGTGCGGAAATCAGAGATCTCGTAGCGATAGTTCTTGTGCAGAATCTCGCGTTCATCCTTATCGTTGAAGGCGACATAGCTTGCTTTGTAGTCATCGCCTGGCTGATCAGCCATATCCGTCACCGCACCAGTCCAGGCAGGAGCAGCCACGTTGTTGCCGTCTTCGTCAAGAATCGGCTTAGCTTTATCATCAAGCAAAACGCCGCCTTTGGCGTTATAGACTGTCAGATCAGGGTCGGCCATTTGGATGCGAACCGGCATAGTTTGCGTTTGTGACTCGTAATAATTCACGTATGCATAGTCGGTGTATTTTGGATCAACATCCACGCCAGCTGAGCTGTTTTGCACAGCAGACGTATCTGCTTGAACAGCCAGCATGTCTGACGCGCCCGCTACCCCGCTGTCAGTTGCAGGATTACGCTCAGTCAGACGATCTTCGGGCAATACAACAGAGGTATACGTTACCAAAACCTTATGCTCGTTGCCCTCGCCCAGATCAATCGTGCCATTCTCTAAAGCCTCACGATACTCGGGAGTGTTAAAGAAGGCGTTAATTTGCATACGATTCATGTCGAAGTATGCCATCGTATGTTCGCGGTTGCCATTCTTTGCGTCTGTGCGCAGATAGACGTTGCTCAGCGTGCTGCCATCATTTTGGCCTTTGCCGTCCTCATCAAACCCAGAAATAGTAATCGTTCCACCAAAGCGCTCAGGCACCTTCACGCCATCCATGTAGAGCTGCAAAATACCTGTTGGGGCGGCACACGTTGCCCTCGACATTGTTGACTTATCCGCATACGACTGACCAAACGGGAGCAGATAGCTGGTCACGTCAACAGGTACAACAAGATGGTTATTCGTCACGACGTTGTGGTTGCCTGAGTCTTGAACCCAAGTCGGGAACGTGTATTTCGTGCCATCAACTTCAATGGCAGTCTCATCGGTCAGTTCGCAATTAGACTGTGATGTGACAGGCGAAATAGTAGCATCACCAATCATGCGATGTCCCCAGTAGCTTGCCGAGTCATTTACGTATTGACTTGAGGTGATCTCAATCTTTTGATAACCAGAATTTGTCGGCATGGTCGTACCCGCAGCCAATGGCTTGTCGGGGTCATCACCAATAGTCTGATAACTTGACTTAAGCGCATTCGGATCATTTAAGATCTTGTCTTCATGCGGGTCGTCTTCTAGACCCAAGGTATGAATGGGGTTATTTACTACGTCAAACGTAGGAAGCGGTGTGCCATCGTAAAACTTATCAAGGTTGCTAAAGAACTGGCGAAGTGTCTCATAAGCAGGAACAGATTGGCCTGCATCAATCATTTCTTTCATGCGCTCTAAGTCAAGGTCAACATAACGACGAAGACCCGATTCGCCACCACTGCCCAACTCATCAATATAAAGCGGCGAGAGGTTAATCTCACGCAATTCACCATTTACTTCTTTAAGATAACTCAGACGAACTTCAATCTTTGAGCCCGGCTTATTTGCGGTCTGGCTATATTCTGAAGGCAACCACAAATAAAGAAGGCCGTCATCGAGCATTGATGGAGCGCCGTACTGATATTGCATGCCATCAATATAGAGCTGCCATTTCGTAATAAGGTTAGACTTAATGCCGTCTTCTTTGGAAAGGTCAATAGTAACAATGGTTACCTCTGAACCACCTGGCTTAATCTTTCCGTCCTCGAAAACAGCTTTGCCATATGCCGTACCATCAAAGCGGAAGCGATTTCCTGATTTGCCCACATAAACAGAGCCGCCCGTAATAATCATTTTTGCGGCATGCTCGTTATTAGCAATCTTATCAGGACTATAACCAGTGCCCGCACCACCGATGTCTTGCGAGTAATTACCGAGGTTGGTGCCGCCTTTTGGAATCATAGTGCCACCGGTGATATAGATGGTGTAATCAGCGTTATCGCAAATTTGTTGTTGCCCATAGCAGCCTCGGCCAAAGCCGTTGCCATCTTCGCCGCCATTGGAGAGAACATAACCACCATTAATGCGAATGTTGCCCGTTCCATGCGGATGCAGCGATTTTGTCACGCCTGTCGGAACCGCTTTTGTAGCCTGATTCCAACCGCCGCCGATACCTGCACCATGATATGCTGCAGTAGCATCAATGTTGCCGCCGTTGATCGTGATCCATTCGCTTGGCGAAGTGCCTGCAGCATTACCACCGCCGCCAATACCCGGACCGAAAATATCGCCATTAGCATTGGCTGTTCCTGTCGATCTACCAGCTCCGTTGGTCACCACAATATTGCCGCCGTTGAAGGTCATGTTGCCACCGTCTTCGCTATATTTACCGCCAAGACCTGCGCTCTGACCACCGCCATGCACTTGTAAGATACCAGGATTGCTGCTATCCAAAAGCGTGAGATAGTTATCTGATGTTGCTTTCGCGGTACGCGTTGTGCCATCGTTGGCAACAAATGTTGTACCCGTAGGAATCAAGCCGTCAACTGGTACGATAGCGTTGCCATTCACATCCACATTAGGCACGCTGTCATCAACATAGATCGTTGCGCCCGTTCCACAATGAATGCCCGGGAACTGAACGTTGCCACTTGAGTTGCGATATGAATCAAAACTATTGAGCGTACCATCAGCCAAAACAATGTGAGCAATACCGCCTGTTTGAATGTCAAAAGGAGCATCCACAACCAGGTTAACTCCAGCAAAAACCACATGTGCCTCTACGCCATTTGGCACAACGATACCTGCAGCCACCTGCGTCGGCTCTTTCGGGGTGCCACCTGTGGTAATGGTAAGCTATTTGCTTGTCTTGATGCTTACCTTGTTGCCAGAAACTTCAAAGTCAGAAGCCGAAATACCTACACCACGAAACGTGATGCCTTGCAGCACAACATCGGTGGTGCCGTCTGCATAAGCCACCACGTCTGCGTCTTCTTCGTCGGTTTCATCTGCATCAGTTTCCACATCACCTGTGGCAGACGTTTCATGATCGTCTGCTTCGACAGACTGCTCAGATGCAATCGGAGTTTCCAAGCGCTGAACCGCTTCTGCCGACGTCGCATCAACTGCTGGCTTTTCCTCAGCATGCTCGTCGCTTAAGATTTCGTCCAACACACTGTCTTGTGTTGGATCCTGCGTGTCCGGTACCACCTCTTCAGGCGCATCGAGCGGCTCGTTTGCAAGCGCGTCTTCAGACTCATCGCTCTTTGGTGTCGTGGTTGCACCAACATCCACCAAAGAAATCTGATCGAATGAATTAGTAAGCGGTACCAATTCATCAACTTCTACGGATTCGGTCGCAGGTTGCTGCGCGGCCTCACCATAGGCGCTTTGCGTTAACGGAGACGCCATTAGCCCCGTTACGAGGGTCAGGGCTAAAAGGCACTGCAAGAACCTACTTTTGATAGTAGCTGCCCTCATACCTTCTCCATTCTCTTGACTGCTATGTGCGAAACAATAGTTTGCATTGCACGCTCATTTCGGGTCAGTTGTTCTCTTGAACGCGAAACAAGCGATAGCTATACCTATCTTACAATAACGTATTGGTAACAGAATGTGAACAATACAATGACGCCAAAGAGGCAAAAAGTTACTTATTTTGGCACATTTTCCAAGTTGCAAGATTAAGGCATGCGAATTGTGGACTACCCAGGTCAACTATACAAACCGCGGCAAACAAAAAAGGGCGCCTCCAACGAGACGCCCGCACAACTTAAGATACAAGACTACTTATCGCAGTCGTCGTAAGTATAAAGCGATCCATCATGGACATAGGTAACAATGCCCGTGCCCTCTTCGATGCTACCAATCATATAGGGCTTTTCGCCAGCAGCCTCTAAGACCTCAAATACATCACTTACAAACGCCGGGTTTACAATCAGCACCATACCAACACCCATGTTAAAGGTCTTAAGCGCTTCTTGCTCATCAAGATTTGCTGCACGGCAAACCATGCGCACGATAGGCGGCACAGGCCAGGTACCCAACTTCACTTCAGCATCACAGGTATCCGGAAGGGCACGATTAAGGTTTTCGGTAATGCCGCCTCCGGTAATGTGCGCCAACGCATGAACCGCGCCGGGGCATTTCTTTAACACTTCCAATACCGGTTTCACATACATCTTCGTTGGGGCAAGAATAGCCTCGCCAACAGAAATGCCGTCCAATTCATCACAAGGCACAAGCACCTCTTCGGCCGTTTTGCCCTCAATGCAAACCTTGCGAGCAAGCGAATAGCCATTGGAATGCAAGCCAGAAGATGCAAGACCAACCAAGATATCGCCTTTTTGTACACAAGCCGGATCGAGCATAGTTGCGCGATCTACAATGCCCACGCAAAAGCCTGATAGGTCATAATCATCAGGATCCATAACACCAGGATGCTCCGCCATTTCGCCACCAATTAGCGCGCACCCTGCCTGTTTGCAGCCCTCAGCAATGCCGCCGACAATCTCAGCCATAGCCTCAGCTTGCAGCTTACCTACCGCCACATAGTCCAAAAAGAAGAGCGGCTCAGCCCCTGTTGCCAAGATATCATTTGCACACATTGCCACCAGGTCAATACCTACAGTGTCATGCTTGTTAATCAGTTGCGCAACTTTGAGCTTGGTTCCCACACCGTCGGTGCCGCTCACCAAAAGCGGATCGGTCATTTCTTTTGCAGCTGCAATAGAAAATAAACCGCCAAACCCACCAATATCGCCCACTACCTCAGAACGATACGTTGCATGTACGGCGTCTTTGATGGCATCAACAGCACGTGCGCCCTCTTCGATATCAACACCCGCTTGAGCATAGGTAATACGTTCTTGGGTTTCCATGGCCTTCCTTTCGCCCGGATAGTTTCCCGGCTCAAAAATTACTTCTTCAAGGTAGGTTGCCTTGTCTTTCGTTTCATGCAACCTCATTAAACTTGCCTACATCATAGCGCGTTTGTGCGCCTTGACCACCTATGAAACAGCATCTCGGGCACCATCTGCTATTGCTGCGGCATCGTCAGCATTTTCAATTCCAGCCTCAATGCCTTGCTCTTCGGCGTCAGCTCCCTCTGATCCTTCATCTGAAGTTTGATCCGTCGAGTTGGCATCTGCGCTGGTGACAGGTGCGGTAGCATCAGTTCCCTCTTGCCCACTTTCGCCCGCAGCATCCACATCGTCGGTGCCAACGACACCCGGAACGGTCGATTTGGTCACATACGCAAAGAGCGCCCATCGACCATCTGAAGCGAGATTATCGCACGTTGCAAAAACAAAGCTCTTCGTAATGTCATCAATAGGTGCAACGCCTGATGGCACAACTACCGAACGATCATATTTATCTTGCAGGTATTCATGATATGCCTCTGGGCTCTCAAAACGAGCTTGCGCTAACGGGTCATCTGCTCCACAGTGCACAATTGACATGGTTTTCAGCTCATAATTGCCCTCAGGAGTCAATACATATACAGTGCGATGCTCGTTAAACATATCAGTACTGCCAAAATCGGCGATAGCAGCAAACATAGAGCCGTCGTTGAGATGGTGGCCATAAATGACATTGTTCTCGTCAGCAAACGTAGCGTCGTTTTCAGCAGACAAGAAGATGCAGCCAAACGTGGCAATATAGCCTTCTGATCCCTTGAAGTCGTGATAGAGATAATACTGGTCATCGTTGCCTTGAACGATTGGATAGTTAATTACCGTACCCGGAATATAAATCCAGCCTACCAAATCGGGATTGACCGCCAAAAGCGCATCCCAATCTACTGTCATCTGCTCGAACGTGACCTCTTGCACTTGAACATCTGCTGTAAGCGCAATCTCATCATAGGTTTTTTGTCCTTGCATATAGCTCCAGATAATGGCACCAAGCGCGACTAAAGCACCAATTAAAACAATCAGCGCTAGCCAAAAAATTACACGCCAAACCCCGCCCTTTTTCTTTTTGGGAATTTCCGGCCTTCGTCCATAACCAGGCGTAACAGGCTGATAGGCGCTATAGTTTTGCTGAGACTGGTCTGCCATATGAACCCCTTAACTCTCTCTGGCTTTGCCATGATACGCAAAAGCGCCCCCAAATGAGAGCGCTATGCACTTTTTTCGCAAGAACTACGAAGGTTTTTTCTGGATATTACTTTTTCATTTCGTCAATAAAGCCTTTAACGATGAAGATCACGATGATCAAAACAATTACTGCGGCAATAATCCAGATAGCTTCTGTTGGAATCCAGCTCATAATAGTGTTCCTTCATGTCGTATTTTTACTGCGCTTGCGCGCAACATCTTTCTTGATCAACTCTATCATACTAACGTTTCATGACTTTTCGTGCAAGCGTAACTCAAGTGCATCGTTAATGATTTTTAGGGCTTTGACCCGCGCAAAGCGCTTGTCGTTACTCTCAAGCACAATCCAGGGAGCATAGGTTGTAGAGGTCAAACGAAACATATCGTTGATTGCTGCTTTATATTGCGGATACTTATCGCGATTTCGCCAGTCTTCGTCGGTGATCTTCCATTGCTTGGCAGGGTCAAGCTCGCGAGCCTCAAAACGGCGAAGTTGTTCTTCGGGCGAAATGTCCACCCAGAACTTCAGCAAAATTGCACCCCATCGTACCAATTCCTGCTCAAACTCGTTAATCTCATCATAGGCGCGTGCCCATTGCTCTGGCGAGGCAAAACCTTCGACACGCTCCACTAATACACGCCCATACCAGCTACGATCATAGATGCCAACATGCCCCGCTTTTGGCAAACGCGTCCAATAGCGCCATAAAAACGGATGCAAAAGCTCGGGCTTGGTGGGTGCTGGTGACGGAAAGATGGTATAGGCGCGCGCATCAAGAGCTTGTGCAACACGCTTGATGTTGCCACCTTTTCCAGCAGCATCCCAGCCTTCATACATCAAGATGAGCGGCACGCGATCTTGGTACATCTGCATCTCGAGCTGATTGAGGCGCGCCTGTTCACACTTTAGCTGTTTTTTGTAGTCTTCAAGATCAAGCACCTTATCGTGAGCGATATCCTCAACGCGCAGCACGTGATCTACCTGGCGAAAACGCGAAACCTTTGGCGCTCGAGCACTATCTTGGCGCGCGCGTGCCTCTCCCGCTTCAAGAATGCGCGCTTCGTCCTCAGACGTTCGCCCCTCAAGAGGAATCTCTGGCAACGCCCCCGCTGAATTTGCTTGCGCCCTTTTAGCTGCAGCTTCTGCGGCAGGATCTTTTTTGGCATCAAGCGCCGACTGAAACGCCTCCACCAATGTTGAGGCAATGTCTAGGTTTGCTCGACGCTTGTCTTCACCATTGATTAAATGCCACGGCGCATACGAGAAATCCGTACCTTCTAATAGATTGTCATAGAGCCGATATGCCTCTTTGTAATTGCCCGTATCGGCAAGCTTTTCTTTGCTCACGCGCCAGCGTGTTGCGGGATCCTTATGAAGCTGTCGAAGCCGCTTTTTCTGCGCTTTATGAGTTACATGAACAAAGAATTTTACGACCGTATAGCCATCATCAACAAGCTGTCGTTCGAAGTCAGCACACGAATCAAGGTAGTGTCGAAGCGCGGTCATAGAGCTATCATGGGCTTGATCTTGCGGAAGCGATAGTTCGCCAAATTGCTCGAAAAGCATATGCTGCACGGCTGTGGTATACCAACCGCGATCATAAAAGGTGCAGGTTCCGCGCTCGCCGAGCGCCTCCCAAAACTGCTTCATTTCCGGATTCATACCCCGCACGCCAAAGGGTCGCCCTGAAAACTTTTCAAGAGCTTTCACGTCCAGGTTTTCTGTTACATAGACGCTGGTAGCACGCGCATCAAGATGATACATGAGATCAGATATGCGTGATCCTTTGCCTGCGCCATTCCACCCTTCAAAAAGCACAACAAGTCCCACGCCTTGAGAGCGCGCCTGCTGCTGCAAAACGACCAACTGCGACATGAGTTCATCGCGTTTTTGCTTGTAGGTTTGCTTATCAAGAGGTTCGAGAGAAAAATCGACAGATTCCAGCATAGCCTCTCCTATCTGTTCGTTAGATGCATCGTAGCACAACCACCCCTTCGCCGCGTGAGTATGCGTAATGCGAAAGTAAAAGGTTGACTACGAACAAGTCACTACAAACGACTTGAAGCCAGCTTGCATTACAATGGTGACATTACTTTGGGGAGATACCGTTATGTCTAATTGCGCAATTATTGATTTAGGCTCTAATACGATTCGTTTGGTGGTGTATGATGTGCGCTCAGCAAACGACGTAAACACCAAATCGCGGCCTTTTAAAAGCCTCGTCAACGATAAGGTTATGGCGGGTCTTGCAGCTTTTGTTGTCGACGGCGTTTTTACCGACGAAGGCATTGTGCGGGCTGCAGCTGTTCTAAAAGGTCACCTCAAGCGCGCCAATGCCCTTCGGTGCAAGCAAGTTTGTATTTTTGCAACCGCGGTTTTACGCAATGCTCGCAATTGCAAATCGGCAGTTTGTGCGCTTGAAGAAGCAGTCGGGCAGCCCATTGTGGTACTGTCCGCCCAAGAAGAAGCTTATCTGGGATTTGTCGGTGCACAAATTGACGGGTCGCTTGGATGCGCAACGCTTGTTGATATTGGCGGAGGCTCCACTGAGTTGACTTGTGTCAAAGACAACGTCGATATAGATGGCATCTCAATAGGCTTTGGGTCACTTTCGTCATTTACGCGGTTTGTTTCTGGCATCTTGCCTACCGAAGATGAGATGGGCGCTATCAATAAAGCATTTCTTGAGCTTTTAGATATGACATGCGAGAAAAACGACGTGCAAGCCGACATCTTTCGCACCCAGTATCTCTTTGGAATTGGTGGGAGCGTTCGTGCTGCAGCGAAGATGCTTGCACAAATTCGCCACCTGCCTGAACGTCCGCAAGTGCTAACGCCTCAAGATCTTGATGACATGCTCAGTCTCAGCATTCAAGATCCCCATGGCTTTGCCCACGCCGCCCTCAAAGCGTGCGTAGAGCGAATCCATACGCTTGTACCAGGATGCGTTATTTTGCGTGCTATATTTGAGAAAAGCGGTGCGCGTGAGCTGCGAATTCGCAAACATGGAATTCGCGAGGGGTTTTTAATGACTCACGTGATCAATGGTTAGAGGGAAGGGAATACATATGAGCGAGCCAAAGACCGAAGTAACGACAAAACCAGAGGCACCACCATATTTGCAAAATCGTGAGCTTTCGTGGCTTGCTTTTAATGAACGCGTGCTTGATCAGGGCGCAGACGAGACCGTGCCCCTGCTTGAGCGGCTCAATTTTATCTCCATTTTTTGGAGCAACTTGCAAGAGTTCTTCATGGTGCGCGTCGGCAGTTTAACCGACCTCTCCCTCGTTAAGAAATCCATCATTGATGCGAAATCCGGCATGACACCAGCGCAACAGCTTGACGCAATTTATAAGCGTTGCCACGAGCTCTACCCGATCCAAGAGCGAACCTATGAAGACTTGCGAAAACTCCTTTCCGAACAAGGTATTCGCCATCTTGCACCATCCAAGCTCACCGATGAGCAACGTGCGTTTTTGCGTGATTACATGCAAAACAATGTTATGCCGTTTCTCTCTCCGCAGATCGTCAATTCGCGCCACCCCTTCCCGCACCTGGAAAATGGCGCGTTGTATGTCGTCGTTCGCTTGAACGAAGAAAATGAGCATAAGCGCAAGAAAGACAAGCACAAAAACGGCAAGCCTGACGCCAAAGACAAACAGGACAAAGCAAACAACTTAGGTGCTGAAGGCGTGACACTTGGCTTAGTTCCGCTTCCCCGCCAATGCGAACGCATTATTTTGCTCCCGAGTGAAGACTTGGAGTTTGTTTTGCTTGAACATGCGATCGAATATATGGTGCCTACTATTTTTTCCATGTACGAAGTCAAGCACACCAATATTATTTGCGTCACGCGCAATGCTGACCTCGACGCCACCGAAGGCACCGATGAGCAAGATGATGACTATCGTGAGCATATGAAGCGCATTTTAAAAAAGCGGTCACGATTGGCGCCGGTTCGCCTTGAAAGCGAACGACCACTTTCGGCAATGGTGCGCAAAACGCTTCTCGAGCGGCTCGGGCTCAAGGAGCATCAAGCGTTTAGCACCTCGGTTCCTCTGGACATGAGTTATACCTTTGGTCTTGGTGATCTTTTGCCTGAGCACAAACGCGCCTCGCTTATCAATACGCCCTTTACTCCTGCCTGGCCATCCTGCCTTGACCAGCATAAACCCATACTTGAGCAGGTGTGCGAAAAAGAGGTGCTTCTCTCGTACCCCTATGAGTCAATGGACGCTTTCATCCAGCTTCTGCGTGAAGCTGCCAATGACCCATCGGTGCTCTCTATCAAAATCACCCTGTATCGTCTCGCGCGCCAATCACACCTTGCCGAAGCGCTTATTACAGCTGCAGAAAACGGCAAAGACGTTACCGCGCTCTTTGAATTGCGCGCGCGTTTTGATGAAAGCAACAATATCGAATGGTCGCAGCGCTTTGAGCAAGCGGGATGCAATGTCATTTATGGTTTTCGTGATTACAAAGTGCACTCGAAAATCTGCTGTATTACCCGTCAAACCGACAAGGGCTTGCAATATATCACCCAACTTGGCACTGGCAATTACAACGAAAAGACCGCTAAGCTCTATACCGATTTATGCTTCATTACCACCGACCCAGCTATCGGCAGAGATGCTACCGAGTTTTTCCGCAATATGGCACTTGAAAACACGTCGGATAACTACGAGACACTCTGGGTTGCTCCTTTGCAGATCAAACCAATGATCCTAGCGTATATTGATCAAGAAATTGAGCATGCAAAAGCTGGATTGCCCTGCGGCCTTTTCTTTAAAACAAACTCCATTACCGACAAAGAAATCATTGAGCACATTGTTTTGGCTTCACAAGCTGGCGTTCCGGTGACACTGTTTGTTCGCGGCATTTCTTGCATCGTTCCCGGCATTACAGGCGAAACAGAAAATGTTCGCGTTGTCTCTATTGTGGGCAGACTTCTTGAGCATAGTCGCATTTATGGCTTCGGACCGCATGATGACATGAAGATCTATCTCTCAAGCGCAGACCTTATGACTCGCAATATGGATAAACGCATTGAGATAGCCTGGCCGCTTCAAGACAAAGCGTTGCGTGATTATGTTTTGAACTATATCGACGCCTGTCTTGCAGACACCGTCAAATTGCGCGAACTTTTGCCTGATAAAAGCTATACGCCGCTTGGTGCTTTCGTCAAAGAGAATGCGCAGGGCGAAATTGAGCTTTTCGACTCACAAACTTTTTTCATCAATCGCGCTCAACGCTTGCACTTAGAAGCAGCAGACGGACATGTAGTTTCTGATTTAGATTACTTCAAAAACAAGTATGCAAAACAGACTTCTTCTGAAGTTGAGACCAAGGTAGCTGAGACCAAGGTTGTAGTAAACGAAACCGAAATTGACGTTATCATACCTGATGCTGTGGAACCACCGCTGACAGATGCCCCGCAAAGCTCTGTCGCACAAGCTAACACCTCAACAAGCGAGGCTGACAAAACCACAGCCACTACCAGCATCGAGCTATCGCAATTGCAGCAGGTAAAAAAGCGCGGATTCTTTGGACGACTGCGTTTTCTGCTCACCGGCAAATAGCTCTCGCACAGAGCTCTCGCGAATAGCTCCGACGTACGGCTCTCGCGAAAAGATCACGCACAGAGCGCCCGAACATACAAAGAGGAGGATGCGCGCCATGCCATCCTCCTCTTTTTTGCGCAACATGTGCGCTCTCTGTCGAAACAATTACTATACTTCGCGAGCAACTACCTCAGCGATAGCTTGTGCGTGCCGATCAGCCTCTTCTGCGCTCTGTGCTTCAACCATAACGCGCACAACCGGCTCAGTACCCGAAGCGCGCAACAAAACGCGTCCAGAATCTCCCAGCACCTCTTCTGCCTGAGCCACTGCCGCCTGAACAGCAGCGTTGCTCTCAACAGCGTGCTTGTCTTTTACGCGAACATTAATGAGCGTCTGCGGAAAACGCGTCATAACCGAGGTTGCCTGAGCGATCGTGGATCCCATTCGCTGACACGCTGCCAAAAACTGCAGCGCTGTCACAAGGCCGTCTCCGGTAGAGTTGTGCTCCAAAAAGATCATATGCCCAGACTGTTCGCCACCGATAACAAATCCACCTTCACGCATTGCCTCGAGCACATAGCGGTCCCCCACTTTGGTTTGAATGAGCTCAATACCTGCATCGCGCAAAGCATGCGACAAACCCAAATTGCACATTACGGTAGACACTGCGGTGTTATGGGCAAGCAAACCACGATTCTTCAAATCAATAGCGCAGACCGCCTCTACGATATCGCCGTCGATCTCGTTGCCATCTGCATCAACCATCATCACGCGGTCAGCATCACCGTCATGAGCAATGCCAACGTCTGCGCCGGTTGTGGCAACAAGTTCACGAAGCGGCTCAAGATGGGTTGATCCGCATTCGACATTAATATCGGTTCCGTCGAAGTCCTCGTTGATAACAACAACTTCAGCTCCAAGACGTCGAAGTGCCTCTGCACTGGTCATATACGATGCTCCATGCCCCACATCAAGAGCAACCTTCAAACCGTCGAAGTTGACATTTTGCTCTTCAATCGTTGAAACTGCATGCTCGATATACATCTCGCACGCCTCATCAACTGGCACAATAACGCCAACCGCATCACCTGCAGGAACACAATGGGCACCCGCACCGCCTTCCAGCACAAATGACTCAATATCATCCTCAACGCTATCAGGAAGCTTGAAGCCCTTGTTGTCAAACAACTTGATTCCGTTGTACTCGGGCGGATTATGCGAAGCGGAGATCATCACGCCACCATCACAGCATAACTCACGCACCAAAAGTGCGATTGCCGGCGTCGGGATAATGCCAGCCATAAGGGCAGTACCTCCCATAGACATGACACCAGCAGCAACGCACGACTCAAGCATATCGCCTGAAAGTCGCGTATCTTTTCCGATAAGAATGGTCTTCCCCTGAAACGCAACGGCTGCCTGACCTAGTTTAAATGCCAGGTCACACGTAAGCTCGGTATTCGCGACACCACGAACACCATCAGTTCCAAACAAACGTGCCATATCGCTCTCCTCAAACAGCGTTTTAACTACTTATTACTACCCACGATTTACGCACTCATTATGCAGGCGAATTGCCCCTGCAGGTCGCTCCTCATCGGTCATGCGGTTGTTAAGCTCGGCGGCGAATTCGTCAACCGATATTCCGTAACGCTCTAGCACGACCATGAGGTGATAGACAACATCAGCAGCCTCATAGCGCAAATGGTTCAATGCCTTTTGATAGTCATCGGGCAGCTGTACAGCCATCTCGGTTGCATCAATATCTTGACCCGAAGCCCCTGCATAAGCAAAAGCCGCCGCAAGCGAAGATGTTGCCCATGACTCAACGTCTTTTGCAGCAAGCGCAACTTCGCCAGCTTCCTCCATCACCTTTTTTAAGACTTTGTCGGGAGAGGTGCTGAGCAGCTGATAGGTATAGCTAGATTCATCGGCATCTCTTCGCGAAGCAATCGTGCGGGCTAAAGCTTCAAGCGTGGCACCGATTTGAGAAGAAGGAGCCACTTCGCCTTCGGGTATATAGGTCTTAGAAGCAGATGTGTATGTCATAAGAAATCCTTCTGCGAATACAACCGGTCGCATTAAAAAAAGGGGGCGCTTGTGTGCACCCCCTCAAACTGTGTTAGTCGTCTAGACTTGCATCGGAAGCTGCTTCATCCTCTTTGCTGGTCAAGCCAAATCCGAAAGATCCAACTGATCCAAGCAGAGCATCAAGCTCTTCGAGATTGCGTTGATACGAACGCGGCGGAAGCGCCTCACCGAGCATGTCTTCGCCGTCCGTATTAAATGTCGGAGGCTCATCACCGCCGATGAGAATCGTATCATCAGGGCTAAAGACCATGTCGAGCAATTGGCTCATGTCATCAGATGTTGCAGACAGATCGTCTTCAATCACATGAAGCAAACCGCGCTCTTCAAGACCTTCTTTGAGCTCCTCAATTGCCTTGACGCCAATGCCTTCAATGCGAAGCAGGTCTTCTTCTGTGCGGCCTGCCAAATCAGCAACGGTCTCAATGCCAGCTTCTGAGAACTTGTTAGCCCAGCGCTGCGATACGCCCAAGTCGTCATAGATGTAGAGACGAGCGTCTTCATCAGACAGACGCGGTCCGATATGACCAAATGACGCGCCTGGGTAAATACCATAGCTGCCATTGTTGAAGTAAGCGTCATCTAACGACCAATCTTGCGGCTGCGGCAACAACTCTTCAATGTCGCGCAGTGCGTCAGGAGCAAAGTCAGGCAACGCGTCTCCATTGACCGCAGAAACCGGACGGCCCTTGTAGGTCAAGCCGACTTCGCGATAACGCGGCAAACCGGTACCAGCCGGAATTGGCTTGCCGATAATAACGTTTTCTTTGAGTCCTGCCAGATGATCCACCTTGCCCTCAATAGCAGCATCGGTAAGTACCTTGGTGGTCTCTTGGAACGATGCAGCTGACAAGAACGAGTCGGTAGCAAGTGATGCTTTGGTGATACCAAGCAACAGCGGCTGACCAACTGGCGGCTCTTTGCCCTCAGCGATAAGTTCGTTGGCAACGTCTTCAAACTCAAAGCGGTTAACTTGACGACCTGGCAGATAATCGGAGTCGCCCGCATCAAGCACTGCCATCTTGCGCAGCATCTGACGTGCGATAACCTCAATGTGCTTGTCGTTGATGTCTACACCTTGTGAAACGTATACACCTTGAACCTGGCTTACGATATAGCGAAGCGTGGTATTCGGGTCGGTCAAGCGCAGCAAATCATGCGGGTTGATTGAACCTTTTGTGAGCTGCTGTCCAATGTGTACTTCACATCCATCAACCACGCCAGGAACCATCTGAGCACGCGCCGAAACGACATACTCGCGATAGTTGCCTTCTTGATCATGGATGGTCAGCGTCTTGGACTGCTTGTCGCCTGAAATCTGCAACGTGCCCGAGATCTCTGCCAAGACAGCAAGACCCTTAGGCTTGCGTGCTTCGAACAACTCTTGAACACGAGGCAGACCGTGCGTGATGTCCTCACCTGCAACACCGCCAGTGTGGAACGTACGCATGGTAAGCTGTGTGCCCGGCTCACCAATTGACTGAGCAGCAATAATACCGACTGCTGTGCCAATGTTGACCGGACGAGCGGTAGCCAAGTCCCAACCGTAGCATTTCTGGCATACACCATGCTCAGCATGGCAAGTCATAACCGTGCGGATAACGACCTCTTCGACACCTGCAGCCTCAAGTGCACGAAGCTGATCAATGCCTGAAATGTATTCATCAGCATCAACGATGATCTCGCCATTGCTATCAGCCAACGGTTCAAGAACGCAACGACCAATCAGGTTCTCGTCCAGATCACCCTTCTCGGTGTGCAACGGGTAAGGCACGCCATCGGTAGTACCGCAGTCAATTTCGCGAATGATCACGTCTTGAGCAACGTCAACCAGACGACGAGTCAGATAACCTGAGTCAGCCGTACGCAGAGCGGTGTCAGCAAGACCCTTACGAGCACCGTGCGTAGAAATAAAGTATTCCAATACCGACAAGCCCTCGCGGAAGTTTGCCTTAATGGGACGGTCAATAATCTCGCCCTTCGGGTCAGACATCAAACCACGCATACCAGCAAGCTGACGAATCTGCTTGATGTTACCACGAGCACCAGAGAACGCCATCATGTAGATGGGGTTGAACTTGTCGAAGTTCTCAGCCATAGCTTCGCCAACTTCTTCGTTGGCTTCGTTCCAGATGTCAACAACCTGCTTATGGCGCTCTTCGCGGCTCATAAGACCCATCTCATAGTCTTCGTCAATGGCAGCAACTTTTGCGTCTGCTGCAGCCAAAATCTCAGGCTTGTTCGGCGGTACGGTTGCGTCATAAACCGAAACGGTAACGCCTGCGCGGGTTGCATAATGGAAACCAGCGTCTTTCAGACCGTCCAAAATAGCCGGCACTTCAGAAAGTTCGTAGCGGTTGCATACATCCTCAACCAAACGGCCGATCTCTTTTTTGTTCATCTCATAGTTGAGATACGGGTAGTCATCAGGCAATACCGAGCTAAAGGTAATGCGACCAATGGTGGTCTCAATACGCTCGCCAGCCTTATGCTCTTCCATGGTACCAAAGGCGGTTGCCACCTGCGTGTCGCGAGAGAGGCGCACCCAAATCTTGGCCTGCAAATCAACTTCAGCGCGTGCATCATAAGCATTGAGTGCATCGGCGAAGTCGATAAATGCACGACCCTCACCTGGGAAGCCATCACGAGCAGCGGTCAGGTAGTACAGACCGATAATCATGTCCTGGGTCGGTACTGTCAGCGGACGACCATGTGCCGGAGACTTGATGTTGTTTGCAGAGAGCATCAACACGCGAGCCTCAGCCTGAGCTTCTGCGCCAAGCGGCACGTGCACAGCCATCTGGTCACCGTCGAAGTCAGCGTTGAATGCTGTACATACGAGCGGGTGAAGCTTGATAGCCTTACCTTCAACCAGCACCGGCTCAAATGCCTGAATGCCCAAGCGGTGCAGGGTTGGTGCGCGGTTGAGCAGAACCGGATGCTCGGTGATAACCTCTTCGAGCACGTCCCAAACGTAGCTTGCACCACGATCAACGGCGCGTTTTGCAGCTTTGATATTTGCAGCATACTCAAGCTCTACCAAGCGCTTCATTACAAACGGCTTGAAAAGCTCTAACGCCATCTGGCTCGGAAGACCGCACTGGTGCAGCTTGAGCTGCGGACCAACAACGATTACCGAACGACCAGAGTAGTCAACACGCTTACCAAGCAAGTTCTGACGGAAGCGGCCTTGCTTGCCCTTGAGCATGTCAGAGAGTGACTTGAGCGGACGATTGCCAGGTCCTGTAACCGGACGACCACGACGACCGTTGTCAAACAAGCTGTCAACTGCTTCTTGCAGCATGCGCTTTTCGTTGTTCACGATAATCTCAGGCGCACCCAAATCAAGAAGTCGCTTCAAGCGGTTATTGCGGTTGATAACGCGACGATACAGATCGTTTAAGTCTGACGTGGCGAAACGACCACCATCAAGCTGCACCATAGGACGCAGATCAGGCGGGATAACCGGGATAACATCTAAAATCATGTCTGAAGGCTTGTTGGTTGACTTCAGGAAAGCATCTACCACCTTCAAACGCTTAATGGCTTTAGCGCGCTTTTGACCCTTGCCATTAGAGATGGTGTCGCGCAGCTCTTCAGCTACCGCTTCCAAATCCATCGCGTCAAGCAAGTCACGCACTGCCTCAGCGCCCATACCACCGGTGAAATAATCGCGGTAGTTCAAGCGCATCTCGCGATACAGCGCCTCATCAGGCACGAGCTGCTTCGGCTCAATCTTCATGAATGCCTCAAAGGCATCTTGGCGAAGGGCTTTGCGCTCGTTGAACTCTTCGTAGATATCGGCGATCTCTTCGTCAACCTCTTCAGGCGTGAGACGCTCATCCTCTTCGATATCATCTACAAAGTCGTCATCTTCGGGCACATAGTCAACCGAGAGCTTGCGCGTAGCTTCAACAATGCGATCGCGCTCAGCATCCAACTCTTCCAAGTCAGCAGCGAGCTCATCGCGCAGTTCATCAGCGTCTTCTTCGCGAGCTTCCTTATCAACAGAGGTGATAATTGAGCTGGCGAAATACAAAACCTTCTCAAGCTCCTTTGGCGGAATATCAAGCAGATATCCCAAGCGCGAAGGAGAACCTTTGAAGTACCAGATATGGCTTACCGGAGCTGCAAGCTCAATGTGACCCATGCGCTCACGGCGAACCTTAGAACGAGTTACTTCAACGCCGCAGCGTTCGCAAACGATGCCCTTAAAACGGACGCGCTTATATTTGCCGCACGCGCATTCCCAGTCCTTGGTCGGACCGAAAATCTTTTCGCAAAACAGGCCATCTTTTTCCGGCTTAAGCGTGCGATAGTTAATGGTCTCCGGCTTCTTGACCTCGCCGCGCGACCAGCTGCGCACGTCTTCGGCACTTGCCAGGGAGATACGCAGAGCGTCGAAATTATTTACGTCGAATTCCGTCGTCATTTACAGCTCCTCCCCCTCTTCGATAAGTTCGTTTACTTCAGTGTCTGTGTCCGCATCAGCGCCCGCATCTCCCATAAGCTCACCAAGCTCTGCAGCAATGCTATCTAAAGCGCTTGCGTTGTCTTCTTCAGTCTTACGTGCGTCCTCCGCGATTGCCTCAAACAAACCGCGATCACGGTCTTCGTCATCACGCTCAGCAGTAACGTCGATGGTCTGATGATCGTGACCTTCAAGCTCAACGTTTAAGCACAAAGACTTCATTTCCTTCACCAAAACCTTGAAGGATTCCGGCACTTCAGCAGCCGGGATGTTTTCGCCCTTAACAATGGCTTCGTAGCTCTTAACACGACCAGCCGTGTCGTCAGACTTGACCGTCAGGATCTCCTGCAAGACATTTGACGCGCCGTATGCATACAGCGCCCACACTTCCATCTCGCCGAAGCGCTGACCGCCGAATTGAGCTTTACCACCAAGCGGTTGTTGGGTAATCAAGCTGTAAGGACCGGTTGAACGAGCATGAATCTTGTCATCAACCATGTGGCCGAGTTTTAGGATATAAGATTGGCCAACGGTAATAGGCTCACGGAACTTTTCGCCGGTACGACCATCATAGAGCCAGGTCTTACCCGTGCGAGAAAGTTGCGGAACAAATTCATCACGAGCCATATCGCCATACTTGGCATGGTTCATGTTGATGAGGTTGCGATTAGCCTTCTCAATTGCGTCAGAAATCTCACGCTCGGTTGCGCCGTCAAATACTGGTGTTGCAACATGCATAGGACCTTCTATGACATCAGTCGTCTCCTCTGCATCGTCCCAACCCCATTTAGCAGCCCAGCCAAGGTGGTTTTCAAGCAGCTGACCAACGTTCATACGAGACGGTACACCCAGCGGGTTCAAAATAACATCGATAGGCGTGCCGTCTGCCAAGTAAGGCATATCCTCAACAGGTAAAACGCGGGAAATAACACCCTTGTTACCATGGCGACCAGAAAGCTTGTCGCCCTGTTGTACCTTACGCTTTTGAGCAACGTAGATACGAACGAGCTCATTAACGCCCGGAGCAAGTTCATCTCCTGCTTCTCGGCTAAAGCGGTTGATGCCAATTACGCGACCGCCAGCACCATGAGGCACCTTCAGTGACGTATCGCGAACTTCGCGAGCTTTCTCACCAAAGATTGCGCGCAGCAAGCGCTCTTCAGCGGTAAGCTCAGTTTCGCCCTTCGGCGTGACCTTGCCAACCAGCACATCGCCCGGGAACACCTCGGCGCCAACGCGGATAATACCGTCGGCATCCAAATCCGAAATCATGTCGTCGGAGATGTTTGGAATCTCGCGCGTAATTTCCTCAGGTCCAAGCTTAGTGTCACGAGCATCAATCTCATACTCAGAAATGTGAATTGAGGTGAGCAGGTCTTCTGCTACAACACGCTCTGAAACGATGATAGCGTCCTCGTAGTTGTAGCCTTCCCAAGGCATATAAGCAACCATAAGGTTTTGACCAAGTGCCAGCTCGCCATGATCACATGACGGACCGTCTGCCAAAACGTCGCCCGCAAATACTTCATCACCTTTGCGAACAATCGGGCGATGATTGATGCAGCCGCTTTGGTTGGAGCGCTGGAACTTCGGAACGAGATACTCGTCATATTCGCCATCATCATTCAAGATGATGATCGTCTGACCATCAACATAGTCAACAACGCCCGGGTTTTGGGCTACCAAAATCTCACCAGAGTCAACAGCAATTCGATGCTCGATGCCCGTACCAACAAGTGGTGCTTGCGGCTTGAGCAGCGGAACTGCCTGACGCTGCATGTTTGAACCCATCAATGCGCGGTTTGCGTCGTCGTGCTCCAAGAACGGAATAAGCGACGTTGCAACCGATACCATCTGGCGCGGAGATACGTCCATGTAGTCAACCTGATCAGGAGAAACTTCGTCAGGCTCGCCATACTCGCCCGTTGCGCTCATCGTACGGCACAAAACGCGAGTTGCCTCATGGAACTCACCGTTTTCGTCAAAGGTGCCAAAGCGACGCGTCTGCGGATCAAACAGATCATTTGCCTGAGCAATAGTGTAGTTTTCCTCTTCGTCAGCGGTTAGATAGTCGACCTCGTCGGTGACCTTACCATCAACTACGCGACGATACGGCGTCTCAATAAAGCCATAGGGATTCACGCGAGCATAGGTTGCAAGCGAACCGATCAGACCAATGTTTGGACCTTCAGGCGTCTCAATCGGGCACATGCGGCCGTAGTGTGACGTATGAACGTCGCGAACCTCAAAGCCTGCACGCTCACGAGACAGACCGCCCGGGCCTAAAGCAGACAGACGACGCTTATTCGTAATGCCTGCTGCAGGGTTGGTTTGATCCATAAATTGTGACAGCTGCGAAGAGCCAAAGAACTCTTTGATAGCTGCAACAATGGGGCGAATGTTCACGAGTGACTGTGGCGTGATCTCATCGGGCTCTTGCATGGACATGCGCTCACGAACAACGCGCTCCATACGAGACAGACCAATGCGGAATTGATTTTGAATCAACTCACCTACCGTGCGAATGCGGCGGTTACCAAAGTGGTCGATGTCGTCAACTGACACGCCTTCTTCGCCTGCGTGCAACGCAATGATATAGCGCATCGTATCCACGATGTCTTCGTCAGTAAGTGTTGAGGATTCAAAATCCGGATCGAATCCGAGCTTCTTGTTAATCTTGTAGCGACCAACTTTTGCCAAATCGTAGCGCTGCGGGTTGAAGAACAAGCCATCAAGCAGCGTGCGAGCTGAATCGATTGTTGGCGGCTCACCGGGACGGAAGCGCTTATACAACTCAATAAGCGACTCCTCTTTGGTGGTTGCCGGGTCACGATCAAGGGTGCGAAGCACCATCTCGTCATCACCGAGCAAGTCAATGATCTCTTCACGCGTTTCAGCAAGACCAAGTGCGCGAACGAGCAGCGTTGCCGGCTGCTTACGCTTGCGGTCAATACGAACCGAAAGCATGTCACGCTTATCAGTCTCAAATTCAAGCCATGCACCGCGGCTCGGAATAACCTTTGCGTTATAGATTGTCTTATCGCTAGCTTTGTCACGCTCAGAGGCGAAATATACACCAGGTGAGCGGACGAGCTGCGATACCACAACGCGCTCGGTGCCGTTGATGATAAAAGTGCCGCGCGGAGTCATGAGCGGAAAATCGCCCATAAACACCTCTTGCTCTTTAATCTCTCCGGTTTCGCGGTTAATGAAACGAATTTCTACAAACAGGGGTGCTTGATAGGAGACGTCTTTCTCCTTGCACTCATCCACCGTATATTTGGGCTCGCCAAATTCATGGCGCCCAAACTCAACACACATATCCTTGGTGCTGTTTTCGATGGGGCTAATGTCATCAAACGCCTGGCTTAAGCCTTCGGTCTTGAACCATTCAAAACTATCGGTCTGAATGGCGATCAAGTTCGGGACGTCCATGACGTCGGGAATCTTAGCAAACGAGCGTCGATTCCTGTAAAGCATGCTTTGATCAGTGGTTTTACCTTCAGTCACGAGGCATGTCCTCCTTCATGAGCTTCCGCTAAATCGCGAAAAAGTCGCAATTTCCCAGAATATATTGCAAGACATGCCTCGTCAATAAAAAGTTTTACAAAGTATGAAAATTTTTTGTAGTTTTGCTATCCTATCAGGCACTTTGCGCTTGTGTTTGAGTCTTCACAAACGCTTCTTATTTGCCCATTTGACGTATTTCGACATCTCCACTCATGATGTCAATGTCAATGGGCACCTCTCCGTCTCCTGCCACCCACACATCATCATGCTGCACAGCGTCAAATCCGGTAATAGAAAAACCACCCGAGACCTTATCAAGGTTAACCGTGAAATTTGCATCTTGTGGTAGCCCGAGGATAAATTTCCCACTTGCAAGCGATGCGTTTGCCTGGCGAAGTGACTCAGAACAGACAATAGTTGCCGTACCCGATGCGCCGCCGTAGTTCACGTTTTCAAAGTCCCCTGAAGCATAGATAGTACCACTTGCCACATCAAAGGCAATTTCTTTGGCGGCTATGTCTTGCGCGTCGAATTTACCTGACGCTAAATTCACTTGCAAAGATTGAACTGACACGCCGCTTAATTCGTAAGAGCCTGACGCCGCATCAAGCGAGATCTGCTCAAGGGAGTCTTGCAGAGCATATGGGATAAGCACTTCAAGCTGCTTTTGGCTTATGTTGATTGCGCACCCAATCAAACCAAACGTGTTATTCGCATAGTTGATTTCAAGCGTGTTGTTATGGAGCGCACAAGACATTGGTACCGATCGAGATCCGAATCCTTCGCTTATATATTCGCGCACTTCGACATCTTGTACATCAGCCACACGAACAGACACCTTTCCCGCTGCCCAGCTTATGGCAATCCTGTCTACATCCCCTGCTGCAAAGCTATAGCTACCATCAGCAGCATCAGATACATCACCGTGCGCCGATGGGGCGGCAGGCGCGCTCGGAGCAGCCGGAGGTTGTGGAGCATATGCGCCAAAAGACATACCGCCACAGGTCAGCGCCGCAAGTCCAACAACCACGATCAAGCACAATGCAACAATAGCGGCAATCTTGATTTTCGTTTGCTTTGTTAAAGAGGCCATGTCTAACTCCTATTGTTGATGGTTTTGTTGGTAAATAGGGTCAGACTGGATTGTCTTTACCAGCCAATAGTAAAACGGTATGGTCAGAAAAATAATCCATGCCGGATGCCACCAACCAAAGCAAAATCCCACAATCAAATAAAGAGCAGCGCAGGCAACTGGATAAGGAAAAGTTATCAGGGCGCTGTGTTTGCTTGGCGCGGTCGATGCAGGCGCTTGAACGTGAGGTTGAGGTTGCGCCACCGGCACTGCTTGCGGCGTTGGTGTTGCTTGCGGTGTGGGTGTTGCTTGCGCGGTGGGCACCGCTTGGGGCGCTGACGTTGCTTGCGGCATTGGTGCCACCCCGGGCATCGGCACCGCTTGAGGTGCCGGTGCCGCTTGGGGCATCGGCACCGCCTCGGGCGCTGACGTCGCCACAGGCTCAGCCTCCGGCTCAACCAGCGGCTCTAACTCAGCCGCCGACTTAGGCTCCAGCACAACATCGACTTTAACATCGGTGACATCTGTCACATCACCTATCACATTGTCTGCCTCGGCATCACGAGGACCACATACGAGCTCATCTAAGGTCACACCATAGAGTTTTGCAAGCGCCAAAAGATTGCCGGTATCTGGAGAAGATTCAGCGCGCTCCCACTTCGAAATCGCTTGTCTTGAAAGCCCCAATTTCCAAGCAAGCTCCTCTTGACTATAGTCTCGCGAGCGTCTCATTTCCACGAGGCGCTGAGCAATTTCATTGTTCATATATGAACCTTTCTGCACCATAAGTTTTGAAAACCCTTCTTCTCAAAAGCCTATCGCTGAGCTTTTTATTGCACCAGCAAGTGCAGGTGTCAATTCATATAATTCTCCAGCAACCACCAGTTTCCCCTTGATTGAACTGGTATTACTTCCTATCTCGTAGTGCTTTCAGCTTCGCTAAAGTCGCGCTATCAATGCGATCTGCAATGGTATTTTTTCGGGCTACCTGAGGAGATTCATCCAGTTTTACTTCGTCATAATACTGCGCAACCTCATGACTAAAGCCATCCGCACTCATGCGGTCAACGCCTTGTCCAAATACCGTATCTTGAATAGTGGCATCACTGGTAACCACCAGCGTCTCCACGTTTCTTTCGCGCGCATCATGGGCGAGTTTTTCTATAACCTTATCAGCCGATTGCCCGGCAGGCGAAAAAACAATGCGCACGCCCCCTATCGTTTGCGCCTCGCCAGTGGAAAACTCATTGTAGGCACCGTCGAAAACGATGATAGCCTTGTATTCGTGTCCAGCGAAATTCACCACATCGGTCAGCAAGCGTTCACGCGCTGCGTTATAAGGGTCATCGGTGTAGTCAGGATCGGTATTTCGTCTATAACGCTTTCCCGAGCGCAAGACGTTATATCCGTCCACAATGAGTAATTTGTTTCGTTTGTGAGCCACACCTAAAACCTTATCTTATTACCAGGTCGCAAAACTAGTTGGCAGCACTGCCGCCAACAAGCCATGAGCCTGCATTTTGACGAAGCCATTCGTACATACATGCAGTTGCCGCTTGCGCAACATTAAGAGATGCAACCTCTCCAGCCATTGGAAGCTTGCCGAACAAATCACAGTTTTCCAGCACCAGACGCGAAACTCCTTCGTGCTCATTGCCCATGACAAGCGCAATTTTGCCCTTCATGTTCACGTCCCACAAGATATCTTGTGCGTGCTCAGTTGCTGCTACTACCCAAAAACCAGCTTCCTGTAAACGCGTGATGGCTTGCACTAAATTCGACACCTGCGCCACAGGCATATGTGCAATAGCTCCTGCAGAACTTTTATACGTGGCCGCATCCACACGCGCACTGCGTTTGTTGGGGATAACCAAACCACTCGCACCAACCGCCTCAGCGCTTCGTGCCAACGCGCCTAGATTACCTGCGTCGGTAATATGATCGAGCAGCACTACCAAAGCCGCACCGTCGCGCTGTTGTGCGCTTTGCGTGGCAGCATCAATGACTTCGCCTATGCCCACATAAGCAAATGGCTTAGCTTCAGCCATAACGCCCTGATGCGATCCGCGCACCGAACGGTCTTCAAGCGCTTTGCGTGGCACCATCTCAACAGGCACCTTGTAGCGCTTCGCCTTGCGCATAATGTCTTCAATCATGCCATCGCGTTTAACAAAATCCCCAATGAGGATTCGCCTTACCGGCACGCCGGTTCTAAATGCTTCAATTACGGGACGCTTTCCTTCTATATAATCTGCCACGCTTATTCCTTCTACATACCTGTCTTTTAAGCTTTTGTACTGCGCTCATCAGCCGCAGCGTCATCATGTGCCTCTGTTACATGACCGACTTGATCATCTTGATACTCTTTGCGCTTGAGTACAAAACCGTGCCTGCGCTTACGAATGGCACGCTCAGCATCTCCACCATGCAAAAACACACCAACAATTCCGTGTCCAATCTTGAACACAACACGTCCTGCTGAATGACCAACACGCTCTGCTTTATGGGTCACAGCACGCACGCCTTTTGCTACTTTAGGCGTCAAGTCAGCCTCTGAGCGTGTCTTCCAATCAAAATACACACTCCAGTATCTCAAAAACACAACAGCAAAAACGCATGCAACGCCCGCAAGTGGAAGTGGGCTGCCGGCAGCGGCCAGCGCAACATAGACAACAGAGCCACCCAAACCTGCAACCGCATAAAAATTACTTCGCTGGAAAATACCTGGTGTTTCGCCCACGCAAATATCGCGAATTGCCCCTCCCCCTACCGCAGTCAGACCGCCTAAGATAATTGAGAGGATAATACCTTGATCGCACGAAAAGGCCTTCGATGCTCCAGCTAATGCAAACAAAGCTACCGAAAGCGCATCTGCAAAAAACACGGTTGCATCAAGATGCTTAAATAGCCCGCGAAAATAAAACACAAAAGCACATATTACAATGCAAATCAAAATCAAATCAGGGTGCGAAGTGAAATAAACCCCGTAATCTTGCATGAGCAAATCACGAACAATGCCACCGCCGTATCCGGTTAACAACCCGAGCACGACCGTGCCAATAATGTCCAATTTGCGATCACAGGCGAACAAAGCACCAGTTAATACACCTACAATAACCGAGAAGTAATCAATACTCCACGGCACTGTAAGCACTTGTGCATCCACCATTTGTTGCCAGAGCGATGTTTCCATATTATTAGTATCGCAAACAAAGAGCCTTAGGACAAATACAATCGAAGTGTACGATGCAGCTCTTTAACATCAATGGGCTTGGTCATAAATCCTTCCATGCCAGCATCAAGTGCGCGAATTCTGTCATCGCTAAATGCGTTGGCTGTCATAGCCACAATAGGTGGCATACGCCGCTTGTCTTGTACTGCCAACTCGCAAATGGTTCGCGTTGCTTCTATGCCATCCATGCGAGGCATCTTCATATCCATAAAAACTAAATCGTAGTAACCATCAGGTGCCTGAGAAATCATTGCAACCGCCTCGGCTCCATCGCATGCCTCTTCAACTTCGGCGCCAGTCTGTCCAATGAGTTCGTGAGCAATCTCGCGGTTGAGCTCGTTGTCTTCCACCAGCAAGATACGACCAGACAGTTTTTCCTCAACTTCTTTTTTGTGTAAAGCTGCCTGAACAGCTTGCTCCACGCAACAGGCTTTAAGAACGTGACATAATCGAGATTTAAAGAGCGGTTTCGAAATAAATGCGGTTACACCTGCATCACGAGCCTCATCTTCAACCTCTGTCCAATCATAGGCAGTCAAAAGAACGATCGGCATAGCGTCGCCAACCTCTTCGCGAATACGCCTGATCGTTTCAATGCCGTCTACACCAGGCATCATCCAGTCCACAATAACAGCCTGATAATCATTTTTCGCAATATGCGCTTGCACCACAAGCGCCACCGCCTCAAGACCAGACGAAGCACCAGAGCCAACAACACCCACCTCTTTAAGAATGGCAGTGGTGTTTTCTAAAACGTCAGTGTCGTCATCTACGATAAGCACTTCAAGGCCGCGAAGTTCGGAGAAGTCCTCTTCGGCTTCGCTGGCCTCAACTGGCTTAAGTGGAATGGTCATCGTAAACGTTGAACCTTTGCCTTTTGTACTTTCGACCTCAATAGTGCCGCCCATCATCTCTACCACATTTTTCGTAATAGCCATGCCAAGGCCTGCGCCCTCGATTGAGTGATCAAAACCGCCCTCTTCGCGCTCAAAAGGATCGAAGATATGTTTGACGAACTCTTCGGTCATACCAACGCCATTGTCTTGCACAACAAAGCGATAATCGCGATATCCCACACGTCGCGAGGTATGCTCACTGAGCGAAAAACGCACGGTGCCGCCCTCGGGCGTATATTTCACAGCATTGCCCAGCAAATTGAGCAGCGCTTGGTTGATACGCATTGAGTCACCAATAACAACCTCTTGCTCGATGTTGCCAATCACGATATCTAACATAAGCTGCTTTGCGCGTGTTTGCGGTTGCACAATCGTGACAACCTCATTAATCATATCGGGGAAATTGAAGCGCTCTTCGTTGAGCATAATTTTGCCGCGCTCGATTTTGCTCATGTCTAACACGTCATTGATTAGGCATAACAAATGCTTTGAAGAGGTTGTGATTCGATTCAAACATTCTTGTACACGCAACTTATCGTCGATATGGGAATTTGCGATGGTAGTAAGACCCACAATTGCATTCATAGGCGTGCGTATATCGTGGCTCATGTTAGACAAGAATTGCGACTTTGCCGCACTTGCACTTTCCGCCAAGGCAAGCGCATCTTCAACCTTTTGCTGCATAATTTCTTGCTGCTGAATACGACGGCGAAGCATAAAGAGATAGACAATCAACGACACAAGCACAACGCCAAACAATACCGTAGCAAGCGTTATGGTAAGCGTTCCTCGTGCGGATCCATTGGCATAAAGCGCCTCAACAGAATCGCTTGATTCTTCCAAAATGATGATGTCACTTTGCAAAAGCTCCGCTATGAGTGGACGGATATCCTCGTTAACAAATGCTGCTATTTCAACATCGGTCACACTATCGTCTCTCGCCAACACGATAAGTTGCTCTTGCAGTGAGAGCAACTTATCGTATCCGGCTTGCAGATTTGCTCCTTCGGTTCCGGTCACCATTTCGCTTTCTGCAAGCAGCGTGATATATCCATTGAGGTCTTCATCGATTTGCGCGTAGGAGCGCTCCATGCCATTAATGGCTTCATCAGTGCGAACATAAAGCGATCGGTCTGCCAATGTCTGCAATTGAACTAAAAGTGTTTCAACGCGACCTGCTGCAACTGAAACCGGATAAGCACCAGTGCGAATGGAATCAATTTGATTGGTAAGCGAAACAACGTTGTTGGTGATAACAACGTAAGAGGCAATGAGAAGCACAACTACAACGGCGGCAATAATGGCTGCCAAACGAGACGTCGCCCGAAACTGGTTTTTTATCTCTTCTGTTGAGTTCGATTCCACCATCACATTTCTCCTCAAACGAAATAAAGGTCTTTGCTCTCTCAACAAAGACCTTTACATTATCGTTCATCGAATGTCCCGATGATATCCTGTTTCCTATCGGTTAACCAAATGATGACTTGACCGGGAATAAAAACTTAATCGGACACTGCTCTCAAAAAGCACGATGTTATTACTGCTGACCATTTTGCGTGGTTGTCGGCTGCTCGCCATTGGCCTGGTCGCCATTCGGTTGCTCGCCATTGGGCTGTTCGCCCTCAGGTTGCTCGCCATTGGGCTGTTCGCCCTCAGGTTGCTCGCCATTGGCCTGTTCGCCATTAGGCTGGTCGCCTTCAGCTCCTAAAGCATTGTCGCCTTGCTCAGCGTCTGATTCGGTAGCACCTTCGCCTTCCGGGATAGTCTCAACACTCTCATCGAGCGTCTCGTCAATTACGTCGCCGTCTTCAACGCCTGCGCCCTCAAGTGCAGCCTCGCTTTGATATTTGGACATATCAATGTTGTAAGGAACATCTCCAGGCATCGGGTTGATGTCAAGCGTTGCGGCTTCGGCGTACTCAGCAAACCAATCGCTGAAAGTCGTTGAAGCCATAGCGGAAGCCTGCGAACGGAACAGCTCTACAAAGTCAGCAGGCACCTGATCAAGAGAGGTATATCCATCTTCAGGAACCGAAAGCACCTCGGTGCATTTAATAATGCGAATGCCATCTTCGTCATATACCAGATCGCTTACTTGATCTAACTCAAGGTTCTCAAGAGCTGCATAATAGCTTGTCGGCAGCGCAACAAGGCTATCCCAGCCCATATCGCCCCCGTTTGCTTTGCTTGCCTCATCAGTTGAATATTCGTTTACGGCATCTTCAAAAGTCAAATCACCTGAGTTAATGCGATCAAGCACCTCGCGAGCGGTCTGCTCGTCCTCAGCGCCGAAAAGAATCTGGCTTGATTTCTTAGAGCCATCTAATTGCGAAACATTTTCCTGAGCAAGAGCTAGCACCTGATCATCGGTAACCTCTTCGGTGTTTTCAGCAGCAACTGCCTCGCTTAGCTTTTGCTCGAGTAGACGCGGCTCGATAACGGTATCACGATACTCTTCTTCAGTAAGACCAGAAGCATCTAAAGCCTGCTGCCACTGCTCATCGCCTTCAAACTGACCTTTTACGTCGTTGAGTTGCTCATCGATTTCGCTCTGCTCAACAGTCACGCCCTTTTCGTCAGCAGCAGCGCGAATCATCAAGTCACGAGCATAATATTGGATGACATCATCACGAACTGTTTCAGGCGTGAAGCCATTTGCCGCCATCCACTCGCCCCAAGCGTCATCCTCACTCAAGTTGGTAGTCTCACGGAAGTTCTCAATGTATTCCGTGATAATCTTTTCGCCAATTTCAGTTGTATCTTCCCCAATAGTAAGCGTAGCGGCGACGCCTTGCGACGTATCCGAAACACCCGTATTGGCAGAATTATCGCTAGCACATCCTGCAAGCGAGGCTCCAACTGCAACTGCTAGCGTTAAGGCGCCAGCAAGTTTAATGCGATGCAAGCGTTTCATGTAACACCTTTCAATTAACGTATGTCTTACGTGTGCATCTATGATGGTTAGTAAGACCCTTTGTTTTGGGATGAGCGTTTACATACTGCTAAAAGCTACTAGTCTCCCCCTTGTAATTTACCGGGTGTAATTGTGCGCGTTGGTATGAAACCTTGACAAGGCTTACACGTAAAACGCCACAAAATATCAATATGCTACATATTTTGGAACAAATGGTTTAACTCGTATTTTAAATTTAGCTATACCATTTTTGGTACACGGCGGCTACGATCGCCGGGCGCTTCCATATGCAGCATGCTTGCGGTTGCCAAAGGCGCTCCCCTTGCGAGCGGTTTTTTTGAGGTCTTTCAGCACGTCTTCTTCAGATGAGCCTTCTACTGACGCTCGCAAAGTAACTACCTGGTCACGCAGACGTGCAGCCTCTTCAAAGTTCATATTTTGCGATGCTGATGCCATCTCATCTTCCATGGAAGAAATGATCCTGAGAACCTCTTCGCGAGAAAGTTCCGCGAGCTCTTTATTAACTTGCTCAGCAGTCGTATTGCCTATCTCGTCAGTCACATAACTCATGATGTCATTAATTGCTTTGCGAATGGTTTGAGGCTCTATGCCATGCTCTTGGTTATAGGCCATCTGAATTTCGCGACGACGTTTGGTTTCTTCGATAGCGCGCTTCATGGAATCAGTCACTTTGTCTGCATACATGATGACCTGGCCAGATACATTGCGCGCGGCACGACCGATCGTTTGAATGAGCGAACGATGGTTGCGAAGAAAACCTTCTTTGTCAGCATCGAGGATTGCCACCAAAGAAACCTCAGGCAAATCCAAGCCTTCTCGCAACAAGTTAATGCCAACTAAAACATCAAACTCACCGCGACGAAGGTCACGCAGAATATCAACACGATCAAGCGTGGCGATATCTGAATGCATATATCGCGCTTTAACTCCCTGGTCAAGCAGATGATCGGTCAAATCTTCCGCCATCTTTTTTGTGAGCGTTGTAATGAGCACGCGCTCATTTTTTTCAACGCGATCTTTCGCTTCGTCGATAATGTCATCAATCTGACTTGCGCTTGGACGCACCACTATTTCTGGATCAAGCAACCCCGTTGGGCGAATAATCTGCTCAACTTGGTTTTGACTTACCTTCTCTTCGTAGTCACCTGGCGTTGCGGACACATAAACAAATTGCGGAACACGTTCTTCAAATTCATCGAAGCGAAGCGGGCGATTATCTAAGCAACTTGGCAGACGAAAACCGTGCTCAGCAAGGGTAATCTTGCGTGAGCGATCCCCTTCATGCATGCCGCGAATTTGCGGAACAGTAACGTGGCTCTCGTCAATAATGCACAAGAAGTCTTTCGGGAAATAATCAATGAGCGTATACGGCGGTTCTCCTGGCGCGCGACCATCGAGGTGGCGCGAATAATTCTCAATGCCCGAACAAAAGCCCATAGTTTCAAGCATTTCCAGATCATAGGCTACACGCATTTCAAGACGTTGCGCCTCTAGGAGCTTGCCTTCCTCTTTAAACTGTTCAAGACGCTGACGGAGTTCCTCTCGGATGGTGGTTAGGGCATGATCCATCTTAGGACGCGCCGTGACATAGTGCGACGCAGGCCAGATAGGAAGTGCTTCATAGTCGTTAAGCACCTCTCCTGTTACCTGATCAATCTCAGAAATGCGCTCAATTTCATCTCCCCAAAACTCAATGCGAATAGGATGGTCAGCATAAGGAGGGAAAACATCAAGTGCATCACCGCGAACACGAAACGTACCGCGTTTGAGTTCGTAGTCATTGCGATCATATTGAATGTCAATCAGGTCATAAATGACTCGATCTCTGTCCATCTCTTTTTGCTTGTCAACAAATACCGCCATTCCCGCATAGTCCATCGGGCTGCCGATGCCATAAATGCAAGACACCGAAGCTACAACAATGCAATCTCTCCGCGAAAGCAGCGCACTCGTTGCGGCATGGCGAAGTTTTTCAACCTCTTCGTTGATGGAAGCATCTTTTTCGATAAACGTATCAGAGGCAGGCACATATGCTTCTGGCTGATAGTAGTCATAGTACGATACAAAATATACGACCGAGTTTTCTGGGAAAAACTCCTTGAGCTCAGCAGCCAACTGGGCTGCAAGCGTTTTATTTGGCGCCATGACCAACGTTGGTTTTTGCACCGCTTCAATTGTTTTGGCCATGGTAAAGGTCTTGCCAGAGCCCGTAACACCCAAAAGCGTCTGATAACGAAGACCCTCTTCAATACCTTGCGCCAACGCTTCAATAGCTTGAGGCTGATCACCAGAAGGCTCAAACGGAGATACTACTTTAAATGGCGTAGAGGCAAGCCTTACCTCAGGCAGCTTGCCTTCCATCTCAATACCTTCAATATTTGAAAGATGCGAAGACACCGTGATCCTTTCAACAACAAATTTGCAGACCTGTAGTGTACCACGCAACCTCAAGAATATGAACATATGTTCGTATGAGTTTCACACCGCTGACACTAATTCGTAACGGATAAGTCTTTGGCGACTACTGCTTAATGCTAAACTCACGGCAAAGACACCAACCTATTTGGTTGACTCAACATGATTGTCATACCCGGAGATGTCATACAAAGCGCATGTGCACATTTTGCAAGTGAGAGGATAAACACAGATGACAACCCTTAGGCAAAACGCTTTAGGCATAGGCGTTTGCGCACTTATTGCACTTCCCTGTTGGTTTTTAGGCGAAGCAATTCCGGTGGTTGGCGGGCCGGTGTTCGCCATCTTGCTCGGCATGATTATTGCATTGTTTTGGAAACAATCTGTTCGTGGCCGCATCCAAACCGGCATCGGATTTACCGCTAAAAAGATTCTTCAGTGCGCAGTAGTCTTGCTGGGTTTTGGTCTCAATCTCACCCAAATTGCTCGCGTGGGTGCCGAATCGCTGCCCATCATCTTAACAACCATTTCAACAGCGCTTATCGTGGCATATGTTTTGCACAAGCTACTTCACATGGATTCAGCAATTTCCACGCTCATTGGTGTGGGATCTTCTATCTGCGGCGGCTCTGCCATTGCGGCAACAGCGCCAGTCATTGCCGCAAAAGACGAAGAGGTCGCCCAATCTATTTCGGTTATTTTTCTCTTTAATGTGTTGGCGGCGCTCATTTTTCCCACCCTTGGCAATCTTTTAGGCATGTCAAACGAAGGCTTTGGCCTGTTTGCAGGCACAGCGGTCAACGACACCTCATCGGTAACCGCAGCTGCAGCCGCATGGGATGGCATGCATCCAGGATCAAACGCGCTTGATGATGCAACGATTGTCAAATTAACACGCACGCTTGCCATCATCCCGATCACGCTGGTTTTAAGCATACTCATAGCGCGACGCGATAATGCGAGATTCGCCGCCGAAGCCGCATTAAACCACAGCGCGCCTCACCACGAAAACCCCTGTGAAAAATTCAGCCTTAAACGTGCGTTTCCCCTGTTTATCCTTTTCTTCATTTTGGCTTCGGTTATAACTTCGCTCTGCATCGCGCTCGGAGCTGACACATCGTGGTTTGCGCCTTTTAAAACGCTTTCAAAGTTTTTTATTATCATGGCAATGGCAGCTATTGGCCTGAACACCGACCTTGTCAAACTCGTTAAATCAGGTGCCAAGCCTATCCTTTTAGGCTTTTGTTGCTGGGTTGCTATTGCGGCCGCAAGCCTATGTATGCAATCTGCGCTCGGTCTCTGGTAGATTACAAGGACTTTTTGTAATCCTCCCACCACACCAATACTTCATTGCGAAGCTCTTCGGGCGTGCCATCGTTGTTAAAGACCACGTCAGCTGCCTCAATGCGATCAGCATCGGTAATCTGCTGAGCAATGCGGCGACGCACATCAGCTTCATTCCAGCCAGCTTTTACCGCACGCTCAATGCGCATATCAAGCGGTGCCAAAACAGCAATGACCGCATCAGCATCATAAGCAAGCGAGCTTTGTCTATTCTTAAATACCGAGTACTCAACAACAACCGCATCGTTACCCTGGCTGACAAGCTCGTCAATCTGATCCATATAGGCCTCTTCAATGCGCGGCAAGGTAATGCGGTTGAGCTTGCGCGTCTCAGAGGGGTTTACGAAAGCCTTTTCGGCCAACCGAGCGCGCACGATTTCGCCATTTGCATCTAAAATATCTTCTCCGAAGGTTTCAACCAGTTCAGCTTTAACCGTATCCCACGTCAAAACATCATGACCGACTTTATCTAAGTCAATGTAGGGCACCCCTTGGTCTACTAAGGCCTTGCGCGCAGTTGATTTGCCTGCACCCATTCCTCCAATGATAAAGAGCTTCTTCATACCAGTTCCACCTCCAAGATCATGCCAGCGCCAAGCACTGTATCTCCGCTATAGAGCACAGCGAATTGCCCAGACGACGTAGCCGCTTCAGGGCTTGCCAATACAATGTGCACACCTTCTCCCGCTGTGTTAGGTTCTATGATACACGGTGCAAGCTGGCTTCTATAGCGAAGTTTCACCTGAGCTTCACACGGCTTATCCAATCGGTCAACAAGCTGATAATTCATCTGCCCGCACACAACCCCGCTCACTCGTGCGTCTTCGGCAAACCCCACCACCAGTTCGGCAGTCTCCATGCGCTTTTCAATGACATAGTAAGGTTTCGGAGCCGCCACCCCAATACCTTTGCGCTGCCCCACGGTAAACCGCTCTAGACCATCATGATGCCCAACCACATCACCATCGACCGTCACAATGTCACCCGGCGTACACATCACACCACGCTCGGCTAGAAACGAGCGGTAATCGCCGTCGATAAAACAAATATCTTGGCTTTCTTGCTTATGTGCAACAGGCAAATCGAGATCCTCAGCAATGAGACGCACGTCTGTTTTTGTCATACCGCCCAAAGGAAGCAGCAATCGCTCAAGCTGATCCTGACGAAGCATAGCCAGCATATAGCTTTGGTCTTTTCGCTGATCAAGGGCTGTTTTTATGGCAAACCTGCCCGTGTCAATCATCTGCGCCACACGCGCGTAATGTCCCGTCGCAACAAATTCGCAATTCAGCTCATCTGCCGCCGCAATAAGCGAAGGGATCTTGCAAGTCGCGTTACAACCAACACACGGACTCGGCGTGAGCCCTTCGGCGTATTGGTCAACAAACTTTGTCACCACGCATTGCTCAAACTCATCAACACAAAGCGCAACCCTGTGCTCAATACCTAAGCGCGCGCATACCGCTTGCGCATCTGCCTCAGCACTTTTTGTTGCCTCACCCTCGCGAAAACGACAGGTGACGCCAACCACCTCATATCCAGCGCGCATGAGAATAACGGCTGCCACCGCACTATCGACACCGCCGCTCATTCCAAGTGCTACGCGTTTTGCAGCCTCAGTGCTTGCCATAAATTTTCGCCACCAATCTTGCCTGTTTCCTCGTCGCACACAGCATTTTGATTCGCCCCGCAAAATCTGCGCCAATATCGTGTGCGTAAATCTTTTATATCCGCATATAAAAGTAACCTATTGCACACGAACAGCTTTGCTTGTCGTTTAGTTTGCTACATTCGCTGTTATACTAACAATACTGCGCCCTTTTAGTGCAGTATCGATCCAATTGTTTACATATTAGTTAGTCAGCATCGCAGATTGGGGGAACATTAACAATGCCGGCTGCAAAGTCGCGTTATATTCCGGCGCTTGACGGGCTGCGTGCGCTTGCGGTGCTTGCGGTTATCGTTTACCACATGGGCATGCCATGGGCCACAGGCGGTCTTTTGGGTGTAACGGTGTTTTTCGTGCTGTCGGGCTATTTGATCACCAGCCTTTTGCTGATCGAATGGGACAACACGAAGACCATCAACCTCCCCCAATTCTGGCTTCGTCGTATCAGGCGTCTATTTCCTGCCATCATATTTCTCGTTTTAGGTGCAGCGGCGCTCTGCACCATCTTCGATCATTCTCTTTTAACCAAACTGCGCGAAGATATGTGGGCAGCACTTTTGTGGGTGACTAACTGGTGGTATATCTTCCATGACGTCTCCTACTTCGACGCGCTTGGTGCGCCCTCTCCTTTGACGCATTTCTGGTCGCTTGCCATTGAAGAGCAGTTTTATCTGATTTGGCCAGTCGTTTTATTTGCCGCCCACAAGTTTGGCGTCAAGCGCTCTATCATGTGCAATACCACGTTAGTAGTAGCACTTTTGTCCGCGCTTGAAATGGCGCTTCTATTCGATCCGACCGCAGATCCTTCGCGTGTTTACTACGGCACCGACACGCGTGCGTTTTCGCTTCTCATTGGCGCATGGCTTGCTTTTGTGTGGCCTTCACACATGCTCGGAGCACAAAAAAGTGTGCAAATTGCACCCACCGTGCGACGCGCGCTTGACGGAGTTGGCTTAGTTTCTCTTGTCATTTTGATTATCATGATCGCTGAAGTTGACGGCTTTTCGCCATTTCTTTATCGCGGTGGGCTGCTCATTGCTTCGGTGTTGACCGCCATCATCATTGCAGTCATGGTGCATCCCGCAAGCCTGGTAGGCAAAATTGCTGGTGTGGCACCGCTTGTGTGGATCGGCAAACGATCTTACGCAATGTATCTGTGGCACTACCCGCTGTTGCTTCTCATGAACCCGCGTTCCACCATTGCTGAAACCCCCTGGTGGATGTATTTCATTCAAATGGCTGTTATCTTTTTGGCGGCTGCCATTTCATATTCATTGGTTGAAAATCCATTTCGACATGGTGCTTTGGGCAAGTTTATCCGCGCTTGGCGCTCTGGTGAAATCGATTGGCCCGATTGGCTGCGACTGCATGGACTTCCCTGTGGCATTGGTGCAGTTATTGCCGCGATAGCCATTGGTGGACTCATTTTCGTGCCCTCGACATCAGCTATCGAAGGAGCCGACCTTTTAAAAAGCGAAGAGGCTCAAGTGGTTGGATTGCCTCCCGAAGATGCAGAAGATGCGCCTAAGCTGGACATCCTTCTCATAGGTGACTCGGTTTCGGTTCGTACCATTCCCTATTTCCAGGAGAAATTCCCCTTTGGCGCCATTGATGCTGCAGTAAACCGCCAACTCTATGTTGGAACCGAAGTATATAGCGCGTATGCTGCTCAAGACATCGTAGGAGATGTCGTAGTGTTTGCCTTGGGCACTAATGGTGTTGCCACTGATGATCAAATTGACGAGCTCATGGCAGCAACCGGCTCTGACCGCCAAGTGTTCTTTGTCAACACGCGCAGCCCGCAAACCTGGGTGGGAGAAACAAACTCTGCTATGGAGCGTGCGCTTGAGCGCTATCCTAATCTCCATCTCATTGACTGGTACAGCTATAGCGCTGGCAGAGATGATCTGTTCGATGGCGATGGAACCCATCTTAACGAGGAAGGTGCAGCGGAATATATTCAGCTTATCTACGATGCCGTATCGTCCTACCTCCCCGTCCATGATGCCGATGACGAAGCTGCACATCTCAAAAGCGGCTGGGAGCTTGCCATGGATCGCACCGAACCTTTCTTTAAGGATGAAGCTCGTCTAAACGCTGGAGTCATCATAGATGGCATGCAGTATTGCATCAATGCTGACGATACCGACGGTGTCGAATAAAAGAATAAGGGTTTCGCATAAACAATGTTTCGATAGCTTCTTGTGCCTTATATTAATTGCTACCGTTTTCATTGAAGCGATAGCGGTCAATCTTAGATATTAGTTCTTACTTACCAAAACTTAGGCTTTGGTAAGTAAGCTTTGGTAAATATGCGCCTACGATGTGTGTGAACTGCTCATGAAACCTATCAACGCCAGCAGGTTTCGATCCGTTGGTTTTTTCTGACGTAACAATTGGTTCTTCCAAAATACAACTAGCAAAACGATATGCCAAGCCAAGAGGGCTACCCCGACACCCCCTACTGCATGCCCAATTCACACCAAATTTGCTCTAATCAGATTCACCGCAATAGAAACTTTTCGTTGATCCAACGATTTTTTGTACATATTCGGCACAAATAGCCATTGGCTATGACCTGGGGTTTTGTTTTATATCCCCAGGTCATAGGCGCGAAGTTTCATGGCAGTTTGCATCGAATATGTGCACGCAAACCCGCCTAATCGGGCTTCGGGGTCGACATTAGGGGTCGAAATTAGGGATCGAAATTCGGAGTCGGGCTTAAGGCTGGCTTGAGGATTGAAGATCGGGTTAAAGATCAACCGGATCGAACAAACCTCAAAAAAATGAGCCACCTAAAGGTGACTCATTTTTGAATCTTAATGTAGATAACTACTATTCTGCGTCAGCAACCTCAGCAGCAGCCTCTTCTACAACTTCCTCTACGGCATCTTCAGCAGCAGCTTCAACGACGTCCTCGGCAACTGCCTCTGCAGCAGCTTCCTCTTCCTTCTTGTCAGCCTTCTTCTTAGAAGCCTTCTCTTCAGGAACGATTGAGTCGTCAATCTCGATCTCATAACCAAGATCAGCAGCAGCTGCCTTCATTGACAGCGAGATGCGACGGCGCTCAGGGTTGATCTCCATAACCTTCACCTTGACATCGTCGCCAGGCTTTACAACCTGAGCCGGGGTGTCAATGTGACGTGCAGCCATCTCAGAGATGTGTACGAGACCCTCAATAGAGTCACCCAACTCGATAAAGGCACCAAACGGAACGATCTTGGTAACTTTGCCGTCGGCAATTGAACCAACCGGATAGCTATCAACAAGCTTCACCCACGGATCTTCGGTGGTCTGCTTGAGACCCAAAGAGATGCGCTCGCGGTTCAGATCAACGTCAAGAACCTCAACCTCAACCTCGTCGCCAACCTTAACAACCTCAGACGGGTGATTTACATGGTTCCAAGAAAGCTCAGAAATGTGAACCAGACCGTCAATGCCGCCAAGATCAACAAATGCACCGAAGTCTACGATTGAAGAAACAACGCCCTTCAAGCGCATGCCCTTCGTAAGCTTAGCGAGGATCTCAGCGCGCTCGTTCTTGCGGCCTTCCTCAAGCAGCACACGGCGAGAAAGAACAACGTTGTTGCGGTTGCGATCCATCTCGATAACACGAGCCTCAATCTCGGTGCCGAGATACATGTCGAGATCCTTCACGCGACGAAGGTCAACGAGAGATGCCGGCAAGAAGCCGCGCAGGCCGATGTCAAGAATCAAGCCACCCTTGACAACCTCAATAACCTCACCGGTAACGATCTCGCCAGCCTTGAACTTCTCTTCAACGCTGATCCAAGCACGTTCGTACTCAGCACGTTTCTTGGAAAGGATAAGACGACCGTCTTTGTCTTCCTTGGTCAAAACGAGTGCCTCAATAGCATCACCCAAGCTTACGATGTCTGACGGGTCAGCATCTTTGCGGATGGAAAGCTCGCGAGCAGGAATAACGCCTTCGCTCTTGAATCCAATGTCAACAAGCACCTCATCGTGCTCGATCTTGACGACGGTACCATCTACCAGATCACCCTCGTCAAACTCGGTCAGCGTGCCGTCAATCATCTGATTCATCTCATCATCTGAAATGTCCTCAAAATCAATAACGGACGTGTTTTTGATGTCGGTCAAAACGGACCCCTTTCAAAACTCGGGGACCCCATCTCATGGTTGCTTGCGACTATTACCATGTTCGCTTGCAGAAGCGCGAGCTTATGCGTACGTGCAACAAACATGTCTCGGGGGCCAATAAAATTTCTCTGCCTATAAGACTTTCCTATAAGCCTTCGTAGTTTAACACAGAAGCTTTGTAAACATTCCCAAATTTATACAGTGCGCACAAGAAATATGAGCAGCAAAAGCCGTTTGACTCATTGCAACCCTCAAAACCATCAGGCGCCATTTTATACAGCAGACTCACCGGTTTCGCCCGTTCGAATACGAATAACTTGTTCAACAGGAGCAATGAAAATCTTTCCGTCTCCCACCTCGCCAGTACGAGCGGTATCAGCAATAAGCTCAGCAATCTCAGATGCGCGATCATCTTCTACCACCAACTCGAATTTCACCTTGGGAATCATATTGAGAAGCACCTCAGTGCCGCGATAATATTCCTTCCAACCATGCTGATTTCCGCACCCTTGCACCTGAGAGACGGTCATGCCAGAAACATCGTGAGCAAACAGCATCTCTTTAATAGGCTCCATTTTTTCGGGTCGAACAATAGCAGTAACTCGTTTCATCTTGCTTCCTTTCAGCAAAAAGTTCTAACTTCACTTTCCGAAAACGACATTCACACGCGTCATATTTCCTAGTCAAGACCCACAAATGCCGGGTACGCGCTCTCTCCATGAGCCGACACATCAAGACCTTGCGCCTCTTCGGCATCACTCACGCGCAAGCTACCCTTAAAGCACGCGGTAATAATCAAACCAATAATCACGTCGAAAATTGCAACAAAAACAATGGTGACAACAATGCCCAAAATCTGACTTCCTAATAGCGAAAAATCACCCGTATAGAGCAAGCCGCCAACGCCAGTCCAAGACAGCTCAGGCACACAAAATACTCCTGTTAAAACGCCGCCAACAATACCGCCCACCGTATGGCAACCAAATGCATCTAAAGCGTCATCGTAGGCAAACTTCCTCTTGCAATAAGAGATGGCGAAATAACAGCACGGCGTCACCAAAAAGCCCATAACTATTGCAGCCCACGGCTCGACAAAACCCGCAGCAGGCGTGATAGCAACCAAGCCCGCAATCAGCCCCGTTGCAGCACCCACAAGCGTTGCCTTCCCTGCCACAATTCGCTCAACAAGCATCCAACACAAAAGTCCAGAAGCAGATGCCGCCACCGTATTAAGCAACGCCAAAGCCGCGATACCGTCCGCAGCAAACTCCGATCCTGCATTAAATCCAAACCATCCAAACCACAGCAACGTTGCACCAAGGGCGACAAAAGGCACGTTATGAGGCCTGTAATTCATCATGCCAAATCCCTTACGCTTTCCCATCATGATGCACAGGATAAGACCAGTGAGACCAGAGGAAATATGCACAACGTCGCCGCCAGCAAAATCAAGCGCGCCGATAACCTCACCAATAAGGCTGCCCTCGCCTCCCCATACCATATGTGCAAGTGGAGCATAGACAACTAACACCCAAGGAACCATAAAGGCAACCATTGCACCAAACTTCATACGCCCAGCTACCGCGCCGGTAATAATTGCGGTGGTAATCATGGCGAAGGCCATCTGAAATCCAATATTGATAATTGACGGATAAACCTCTCCATCAGCGGCTTGCGCTTCAGTAAGCAAGTCAGAAATTACATTCATGCAGCCGATCTGATCAAATCCGCCAAAAAACGCGAGGGTACCATCACCGCCATACGCAAAAGACCAACCTGCGACCACCCAAGACACGCCAACTACACCAATAACAACAAACACCATAATCATGGTGTTGAGAACATTCTTTCTGCGAGTCAAACCACCGTAGAAAAATGCTAAACCAGGCGTCATGAGCAGCACAAGCATAGTGCAAACCAACATAAACGCCGTCGAACCAGAGTCATACATGATGCTTCCTTTCGTCACAGGCTTCTGTTTGAAAAAGCACCGATGCGCTTTTTCGTGAATGAGTACAAAAGCATCATGCCACGTGCGAAAATGGCTACGAGAAAAGGAGGTCGTAATTAACGTGTTGTAAAACGACTTTTAACATCCATGACGTTTTGTTTTTACGTGTCCGAAATAATATGAGTTATCTGCTTTGCGATACAGCGTACAGCGCACTTATAATGGGATGCGCGCCGGATACGCCTAAGCGTTAACTTTGCGCAAACTCAGTACCGAAAAGCATACGCTCAAACTCAGATACTGGCACGGGTGCAGAAACCAAAAATCCCTGGATAGTATCGCAGCCCACATCCTCTAAAAACTTGCGCTGGCCAGCGGTTTCCACGCCCTCGGCAACAGTGCGCATATTCAGACGACGAGCAAGATCAATGACGGTTGCCACGACATCAGCTTCGCGACCTGTCTCCACATACGAGCCGCCAAAAAATGCTTTATCCAGCTTTAATACATCAACCTCAAGATCCCTCAGCATATTAATTGACGAATGACCGCGCCCAAAATGGTCTATTGAGCAGGCGTAACCAGCACGATGAATGCGATCTATGAGGTCGATAAATGCTATAGGGTTTTCAAAAGCCAGCGTTTCTGACAGCTCAAACTCAATATAGAAAGATGAGACGCCATACATATCGCGAATTTCGTTAAACGCCTGAGGGAAATCCGGATCCAACAGGTGTTGTCGCGACAAATTCACCGACAGCACAACCGGATTCACCCCAGCAACTGTCCACGAATGCAGCAACGCGCAGACCTGCTCAAATACAAAAAGATCCAAATCCACAATGAAGCCGTTTTTCTCAAAGAGCGGAATGAATGCATTTGGCAGTCTCATTCCCACGCGCGGATCAAACCACCGAACAAGTGCCTCAGCTCCCACAATTTCGTTTTTGTGGAGATCAAGCTTTGGCTGTAAGTGAATGACAAATTCGTCAGACTCAAGCGCTTCGCGCATTCTGCTTTCAATCTCACGCTCTAAAGCACGCTCGAAATCTGAATGTCCTGCTGGCTGTTCGGCTACCACACCACGCGCTTTTAAACCCATATCCGCAACAAGCGCTTGTGCCCCTTCATAAAGCTTGCATGTCGAATCATCAGAGCGAGACTCAAGCGTGACCAAAGGTTCTCCACCAAGGCTTTCATCTGCAACGCCGCTGAGCACATCTGCTGGAGCAAGCCATTCGCACACCAATCGCGTCGTGCCGTCCGAAAGCGCTGTAATTCGCGCTATATCGGCATGAACTTTAGTGCGCAAATCTATTAGTTTTGATGCAGCATACGGCAGATTACCATCTTCAATCAACTCGTCAGCACACGCAAATACCGCCTGCTCAATATCGAAATCTTTGCTGGTAGCTTGCGCAGAACCAAGCGAACCAACTTCAGGAATACCCCCAAGATCTGCCATAGTATTACTCCTGCCCTCACACAATCTATGAGCCCTGTGGCTGTATCATAACGCAAATATAGCTCACCATGCGCACAAGCTGCTAAAATGGCTGAGCAGATTGGTTATAAAGAAGCACGAGAAGAGGCATCTATGTCTGTGAGTTTTGAGCCGGTTACCCAACTAAGCGAGATAGAAGATCTCGCCGCCATGGCAAGTCAGATTTGGCACGAATATTGGCCTGCTCTTATTGGAGAAGCGCAAACCACCTATATGGTTGAAAACTTTCAAAGCTTGGAAGCGTTTATTCGCGATATGAACGAACACGCCTACGAATACTGGTTTTTAGTTGACGATGCAGGAAATCGCGTTGGCTATACCGGCGGCCATGTAGAGCCAAGCACTAATCGATTCTTTATTTCGAAAATCTATCTCATATCCGATGCTCGTGGGAAAGGATACGCTCGCAAGACCATTGATTTTTACAATGCTCTTTGCAAAAATCGCGGGCTTGATGCCATGTATCTTACGGTCAACAAGCACAATGATCTGGGCATTCGCGCATACAAAGGAACCGGCTTTGAAATCATCGATGCCGTAGAAACCGATATCGGTGAAGGCTTTATCATGGATGACTATATTATGGAGCGTCCCGCACGCTAAGCAAACAAACAGCCATAACAACTAGGCGCGCTTGTGCTTTGCCGGCATAAGCGCGCGTTTTTGTGCGGGATCTATGCCTGATTTATGCTTGGCGGATCTTTTCGAGACGTGCTTGCACGGCTTTCGCGATGCTTTTGCCGTCCAACTCAAGCTCGTCTAAGAGCTTTGCTGGTGCGCCTTGCTGTACAAACGTGTCGTCAATTCCGAGCACCAAAGCAGGAGCGCACAAGCCCATCTTCGCCATCTCACCAAGGACGCCTTCCCCTGCACCGCCCTCAACAATGCCGCCTTCTACCGTTACTACCAGCGGCAACTTTGCTGCTGATGCAATAGCTTCAACGTCAAGCGGCTTAACCCAGCGCATATCTACGACGCGCGCCTCAATGTCGCGAAGCGACAGTATTTCTGCGGCATCTTCGGCTTTTGAAACCATGCGACCAAACGCTAAAATGGCAACGTCTTGGCCGTCTCGTATCATGCGAGATTTGCCTTCTTGCAACACTTCTGGCTCTTCAGGAGTCGCCACGCCTTCGGCCTCACCGCGCGGATAGCGAATAGCGAACGGGCCGCCCATTTCAAGCGCAGTATGCAGCGCATTTACCAACTCGGCCTCGTTAGAGGGTGTAAGCACGCGCATATTGGGCACCATGCGGGTGTACACCAAGTCAAACATGCCATGGTGCGTAGGTCCGTCTTCGCCAACTATTCCCGCTCGATCTATTGCAAAAACAACGTCAAGATTTGGAAGCGCGCAGTTGATAATCATCTGATCGATTGCGCGCTGCAGGAAGGTGGAATACATGGCGACAACCGGCTTCATGCCTCCAAATGCCAGACCCGCAGCAGAGGCAACACCGTGCTCTTCTGCAATTCCCACATCAATAAATCGATCCGGATAGCATTGCGCAAACTGATCAAGCCCCGTCCCGCCTTTCATGGCAGCAGTTAGGGCAACAATGCGCGAATCTTTGGCCGCCTCAGTAACCAGGGCTTGCCCAAATACGCTGGTATAGGTGGGCGCACAACCTGATTTTTTCTTTGTCTGACCAGTGGCGATATCGAAAGGTCCAATACCGTGAAACTTTTCAGGGTTCAAAACTGCAGGCTCATAACCTGCACCCTTTTTGGTAACCACGTGCACCAAAGCAGGTACACCTGCGTCAAGCACAACCGAAAGCGTCTCTTTTAAAAGCCCTATGTCGTGTCCGTCTATGGGGGCAGTACACATGATTCCAAGCTGCTCAAACAACATCGTATGCGGAATTGCCATGTGCTTAAACGAGTCTTTCATGTTTCGACCGAAATTCGCCAGCGCATTACCAAATGGGCCTGAACTCTCAAGTCGCTCTTGGAAGGTGTCGCGCGCTGTGCGATATTGCGCAGAAGCTCGCATGTAACCAAGATGCTTCATGAGCGCGCCCACGTTTCGCGAAATGGACATTTCGTTATCGTTGAGAATAATCACCATCGGCGTCTGAGACTGACCAATTTGGTTCAGCGCCTCAAATGCCATGCCTCCCGCAAGCGCCGCGTCGCCTATGATCGCAACGATTTTTTCGTCACCATGACGCATGTCGCGCGCCTCGGCAAGACCCATAGCAATTGACAAAGAGTCAGACGCATGACCCGAAGGATGCACGTCATACGGGCTTTCATCGGGCTTTGGAAAACCAGAAAGGCCACCATAGGTGCGAAGGGTCTCAAATTCTTCTAAGCGTCCGGTAATAAGCTTGTGAGCATACGACTGATGTCCCACATCAAAGACGAGTTTATCCTTAGGTGAATCAATCAGCGAATGCACCGCCAGAATTATCTCAACAGCACCCAGCGAAGAAGCTACATGCCCTCCTGTTTCGGAGGTGACCGTAATAATCTCTTCTCGAATCTCTTGTGCCAAAATACTGAGTTCTTCGTCAGTGAGCACCTTTAGATCGGCTGGAGAGGTTATTACATCAAGAATGCGCTGTTGATCTTTCATAGTACTGGCCTTCGTTTGATGTGGTCAAATCAGATGGATACCTGATTGTCTTGAGCATCGGTTTCGGCTTTTACTGCGTCGGCTTCTGCAATATTTTCTTCAAGCAAATCCGTTGCACGAAGACCCAAAGAAACGGCTTCTTCGTACAAAGTCAAAGCATCATCAAGCGACAGCTCGCTATCAGCTACCGCTTCCATGATTTCATCAAGTCGAGCCTTCAGCGACTCAAAGTTATCATAGGTCTCATTAGCCATTTTGCTCTCCTGAGACCTCTTCAACTGCCGGCACCTCTTTGCCTACTTCCTCAGCAAGGCTTTGCGAAATGCGACCCAAGATGCCATTAACAAATCGCGGTGACTCATCTTCAGCACCGAAATCTTTCGCCAACTCAACCGCCTCGTTGATCGCAACCGATACCGGCACATCTTCGACAAACATCATCTCAAAAACTGCCAGACGCAAAATTGAACGGTCGATAATGGGCATACGCGAAAGCGACCAATTCTCAGACGTGGTAGTAAGATGCTTATCGATGGTAACCTGATGAGATTCGCAGCCGCGAATGAGTATCATAGCGTAATCACTCAGCTCGTCCACCTCGTCAAGCACCTGACCGCTTTCGGCGAGCTGCGTTGGTGATTCACCACAAATCTCACCGGTATATAAAACTTGTAGTGCACTGCGACGCGCACGTGTTCTTTCGTGGCGTTTTGAAGCCATAACGTCCCTTTTTACTCATCAAGCCTTAGCGGGCAAACTGGATAGCATCAATATAGACATCTACCGCATTTACACTCACGCCAACCTGGCTTTTTACAGCATCTGCAATGGCCTTGCGAATGTTAGCAGCGATATCAGGCAGCGCATATCCGTACAACACTTCAACGCGCACAGAAATGGTAAGCTTGCTATCTTCGCCAACGCTTACTTCAACACCTTGTGCCGACGGCTTCGAGCCAAGCACAGAGCGAATGGGGTTCACAGCAGAACTTCCCACTGCTGCAACTCCCTCAACTTCGTTGGTAGCCAGCGACACGATAGTCTCAACAACGCCCGGAGCAACCGCCATGCCGTCAAAATTCAGTTCACTCATAGTACGTCTCCCATCTGGGTTTCGATAAAGTCTGTTCGAGCATCTCCTGAACAAAATACCGCATTTTCAAGCACGCGACGGTGGAATGGGATAGTTGTTGCAATACCTTCAATTACGAACTCATCCAACGCACGTTTGCCGCGCGCAATGGCCTCATCCCTGTCTTGACCATGAACGATAACTTTCGCCACCAAAGAATCGTAGTAAGGCGAAATTTTCGAACCGGAACGAATGTAGCTCTCCACGCGCACCCCAGGTCCTGCCGGCGGCTCGAAGCGCGTAATAGTGCCAGGACAAGGGCGAAAACCATGCTCAGGATCCTCAGCGTTAATGCGGAACTCGATAGCATGTCCTTCGGGCGTAAACGGTGCACGCTCAGCACAACTCATTGGCTCGCCTGCCGCAATGCGCAGCTGCTCTTTGATGATATCGGTACCTGTAATCTCTTCGGTTACTGGGTGCTCAACCTGCACACGCGTGTTCATCTCCATGAAGTAGAACTTGCCATCTGAGTCGAGCAAAAACTCAATGGTACCTGCATTTTTGTAATCTACGGCTCGTACCGCTTTGATGGCAGCAACACCCATTGCTCGACGTAATTCGTCAGTCAATGCGGGAGATGGCGCCTCTTCGATCAACTTTTGATGACGACGCTGAATGGAACAATCGCGTTCGCACAGTGCTATATTGTTGCCGAAGTTGTCAGCTAACACCTGCACTTCAACATGGCGCGGACGCAATACCAATTTCTCTAGATATACGCCGTCATTGCCAAAAGCAGCTCCAGCCTCGGTGCGGGCAGCCTGATACTGAGACTCCAGCTCTTCGGGCGCATGGACTTCACGCATGCCTTTACCGCCGCCACCTGCAGTTGCCTTGATGAGCACCGGATAGCCAACCGAATCAGCGAAAGCTTTGGCCGCTTCTGCCGTATCAATGCAGCCATCAGAGCCCGGCACCGTTGGCACTCCGCACGACTTCATGGTCTCGCGCGCAGAGGACTTATCGCCCATGCGCTCGATGCACTCAGCAGAAGGTCCAATAAATACCAGGTCGTTTTCTTCGCAAAGTCGTGCGAAATCGGCATTTTCAGCTAAGAAGCCATATCCAGGATGAATAGCCTCAGCGCCGGTATTTTTGGCAGCCTCAATAATGTTGCCCATGACCAGGTAACTTTTGTTGGCCTGAGCAGGGCCTATGCACACCGCTTCGTCGGCATACTGCACCGGATAGGTGTCAGCGTCTTCGGTTGAATAGACTGCAACCGTCTTGACGCCAAGCTCTTTGCAAGCGCGCATGATTCGCAGCGCCACTTCGCCTCTGTTTGCAACTAATATTTTATTAAACATTATGCCGTCTCCGGTGCCGGCGCCGGTGCGCCATGAGGCTCGATATAAAACAGAACAGTGCCGAATTCAACAGGCGTTGCATCCTCAAGGCAGACCTCGCGAACCGTGCCCATTTCCTCAGCCGTGATCTCGTTCATAAGCTTCATGGCCTCAACGATGCATAGCGTCTGATTTGCGGCAACCTCGTCGCCAACCTTTACAAAAGGAGGCTCACCAGGAGCTGGTGACGTATAGAAAGTGCCCACCATCGGCGCGGTAACGGCATACCAGTTTGCCGGGCGCTCGTTTGCTGGCACCTCTTGTGCGGCCGGAGCGGCTGGCTGAGCTGCTGCAACTTGCGTAGGCGCCACAACAGGCGGGGCGGCTACTTCACTTGTGCCTGGCATGCGAACTGCAATGCGCATACCTTCTTCCTCTACTACAATTTCGCCAACACCACTTTCTTCGGCGACGCGAACTAGTTCGCGAATCTGATTGATGTCCACGTAATCGTCCTCCTTGACGCTGCTTGATTCCTGCTCCATCAGGAAGTCAACCGTTTCTGACGTGCGATGCTTGCTCAAGAATGTACGCGCCTCGTTCGGGAACAGCGCATACATGAGTACGTCTTCTTCGCTTTGAGCCAAGTCGCCAATTTCTTCGGCAACTTGATCGTAGGTGGTAGTTACCAGAGAACCCGGCGCTACATCTGGCGGCAACATTTCTGAATTGCCGACAACTTTCGCCACGATTTCTTTATCCATGCGACCAGGTGCTTTGCCGTAATATCCGCAGATGTAGTCTTTCATCTCTTTAGATACAACGCTCCAGCGCTTGCCTGTTAGCACGTTAAATACTGCCTGCGTGCCCACAATCTGAGACAGCGGCGTTACCAATGGCGGATACCCAACCTCTGCACGAACTTTCGGGATTTCGCGCATAACCTCAGGCAGGCGATCGCGTGCATTTTGCACCTCGAGTTGAGAGATGAGGTTTGACATCATGCCGCCTGGAACCTGATGCGAATATACTTGCATATGTATTAGCGACGACACACCGCGCTTGTAATGGCCGCGCTTGCGCATCTCTTCCCAGTATTCGGCGATTTCGAATAATAGATCCAGGTCAAGACCGGTGTCATAACGGCTTTCCTGAAGAGCCGCAACAATCATCTCGACTGCCGGATGAGAGTTGCCAAATGCCAGCGGCGCAGATGCGGTATCAGCAATAGCGGCTCCTGCTTCGGCAGCCTTTAAGATGTTTGCCGGAGCCATGCCGCCTACATAGTGACAATGGATGTGAACAGGCAGCCCGATTTCGGCGTTAAAAGCCTTGACCATGCGCTCTGTGCGATACGGCGTCAGCATGCCCGCCATATCCTTGATGCAAATAGAATCAGCACCGAGGTCTTTCAGTTGCTGTCCGTATTCCAAAAAGCTATCAAGGGTATGCACCGGTGACATCGTGTATGAGATGGCGCCTTCAAAGTGACCACCGCATTCGCGAATTGCCTCAGCGTTGTCAACCACGTTGCGAATGTCATTTAAAGCGTCGAAAACGCGAAACACATGAATGCCATTTCGTTTCGCAGCCTTAATGAAGCGGTTGCAGATATCACGTGAATAGTGCTTGTAGCCAACGAGATTCTGACCACGTGAGAGCATTGAAAGCGGGGTATTGGGGGTTTGTGCCTTAATAGAACGCAGGCGTTCCCAGGGGTTTTCGTCCAAGAAGCGCAAACACGTGTCGAACGTGGCGCCGCCCCAGGCCTCAATTGCCCAATATCCGACGCGATCCATCTTTGGCAGGATTGGCAGCATGTCTCCCACCTGCATGCGTGTTGCCCACAGGCTTTGCTGTCCGTCGCGGATGGTGGTATCCATGATTTGAAGTCTTGGCATGAACTCACACCTCCTTTTCTGCTGTTCGATACGTCAAAGAACCAAGTAATTACACTTGAATCCAAAATTATAATCAAACGCGCCATGCTTGATTGTTCACAACTTGATTTCGCCGAGAAATGCAACGCTTATGCAGGCAGACGGCAAAGAAGCACTTTGCCGATGAGGTACCAAAATGGTGTGGCAAAAATGACGCAGGTTTTCGCCGATTATTTCTTGCTTAGAGACCAAAAAGCAATCCTTTAGCAAACACGCATCTTCGTGCCTTTTTGTAATATTTTGCCTTGATAATCAGCCACTTTGCGCGCGACGACAGCAACCCTACGCTCGATTGTAGTCTCTAGACTACAGAGTGAACTTGCGCTGCGCATATGCTAGTTATATGACGAAGGTAAGGCACATATCCAAAAAGAAAGCGCTCATGTTGCAAAATGATCCGCTTCTTCAACAGCTGTGCATGACCCTCGGACACACAATTCGCAGAGAACGCGAAAATCAAAACATCACTCAACAACAACTTGGCTCTATGATCGGATCGGGTCACGCTCGCATAAGCGATATAGAATGCGGGCTGGTTGCTTGCAGCCTCGAGGAAATCGTGCGACTCTCACGCGCGCTTGGGGTTAACCCATCGCAGCTGCTTGCCTACGATAATTGCACGCTCGAAAAGTATCCAGAACCTGAGCCCACACGAGTGCCACTACGTAAATTCCCGCGCTAGAAACACGCGACTGCTCACACACAACGCCTGTGATCCGCTTCTTCAAATCACACGCATCGGGACGAAACCTCGCGACCTGGTGCTATGCGGTGCTGCGACCTCGCGACCTGGTACTATGCGGTGCTGCGGCCTCACGACCTGGTGTTACGCGACGTACGCCTGAGTGCGCGCATATTTCCAGCGAGTTTTTAACAAGTTTTGGCTGGAAAAAGCCTCTCGTCGGGGATTCTGATAGCAAATTGGCTTAAAAAGTGCCCTCGTCGGTGAAATTCGAGCGATTTGGGGGTGCGGACGTTTTTTCGTACCACCTAGGCGGTGTAACCTAGCGATGCCCGGTACTCGTCCGGGCTTA
>RAZB01000005.1 GCA_003612515.1 bacterium D16-34
TAAGCCCGGACGAGTACCGGGCATCGCTAGGTTACACCGCCTAGGTGGTACGAAAAAACGTCCGCACCCCCTTTCGGAGCCGAAATCGCCGACGAAGGCACTTTTTAAGCCAGATTGCCGTCAAATTCACCGACAAGGGCACTTTTCCAGCCACAACTTCAATTTTTCCGAGATATTTCTCGATGTGTCGCGGTTTGATCAACCGTTAAATTCGCTATCGCGCATTGGCTGCTAAATGCCGTTTTTCGATCTTCGAACGAGACATTACTCAATCCGCTAAGCTAAAGCACCAGGTAAAGAGCCAGGTGAAGACTGGGTGAATGGACATCAAGGCGGGTTTCTCGGTGGTTGCGCGTGGGTCGGCGCGGGCTGGCGGTGCGGGCTGTCGGCACGGGGGCAGCAGGGCTGGCGGTGCGGGCTGTCGGCACGGGGGCAGCAGGGCTGGCGGTGCGGGCTGTGGCGTCGGCGTGCGCCGCCAGCGGAGCCGCCAGCAGCGGAGCGCGTGGAGAAAGTGTGGCCGATTTCGACAAAAAGAAATCGACCGCTGCGCCAACAATTGGGCAACGGCCGATTAGTAAGGAGTGTGAATGTAGGGAGAAAAAACCTTACTTCACTTGAGCGAGAGCTTGCTCAACAGCGTCTTTGATAGCGTTACTTGAAACCGTAGCACCAGCAACAACATCGACGTCGGTTGATTGAGCTTCGATGATGGCAGCCGGAAGTGCATCGAGTGCCTTGCTACCAACACCAGCGGTCTCTTGCTGCTGTACCACATCGATAGCAGCAATCTTGTCGCCATCCATGGTGACCTTCAGAGCCAAGGCGTTGCCCATGCACAAAGTTGAGATGCCGAGGTACTCGTTGTCACCAAGCGGGGTGGTTGAAGGATCAGGATCAACGTCGCCAGAGCCAGAGGTGAGTTTGATGTCAGACTCAATGCCGAGCGGAAGAACCGGTAGCGGATCCTTCTCAGCTGCAGCATTAATGCCAGCCAAACGACCGAAGATCAAGCACTCAGCCATGTTGCCACCACCATTGTACTGGTAAGGGGTCATGCCACCCAGCTCGCCAGCGCTGTAGAGGTGAGCGATCGGCTCTCCGTCGGTGCCAATAACCTCAGCAGCAGCGTTGCGGCGAGGGCCACCCTGGGTGTTCAGGAAGGCCTGAATCATCTCGATTGCATAGTAGGGACCTTCAGCCGAGAATGCCTTCATGGTAGATGCATCACGATAGAATGCCGGGTCATAGCCCTCTTCAGCCATACGGTTGAAGTCGGTGATGGTCTGCTGCAACTTGCCCTCGTCAATACCAAGAGCAACTTCGAGCTCAGCTAAGGTGTTTGCAGAAACAATCTGATCCTGGAACTCTGCCGGAATACCATGGTACTCATTCATGATCAGGTCGCTTTGAGCCTGGTCGAACACCATGTAAGTGTTGCGCGGACGCTTCGGGCTGATCCAGTCGCCGTTGCTCGGCACATGACCATGGCGGTTGTAAACGTCTTCACGAAGGTAGCGCTCGCCGTTGTTGCCTACAACTACGATGCTGCCAGAAAGATTGCGAAGGTCGTTGAAGGTCTTTGCGTGCTCGCCCTCTTCGACGTTGAAAGAAATTCCGCCGAGTGCGAAGCAGTTGCCCTCGAATGCCTCCATGTGCCACATGTCAGCACCAACACCCATGCCCATCTTGATGCCGTCACCAGTGTTGAAGGTGGTGCCAGCCGGAGCGCTCTTGGTGAGACCTAGGTAGTCCTCAACCATCTGCTTGTTGTTTTCGAAACCACCGCAGGTCAGAACAACGCCGTTGTGTGCGCGAACGTTAACGTTTTTGCCGTCACGCTCGATAACAGCACCGATAACAGCTTTGCTGATCGGATCCTGATGCAGGCTGATGCCAGGAGCGTTGTACCATACGTCGATGTTGTCAGACATGCTGAGAACCTTGTTGCGGTAGACCTTCCACAGCTGTGAGTTGCATACGTTGTCGCTTACAGTCAGAACGTGAAGATCGTCGCCACCCTCGAGCTCGGGATACTCAGGTGCGAACATGCCGATGAGCGGCTGTGCAGATGAGTCATACTTCCAGTCAAGGAAGTTCTCCTCGGGTACACCGAAGAAGTCGCGAAGCAGGTCGCGCGTTTGGGTCAAGCCCTCAGCGTATACGTCATAGAGCTCTTCGTCTACGGCGAAATCGCCAGCCATTGCTTTGTTATATGCAAGCATGGAATCTTTGTTGTCAGACCAAAGGATAATTTGGCCACAGAAGCGAGAGTTGCCACCCTCCATGCCATTCGGTGCTTTGTCAACGAGCAGTACTTTAGCGCCTGCGTCAGCTGCGTAGCAGGCAGAAACAGCACCAGCAGCACCAAAACCAATTACGATTACGTCATACTCGCCGTCCCATGAAATGGTGTCAGCAAACGTATAGCCACCATCATTGGCGCCCGTGTCCGCCAGGTTTGCACCATTTTGTTGCGGTGCGCAACCAACCAAAGCACCAAAACCTGCCAAGGCTGCAACACCAGCAGTGCCAGTTAAGAACTGACGACGTGAGACTTTACTCATTTCCACTCCTTTACTTTGAGGAACAAAATTGAAGGACAATTTATTCATCAGAAGTTCCCTCCTTCAATGGCTTGCATCCTATCAAGCAAAAAGCGGTTAGTGTGAGAGGTAACATGGGGGTAACGAGGTGAAGAATTTGATTAACCCACCACTAACCCAGCACTAATCTAGGGACATGCAAAAGTTATTACTATCCTAATTTTGTTTTTTATGGTTTCATTGTTGAACACAAATGAGGGAAGTGGGAGAGCTATGCCGGCAATCTTGCAGACGCTAAAAAATCAGTTTGTTCAGCAATTTAGTGCAAAAGGCTCAGTGAGTCTCCTTGTGGGATTGGCTTGTAATTTAGCCTTCATTGGGCAGGTTTATTTTTGGCCGGTGCTTTGGCACACATCTGTTTTTGTTGTCTCTTATACCGATGCGAGTTATGTGGGGCAGTTGGCTTGCAGTCTTGTATTGATAGCGTATTTTAAGAAGACGAACCGCTTGTCTTTAAACGCTCGGGTACTCTGGGTTAGTGCGATACTAGTGCAATGTACCCTTATTTTGTATTACATTCTCTTTGAAATGGGTGTCGAAGCACCAGACCCGCTTCACTGGGTTTGCGGAGCGCTGTTTGGAGTGTATCTACCTATTGCATTAGTTTCGTGGGTTCGCCTCTTCTTAGGATCAAAGCCTACACGCGTTATGTGGAACATCATGTTCTCGGCTATTTTCGCCTCGTTTGCCATCTGGTTGTTCTCGGGGCTCGCCGCCTTAAAGATCTGTGTTTGCATGGGGATTTTAGCTATTACTGCTACAGCAATTTTGTCGTACAAGCTCAAGGAAATTCAGCTTGACAGACCCGATGAGCCAGCTTCTCAACCTAAATTTGAATACTCGTATTCTTCGGTTGCGACATTTTTGTTTAGCCTCGCGTTTGTGATAGCGGTTTCTTTTGCGGGGCTTGGCGGCGCAACTGCCTCATTTGCAACGGGTGCGTTTTTTGCGCCAATGCTCATTGTGTGCGTGCTTTTGTTGTTTGTTGACCCGGTTGGTCTTCCTCTTACAAGCGTGGCGGTACCAGCAATTGTGACGGCTACAATTGCGGCATCTACCTTGCATTTTGAACCTGCGCTATCGTTCGACATTGCGGCACTTGGTATGTTTTTGTTCCTTGCCTTTGCAGTAGTTTTGCTATGCTCGAGTGGCGCAGGAAACCGACGTAAACGCATCTGCGAATTTTTGCTGCTGATGGCTGCATTTGGAAGCGGGTGCGTGGTTGGGCGCGTCGTTGTGGTGATTTGCACTCTATGCGCAGGCGACTATTCGTCCGACATCCTCATTCTTGTGTCGGTGATTGCTTCATTTGCAGCAATGATTATTTTGATACGAAAAGGGTTTACGCGACAGCGAGCTCAGCAGCTCTTTGCACTCGAAGACGAAGAAACCGCTGCTTACAATAAGGCGGTTTCGTCTCAGGCGAAACTCGACGAGGTTGTTGCTACGCATAACATTGGCGAGCGCGAAAAAGAGGTGCTGATGCTTTTGCTGGAAGGTGACTCGGCCAGTATGATTGCTCGCAAGCTTGTGATTGCAAACGGAACCGCGAAATCGCACATTCGACATGTGTACAAGAAGTTGGGCGTGCATAACAGAGGCGAACTCTTTGAGATTTTTTCGCTTGATGAGCCAGCAAGTCACGCCGAATAGATCAGCAATGCGTCGCCTGTGGGTGGCGCATTGCGGTGCGTGTCCCGCAGCCGGAGCGTTACTTAGCGTGTTATGCACACATAGTTGGAGTGCTCCCAATTATTCGCCAAGCTCGGACTCAATTTGTTTGCGACGCTTAATGGCGCTTTGGATTGAAAGAGCAACGGCGACAAAGCCAACAGCGAAACCTATCATGAAGAATACGGCGCCAATTGCTAAATCTCCAAGCCAGGCGACGTTATTAAATCCCACAATCTGGATTTCGGCTACGATGCGCATGCTGCAGGTAAGAATTCCTAAAATCGCGCCGCAAGCCAGTGCAAAAGCCGAGATGTAATCCCAGGGAATGTAGTCTATGTCAGCGAGGCGTTTGTAGCTCGAAAATGCGCCCGATCTGATTTGTAGCGCGGTTGACGCAACTCCTGCTACAAGGATGGTCAGCATAAGGGGAATATCAACAGGAATAAGCTTGGCACCGAGGGGAGTGAAAATAGGGTTGTCGGTGGTTGATGCTACTTGGTTGAGCATGATGGCATAGTAGAGCGTGATAACTGATCCGACAAGCAAGATGTGAGCGGCAACTTTTGTCGCCTTGTTCTCTTCGGTTTCAAGGCGCTCTTCTTTTGGACCCATGATTTCTTTCCATTTGCGCGTTAAATACATAGTGTGACTCCTATTCCCAAAACAAATCATTAAGTGTTTTGCCTAATGATTTGCAAATTGCTGTACATAATTTGAGACTTGGGTTATATCTGCCGGCTTCTATTAACCCTATGGTTTGCCTCGTTGCGCCAACTGCATCGGCTAGTTGTTGTTGTGATAAACCAGCCTCAAGACGAGCGCAAATGAGTCGATTGTTTTTTGTGTTCTCCACGTATTTGGGCTCCTTTCTACCGCCTTGAGCTGACTGCACCATGTTGGTTGCACCATGTTGGTTGCATCGAATTGGTTATGTTTGCGCATGCATAGCCAACGCGACGGTGACAGTGCAAGTTGGCGTGTGCAACTTCGTAGGGGTTAACTGCAGATGTAATATATATATTGCATGACAAATATATATTGCATTTTGCTGTGTGTCAAGCCACCTTACGAGAGCCGCCTTTATAGCTGGTGATAGGGGTTTTCGGGGAGGAGATTGCGACGAGGTATTATTCGGTAGCTTTGGTGCCGCATTTTGGCTGCGAAAAACTCAGTGTCTTGTAACCATGCTGCGCGTTAGGGAACCTCTCAAAGAATTGCAGGTTTTTACCAGGTTTTGGCTGGAAAATGCCCCTAGTCGGGGAAATTACTCCCATTTAGGCGTCGAAAACGCCGACGAGGGCACTTTTCCAACCATTTTGCTGTCGAAATCACCGACGAGGGCACTTTTTAAGCCACAACTTTGGTTTTAGTAACTGAATTCAAATTTGATGGTGAACCAAGTTCGCAAAATTACAAGAAAGCAGACGAAGTCAGCTTATAAATAAGAAGTCCGATCATGGCACCAGCGCATACAGCGAACACTATCTTGAGCGCAGTTGATGCTATCGGGTGCTCGCGCGCAAATAGATGATCTTCGCGTGCATCGGTTATTTGAGTGCCTTCGATAAATGCCACAATTTCACGATAAGTTACCAGGTCATGTTTGCGTTTGATCCCCTCAATTTTGAGTGCGAAATACAACCCTAAGCCATAAAGGGGAGCAAACACACACAAGCCTGCTACGATGCCTTTGGTCAGTCCGCCATGAGGGAAAGGGTCTGTCCAGGCTGCTGTGAGCGCTATGAAAAAGATTACTGCAAGAGCAACCATCACAAAAGACGCGGTGCAAAGTTGTCGCACACGCTTTGCGTCGTCTTGAGCAATCTTTTTCATGGTGACAACATCGCCACAAAGCAGCTCGTCTGTTGAGATGTCGAAGTATTCGCTGAGAAGAACAAGGCTCTCAAGATCGGGATAGGTTTTATCGTTTTCCCAGTTGGAGACTGTCTGTCGCGTCACGTAGATGGCTGCGGCTAATTCGTCTTGTGAAAGCCCTTGCTTGAGGCGGAGGGCACGAATTTGCTGAGCTAACTCCATAGGGGCAGTCTCCGTCCTGGGTCCCGGTTATTTTGCGGATGCAATATCTTTTCGCTAACGGCTTTCGCGTAATTCTTTGTGAATCTGCTTAAGTTCTTTGTCAATCTTGCTTGAAATTATAGTCACTCCAATAGAAATTGCTACAACCGCAACGGCAAGCAACAAGAGAAGAATTAGAAGAGCGTGTTCGGAAATCATATTTTGTCTCCTATGTGTTATCGAGCTTTTGTCTTCGTTGCTTCTTGATTGGTAAGGATCCTTCTTGAGAAGCGCAGAGAAAGCGTAACAGCAAAATATGATTGCATGGGTCAATTTAAGTAAATATCTTCTGCCAAAGATCTTTTACATGCCCATTGATCAGGTGTTATTGAAGCAATCGCCCATAGCGAATAAATCGTTCATCCTTGAAAAGATGTTTAGAAGAGGTAGCTCTTAATTACCAGCTTGCCTCGCAGTTCGTTAATCCACTCGGTTGGAATGGCATCGAATCCATACATTGCTCCGGCAAGCGCGCCAGCCACGCAGGCGGTGGTATCGGTATCTTCTCCCAAGTTGACCGCTTCCAGCACGCAGTCTTTGAAGGTGTTCGTATGAAGCGCGCACCAAAGAGACGCTTGTAAAGCATCCAAAACAAACCCCGAAGATCCAACTTCATCACGCGGAGTGCAAGCGAGCGTCTTGAGAAATTCAAATGGCTTATCGTGGTCGGAGTTGGCTTTTATTGCGCCTTCGAGCGATTCGCCATTCATGGCAGCGCGAAGAATCCTAACGAAAATGACGCAAGACTCGGTAGAGATTTGATGCGCGTGTGTAACAGCTGAAGCGGCGCGAACCTCCTCGTCTGACGCCTCGATAAAAGCAAGAGGCGCAATTCTCATGAGCGACCCGTTGCCGTTAGAGCGTTCGTCATCAAGCCCATGACCAAGCTTAAGCGAAACGGCTGTTGTTCTACCAGTACCAAAGACCACTCCATCGGCAGTATAGGCTCCGTTGTAGTACCAGTCGCAGTAACGTTCGCGCATGTCATCTGGATCAACTGCCCCGCACTCGTCAATGCTTGCAAGGGTTGCGAGCAGCATTGATGTATCGTCGGAAAATGTGCCAGCTGGCTTGTTGTGCGACCCATATCCAACCATGTCTGTGCACTTGAAGGTATCGCGCTTGAGAAATTCGTAGGGGACACCAAGCGCATCACCTATTGCTGCGCCATAGATAACCGCTTTTCGCTTGTTGGCTTCATGAGCTTTCGTCATGCTCATCTCCGTACCTCCGTACATACGCTTTTGATTGTTTCATGATAGCTGTTGTGTCTTTGGTGAGCATTTCAAAGTTGAAGACGATAGTGGGGAGCTTGATTCATGAGGTCTCGGGATGGTAGTTGTGTTAGAAGTCAAATCTTCTCCCCACTATGTAAGCAAATGAGAGGCATGCTTCAATCTTTGTGTGCGCTGTTGTAATGCTTCGAGATTCGGATGGCGAATTACCGGCGATTATGCAGCGGCTCCAGTGATGTCAAATCGGTAAGGTTCAAAGTCCATGTGGAAGTCGTCGCTGTGTCCTTCAATCTCGAAGGTGAAACCGATCGAGCTGTCCATGGCGGGAAATACGATTACGCCAGAGGATGTTGCGCCGCTTCGAAGATCCGAAGATACCTCAGGATAATCTCCGTCATAGTGAGACATAGACGAATTATCCGGTTCAATTTGTTGTCCATCTTGCAGGATTACGGCATTGAATGAATAGAGGTTAAACGTTTCGCCAGAATTGTTTTGCTCGGTGATATAGACTCGGGTTTCCTTCTCGGCAAACTCAATCTTGTCGACCGTAATCGTGACGCCGTTTTGGTCAAGGGAGGCATTTTCAGGAATGATTTCCGACACAGTTGGCACTACAGCGTCCATGTAAGAGAGGACTTCTATATCTGTGGCTACTATGGCAAGGTTGCTGATGGTTGAGCCAAATGCGTTGGTTCCTTCATATGTGCCCAAGATAATGCCATCAGCAACAATGTAATCACCGGTTTCAATCTCGGTTCCCGCTTCAACAGCAAGCATGAATACGCTGTCTGTGCGATCGAAAGTATAATACGCCTGGTAAATATCAATGCCGTCGTCTTGTCCAACATAGTTGAACACTTTACCCTCAAGTACGATGTGTTGGTCTACATAAGCTTCAGGGTTGCTAAATGCAAGCGGTATCTCTGATTCGTCCACATAAACCGGTTCCGTTTCAGTGGTTTCCTCGGTTGGTGTGGTCTGCTCTTCTGTTGTTTGCGCCTCGGTATTTTGTGAGGCGCATCCAAAAAGTGAACAGGTCAGACATGTGGTAGCTAAGAGGGTTCCAATCAGTTTCTTCATGTGTCTCCTTCTCATCAAATGAATACTGATGAAGCTGATGATATAAAAGGAGACGCCATGGGGGTGTACCTGATAAGGGACAGCCTTCGCCGCGCTTTTGCAAGGTTGCGTTTGAAATCAGATTTTGTGGTGATGGTAAGAGCGACACTTCCGTTGTGCTTACTTGTCGCTTTTGCAAACTCGCTGATACAGAAAAAGCTTGTCATCTACCTGTCGCGGCGTTATCGTATAGCGATTATTAGACAGACAGGGGATGCTGCGCTTATGTGGAAGCAGTTCAGTGCGCTTCGAGACGCGTTTACTTCAGCAACATTTGGAGCGCTCGTTGTATATGCGCTTTATCGGCTATTGGCATATGAAAGCTATACGACAAACTTCGGTCTTTGTGTTGATCCTTTTGCCTATGTGTCGAACATTTCTTTCATGACAGGAGCCGCTCTTGGCGACCTGATTTCCTGCATTCTTATTTTTGTGCTGTATGCAAGCGGCAGAATTCGCGCCTGCACGTTGGGGTATCGAAGCCCGCTCATTATCATTGCTTTTGTGTATATTATGACGGCGTGTATTCCAGCTGCGCAGCTCTCACAAATGCTTACATCGACGTTTTTAGGCATCTTGTGGGGGTTAACAATCGCGATAGCTGGTTTGTCTGCGTTGGAACTTTTGGTGGGAACTACTTCTCGAATCGTACTCATCGTTCAAATCATTGCTTCACTCTTTTTATTCGCTCTTGGGTCGTATATTCTCAGCTTTTTACCAGGGTCGGTTGTCGCTGTAGTCTGCGCAATTATTTCGTTGGCTATGATTCCATTGATGCCTACGCTACGTTCAAAGCTTGATATTCCTTCAGGCCCAGATTCTCATGAGGTGCTTGCAACATTTCGTAAAACGCTGGGCGAAAGCGCAACGCCTATTTTGGCTGTAGCCTTTTTCGAGCTCGTTGTTGGACTGGTGAACATGTATGCGTTTGAGAGCCATTCGTCGTTCACCATCTCCAATAATGCGCCGCTTGAGGGTTCGGTGATTTGTGCGATTTTGGCGTCGCTGTTTGTAGTGGTGGCTGCACGCGTGCCTAACGGCAAGTTTGTTATGCTCGGCGTTTTTCCAGGTGTTATTTCAGTCTTTTTGGCCTTGCCATATTTTGGCGATGTATGGGGTCGCCCCTTGAGCACGGTGATTTATACCGCCTATATCTTCACCGCAACACTTTCCACCTATAGCGTGGTTCGTGCTTGTCGGCGTGCCAACGATTGCGTCTATGGCATTGGAGCGGTTCTTTCCATTGCCATGCGTGTGTGCCTTTTGATCGGTTTAGCTATCGGCTGGTGGTGTGGAAACCTTAAAGAAGGCGATACGTTTGTGCATCTGTCTATCGTGTGCGTGGTATGCGTGTATGTACTGGGTATGGTTGTGCTGTTGTGGGGTTATCGCAACTTGCGCGAAAAGAGTGCTCCTAAGGTTGTTGAAGTGGTGGTTGAACGCGAGCCTGAAACGTTTGCGCAAGCTCAGGCGGAGCGTATCGAAGAGCTTGTTTCAACCTACGAGTTGTCGCCTCGCGAGCGCGATGTGTTGATAGGTTTGGCGCAAGGCAACACTGCGGCAAGCATTGCTCGGGGGCTTCATATCTCTACATCCACCGCGCAAGGATACATTAAGACGCTCTATGTAAAACTGGGCGTCAATAAAAAACAGCAGGTCATTGACTTGTTTCAGCGATAAATTAAAGTTAACCAATTTTTGGGGGAGCGAAAAACCCATTCATTTTCTAGACTTCAGTTCGCAATGATTGCCGTGCTTGCTTATGCGAGAAGCTTGTCAACTAAGGGAGGGGCAAGCGTGGTGGCAATCGAGAGGCAGAAGAAGAAAAGGGAGGGGTCTTGATGGCACTTTCACGTCGTGATTTCTTAAAGATTGGTGGTGCTTCTTGCATCGTCGCAGGCGCCGGAGCAGCTTTAGTTGGATGCAGTCCAGCGGGCGATTCTGGCGATGCCCCACTTGCTGAGACAGGCGACACTTCACTGGTGGGTTACGCTCCGGTCAACTTCACTGAAGAGACCGACATTCTCATTATTGGTTCTGGCTATGCAGGTTTGGCAGCAGCTATGGCGCCAGCGCTTGCGGGCAAGAAGATTATCATTGCTGAAAAGCAATCTCAGGTTGGTGGCGACTCTGCTACATCATGCTGCTTCATGTTCGCTGCAGGTACCGAGTTGCAGCAAGCAGCAGGCTATCCCATGACTATCGATGAGTATTGGGAAGCAATCAAGGATAAGCAAACCGTAGGCTATGAGCAGTATGAGTGGTTTGCTGACTGGGTGAAGGGTAAGACCTTCGCAAACACGCATTTCGTGGATTCAGTAATCAATGACTTTGGCGCGGTATTCCAGGAGCCTTGCACTGAGGCTGAGCTTCCTCGTCTGTTTGGTTCAGTTATTCTTCCGGGTGACGGCATTGGTTCTGGTGGTCAAAACATTTTGCAGCCTATTGTGGCAAAGCTTAAGGAATTGGGTACCGATATTCGCAATGGTCAACGTGCAACGGCTCTGATTAAAGACGCCGAGGGCGCAATTATTGGTTGCCGCTTTGAAGATACCACCTCAGGTAAGGTGACCGACATTAAGGCAACATCAACAGTGCTTGCAACTGGCGGCTTTGCTGATAATGGCGAAATGGTTCAGGAATATCTGCCGGAGTGGTCTAACTATGGACAGATGGTTCATGGTTGCATGGGTGAAGGTCATAAGCTTGCTCAAGCGGCGGGTGCTCAGTTGGTAGGCATGGATTCGTCATTTACCTACTGCAATCTTATGGGCGACATCCCGAACTGCACAACCTGGGGCTATTGGACGCCTGTTGTGTTGGTTCTGCCCAATGGTAAGCGCTTTATTGAAGAAGCACAATCTCACGATGCTGCTCAGGCTGCAATCGACGCAGGTTATCGTCAGTGGTGGTCAATCTTTGACCAGCGCGCCTTTGAAGCACGCGCTATTGCAAATTCGGTTGAAGGCAATATCAAGAGCCATGGCGATGTCTATGTTAAAGCCGACACGATTGAAGAGTTGGCTGTTGGTATGGATGTTCCCGTTGACACGCTGGTTGAAACCTTCGCTCGTTATGACGAATTAGTTGCTTCTGGCGAGGACACCGATTTTGGCAAGAAGGCTTGGCTGGATTCTCTGCAGCCTCCTTATCATGCACTTAAGCTTAACGTGAGCCGTTATAAGACATCGGGTGGTTTGATGGTTGGCCCGAACAACCAGGTGTTGGATACCTCTGATGCTGAGATTCCTGGCTTGTATGCTGCAGGAGCAGTAACGCTTCAATCGTTTGCAAGCGTTTCAACGTGCATGGCTACCGGTTATTTTGTTGGCGAAACTCTTGCAGCGCTCTAAATAACCAGGTCATAAATCCTTCCTTTGAGATTGATGAGATCTCAAAAAATCGGTCGTCTCGCGAACGTGAGGCGGCCGATTTTTAGTCTTACAACCCGATTTGTGTCGCGATCTTTTAAGTGTGACGTTCGGCGTTTGTATGTGGATGCGGATAAAATGTTGTCATATTCTGTCACATGCGCAGTTCTTTTATGTCATACTTTGACGCAAAAGAATACAAATACCAGGGCGCAAACGCAGGAGAGCAGATGCGAGGAGAAGGACTGCGTGTTTAGCGAGCTTGCAATTACATATCTCATACTTGGCGGTGTTGGTGCTGGTTGTATCAGTATTTGTTCTCTGCTTGATCTTGTGTTAGTGCGAGAGTCTTTTGGTTTCGATCGTGAGCAGGGTCCGCTTGTGCGTACTGATGCAAACATTCTTGATTTTGCATTCATCGCGGGGTTTGTGGTGTTTTGTCTGGGATGCGCTTGCTTGGTGGTTGATCTTGGTAGAACGGATCGCTTGCTCTCGCTTTTGGTGAGACCATCATTGACTTGGATGACTTTTGGTGTGTATGCGATATCTGTTTTGCTTGTTGTTGGTGCACTGCTTGCGCTGGTCAGAGTGTTGTATATACCAGAAGTGCGCCGTGGTGTCGTGATTGCGCTGGAGTTTGTGGCTCTTGTAGTTGGTCTTGCTGTCGCGTCGTATACCGGGTTGCTGGTAAGTGGGCTTATAGGCGTAGCGTTCTGGAACTCGCCATGGCTGGTACCTTTATTTGTGACATCGTCTCTATCAGGCGGAATTGCTTTGGTGGTTATTTGCGGTGCGTTCGTGGTGAAAGATGAAGTCTCTAGAAAGTTGCTTCATCAATTGGCTCTTGCAGATATTTTGGTGATTATCGTCGAAGGAGTCAGCGCTACGTTGTTTGTCCTAGGGGCGCTTTATGCCGAAAATCCCGGTGCTTTTGCAAGTGCTCAAAGTATACTCGAGGGGTCACAGTCGCCGATTTGGTGGTTTGGTTTTGTTCTCTGTGGTATGGCAGTGCCGCTTGTTGCTGAAATTATATTTGTGATCGCAGGAAAGCGAGATTCAGATATGCTATCCAATGCGCTTGGATGTGTTGCGGTGTTGGTGCTGGTTGGTGTTATTTGTATGCGCGTGAGTGTTATAGGAGCAGGTGAGCATCGACCTTTGGAACTACAGGTTGCATCTGTTAGTTCCGCTGCAGACAAAGCGTCGGACGGGGAGCAAGAGCTCATGGCTTTTATGCTTGCCACCGAATAAGGTTTAACAACGAGGAGTATGTGAGATGGAACAGAAGAAGCAAGCCAAAGTAGCTGAACTTTTTTCGCTTGACGAAAAAGCAAGTGTTCCTATTTGGCTTCAGCTTAAGAATCGTTTCATATACCTCATCACATCAGGGCACTATCTCCCGGGGGATAAGTTGCCAACGGTTCGCAGTATGGCGGCCGATATTGAGATCAACTACAACACTGTTAGTAAAGTGTATAAGAGCCTGGAAGAGGATGGCTATATTGTGTCGCATCATCGCCAAGGGGTATTTGTGTGTGATGTGAGCGATAAGCCGGGGGTCAGCCTTGCTGTTACCGCTGAAATGATGACGATGGAATATATCCAGCGTTGTCAGGAACTAGGGTTGTCGCTGGCAGAGATTTCGTCGCTTTTTAATGAGGGAATTATCAAAGCGAAAGTGAAGTACAACAAGGAGCAAGGAGCGGCCAATGCTAAACAGCAGCAACGAAAAGAAGTCGACTCAAACATCATCTACTTCCCCGACGTCTCGGATGATGAATGTTCCTCAGGTCACGTCGGCGCATAGGAAAACCTCACGTAATGGTGCAGTAGCTTTTACGATCATAATTTTTGTGCTTGGTTTTGTGTTGTCGCTGTGCGCGTGGCAGTGTCTGACAGGAGCCATTGATCTATTTGCGCTGTTGGCAGCTACGGCAGTTGGGTTGCTGGTGGCGTCTTCTGTACATATCGTTATGCAGTGGGAAAAAGCGGTGGTCATGCGATTTGGTCGCTTCGACCGTGTGGCTGGTCCAGGCTTGGTGTTCACTATTCCTCTTGTAGAGTTTTATTCGCTACGAGTTGATCAGCGTGTTATGACTACTTATTTTGGGGCAGAAGAGACACTGACCAATGACTTGGTTCCGGTAAACGTAGACGCAATTGTCTTTTGGATGGTGTTTTCAGCAGAAAAGGCTGCCACCGAAGTGGAAAACTACTCTGTGGCTGTGTCGTGGATGGCGCAAGCAATGTTGCGAAAAGCTATTGGTCGAGCGTCTTTGAGTGAAGTTGCCACACGGCGTGACCAGCTTGATGCCGAGCTCAAAGAGGAGCTAGAGGAGAAACTTTCAGCTTGGGGTATTGATGTTATTGATGTAGAAGTGCGGGACATTGTTGTTCCTAAAGAGCTGCAATCTTCTATGGCTGCTGAAGCGGTGGCGTCACGTGAGCGCGAGGCAAGAATGATTCTTGCTGAGGCGGAACACGATATTTCTGAGATGCTTCGCGATGCATCTGAGGTATATGACGGCGACGTGGAGGCAATGCGCCTGCGCACGATGCATCTTGCATATGAAAGCGTGAAACAGTCAGGTGGTACGCTCGTGATTCCGAGTGCATTTAGTGAAGGCTTTGTTGACGGAGGCGAGACATCTGTGACACCCAAAACCTCGAAAGCGTCTCGCAGCACAACCCGTTAATGCTAGTTGTAAATTATTCTTAAAATAGAATAAAGTTTGTCATACTTTGTCATATATTTCTATTGACAGAGCTATAAGACGTATGACAGACTAGGACAAGAAGAATCGGCCGGTTCTCTATGTGGGGGAAATCTCGAAAGTGTTCAGATATTGGGGAGTAGCTTATTGTGTGAAATAAGCGAATTCCTTCGAGGTTTTCTTGAGCGTTCTGTTCAAAAGAATGGAGGAGAGAAGATGTCGGAATCTACGGTTACGAGGCCTGGGATCACACGTCGAAGCTTTTTGAAGGCAACAGGTGCTGTTGCTGGTGTCGCGGCGGTTGCTGGTGGTACAAGCTCGCTCGTAGCTTTTGCAGATGGTGAGACTTCTGCTTCAAATGCGGAAGAAACGATCTGCTACGGCGTGTGTCGTTCTAATTGCATGCAATCATGCAGGTATGCTGCTCATGTAGTTGATGGCAAACTGGTCAAGTTGACGCCTGCGGAATATGCAGAGGATCTTTATCGCGGAAGCTGCTTGCGTGGCATGTCTTACATGCATCGAATCTATAGTCCGCATCGTATCAAATATCCGATGCGTCGCGTGGAAGGCACCGAACGCGGTGCTGGCGAATGGGAGCGTATCTCATGGGATGACGCTATTGCAGAGATCGCCGAAAAATTTACGAGCATCTCGCAAGAATACGGACCTAAGTCTATCGTGTTTGATTTTGGCACAGGAAATTATGGTGAAATCCAAGGTCAGACGGGTATTTTTAACCGCCTCGGTGGTGTGATTGGTGCCAGTAAGCCTGCAGGCATGAATGACTTGGCAACGGGATATGGTATTGACCGTGTTATCGGAACCGGTCTTATGTATTTCGCCAACGAAGCAAAGAGTGTTCTTGACTCTTCTCATATTGTTGTATGGGGATCGAACCCAGTTCACAGTACTCCACAAAACTGGCGTTGGATGCAACGCGCAAAAGAGCAGGGAACTAAAATTATTGTTGTTGACCCGGTAAAGTCGGCAACTGCACACAAGGCTGATGTCTATATTCCGATCAAGGCTACAACCGATGGTTATCTGGCGCTTGCTATGGCCAACTATATTTTGGAAAACGATCTGCAAGATGACGAATTCATTGCAGCACGTTCTACCGCTCCGCTGTTGGTTCGCCGTGATACGGGAATGTTGCTTCACAAGAGCGATTATGCTGAAGTTGCCGAGGGTGAAGAAAACCCAGCGTATGTATGGGACAACGCAACTGGTGCAATAGCGTTGTATGGCGAAGCAACCGATCCTGCACTAGAAGGAACATTTGAGGTTGATGGTGTAACTGTTGATACGTCCTACACGCTTTTGAAGCAGCAGTTGGCAGACTATAGCATTAGTGAAGCGCAGCGTATTACCGGTGTGCCCGAGGAAACCATTCTTGAATTGGTTGATGTATTTACAAAGGGAGATGCGGTTTCGGTCAACATCTCATTTGGTATGGATCACTACATGAATGGTTACCAGAGCTGCTGGGCTATTGCAATACTGATGGCGCTTACGGGCAACCTTGGCAGAGACGGCGCAGGTTTTACGGGAATCTTCTTGAACACCGCGCTAGCTCTTAACATGAAAGCGCTGTGGGCAGCACCGGGATTTGTGGGCATGACAACAGCTTTCCCTATGACGATGCTTCATGAAGTTGCTGAAACACAACAGTTTAATGGTGAAGACTATCCCATTAAGGCAATGGTTAGCATTATCTCTAACGCTGTAAGTAACTGGCCGTCTCAGAATAATTTCCTTGAGAAGATCTTGCCGGCGCTTGATTTCTATCTCGCTATGGATATGGAGATGAATGACACTGTTCGCTATGCAGACATGGTGCTTCCGGTTGCCTCTTTCTATGAGCACGAAGACTTCCGCAAGGCACACAATCTTCCTTACATTGTGCACCAAAGCAAGGCAATTGATCCGCTCTATGAGGCGAAAGACGATGTTGAGATCTGTGGCCTGATCGGGCGGGCTATGGGATTTGAAGAGGCGTTCCCTGAGTCAAACACCTTTGAAACCTACGCAAACCTGCTCCTGTCTTCAGAAGCTTGTGAGAAGTTTAATATTACGCTCGAGAGACTTCGCGAAGAGGGCTATATAGATCTGTCTGTTTTGCCAGGTAAACCTGGTATTGTCGGCCGCACGAAGTTCACTACCGAGTCAGGACTTGCGCAGCTCTATACCGAAAAGCCCGCGCCTCGCGTCAATTATGGTCAGGATGTCAAAGAGCGTTTCGCTAAAGAGCACTTGGTATACTACCAGCCCTCTGCTGAGGTATGTGAGGAGAGCGAGGCGGCTCAGACATTCCCTATCGTCTTCATTCAAGAGCATTCGCGTTGGCGTACGCATTCGCAATGGTTTAACTCTCCGATATTAAAGGAGCTTGACCCTGAGCCTATCTATAAGATGAGCCCTGAAGACGCCCAAGAGCGTGGCATTGAGTCAGGAGATATCGTTGAGGTGTTCAATGATCGCGGTCACATGGTAGTTAAATGTGTTATCGACCCCAGTCTTCCGCAGGGTATGAGCCGTATGCCGAAGGGTTGGCAGCGTGAGCAGTTTATCGAGGGCGGCTATCAAGAGCTCACTTATCCAACTCATGATGAATGGGCTGTTGCTTTCAATTTCTATGACACTCGCGTGGATGTGAAGAAGAGATAGGAGGTTGCCATGAATTACGGATTTGTTATTGACCAAGAGCGTTGCATTGGCTGCCATACCTGTGCTGTAGCTTGCAAGATAGAAAACAATCTTCCTGATGTTGTGTGGTGGAACCGCATTTTAACTGATGGTGGTGCTGAGATGGATATTCCTGCTGGTGAATTCCCGAACACAACCATTGAGTATGTGCCCGTTAATTGTCAGCATTGCGAAAACCCTGCTTGTACGAAAGTGTGCCCGGTTGGCGCTACCTATAAGGATGAAGAAACGGGAATTGTGCACCAAGATGCTGATAAATGCATTGGCTGCCGTATGTGCATGAGCGCATGCCCTTACACTGGTGTTCGTTCGTTTAATTGGGATGAGCCAACGCATGTGCTTGATATGAATATCGGCGGCGTGGATGCGCCTGAACACCAGAAACACACGGTGGAAAAGTGCACTATGTGTTCGCATCGAGTAGCAAAGGGCGAAGAGCCTGCCTGTGTCGAAGCTTGTCCTGCACGTGCACGTTTCTGGGGAGATCTTGATGATCCTAACTCAGAGGTTTCTCAAATTATCAAGAAACGATCCTTTAAGCAGCTTTTAGCTGACGAGGGAACAAAACCGTCAGTATATTACGTGGGCTAAGCGACAGGCTAAGGAGAAAATCATGACTGATATGACTTCTGCGGCTGCTGCCGCTCCAATCAACGTGTCTCAAAACACGGAACAACAGGGAAAGAAAGCTTCGGCATCCTGGAAAAGCACTGGACTGACTGTGGGAATCATCGTATGCGGCATACTTACTATAGCTGGCATTGCTTTGTGGGCAATGCAGTTGAGCGGTAGCATGATTCAAACTGGCATGCGCAACCTTGATTCATGGGGTCTCTATATCACCTTCTTCATGTTCTTCGTTGGTCTTTCTGCTGGTGGTTTGATTATTTCTTCGGTTCCAAAAGCGTTTGGCATTAAAGGCTTTGGCGGCATTTCAAAGGTTGCCATTATGTCATCTATCGCATGCACCATTGCAGCCATTGGCTTTGTTGTGGTGGATCTTGGTCAACCGACGCGCATTTGGGAGTTGTTCGTCTTCTCAAACATTGGCAGTCCTCTTATGTGGGACATCATTGTACTGGGTACCTATCTGATCCTGTCGTGCTTTTATCTGTGGGCTCAGATGGCTCACGAGCGTGGTAGGGTTTCTGATAAAGCGCTGCGTGTTTTGTCGGTAATTGCACTTTTGTGCGCTGTCATGGTGCATAGCGTTACCGCATGGATTTTTGGCTTACAACAGGGTCGTGAAATGTGGCATACCGCACTTCTGGGACCATGGTTTGTATCCTCTGCGCTTGTTTGCGGTACTGCATTGGTAATTTGTGTGGTTGAAGCTTTGCGCAAAGTGGGCTATCTTTCGCTCGACCAGGCCTATATCGTTAAGCTGGCGAAGCTGCTTGGGGCGTTTGTCTGTGTTGATCTGTACTTCTTTGCATGCGATCTTCTAACTGAGGGCTTCCCAGGAGCGCATGGCGCTGATGTGGTTTCAATGCTGGTAAGTGGACAGCTGGCTCCTTTCTTCTGGATTGAAGTTGTGGGCTGTGCGGTGTGTGCTGTGATTTGCTTTACACCAAAGCTGCGTACTAATCCGCTTATTGTGATTGCAAGCTTGCTGGCTATTGTTGGTATTCTCTGCAAGCGCATTCAGTTGTTAGTTGGTGGTTTTCAGTTGCCAAACCTTGATTATGTTGGCGCATTGTCTCCCCAGACGATCACTAACTGGGAGGCAGGTTGGACTGATGCGTATGCCGGTATGGTTTATTGGCCAACGCCTCTTGAGTTCGGCGTAATGCTTGGTGTTGTTGCGCTTGCTGGTCTCGTATTTCTTCTTGGAATCAAGTTCCTGGCGCTGCAACCAGGTGATAAGATTCAAGCCGAATCCGAAAAGTAAGAGGGGGTTCGCATGTAACTCAAAGGTCTTCTCCTCGTCTTACCTTTGAGCGCTCTTTGAATACCCCAACCGCTTTTTGGACGGTTGGGGTATTTTGGCTGAGATATTTGTCTGTTGTAGTGGGAGACCGTTCGTTTTCAATAAATGTGAATGGAGTTCGAAATGACTGAGCATATGGACGCTAATGCATGGCAGGTTCGAGCAGCGCTCTGCGAGCTTTTAGCGCTGAGTTTTCGATATCCAGACAGCGTGCTGGCCGAAGTGGTGGTCAGTGGTGAGTGGATGGATGCTGCAAACGAGCTGGCTTTAGCAGCTGGCGTGAATTGGGCTATAGATCCACACGAACTATCTGAAATGGGGGACGAAGAAGAAGCGCTTCACAAGCTTCGCGCAGAGGCAACGAGACTGTTTATTGGCGCACCAGAACCAGCCATTTCGCCATATGAGGGCATATGGCGTACATCAGACGAGGGAGGAGAGGCTTTACTGTTCATTAATCCGCACTCAATGGAAGTTGAGCGTTTTTGCAAATCGTGCGGATTGGGTCGTCCGGCGGGCACTAACGAACCGCTTGATAATGTAGCTACCGAGTTGGAGTTGTTGGAATGCTTGGCGGCGCGTGTTGCACTTGGTGAGGATGCTGAAACTGCTGCGGCCGCATATGCAGAGTTTATGGCGGCACATGTGATGCAGTGGATGCCGCGTTTTGCGGAGAAGGTACAAGAAGAAACAACGCTTGCCTTCTATCAACAGGCTGCATTACTTTTGGCTCGTTCATTGGACGTGCTTGCGTAAAGGCGTATCTCTCGAAGATATATCTGAAGCGCTCAAGCGCGTGTGTTTTGGTCTTAAAAGCCAACCTATTCTGCAAGCTTACAGACATCAACCCATGAGCTATTGGGTACAACAGCCTCAAGCTCATCAGGGGTTAGCTCGATGGCGCTATTGGAACTGCCGCATGCGGGGAATATGGTGTCAAAGCGTTTGAGTGATACATCAAGGTAAACATCGCATTCGCTTGATACCCCAAAAGGACACACGCCACCTACTGCATGCCCTATGCGCGCTTCAGCTTCGTCGGCCTTAAGCATCTGGGGTTTTGTGTGAAACTCAGCCTTAAATTTAGGGTTGGCAATGCGTGCGTCTCCCGCGCAAACAACAAGCGCTACGCGGTCGCCAACAGCAAATGAGAGCGTCTTGGCAATGCGAGCAGGTTCGCAACCAACCGCACGCGCAGCCAGTTCAACCGTGGCGTTTGATTCGCTAAATTCCATAATGTCGTCTGCTTTGTTGAACTTTGCCAAGTGTTCTTTTGCGCGCTCAAGTGACATGCGTTTCTCCTCTATAACCGACGCCCTAACAGATGCTTATAGATTTTACTCTTAACTGCAAAGATTGCGCACGCTTATCGAGCAGCGATAGGGTGCATGAGATTAAACCTCAAGCGTGACGCATGAACGATCGTTTGAAATTCACTCAAAATGAGTGATACGGACAAAGAGTGAGAAAACTTATACTTGCATAAAATGGGTCTTGCTAGAGGGGGCATCGAAAAACTCATGGATTTAAGTACTAGTTTTCGAGGAGGCCGCGTACCATCACTTGGTATCGTGGGCGCTGCGCTTTGGATAGCATGGATTACGATTATCTATAGTACTGATCTTGCTTTGGGCGAAAGTGGTGCCTCGCAGCAATCAACATCAAGTGCGTTTGTTTTTTCTACGTGCGCATTAGGCATCACGCTTATTGTGCTGAGTTTTGTCCCTACGTGGACACGGCGTCATCTGTTGGGTTCAACCCCATTGGCAATCTCTTCATGCGTTACTGCCGCCGCAACGCTCGTTGTACTTAATGGGGCGAGCGTTTCATTTGGTGTCTTTGCGGTGTGCTCAGCAATAACAGGGTGTACAACAGCGCTCGTTGCTTTGCGTTTGGCTATGGTGTTTTCTGAAGTTGAAAGCCGCAGTATGCTTATGGGTATGGGTTCTGCGTTGTTGTTGGGAGTGCTGATATACGCTTTCGCTATGATGCTTGTACTTTGTGATCTCATGATACCTGCAGCTATCATGCTTATTTTGCTTATACCCTTGTCAGTGTTCTGCCTCAATTTGGAGGAGGCGGAATATAATATTTTGGAAGTGGCTCCTCCGGTCGAAGAAAACAAAATGCGCCCCTCGGCTATGTTGATAAGGTTGGCAGTATTTGCAGCTATGTCGCTCTTTTTGTTGAGCTTGACGCGGGGGTACTATCCGCTGCTGATTGAGTCGAGCGCATTTACGGTTTCACGCTGTGTGGTAGCTATAGGGCTTGTTCTTGTGACGCTTATGATCATGATTGCGGCTTGGGTATCTTCTCGCGATGCCGCTTTTGGTACCCTGTGCTACACCTTACTGGTGGCATGTGTTTTGGTCGTTTTGGTACTGGCGCTTCTCAAAATTAATGCAACCGTCTTAGGGGACGGGTCTTCGATATTGTTTGGTGTTACCTGCATTTGTTTGTGGGCACTTTTGTGCCGCATGTCGTTTCGCTCTGGCGTTGATGCTGTGCGGATTGTTGGTCTTGGTTTTGGTGCGGCGTCCTGTTCGCGCTGAGCTTTCTTTGGCTGCTTGCCTTTTGGCAGTCGGACACATGGCAGCTTATCTTGGCGCATATGCCTCCATGTTGGTTTCCGGGAGCGCTAAAGGTAATGTGGTCATGGCGTTTGTGGTAGCAATGGCTCTTTTGGTTTTGCTGCTGATTTTGGGAGTTACCTCGATAAATCGCGTGAAACGAGCGATGTTGTCAGAGCGTTGGGCTGCACTGCAGCGCTGGGCATATGTCTTTTTCGGTCTTGTTTATGTACATCTTGCATTGATGTTAGCTCCTGCGGCCTTCCGTGGTGGACAGAGTGCGCAAGAAAGCTTGGCCGTTTATACGGCTGTGTTTGGAGTGTATGCCGTAGCTCGACTTGCTCGAGCTTATGTAGATCGTTGCGAGGTATCAGAGGGTCTTTTAGAGTCTTAGGCTTTGCAATGAGCGAAGCGTCCTTTGCTGACTGTGATTTGGCTAGATTAGCATTTCAGCTGCACAAACAATCAACGATAGCGCGAATATAAGATTCGCCTTCCTGAAATGTTTTTGATACACGCGTTGAATGGTTACCCCAAAACCAATCCAGACCAATGTTGCTATCGTCCCTATGGCTGCAATAAACATCTCGGTAATCAAAAGCACTGATAGATCGGTGGAATAACCGACAACGAACCCAACCAATGCGGTTACTCCAAATAAATAGATCTTCACGCTGACGAACTGAAGAAGAAAGCCTTGCGTAAAAGAGGTGTTTGATTGTGAAGCGCTGTCGCTGTAAGTGCTTTTAGCAATGTGGATTGCCAGCCATATGATGTAGGCTACGCCAATATATTTAAGAATCCAAAGGATGTTTGGAACGTTGGACCCGAGCTAAAATACGAGCAATGCACAGATGCCTTGCACGACAAAGTATCCGCAAAAGATACCAAGGTAAAGCGGAAGTCCGCGTTTCCACCCATGACTTGCTGCTGTGATCAGGGCGAGAATATTTCCCGGTCCTGGTATGAATGCATTAATAGCGCAGTAGGCAAGAAAAGCGCCTACAATAGGTATATCCATAGACGAACACCTCCGAAAAGATAGTAACGCACTATGAAATATAAGAGTAATACTAATGTTTAATACATATGTATTGGGCTTATATATAGCGTTTGCGCCAGATAAAAGGAGCGCTTATTTGGGTAATAATCGCGTTATTGTGTCTTATCTAGCAAGTCAATCAATTCTTGGCGTGTAGAAACACCTGTTTTGGAATAAATATGCTTAATGTGGGTCTGCACTATGCTTTTTGCAATAAAGAGTTCGTCGCAGATAAAAGGAACATTCCTTCCCTTACTGAGCAAACGTGTAATTTCGGTTTCGCGCCGCGAAAGAGCATGTTCTTTCGCGAAAGACTCCAGCGGATCCACAGAGGCTGTAACCTTTTCATCTTCGGCGCTTGCTACTGGAGCCACTTCATGAACGCTACTTTTCTCATGGGGTTCATTGGCGAAGATTTTCCCGCGTGTAGTTGTCCATAATCCCGCTGCAACAAGAAAAAGACCCCAAGCTGCAACGGTGCCAATTTCTATGCCTATGATATATGCCCATTCTATAAGACAAAAACCACACGCTATACCACCGAGCCAGGGTGCAAGAGCAAAAGAGAAAGTTTCGGAGGGGTTCCAATCAAAGCGTTGAACATGGTTGCCAACAACAATCCAAAAATATACAAAAAACCAGCTGAAGCCAGCACAAGCGAGACAAAACATCCAGATCTCGCCCCAGGGAATTCCAATTGCAAGAGCCAAGAAGCTTAATGCAAGAGCTAGCGGGGCAGGTCGGTAGGCCGAATTTGCATCTTGGATAAAGCCGTTATTTGATTTATGTACGGTTAAGATGCCGATAGCAACGATCGCACTTGCTAGGCCGCCTGCAAGCATTGGCCATTGGTAATTATTGGTGTATCCCATTGCGAGCGCCCAGCTTGCGCTGTAAAAGAAAACGGCTGCTAAAAAGGCTGGCGAAAACTGAGCTTTTTTGCCTTCAAAGTAACAAGGACATTGCTTCTCTTCTGCTAAAGAGGTCTTTTGGTCTGCGGGAAAGGGGCTACGAATCAGGCAAGCAATGGCTCCAAGAGGCAAGATACTGATGACGGCGAAAACGCTTGGTGTACCAAATGCTGTTAGTAACAATGTTATTGCACATGCACCGGCCGTTGAGAACACTGTGGCAAGAATTCGTCTGCGCAAGGGAAGAGCCGAGAATCGACAGCCGAGGCACACAAAACTCCAAACAACAAAGAACCAGGTTATGAACCATAAAGCAACATGCAGAGATGCAGGCAGCGCGAAAAGTGCGACAGCGCAGATCGTTTGCCCTGCTGCTGTTACCCAAAAGAGTGGGGGAGTCCAAGTATCTTGAGCGGAAGATGTTTGGGATATCTTGTTCCCAATAAAAACAAACGACACTAATCCGGCTGCTCCGCCAATACAAAGAGCGAAGATGCTTTGCCAAAAGGCGGCGTCTTCTGAGGGTATCACCTCCAGCGTAAAGAAGATTAAAAAATAGGCTCCCATTAACGATGAAGCAACAATGAGACCTCTATCAAGTTTTTCGAGCATGTTTTGATAAACACTCGCTGTCTTTTCCACAGTATCCCCCTGTTTGCTGTTGTGGAAGTTGTTCTAATCATATACCAGGTGAAACACTATCGCATCCCTCAGTTTTAAGGATAAAGGATTCTTCGCTTTAAGAAAAAATACCTCGTCTTCAACGATGTGGAAACTACGAAAAAAGGGCATGCTCTTGGTATCGCATCCACACGCTTCTGCAAGGAGGAGAGACTATGAAAACATTGGTGAGCAGAAGAAGCTTTTTGGGGATGGGGGCGCTGGCAGCGGCGGGAACCACTTTGATGGGGCTGTCTGGCTGTGCACCGCGTACTCAAAACGCTGTAAATCAAGAGCCGGAAGAAGCGCAATCTCATCCCGATTGGCTGGGAGTACCGCAACAAATTAGCGAAAGCGACGTAGTTTCTACGGTCACGGCTGATGTGGTTGTGGTTGGTGGCGGTAATGGTGGCATGTTTGCTGCTGCGTCTGCCGCTGAAGAGGGTGCAAGTGTTGCACTGTTGGAAAAAAGCGGCGAATTAGGGGTTAATTGCCGCGAATGGATAGGCGCTGTAGGGTCAAAGCTGCAGGCTGATGCTGGCGTTGAAATCGATAAGCATGAAATTGTTGAGACGCTTTGCATGTATGCATCTCACAGGTGTGACCAGCGACTCATAAGGCTTTGGGCTGACAATTCGGGTGAGGCGGTTGATTGGTTAAATGAAGTCGTGCGTTCACATGATCCCAATGCATATGTGTTCTTTGAGACTGATATCGGTGAAGGTGCTCACGGTATTTATAAGACTTTCGCAATTCAGCATAACGTGCAAAGCGACGAAGAACGGCTGCGTTCTCTTGATTTTGTTGCAGCTGAGATTGATAAGCTTGGCGTGGATGTACATCTTCATACAACAATGCTGCAGTTGGAGCAAGATGATACAGGCCGTGTCACGGGGCTTTTTGCCAGTACTCCCGACGGCATCGTGAAATTTCAGGCAGCAAAAGGCGTCATTCTTGCCACGGGTGGCTACTGTGGCAATCGCGAGATGATGGAATCGCTTAATAAAATGGCGGTTGATCATTGCGTGGCACTTCAGTCTCCAGGATCGAGCAATGTAGGAGATGGTATTAAAGCGGCTTTGTGGGTTGGTGCCGCAAAAGACGAGCAACCAACAGCAATGGTGTTTGATCGCGGCGGCATTCCTGCCGGCATGAAAGGCGGATGCGCTTTTGATGGTCGAAGTTTCATGATGCATATTGGCAGTCAGCCATTTTTGAAGGTTAATAAGGATGGTGAGCGTTTCTGTAACGAGAGTACGCCATACGACTTTATCTATGCGGCTGGAACCCTTGAGCGCGATGGTGTCTATTGTCAAATATGGGATGCAAATTGGCTTGATCATGTTGCTCAGTTCCACACACTTGCTTGTTCTCGTATCATTCCAAGCCCCACAGGAGGAAAGGCTCAAATATTTACACCAGAAGCCGAAATTGGAATGATCGAAGGCGTCCTGAAGCCAGCCGGCGTCGTGGTGGAGGCGGATACTTTTGAAGAACTGGCTGAAAAACTTCAGATTCCCGTTGAGTCTTTTGTAAAAACAGTAGAGCGTTACAACGAGCTGTGCGCAAAGGGCGACGATGAGGATTTTGGTAAAGAGGCATCGCGGATGATTGCCTTGGATACGCCGCCTTATCAAGCAGCAACCATCGGAGGTCAGCTACTCTGCACGCTTGACGGCTTGCGTGTTAACACCGACCTGCAAGTGCTTGATCAAGACCACGATCCTATTCCTGGTCTGTATGCCGTGGGTAATGACTCAGGCGGATTCTTCGCTAACAACTACCCCGAATTGTTGCCGGGTGTTGCTTGCGGACGAACGATAACTTTTGGTCGTCTTGCTGGCAAAACGGTCGCTCATTTGTAAAAGATTGTGTTGGAAGGAAGATAACTATGGAAAACAACCAGACCTCTCAACCCTCTATTAAGAAACGGAAACGCATTATTGTTGCGAGTGTGGTGGCTGTCATTGTAGTAGTGGCTGGAGTAGGGATGTTTGTGTGGCATGAACAGCCGAGTTTCTGCTCCGCTATTTGCCATACGCCTATGGACGCCTACTATGATAGTTATGCAACGGGCGAGACAGACAAGTACGGCATCCCGGTAGAAGAAGCGGATCGTACAAGTATGACCGCCTATCTTCATCAAAGTACCCAAGGTACTACTTGTCTTGATTGCCATGTACCCAGCTTGAGCGAGCAGATTGCTGAAGGAATTAATTGGGTTACCGGAGATTATGTGGTTGCTGGCAACAATCTGAAGGGTCAGACGATTCTTGCCACGAGGTCGTTGGATCAGCTTGGCGAAGCTCGCGAAGTAGAGGGCAACGTATTTTGCCAAAATGATAGCTGTCATAATCTTTCGTTTGAAGAGCTTGAGGCTGCTACGGCTGATCTTGAAGGACGAAACCCTCATACGTTTGCGCATGGTGAAATGTCATGTGGCGACTGCCATAAAGCCCACAGCCAATCGGTAAATAAATGTGGCGAATGTCATGGTGATGCTCCGCTACCAGATGGCTGGTTGGCGCCACAGGCAGCAAATGCCATGGCTGAAGGAGTGCTTGCTGCAAACAGCGAAGCTGCATAAAGACTGTTTTGTTTGGTAAGAATCACAGCTAATGGTTAAACATAACGCTCCCATGTGGTGATTTATCTTGGGGTTACAAGGCAAAAGGGTGTCCAAAATTGGAAGCTGGTTTAGGCCAGCTTCCAATTATCTTTTTTAATCGGGCTTACTTCTAGTGGGTCGTATAGTTTATTCCACCAGGTCAATGAGTGTTAGCGAGAAGAGCCCGAGCATAAGCAGGCATCCAAACGTTTCGCCTGTCATTGTTTGTGCGCTGCTGTACAAGATGTTAGTTGCTTCGGTCCCTCCCAAACCGTGCAAGCACGAAGAAAGCCCGCTTTATGCGGGCTTTCTTCTGGGAGGGTAGAAAATAAGTAATGTGAGCTTCGGTGGATTATGCCAGTCGGTTTAGGCCAGTCAGGCCGCTGAGCAGGCCGTTTGGGCAAACTCAGGCAGACTCACTAGGCTTCGATATTATCAGTCAGGAAGCGAACTGCATGGCGGCCAAACGTAACCTGACGACCGAGGCAGTTGCCTACCAGATATACCGGATAGTTGCCTGAGTAATAGCTACCAGAGCAGGTGCCAATTGCGCAGAGACCTTCGATGGGATTTGCGTCGGCATCAAGAACCTGGGTGTCCTTGTTGATGCGCAAGCCGTCAAGCGTGGTCAACAGAGCGCCACCGAACCATGCACCATAGAACGGAGCAGTGCGGATAGCAGACAGACGATACGCTTCTTTGCCCATGTCGACGTCTTCGCCAGCATCATAGAGCTCGTTATAGCGCTCGATGGTAGCAAGGAATTGCTCTTTAGCGTCGCCTTCGAAGCCAAGCTTGTCAGCAAGCTCTTCAAGCGTATCAGCTTTCATCATAAGTCCGGTGTCGATGTACTTCTCGGTGTAAGCCTCATCAACCGTCTTGTCTTTCAGCGTACGCTTCCAGGTGCCAGCTGAACAGCCCTGGCTCTTGAAGCGCTGTACGTCCTCGGGAGCGTTTGCGTCCATGATGAGCGCCCATACGCCACCAGGATGGTTGCTTGCTGCATGGCAGATAGCGTCGTAGTTGCAGCTCTCGTTAGCAATACGAACACCATTGCGGCTTACCTTCAAGAAAGGCTGGCTGCCCAGGTTGAACTGTCCGCCCGCTGCAAATACTGCTTCAGGATCGTCGCTGGTATAACCTGCGTCAACACCTGGCTCAACGATACCGCGGTCAAATATCATTGCTGCAGGGGTCTTGTCCATATCAGCACCTGCCCACAGAGCAGCCTTGATGCCCATACCAGTGTTGTTCTGGTTGTAGTTGGTGCTCGTTACGCAGGCAGGAATGATCGGGTTGAGTGCGCGAACCATGTCGGCGTTTGCTGGGTAGCCACCCGTTGCCAAGATAACGCCCTTGCTTGCGTTTACGCGAACATAACCTTCGGGGGTGTCGAAAATAGCACCCTCAACGCGGCCACCGTCTTCGCGAATAAGCTTGGCCAGGTTGTAGCTGTAGTCAACATCGTAGCCCATGTCTGCGAGAATCTCGGTCATGACCGGTACGTGGTCAATGCGCTCGCCGTCGCCAGTGAGGAACGTGTGGCACTCAGGCGGGATGTAGTAGATGGTTCCACCAGCGTCGCCGTCGCCACCATTTTCGACATCTACAGTTACCTGGCAGCTGCCGAGTTTATCCTCGTAGAATGCCTGAAGCCACTCTACGGTAGGACCGCTTTCCTCAATCCAGGTCTTCGCTACAGAAGCATCGTTTTTGAAAGATGCATAGCGATTGAGCTCGTTTAAGATACGACCCTTATCAATGGTTTGACCGGTGTTTTCGGTGGTGAAGCGAGAGTTAACAGCGCCCACGTCGAAGTGAGATGCTGCGGGCTCGGTGCCCTTTTCAGCCAAGATGAAGTCAATGCCGAGATCAGCAGCGGTTGCAGCTGCCATGATGCCTGACATGCCAGCGCCAACGATAAGCACTTCGCAGTCACGCGTGTTCGTGATTTCGTCTTCTGAAATCTCCGGTGCTGAACCCAGCCAGCTCTCAGAAGTGTTCGCCAGTGGGGCATCAGTAGAACTAGGGGTTTCTTCAGTCACGTCAGTTGGGGCTTTCGGAGCGCATCCAGCCAAACCGAGGGTAGCGAAAGCACCCGCAGCAGCTGCGCCTGTTAAAAATCCACGACGTGAAATACCTGAAGTAGTATTGCGCATAATTCTCCTCCTCGAAGTTGTTAATACCGAGCTGTTATGCCCTCAGCTCGACTGAGATGCAGTCTGCCAGCCTAAGACGTATGTCGTCTCCCCCCCCATGAAGGGGTATTTTGCGAAAAACAGATTCCTACCCCGCCATGGGGTATTCTGGGGTTTTCGACGAATTTTTGCTAAAAGTGGTGGTAGAGTGCTACTTTGAAAGAGAGGATGCTTGTGTCGCGCCTAAAAACATCTGCCTTAGATAGCACGCCTAAACCTACTACTACCCCCATTGAAAAAGGGGCATTTATTCGCTGCTTGCTCGCGCTAATTCTTATTGCAGCGTCGGGCACGATCCTCAACATGACTATCTATGCAAGCATGGCGTCGTTTTTCGCTGTCGGGCGCGAGATTGCCACCTTTGCGAATTGTTTTGCATTTATTGTGCTTGCCATTGTTGCGCTGCGAAGACCCTCGATGCTCAGTGGGCGTATGGTTACTTTGTCAGCTGCAATTGCGGTTGTTGTAGGTGTTGTTTGCATGGGTCTAGGCGTTACATTGCAAAACGTCTTCTTGGTATTAGTGGGAATTTTGTGCCGTGCATTTGCTTCGGTCTGGGTCACTGGTTTGTTCTGCGTTGCACTGAGCACTATCACTTCAAGCAAAAGCGTACTGGTCGTTGCAGCGGGTGGTACCGTTCTTTCAAGTTTCGTCTCTTTTGCGCTGCCGTTTGGGTGTCCGACTTTTATTGCTTGCATTGTCTTTGCGGCATGCATGTTGATTCCGATGGCGCTGGTGTGGGGGATTGTAAAGCCTTCCCTTTCTGTTATTCGTCAAGGCGGCGGGAGAGCGTTGCAGGACTTTAAGGAGTTTGGCTCTTCTGTGTCGCTGCTTTTGTGCATGTTTTTGGTGTCTGTAGCCTCAGGCTTCGCCATTGCGTTTAACCAGCAAGATGGCGCTCCTTTGATAACTGTTGCCAGCGATGTCGTGGTTGCGCTTGCGTTTGTTGCGGTGTTCTTCGACAAATCTCAAAATAGCGAAGATAGGCTGTTCTCGTTGTCTGTCCTGCTGATCGTAGGCGGATTTCTTGTTGCGCCTTTTGAGATTGCCTCAACAAACGGCCTTGCGAATATATTGTTGTTTGCTGGTCGCGATTGCTTCTATCTGCTTTTATGGATATTGCTTGCCTTTGTGGGGCGTCGTAACCTCTTTATGCTTTTGCCGGTCGTCGGATTTGTGCGCGCCGCAAGCAGTTTAGGTACCAACGTTGGAGCTGTGGCGGGGCATATGACCAATGAAGTTTCCCTGACCAACCCAGATCTGGCGGGAATTTTTGCAAGCATCATGCTGTTTGTGTTCGTGGCGTTTTTGTGGCTCGGGTTTCGCCAATTCAGCTTTACGAATGCCGTGTCTGAGATGAGGCTTATCACGCCGCCAGAAATTGAGGGCATCAGCACGCGTATCGAGGATGTTTGCCGCGTTTTGGGCGAACAGCACGGTCTTACGCCGCGCGAGGTTGAGATACTTGTTTTGTTGGCGAAGGGGCGCGATGGCAGGTTTATTGCAGATAAGTACGTGTTGTCCTATTTAACGGTAAAAACCCACATCAAGCATATTTATTCGAAACTTGGCGTGCATTCACGACAAGAGCTTATTGACCTTACCGACAAAGCCGCCTCTTCCCAGTCAGATCGGACAAAGCGGGAAGAGGCGGATAGTTAGTTGCTTGATTGAGCGCTGCGCAAGAGTTGAGCGTTTCGCAAAAACCCTAGGCGAATATCTCCGTTTTTGGCGTAATAAGTGCGTCTGTGGGCGCCTCTGCAAAATCAGTTAAGCAAGCGCTGCGCACGGCCGGGCTTGTGTAGGTGTTGTAGTAATAGGTGTTGGTAGCGGCGCTGAAGCAATCGGAGTACAGCGTTAGCTCATAGCTTCCATCATCCATGGCAGCCATGCCGTCGCTAAACGATACGCTGCCTAAGGTATGAAACATGCGCATTACGTTGTCAGCTTCGCTCTCTTTTTGCGGGTAGAAGTTGTTAACGAAGGCAGCTTTTACAAAACGCGAGGTAGAGTAGGGGTCTCCCGGGATGCCACGCATGGTTGATCCGGTGCCAAAGGGCGTCAGTTTCTCTTCGCGCCACGTGACGCTTCCTGGCCAGCTGCCGTTGCAGCATAAGTAGTTGCGCAGGTTTTCCAAATGCCACGGGAAGGGCGGCTGATTGGTGAGAACGTCCACCGGATCGTCGTAGATGTGCATACCATCTGCTTGATACTCCACAATAATGCTGCGTTTCGCATCGGCAATCATCCAATGCAGCGCTGCGACACCCATTTCAGGAGCGGGCGCTTTGGCGATGATTGCAGTGTTTTTCAACGCGGCTTCAGCCTCATCGACCGTGGCAAAATGAGCGCCAATCCACGCGGGAATCTCAAAGGCGGCGATGTTGGTCTTGCCCTCTTGCGGCTCGGACTCAAATTGGGCATAGCCGGCGAAATTCAGACCACCAACGCTTAAGCCCGCTTCGTTTCCGCAGTTGAAATACAGCGGAAAGCCATCGTTCTCAACGGCGGTGCCAATAGTGGCATACTTCGTGGGCTCGCTTTCGCAAAATTGCATCTTGAGCATATAGCCTTTCGGCATTACGATGGGTTTTTCGCCATAACTTACATTCCAGTCGTAATTGCGTCCCCAGAACAGATGGCCTTGACTATCGGTAAATCGAACTCCAGTGCACATGGAAATCTCCTTTTCGAGGCAGTAAACCATTGAAGGAGCTAGTCCTTCTGAGTGTCAACATAGCACGGCATTTGATGGCGAAGTTGCTGAGGGTGTGTTCGTTTACGAAAGGAAAGTAATTAGTTATAGAGTGTTTTGGGTGGCAAGCCACTTTAGACGTCTGTCCATCATGTGCTGCGTGATGGAACTGTTCATAACGATGCCATATCCGTGAGGAGTGCCCGATAAGCGCGTGCATTCAACTAGTACGCCAAGTACCAAGTACCTTAAGTTTCATGGCGAAGTTTTCGCCTTCGCTGTGCAAGCAATCATAGGTTGCCGTTTCTATATAGGTGCGCGGTAGGTGTTTGAGATCGTCCGAATCGATAGGAGAAGCCAGTCCGAGGAGCTCTTCTTTGGTGACGCTTATGGCGAGGCTGTCGGCCGAACCGCTGGTGAGGTTGGCGGCGAGGCTGTTGCGCGCACTTTGTTTCAGCAAAATTGTTACACTCATGAACTATCGACAGTAATTTCGAGGTTTTGGCTGGAAAATGCCCCTCGTCGGTGAAATCACCCCCTATTTTGCTGTCGAAAACACCGACAAGGGCACTTTTTAAGCCATTTTGCCCTCAGATTCACCGACAAGGGCACTTTTCCAGCCACAACTTGCAAATTTGAGAGGGTTAAGCCTGGATAGGTACCGGGCATGGCTAGGCTACATCACCTATGCGGCGGTAAAAACATCTGCACCCCCGCATGCTTAACCGTATGGTTGAATCATTCCCAATTGTTGACGAAGTCGAGCACCTCTTGTTTTGAGTGCACATCAAGCTTTTCGTAGAGATGCTGTACGTGTGCGCGTAGTGTGCCATGCGCAATCACCAAGTCAGTCTCAATCTCAATGAATGATTTATTCTCGGCAAGGAGGGCAAGCACCTCTTCTTCGCGATGCGTAAGTCCATATTGCCGTGCAATCAATGCGCATCGATATATCTGGTTTTGTAGATGGTTTCCAATCTCTACAGGTTCGGATTCTCCGTTGTCAGTCCGGCGAAAAGCTTTGATGCCCCACGCTGCTGCAAAAGGATTTTCTGTTAACAAAAACATGCATGCAGCCATGACGGCAAGAACAAGGGCGGCAAGTGCCCCTTCACCCAAGTAGGTATTCCCAGCCATAAATGACTCGCGGATGACGTTTCCGAGTTGGCCACTTGGTGCTGTCATGATTACTGACGAGGCTTGCACAATGCCAAAAAGCCATTCAGGTCGAGCGCGGTAGCTAAAACATATTTCACTTAAGGTGCACAACACAAAAAGTAGGAAACCAAAATATCCCACGCTTATGAGAAGTTTTCCAACGCCTAGACCGCTTTCCGGCCCATGGATTTCGCACCACAATAATGCTCCAACTACCAAAAGACTTGATATTTTAGCTAGTGTCGTTGCTTCCATTTTGAGAAAGGCTGTTAGCGTAGCCACGAGCACTATAAGACCAGAAAGCAATCGTCCAAATTCGCTCGGCACCATAGCGTTGCCCTCAAAGTGCGTCACAAGGCCAAACGCAAGCGTGAAAATAACAACAAGCGCCATGGGGCGCCAGGGAATTCGCCACTGTATTGTGCTGTCGTTCTCAGGTGTTTTGGGAAGAGGCAAGCGACTACTTAGATGTAGCAACCAGCACGAGAGAATTGGCAATAGAATAAGTGCGGCGAAAAAAATCGGTGTACCTAAAGCTTTTACCAAGAAATAGATGCACGCACTTAGTGCAAAAGAGGCACTGTAAGCAACAAACGCAGTTTTTGGAGGGTGTGCACTAATCTGGACAGCCCACATGAGAAAAAAGCCCACCGTAGCAACGCTGTAGCAAACAATTGCAGCTATATCTAAAAAGAAGAGCTCAAATGTCGCAGCAGCAAATTCAAGGATAGGAAACAGTACGCTTAACACAGCACAGGTCAAAAAGACTGTGCGGGTCCAGATGTTTCGACCGGTTCTATGAACAAAAATGGCAACAAACAAATATCCAAGCAGCGTAAATAAACTAAGTAAAAAGAGACGACCAATTGAGGAAGAAAGAGAGGCGATATCAAGCTTAATTTCGAGTGAAACAGCAAGCGAGCTCCATGCGTTAAATACTCCAAAACCAAGCAACCGTGACGGAAAGAGTTCTGAGGTTTTATTCTTTTCTGGGGTTTGCGTGTCGTTATTTTTGTTCAAACAAGACGCATCAGTTGTTAAAGTTTGCACTCGCTTGCCTCCTGTGCCTGGTGCAATCTAATGGCGATAATTATACCAAGAGATGCTTTGCTGCATAAATGGTGGTGCTGATAAATAATGCCTTAAAATGCATTTGACCAGGAAAGATGCTATGAGCTTAGAAAAATAGTCTTGTTTGAGGTGTAGGTAATTAGGCTAAAACTATGAGCAAATAGATTGAGAAATAGTCTTTTTGAACCTTGAATGTGTCGTAGAGTTCGGCTCGACGGATGCTTTGGTGAATGCTTTAGCTGATGCTTCGGTGGAAGTTAGAGGGTTTGCTAGGGAAAGAAGGCTGAGTGAAAAAGTTCGCGCAGCCTAGAGAGTTCAAACATCGACAAACATGGAGGGTCGAACATGAAAGAGAACATTTCTCGTCGAAACGCATTGAAGTTGGGGGCTTCTGCCATGGCTGCAGCAGCCGTTGCTGGTTTGGCTGGCTGCGCCCCGAAAACCGCAGAAGATGCAGCATCAGCAAGCGAATTAAGCAACACGGCTGCTGCAAACTCTACCGTTGGCACACGCTATACAAAAGCTGACAATAGTGATGAGATTGGCATTGTACACGAAGCGGCAAGTGAAGAGGATTTCGACGTAGTTGTAGTCGGCGCGGGTATGGCTGGCGTTGTATGTGCAATGGTTGCAGCCGAGCAGGCGCCTGACGCTAAGATCTTGCTGACGGAGGCGCAGGCAATTTGCGGTGGTGGTACCAATTACGCTGAGCAGCCCGACATGCCTGCTCAGGGTGTCGATTGGGTTACTGCAATGCAGGAAGCTGACGCCGAAGGCGCAACGTCGCATTTTGTAAAAGACACGCGTCTTATTGCTGAACGCGCATATGATATCGGTCGCAACAGTGCTTGGATGTTCAAAAAGCATGCCGTGCCACTAACTATCAAAAACATGCAGCGTCTGCAAAAGACCTTAACCTCCTTTGAAGCTGGTGAACCTATCACTCGTTGGAATGGAATTGCTGGGTATGAGGGTGGTAACGGTTCGCTGACCATTCAGCGCTTGACTGGTGAAATAGATACTGACCCTGCTTATGCAAACGTTGAGATTCGCGTGAATACGCGTGGTACTGCATTGCTTTTAGATGGCGATGACGAGACGAAGGTTGTTGGTGTACAGTTGCTTGATGATGGCGGCGATTATATCAACATCAACACTAAGGCCGTTGTGCTGGCTTGTGGCGGCATGTCGAACAACTTGGAACTCTTGCAAAACTATAGCAACCAAGAATTGACACACTGCTATTCGGTTGAGCAAAATCACTTTGGCGACGGCTTTATAATGGCCGAGCAGACGGCACATGGTCGTTGCAAGACTATCGCGCTCTCAAGTATGCAGGGCTCTGTTAATGGTATGCATTATCAGGCATGGTTGAATTTGGCGGTTGGTCAAACTCCGACGGCGGTATTCGTTAACCAAGATGGTATTCGTTTTGCTGATGAAAATCTGTATCGTATTACCGATGCTCCTGATTTGGATAACATTAATCGTTCCAAGCTTGTTGAGGGACAAGGTGCCGTGTACTCAATTTTAGGTTCAAATTTGCTTGACTACTACAAAGAAAACAAGCTTCCTGGAATGACTATGAGCTTCTATGGTGATGGTCAGGATGAGCGTCCGTATGATTTGGATGCAGACTTGGAAGAGTATGAAGGCTTGGATACAGTCTTTAAGGCTGACACGTTGGAAGAATTAGCTGAAGCAATGGGTGTCCCAGCTGATGCATTTGTTGAAACCATAACCACCTACGACACCGATGCAAGCAATGGCGAAGATAGCGCATTTTTGAAGGATCCTGAGTACTTAGTTGCTGTAGGCGATGCTCCGTATTATGGTTTTAAGCTCAGCTCGCTGATTGTTAATACCAACGGTGGAGTTCGCGTTGATCATGATTGTCGCGTAGTGGATCAAGACTACAATCCGGTAGAAGGTTTATACGCCGCTGGCTTGACGATTTCTGGATTCGTTTCTGATGTATACGAAACAGGCAACTGCCAATGTGTATCAATTTGGAGTGGCAGTAAAGCTGCTCGTAGTTTGGTTGAGCAATGTCTGGGTGGAACTGTTGCTGATGACTGGTATGGCGATTCTGAATGGGACAATGCAACTGACTTGCCTGTGTTTGCCAACCAAGATGAATACGATGCGTTTGTTGCTGAATCAGCCAGCGCATAATAATAAACAAATACCCCTTTAGCCGCCCCCTCCTTTTGCGGCTCCATGCAAAGGCTGTCCTTCACGGGACAGCCTTTTGAGTTGTGGGGCTGTTTTGCATGGTGGCCTTTTGGCTGGTGGTGTTTGTTGAGGCGGGCATTGATTATGTGAGGGGACTGTGTCTGTGCGATAGGGTTGTGCTTGCACGATAATGCTTATTATTGCGCAATAAAGCTTGCGCAATAATAAGGAGCGACAATGTATGTCGCTCCTTTGGAAACAATACGAGTGCAATGGTTTAGTGCAGTTGATCAAGTGTAAACCGTGAGTGCTATTGCTCCTTCTTGCTAATTTTGCGTTTGCGCAGAGCTTCGTTGATGTAGTAGGTGACAGCCGCAAACAAACCCATAATGGAGCTGAACTGCGCGAAAGTTCTTATTACATTAGGCGCGGTGATGTTGTTGCCATGGTTGCCGTCGCCATGTCCACCACGTTCGCCGCGTTCGTCTTCGCGCTGTTCTTCTGTGCCCTCGGCCTTATTTTCGCGTTCGTCATTGTTACGATCGTTGTCATCGCGATCGCTCTCAGCTTCAGCTTGATTACCATCACGATCACCCTCGGCCTCAGCTTGGTTACCATCGCGATCACCCTCGGCCTCAGTTTGCTCTTCGCCTCTGTTGCCCTTGTCGCCTTTGTCGCCGTGACCATGCTCCATGGGTACAATAGGACAGATGAGCCATTGCGCAAAACCCGAGGTAGGGATCGAATAAGCGCCAAAAATAACGACGATGGCCAAAAGAATATAGCAAAGTGGTTTAGCTATAGCTTCGCGCAACTTGATCTTCTTCTTAAAGAAGCCTTTGACCATATTCCAGTACAAACCAAGATGGATGCCGACAAGAATCAACGAAACAGCAGAGAAAAATAGGTGTAGTGTCCTAAAAATGGATGTATCCAAGTTAAGCGATTGAATGGCATCGCGGAAAAGAATCTTCGAGATAAAAATGCCACTGATCACAATTATTAAAAACGAGATAATCAAAGCAATGGAAATCCAATAGCTGAACTTTGTGCGAGCTGGAGTATCTTTGTTGAAGAGTTTTTTTGTGCTGTTTACAATCCAGCGCCAGTTGAAAAGACAGTGAATTAAAAAGACCAGAAAAATTCCAATGCCGGCAACTTCGTGATAGGTGAGTGTGAGAACTTTTGCCTTGTATAGGAAAACTAAGATGATGAACATTGCCACATCGAGAGCTATTTTCGCAGATAGTTTAACGCTTTTTGTCATTGTCTAACTTGCCATCCTTTCTAAAGAGCGGTGTTATTTCGACACAAGACGAGCCTGGGAATGTTGACTTAAATAAGACGGATGCGTGTCAATAGGGCTGCTTGTAGAAACAAAAGTTAGCTTAATATAACTTTATGGTAATAGTTAGCTATGGTTAACTATAAGCGGCTTGAAATAATATCCGAACGGAGAACGATTTTTTAAATCTCATCTATCATGTCGATGAGGCTTTGGCGTGAACTAATGCCAAGCTTTTGGTAGATGTTGGAGCGATGAAACTTTACGGTGTTTTCGGAAACTACCAGCTTTTCGGCAATGCTTTTAACGGAGTTTCCTTTAGCGAGCAGTTGCAGTACATCCACTTCGCGATCAGTTAGTGAAAAATCCTGCGCAATTTGGGCGACGCGTTGGTCGTTGGTTTTGTCAGCGTGCGTGCTGGTTTCGTCGCTTATGGCGCCATTGGCGTTTGTAGATTTGACCTGCTGCATTTGTGCAATAAAGAGCATCATCAACGAGAGAACAAGCGCTACTACCGCAGCCACCAAAAGCACCACATCATACGGTTCAAACAAGCGAGTAAAAAAGCGTATAACGAATTGCACCAGATAAATGATGGCAATAGAGTTGCATGCAACGCGCAAGCAGTGGGTGTGGTATGCAGAGCCGTACCAAATTGATCCTGCTATGGAAAACAAAAGCAGCAACCACGCGCTCATGAAAATAGCCGAATAGAAAACAGCGCTCGAGAAGAAGGGGGAAAGCGCGAACAGCGAGACGATGCCGCAAAATCCGACAAGAAGAGAAAATACAATTTCAGAAGCAATGCGTTTTTTCGCGACAGCAATAACAATAACCGACGCAACAATTCCGCAGGGTATGAAAAACCACAGGAAGCTTAGCTCTATGATAGGCATCCAGTTTTGAACAATGATTGACCAAACGAGTCCGCCGGCAATTGCCATGATTATGAAATAGACAAGGTTTGGGTGAGGGCGCTCGACATCAGGAAGTATGTGTGGTGAGACGTTTTTCTTTTCGAGCAGAAGAAGAAATACGAGTGAGCATATGGGAAGAGCAGCTGATGCTCCGCCAGCACTCGATTGAGGAAGCAGGCTCATAGACCAGCTCAATACGCCCGTAATGACAGATCCGAGGCTTACCACCAAGAAAAGCGAAGGAAAGCTGGTGTTGAGTGACGCTGCTATCCATTTAGCGAACGGAACAACAAATGCTATTCCGCATAAGAGTCCACAGAGAAACCCGAGGGGGATAGAGGCAATTTGGGCGGCGAAGGCATAGGCCATCAACAAAGCGCAACTGATGGCAGAAACGCTGCACGCAACAATTGCCAGCAGATCTAAGCTCTTAAATTTGGACAGGCTGGGAAATATGAGCAGGATGCCAATTATGGCGATGCGCGCTGCTTGCTTAAAAACCCACGAATCTGAAGGCTGCATGGCAAATTGATAATTCGACGCTTCGTATGAGAACTGCATCCATGCCATCGCAAAGCCAAAAGCGCATGCAGACAAAACAAGAGCAAGTAAGGCATCCTTCTTTATTACAAATGCCCCATTGTTTTTAAGTCGTAGTTCTTCCGCTTGCGTTTTCGCCATATTCGCCATAGCTTTATGCGTTCCCCTTTGTACTAAAACCGTTAGCAATTTTACCTTACCAGGCTGATTCAGCTTGCTGGGATTTACGGAAAACGCCTGTAGAGCGGCAATACTACCCTTTTTGGATGGGGTGAAAAAACTACAAACTGCCTTTTCTGAGTGGAGGCAAATTCGCCAAAAGATAGCACCATGAATTCCGAAGCGGCGGTGATTTACCGCAAAGATTGTTGAGGGAAACCTATTGAGGGAGACCTCGAGAAGGAGGGAATAGCATGGCTATCCAGAATTTAAGTAGAAGGAACTTCTTACAAGGCGCAGTTTTAGCTGGCGCAGGTCTTACGGGTGCAGGTGTGCTCGCGGCGTGTTCGCAGGCTGAGACTGCCACCGACGAAGGGCTTGCAACTACTGGTGATGAATATACGTGGGAAGGTGAAGCCGACCTTGTCATTCTTGGTTCAGGCTGTGCGGGCATGTATGGCGCCTATCATGCGGCTGACGCGGGATTGAGTGTGATTTTGCTCGAGAAGCAGCCCGAAGAGACCGCCGGCGGAGACACGCGTTGTATGGGTGGTTATATGAATCGCAAGAATATGACGATGGACCTTCTTATGAACTCCTATTCTTTTGGAGATTGCGACGAAGAGTGGGCACAAAAGATCGTTGATGGCAGTTTGGATACGGTTGATTTTTTGCTCGAGCATGGTTGCGAGTGGGAAACGGTTGAGGATGGTTTTTTGAAAGGCAATGGACCGGCGGTTTATGAGTGCCTTCGCGATGCAATGCTGACAAAAAACGTTGATGTACGCTATGAAACGCCTGCTACTGAGCTTATTCAAAACGACACCGGCGAGGTAATTGGTGTTGTCGCTACCAGCAATGGCCAGCCGGTGAATTTTAAGGCAAAACGTGCGGTGCTGGTTGCTACGGGCGCATACACGTGCAACAAGCAGCTGATGTGGGACTTAAACCTGCCGGGCATAGATACCTATTCAATCAGTAGCCCCTATTTGACTGGCGACGGTTTGCTTATGGCAGCAAATCTTGGTGCTCGCATCGGTAAAGTTTCGAAAGGTGTTGAGTTCGACGCGTTCGTTTCAAAAGCGGCTAGCGAAGAAATTGGAACTGGTATTGAGATGCTTAAGCCGCCTACACCATCACTTATTTATGTAAATGGTGAAGCTAAGCGTTTCCAGGACGAATATCTGAATATGCAACATAGCAAGACGACGCTTCCGTGTACGTATTTTACGGGAAGCATGGCAGAATATCGTCAATCTGCGGCGCATTATGATAACGGCATTATGTGGGAAGTATTCGACCAAGCTGCTTTTGACTCCGGTTCGGTTGGCAACACTACGTCAAATATGACTTGGGCAAATGTTATCCCCAGCGATGGATATATCTGGAGTGAAGACAACAAAGCGGAGTTGGAAAATGGCTGGATTCTTCAAGCCGACACGCTTGAGGAACTTGCTGGCAAGATGGGTGTAGATCCTACTGCTTTGGTAGAGACGGTTACCGCATATAACGCTGGTTGCGAGGCTGGCGAAGACGCCTTTGGTCGCAACCCTGAAATGCTGGTTGCGCTCGGTGAGGGTCCTTATTATGCGGTTCAGCTGGGCATTTCGGTCTTGTATACCATCGGCGGTTTAATGACCGATGCCAACGGTCGCACACTGGACTGGACAAACAATCCTATCCCTCGTCTTTATAGTGCTGGCAACGTGGGTACGGTAGGATCCTATCTGGCTGCTATTGCTGCTCGTGGCAATATGACTCAGGCCCTCATTGCTGTGGAAGATATTCAAACCTTGGGTGCTTGGGACGAAGCTTAAACGTAGGAGCGTGTTATGTTTAAAGGTAATAAGCAGATCATTCTCCTTACTGCGATTGTGCTTGTTGTTGGTGCTCTGGTCGGCTGTGCGCCACAGCAGCAAGCAGCTGAGAATTCAGGCAATACGCAAGATAAAAACGCAGCAGCTGTTGAGACGGTAGATTTTGAATTCTCGCAGGATTCGGATTGTACGATATGTCATTCAGTCGAGTCGGATTCAATGAGCGATTCCACTTGCCTTGCTGGACTTGGCTCGCATGCCTCTATGGAGTGCCTGACTTGTCATGAGTTTGATTCGAGTCTTGAGAAGGCACACGAAGATGTCTCGATGGGGGATACACCTCGTAGTAGTCTGAAGCGCACTTCAGTTAACGAAGATGCTTGCTTGTCATGCCATGACACCGATGAGCTAATTGAGAAGACGGCTGATATTACGGTGCTAACCGATAGCGAAGGCACAGTGGTAAACCCTCATGAGGTAATGAGCATAGGCACTGGTCATGATGAGATTTCGTGTTCTAGCTGCCACAAGATGCACGTAACGTCAGATGCTTCGCAAGCTGCAAGTGATACGTGCTTGAGCTGCCACCATAAAGAAGTCTACAAGTGCGGAACTTGCCACTAGTTCTTCTGCGTGATCGCGGCTAGCTTGATGCATTCTCTTGTTACGGATGCGGGGCGTGCAAATTATCCCTCCCTCTTAGGCACCTTCTGCATTCTAATGGCGAACACCCCTTATGGCGTCGTGTCGTGAGGGGTGTTCGTCCTGTAACTCGCTTGTCGCTATGCGCCCTTTGTTTCAGCAAAATTGTTGCACTCATGAACTATCGTCAGTAATTTCGAGGTTTTGGCTGGAAAATGCCCCTCGTCGGTGAAATCACCCCCTATTTTGGCGTCGAAAACCCCGACTAGGGCACTTTTCCAACCATTTTGCCCTCAGATTCACCGACGAGGGCACTTTTCCAGCCACAACTTGCAAATTTGCATTTAATCGCTCGACAAGTATTCGCTCTGGTAATAACTCGGAAAACCTATAAGCTTCCCAAGCTTAACCCGTCATCCTAAGTGCAACACTTTGCGGCAAGCAAAGGTTCATGAACCCCGATTGATTGGTGCTTACCTTCGCTATTATTCGCCAGATCACGAAATGCGGAAGTAGTCTAGCTCGGTCTTGAACTTGTCTTGTGCCGCAAGGCGGGTGTCGGTGAGGTAGCCTTTCTCGCGATCCCATTCAGAGAGACCCCGGTAATAAAAGGCCTTCATGTTGTCGTCTATGATGAACGGCACAACCTCGTTGGCGAGACACTCTTTAAACATGATGAGCCTGCCTATTCGGCCGTTTCCGTCCTGGAAGGGACGAATCTTTTCGAATTCGACATGGAAACCAATAATCTCCTCAAGCGAATGCTCTGATCTGGGGTTGTAGCTTTTTAAAAGGCGGCAAACTTCTTCTTTGACGTTTTCTGGAAGGGTTGTTTTTTGACCGCCGACTTCGTTAGGTAGGCGCTTGTATTCGCCCATTGCAAACCAATCTTTTGCGGAGTCGGTATTGCCAGCTTTCAAGATGTGGTGGAGTTCCTTGATTATTGTTTCCGAAAGCGGTTCCTGCGCATGATCAATGATGTAGTCGATGGCTCGAAAGTGGTTGCTTGTCTCTATGATGTCGTCGAGCCTCACGGCCTCACTCTGGATGCCAATGGTCGCGGTTTCGAAGATGAAGCGCGTTTGAGCCAGAGAAAGCTTGCTTCCCTCGATGCGATTGGAATTATAGGTAAGCTCAACTTGCACTTTGTGATAAATGCCGCCTTTGATTTTGGCCGTCTTTTCTTCGCGAAGTCGGGCGAGAAGAGGTCTTTCGTTGATTTGTTTGGCGTTTGCGCGAGCGGGTTTTGTAGCGTCTGAGGGGATATTCCATGTCTTGCCCGTTAGAAAGGCGCCCGGAGCGCGGCCTTGTGCGCAGTAGTTGCGGACGCTTCTTTCGGAAACTCCCCAAATCTCGGCAATCTCAGTTGCGGACAGAAACCCCATTGGGCTTTGCCTCCTTATCGGCAAAAACCTGATGGGGTAATTGTAGCAAATTGATTTAATTCTTGCCGATATCGGCAAAAAAGAGTGGTGAGAAGTTTTCGACTCTTAGACGGCGGCTGCATTAAGCTCGGTCTTTAGCTGTAAAAGCGCAGAAAACTTTTCGCCAACAGAGAAGGTCATTGGCTCAGCCTGCGAACTGCTGGGCATAGCTTTTGCAATCATGCTTTTTTGGAGGAGGTAGTCATTGGTCATAAGTGACGAGAGTAACTCAGCAGTAAGCGTTGCGTCGTAAAGCGCGCCGTGTAGGTCTTGGCTGGACGCTTCAATGCCGTACCAATTTGCTGCGATGCGAAGCGCCATTTGCCTTCCGTTGTCAACTTCCATGAAGCGCGGGTATATCTTTTGTAGGTCAAGCCACCTGTTGTTTTTCTCCGAGAAAGAGATCTCTTTTGTTTTTGTCTCAACGACGAGCTGGCGCAGGTCGGAATTACTCCAGGCAACAAAGCGAGTTTTAGCGTTGCCCACCCAAGCGCGAAACTGCTTCAATACTTCCGCGAGAGACTCGGCACCTGTAACGTCACAGGTTCTAATGCCGGTGAGTTTTTGGACCTTGCGCGTGACGCGGTCTGTGAATTCCGGTTTGACGAACGACGTGAAGCTGTCTAATAGTTTGCCATTTTGATCAACTCGAACAGCCCCGATCTGGATGATTTCGAAACAGAAATGACCCGTTCGGTATTTAGGGTTGACGGGTGTAAACTCGAGGTCAATCACTATGTTTTGTTCGTAGTTGCTCATATGCTCACCATCTATCTCGTTTGTACGTTTTAATACATGATAGGTCAGCATTAGATTATGTGTGTTCCAAGCATGGGACACCACGCGCAAACCGAGCTTTGCGTGGGTCGAACTATGGGTGAACCTTGTGCGCGCTGAGCTTTGTGAGGCGTGGGTCTTGCGCGGATCAGCGTTTGTTGCTCGGCGACGGCTATCTTAGTCTGCCGCGGCGCGACCCCTTGGTTGCGATTGACTAGAATCTCATCTCTTGCAGTTTCTGGCACTGTTCCGAGGTAAGCTTTGTGATTGCTCCTGTACGCGAAACGGTAATGAAATCCCGAAACTCGTCGATGTGAATTGGTGGCTTGATCAGCAAAATTGAATCGATTGGAGCATAATATTTGCTGCGCCAATGCAGTCCGTCTTCGGTGGCGATATTGTCGACTATGATGTCGCCGCATACGGTTCCGCGTGCAAATATCGCGCCACCGATTTCTCGATAAATATCCTCACCCTCATTCAGTGCTTGGTGCAAAACGTCGAACGTCTCTGGTTCAATATCGTCCTGGAAACGTTTCAGCTCTCCTTTGAGTCGACGGATGGTATCGATGGATGTCTTCGAGTGCATAAAGAAGACAGGCTCTCCGATAAAAGCATCTTTGGGTGCCGTCCATTCGACATAGTCGGAGGTCATTACTTCTTGGACGTCGAACTTGCCTCGCTCTTCGATGAAATATAAAACTTCGTCTAAGCTTTTCGGGAACGAAATGTTTGTAATGAAGGCTTCTGGCATGTGTTGCTCCTGCTGGATACTTGTCTTTGTGTCGCCTATGATAGCAAAGACGTGAGAACAAATATGAAAGCTTTGCGTCGGCGATTAATTTCGAATTAGAATTTCTTGGCGGCAGCAATGGTGGCGGCATTGAAAGAAGTATTGGCGGAGACATTGACGACAGCGTAGGCGGCAGTGGCAGCAGCAATGGCGGCTGCAGCAATGGCGGCGGCATCGGCCTTAGCGGCGGCGTCGGCGAACAATTGGAGGCTTATGGGCGATTTCGCAAACAGAGTGTACGAAGTAGTGAAGCAGATACCGCGCGGCAAAGTGTCTACGTATGGGCAGGTGGCGCGTTTGATTGGTGCGCCGCGATCTGCTCGCTTTGTTGGCTATGCTCTTCGCGCTAACCCAAAACCCGGGACGGATCCGGAGAGTATTCCTTGTCACCGCGTGGTTTTCAAGGACGGTCGCATGGCGTCAGGGTTTGCGTTCGGTGGAGAAGAGATCCAGCGCAGGATGCTCGAGGAAGAAGGGGTGCTGTTCGATGATGCCGGGTGCGTCGTTATGGACGAATGCCTCTGGGACGGGCATCTTGACTATCACACGTCAGATGACAATCACCCCACGGGTCCTCCGCCGGATTTCGATTGGTCGCGCGAACTTGGCGAAGACAACGATTGATTCGCTCGCGCAAAATCAGGCTTGACACGTTTTTTGATTTGGTGCATTATGGGCGCCGCGGTTCCGGAACCCGCATGTATTCATCAAGAGTTGGGCGAGAGAGTTGGCTCGAAGACCCCAGCACCAACCGGCCAAGGAGGCACGGTGGTACTGCCAACACCGATGAAAGGAGTTTCTTGTGTCTAAAACAATCCAATCCGCAAAAGTAAAATCTGACAAAAAATCTCGCAATATTGAGGACGAAAAAACGCGCAATCCGTTTGCACGCGTACAGGAGAAGAGGCCGCCCTTCCACTACCTGAGCGAGATCGAGACCTTTTCGTCTTTTCAGTTGTGCGCCAATCTGCACTATCAGATGCAGTACAGCGTGAAGACGCTCGAAGAACAGCTTGCAGAGGAGGGGAAGCCGCACGTGTTACAGCTCAACGCCTTCAGTTTTAAGGGGGCGAACGGGGATTGGCGCAAGCCGGATCGATGGTACCTCTACGCTGATGGACTCGAGGTGGCTCATGGAACCGGTGCTCAGGCGCGCATCTGTTTTGAGGAGAGCGCCGAGATGTTTCGCGACTTGTGCCGCGAGGCCATTGAGACTGCTGATTTGGACGAACTTACCAAGCGCGAGTATCAGCTTCTTTGCCGCGCCCGCGACATTGCCAGGTTTGAACCTTTCGATAGCGAGCCTGGTCACGTTGGCTCTCGATTGGGTAGAGTCTAGGTTGGCGAGGTAAGTTCCAGCAGGTTGCAAGCTTGGCCGGTGGATCATCACCTCGATTGGTAGGCTGTCGCCTTGGTTAGTAGGCCGCAAACCTGCCAGAAGGAAGGCTTGTCGAAAGAAAGTTGGCAGGCCTTCTGCTTTTCCTCTGGCGAATTTGTTTCACTCGTGAACTATCGAAAACATTTCCGAGGTTTTGGCTGGAAATTGCCCCTTGTCGGGGAAATGGGGGGTGTTTTTGGGTCCGAAAACACCGACGAGGGCACTTTTTAAACCATTTTGCCCTCAGATTCACCGACGAGGGCACTTTTCCAGCCACAACTTGCAAATTCCTCGCGAAAAGCAGTGCGAAAGCGCCTATCAGTCAATGTTGTGGGTGAGGTTTACAAGGTTGGTAGTATGTGGCGATTGAGGCAATTGGTCAGGAGGTTCTAGCCAATTCTTGGGATATGTCCCATAGTTGGTACAAACAAATAGAATTGCCTCCGGGATAATGTATTTGACCTTTTCAATGGTTTTAGTGAGCTTTTTGTTGGTTGGACTGCAGGCGATTGCTACTTGACAAATAATCAAATCAGTGGAGAATAGGGGCGAGTGATTCTCAATAAGTTATAGCTAATAGCTATAACGACTTCTCAGTCCGTTTTAGGACCAGCCCCGTAAGGGGCTTTTTTATTGCCTTGGTCTAGGTTGTGTATTGTCGTGTTAGGATAGCTTTAGGTTACGGTTTCGATCTTTGATTTCGGGAGTTTAAATGGGTAAAAAACAATTGCGCTACCGGGTGGGAATTGATGCTGGACTCTATTCTGTTGGAATGGCAGCAATTGAGATTGATGATTCCTCTGATAATCCATATGATGCTTTGCCGATTAGGTTGTTAAGTTGTCAATCGGTCATACATGATGGAGGGGTTGATCCATCTGCTCAAAAAAGTGCTGATTCACGAAAGAAAATAGCTGGAGTAGCGAGAAGAGCACGCCGCCTTAATAAACGCAAACGTTTACGCTTAAAAGATCTTGATGTAACGCTAGTAAATTTAGGGTATCCAGTTCAAAGAGCGAAAAATCTTATTGATGAGATTAAAGATCCGCTTATTCCTTGGCGTGCGCGCAAAACGCTTCTCGAGGGTTATATTGAAAATGAAGCACAACGCAAACTTAACCTCACGGTAGCAATACGACATATTGCCCGACATCATGGATGGAGAAACCCGTATTCAAATGTTAGTTCTTTGGCGGAAGCAGCCAAGAAGCCGTCGTCATTTTATTTTGAGTATTTTGATAGGTTGCAGCTTTGGTTGCGGAGCGAAGATCTGCCATGCTACGAAGGCGTTAGCTTTAAAGAAATCAAGAATAAGGCTGCTACAAAAAAGGATGCAGCCACTGAAGAGAACGAAGAGACTAAAGAAAAGTCCTATGAGGTGGTTAGACCAGAGCTGTGGGATTCTCCTGACTGCGTTTATCCTACTGTGCCTGAACTAATAACAGTGCTTGTTTCACCCGAAGAGAAGTATTTGCTGCCAGACAAGAAGTATGCCCTCCGAAAACGCAAAGAGGCTAATTCTAAAAAGGGGGCAACCTATATCGGGAAACTACACCAAAGCGATAATTACTACGAACTTAATAGAATATTTGAAGTTCAGAAAGTGCCCAATGAAGAGCGTAAAGCTATTTTCGACAAAGTGTTTTCTCAGGTAAATCCAAAAGACGTTGGAGCTGCAAAAGAATTGGTTGGAAACGATCAATTGGATCCGACCCAAAAACGTGCATCTAAAGCATCTATTGAGTATCAAAAATACGTAATACTAACGACTCTTCATAATCTGCGAATTAAAGATGGGGATATAAGCAGAGAACTTTCGCTTGAAGAAATCGCCAAAGTGTTTGAGTTTTTGTGCTCTGATAAAGCCAATGGGAAAAGCTCCGAGCTCGATTGGCATGATGTGGCTGATGTTTTGGGAATAGAGAAAAATCAACTGGCAGGGGTTGGCGGAACCACTGAAGAAGGTGAGCCTATTTCTGTGAAAGTGCCTCCATCGCTAAAGAGTATAAAGGCTCTCAAAAGTGTTAAGGGCTACAACGATAAGCTGTCTGTTGTCAAAGAGTGGTGGGAAGACTCCAGCGATTATGCGAGAGAGTTCTTTATCGAATCTCTCAGCAACTCCGGCATGCCTAATCCAGGGAACGACCCTGAGTTCCAAGCGGCCACAGGAGCCGTTGAGCAGCTTTATGAGCAGCTTGGTGAGCTTGATGAATCAGTTTTATCAGAGCTAGACAAAATCAAAATAGTTTCTGGGCGCGCGGCATATGGTCTCAGAACTCTGCATACATTAAATCAATTGATGCTCAATGAGGGCTTGAATCTTCATGAAGCAAGAAAGAAAGCTTTTGGTATCGAAGACGATTGGACACCGGAAGGTAACCCTCTTGGCACTAAATTAGGAAATCCTGCAGCAGATCGGACGATAGCAATTGTAGCTAGATGGCTAAAAGCTTGCGAAAAAGAATGGGGTGCCCCAGAAACGGTTAACGTTGAACATACCCGAGAAGGATTTAAGTCGGAAAAGGTAAGCCGAGAAATCAGGAAAGAAAACGATAAACGATACGATGCCAACAAATCAGTTCGCGACGAGATCTACCGTGAAGTCTACGGGTTGGATGGCACCACTTCGGATTCGATTTCGAAAGCAGACGTAAGGCGCTACTTGGCAATTCAAAGGCAAAATAGTCAATGCGCCTATTGTGGTAAAAAGATCGATTTTTATACTGCGCAGATGGATCATATTGTTCCGCGAAAAGGTCCAGGATGCTCGAATGTCATCTCTAATCTGGTTGCAGTTTGCGAACAATGCAATGTTTCAAAAAGTAATATTTTGTTTTACGAGTGGGCAAGTAAAGAAAAGAGAAGTGAAGTTTCAGGCAGAGTAGATACATGGTTAAAAGATGGTTATTTCTCTTCAGACAAGCAATTCAAATCATATAAACGCGATGTAAAAGCTCGTTTGAATCAAAAAAACGAAGATGAACCACTCGATAGTCGTTCTGCTGAATCTGTTGCTTGGATGGCACGCGAACTCATTAAGCAAATAGAAACGCATTTCTCCTATAAAGGTAAAGTTGGATTTTCAACAGAAGGAAATAATGACTTCGTTGTAAAAAGAGTGAATGCTTTTAATGGAAGGCTAACTGCTGAGGCAAGAAGAGCATCTGGGCTCGAACGTAAGATGCCGTGGATGGACGGAGATAAACGAAAGACTCGTCTTGATAGGCGTCACCATGCCGTTGATGCTGCGGTTATAGCAATGCTGAGACCGTCGGTTGCAAAAACCCTCATGGAAAGGCAATCGATACGAGACACCGAAGTTGTGCAGGGTTACTATTCTGACAAAATGGATGAGTGGAAAAAATACGAAGGATTCAAATTTGCAGATATTGAGATCTATAGACGTTGGCGTGATGAACAGATGAGCCGCTTGATAGCTGTTCTTGCAGAAGACATGAGACGCGGCGCTGTCAAAGTGCTTTATCCTATTCGACTTCGCCTTGGCATCGGGAAAGCCCATGATGACACCATATTCGAGATGGCTAAAAAACCGCTCGGTAGTTCGTGGACGCCTGTAGCGATTGATAAAGTTGAAAGTCCACAGATATGGCAGGCATTGACTGAGTTAGAGGATTACGACGAAATAAAAGGACTTCCTGTTAATGATAATCGTACGATCGTCGTTAAGGGGAAGCGATTCGGAAGAGATCATTTGGTTGGTGTCTTAGCGCAGCCAAATGATATAGATAAGGTTGAAAGCGCAGTAAGGATGCCAGTACGTGGTGGATATGCAGGAATTGGTTCCACGATTCATCACAGTAGGATATACAAAACTCCAAAGTACAATTCCAAAGGAAAACTGACAGGTTTTACATTTGAATCGGTTCGCGTATTTCAAGTTGATCTGTTGAAGCACCGTGGCAAAGATCTGTTCTCGATTGAGTTGGATCAAAGTAGTTACAGCTTACGAAACGCAACATTAAACATTAGGAAAGCGCTACAAAATGGTGAAGCAGAATACTTAGGATGGCTCGTCACTAATTCAATTATTGTTGTTGATAATTCGGATTCTTTCTTTGATCCTGAGAAAAACAAGAAAATCAACCTTATTATGCGCGCATTCCCGGAATGCAGAGAGTTTGTGGTGACTGGGTTTGGAACCAACGCAAAACTAACAGTTCGACCTGCGCAAATATCTTCCGAAAACCTTCCTGATTATAAGGAATACTGGCGTGATGCTCTTGGGAGGCAAAAGAATAAAGAGGTCAATAGCGATATGGAATCTGATTCTGTAGAGTTTGCCAGCGGAGAGTTTACGAAAGAAGAATTAAAGACTTTGTTTGAGGCTCTCGAAAAAGGAGTTCCACTCGCAATCAACGCCTTAATGCAAACGAGCCCATGGGTTGTCTATAGGAATACGCTTGGGCAGACCCGTTATAAAAGCAATAATCATATGCCAACTAGCTGGCTTGTCGAATAGCATAGTAAAGTGTCAAATAACTGGAGAACAGTTGATCTCACACGGCTAAGCGGACGAATTAGCTTTTCGAAGAATACTCGATTTTTGGATATTCTCGATGACTTGACAGGCGAAATTATCTCAATTGCGCCATGCGAGATCAACGTTCTCTTTATAGGGATCAAAGTTCAGTTGGAGCCGGCTGTAATGTATCATCTTGCCAACCAAGGTGTGATTACGGTATTCACTGATTGGAAAGGGCTTCCTATATCAGGAGTCTATCCATGGGTCGATCCTCACGGGCGGGTTGCCGCAAGACAAAGGGCTCAGTCTGAACTAAGTCTTCCAAAAAAGAAAAATGCCTGGAAAAATATTGTGAAAGCAAAGGTATTTGGTCAGGCAAACGTTATTGAAAGAGTAGACCTAACTGTAGCCGACAAACTTAGAAGTATGGCACAAAGCGTTAAGTCGGGAGATCCAGAAAATATAGAGGCTCAGGCGGCAAGACTATATTGGCATAATCTATTTGGCGATAAGTCGTTTCGTAGATTGCCCGGGTTAGGCGAACCGGGCAAAAACGCCCTCTTAGATTACGGGTATACCATTTTACGTGGACAAAGCATGAGGGCTATTGTGTCGGCAGGTTTAATACCAACACTTGGCATTTTTCACAGGGGGAGAGGTAATCAGTTTGCTTTGGCAGATGACCTTATAGAGCCCTTTCGACCTGTTATTGATGCGGCAGTTTTGCGAATTGGAGATGAGTGCTGTATTGAAGACAAAGAGGTGCGTCGATTATTAATTGAAGCGACGCTTGAAAAGTTTGGCACGCTTGATAGTGTGGTGCAGACAGCGATGACGGATTTTGCTCAGCAATACGGACGATTTATTGAGGGCGATATTGAACGATTATCGGTTCCGATATGGGGTTCTCATGATCAATAAAAGCGGAAAGCAAAGGTATGATGCTATGTGGTGTGTTGTTATGTTCGACTTACCTGTTCAGACAAAAATTCAACGACGCGAAGCATCAAAGTTTAGAAAACCGCTTCAGGATAATGGGTTTTCGATGATTCAATTTAGTGTATATGGAAAATATTCACCTACCTATAATGGGAATATTCCAACAGAAAAGATAATCAAGGATGGTTTGCCAGCAGACGGCGAAGTCCGCATTTTGCACCTCACAGACGCTCAGTGGGCTAAGGTAGTTAGGTTTATTTCTAAGAAAAAGCAACCAGTAGAAGAAAAATACGAGCAACTTGTATTGTTTTAATATATTTTTCTAAGCGATTTCCATCTAGAAGAATCATAGTTTTCCCTGGTTAAAGCCGAGTAATACGTAGGAAATGGCACGTATCTGTTGAGAATCACTTTCTATCTCATCTGTTAAACTACAACAACTACTTACCTATTGTGAGGAGTTTGTTGAGAATCACTTTCTATCTCATCTGTTAAACTACTTGCCGCATAAAACTGCTAAGCAAATTAGTTGAGAATCACTTTCTATCTCATCTGTTAAACTACTATAGCTTGCGCTTTGTTGCTGTGCTTTGGTTGAGAATCACTTTCTATCTCATCTGTTAAACTACATTTTGGCGTGCTTATAACTGGCGGCATGTTGAGAATCACTTTCTATCTCATCTGTTAAACTACTACAAGGAAATGTCGCACAACTTTTAGGGTTGAGAATCACTTTCTATCTCATCTGTTAAACTACACGCTACCGCCGCTGTGCGAAGTGTCATGTTGAGAATCACTCTCTATCTCATCTGTTAAACTACCTTCTCTTTGTATCTGTGCAATCCATTTGTTGAGAATCACTCTCTATCTCATCTATTGGGCAGCCAGTCAGCGCCTATGCAATCGAAGAGGGGTTTAGGGGTTACCGATAAACTTTCACAAGCGAATACAAGTTATCTAGATTTGCTTTGGCCTTTGGAGCGGTGATTGTTTTAAGTCGATAGCCAAATAAGTATCGCCATTATTTTTTATACGATCAATTACACAGCGCACGTGCTTCAAAAGGATGTGAGCGCATGTCATATTTTTGTAATCCGAAAACGATGAATAATAATCACGAGTGCTGTTGGTGGTGTCGAAGTCTACTGGAGCATTCTTGCTTTTGGTCGCAAGATAGAACTGGATTTCTTTATTCGAAGTTGTTTGCGTTTTGTATCTAGATGCAATTGGGCATTTGTGTCTTTTTGAGACGTAAAACCAAACTTTTCTGAGAAAGAAAAAGGACTACATTTGCAAAGTGGCCAACTAATCAAACCAAAAGTGAAACGTTTGAGTCAATAATAGGATTATTCAAGATTCAGGCATAGCCTACTATTTCATTGAGGCGGAAGGCGAGGATGCTTCGTCAGTAACTAACATCATTGATAAATAAATCCGTATTGAAGAGATGGATATTGGTGAAATATTTTAGTGTTTTTGGTAAACAATTATCGTACGAATCCTGACAAAGCGGATAGGGTTAGATTTCGTGCGGCTTTTATAAAATGGGGTGCACGCATCGGAAAACTCCATCCAGCCCAAATATTAGTGAGTTTTTGTGATGTTGCTTTGCTTATTTAACTAATCTGTCATTTGCGCGCTTGCGATGGCGCAGTACCAACATAAAGCTAAGCTCGCTGACATCTAGTAAAAGAAACGAGAGAAATATTCTCTCAATTTCGGATCAAGTACATAGACGTGAGTTCCCAATATGCCGCGAGTTAGTAATACGTAATAAATATTTTTGATATAGCTATCAAGCTCTTCCTTGGAGGCAGTTGCATATCCGTTACGATCAAAATAGCTACTTTTATTTGAGGCCGGTACGCCATTTTCGTCAAGAAGCAGATCATTTCCAATCAGGACATATGCATAGCTGAGGTCATAACCTTGAATAGAGTGTATGCATCCCACTTCGTGCGCAATGCGAGAGTCGTTTGCGCCTCGTCCTACCCAATTATCGTATGTGTAGTTCCATTTGAGACCAATTCCGTCAATTATAATATCTTGAGCGTCCGAATCGTCTTTTGATGCCCACTTCCAAGCATAGCCAGCTATCATTCTGCTCAAATTATGCTCTTTATAGTCGCGTTCAAAGCAAGCTACGAAATCGGAGAAGTCATCATGAAGAATAAAATCGTAATCTTCGAAATCATGACATTCTTCCTGACTGCCGTCTAGGATATTTTGGATATATTCAAGGTAGGCTTTTCCGCCTTTTACTCGCATCTGGCTATCGAGCCTGATAGGGTTTTCTGCGGCGTGTCCAAGAGTTTCTTTGACTGTGTTTTGATCAAGACAGGAAGGCCCAATGCTTTGCAATGGGTCATAGAAGAAAATGGGAAGCTTTACCTGGTCGAGCACCCATTCAATCTGAGTGGCATCTCTTGGCAGATCGAGCTCCTTGTTTACCTTGTCATAATTTGCAAACTGTGTACCTAAATTAACGCGGCGTTTCAGTTTGTGAGATTCGTCGATAAGTACAATGTCAAAACATTTCTTTTCGCCTTTACGGTAACCCATCGCAGGTTTAATAAGGTCAGTTGGAGCAATAATGTCTGTTGGCGACAAACCACTAACGCTTGCTAGTGAACTTCTAAGCGTATTGCGCAGAGAGGTCACTGGTTCAATGATGCGGATATTCATATCCTTATAGCGCGGATCATCTCGCAGCGCTTTAAGCAAGTAAATTGCAAGTATGGTCTTGCCTGTTCCGGGCATACCCTCCACTATGATTGGCTCAGCTTTTTCTAGTCCATCATCTATGGCGCCAAGTATCTTATCAAGAGCTACGCGTTGATCTGGAGTGAGCCCCTTGAATGGGGAGTATTTGAAAACCTCTGATTCTTCGATCTCGGCGATGGTATGATCAGCAAGTTCTAAACGACGCAATTCTTCCCACAGTTCTTCGAACATGGTTGCATACGTGTCTTTGCTGAAATAATTCGTATCGGTCATGCCGTCATTTTTATTCGTGAGTTCATAGCGACCATCGGCATGCATATAGCCGATGAGTCGATGCTCGTAATCTGTTATGACCGAGGTATTAAACTCTTCGTTGAATATTACATTTACTGTGTCAAAGTCTCGTTTTTCTTCATTGGAGCCATGTTGGCTCATTCGAGTTGCAAGGCTTGTGGTTTGTCCAACATATGCAAAGTCTTTGTTTGCGAGTATGTAAACCATAGGCCAATTAAAGACCTTGTCTTCTTCTAGTTCCAGAACCCCGTAGTCTATTTGCTCACCAAAACGAAACGGACATCTATCGACATAAAAAGGGGAGCCTTTTGGGGTCTCAGCGGAGTTGCTTGTAGGAATTGTTATCACAGCTCAGTGTACTTTCTTGCGTTGCCCTTCGCTTTTTCTGCGGGATATCTTTTAGCATTTTCGTCTAGTTTACTACTAATCACATCTGCAAGGTTTAATCCAAGAGTGTCGGCAAGGTAAATGCAGTAGATAACAACGTCAGCAATTTCTTCTTTTATCTTTTCGCTTTTTGATTCAACTACTACATCCTGGCCGGACCATTGAAAAACTTCCAGCAGTTCTGCTGCCTCTAGGCTGATTGATATGGCGAGATCTTTGGGGTTGTGAAACTGAGTCCAGTCCCTCTCTTCTCTGAATGCCAATGTCTTTTCTGTTACTTCATCAAAGTTCATATGCCCCTCCATTGTTTGTAGTCCTATTTTAATGCTAAATCTATACATTGTTGAGTAGGTAGATTTAGCAAAAAACGCCTCAGAGAGATCTGTAAAAATGCATTTCATTAAAACATTTCGTGGAAGAGAGAACTGTGGATCACTATATCCTTTTGGGGAGAAGAGAAGTGATCCTATGGGGAAAATCCTGGCATGTTAGTTTGCACTCAGCGAAGACTCTTGCTTTGAGGCTTTTACTTCGTCGAATTTGTTGCACTCATGAACTATCGTCAGTAATTTCGAGGTTGTGGCTGGAAAATGCCCCTTGTCGGCGATTTGGACGTGATTCGGACGCGATTTGAACGTCTAAAACACCGACAAGGGCACTTTTTAAGCCATTTCGCCTTCAGATTCACCGACGAGGACACTTTTCCAGCCACAACTTGCAAATTCCTCGCGAAAAGCAGTGCGAAAGTGTGCCGCACCCCTGAGTTCGCACTCAGGGTACGGCGCATATCGTGTAACGCGCGCGAAACGACCAGCGCAATGAGGCGAACCTCGTGGGTATGCTGCGTATACGCATGCTGGGTATGCGGCGTCAGCGCTCAAGCTACTCTTCGATAACGATTCCGAGCATGCTCGCGAAGGTGGCAAGTTGGTTTGTCCCCATTTTGCAACCTTGCAGCTCACTCATAGAATCCGAGATGGTTACGCCTTCTATCGTGCATGTCGTCAGGTCAAGTCCTGCAAGGCTTGTCTTAAAAAACGAAGCGCACACAATTTTGCAATCTTCAATGGATGCAGAAGATAGCTGCATGGCACAGAAGTCTGCTTCGCTTAGGTCGCATTTTGCAAGTGAAATGTTTTTCCATTTGCTTTGAGAGCAGGTGGCGAATGTGAGAAGTGAATTCTGGATTACGACATTCTCGAAATAGGATTCAAAAAGTGTTGTGCCAGTAAGTTTGCAATTGTCGAAGGCGCATCGCTTGAATCCGGCTGACGTAAAGTCTGCAACGGAAAAATCGCAGCCCGAGAAAACGACGTCCTCGAAGCTTGTGTCAGAGAAGTCGCATTCTTGAAAAGAGCTATTGGTGAATGCTGACTCGCAAAAGCTGCGATGGCTGAAATTTGCATCGGTTAGTTTTGCGTTGGTCACTGCTTTAGAAACGAACAACTCACCCTCAAAAAGCTCAGAGGGATCAAGCGGTTTCAAACGATCGATTTTGAGCCGAGGTTTTACCGGCGGCTTCTTTTGTCGGGCTTTCTCGTACTGTTCCAATATGAGCTTTTGGCTAAGCATGTGCAGCACTCTCTCTTATAAATATGGCGAGTTTCGTTTTGTTTCTAAGTTTAACAAGGATGAGGTGGCGGTGTCTCGCTGGCTGCGGCGTTGGCTGTCCGCAAGTACGCGAAACCGCCCTGTCCCATAGTTGGACACATCTCAGGCGACGTTTCTGGAAAAATACAATCAACCGTAGAAATTGGAGAACACCATGAGAGTTTTTGTGTTAACAGAAAACGGCTTGCCGAAGAATATCAATTGTGCTGTGGCCTGGTACGGCTTTCGTGAAATGGGTTTTGAAGTCGTTGGCTACAGTCAACCAAGTGAACTTGAGGCAGCAACACGCTCAGATATCGTCGTGGGCGGGATAGGGTTGTGCCAGTTGGTGATGCGTCGGTTTGGAGTGGAGGTTCCGCGCATTAATTATCCCGACACGCTTAAAACTTACCTGGGCAGACGCTTGTGGACATCCACTATAAATCGCGTGAACAACGACGTTGAGTCGTGGCCGGTTTTTGTCAAACCAGTGCAGGATAAGAAATTTACGGGCGTGGTAGTGCGCAGTACGAGAGACTTGATTGGATGCGGTACAAGTGGCGAAGATGCTGAGGTGATCTGCAGCGAAGTCGTCAGCTTTGACTCGGAATGGCGCTGTTTTGTCAGATATGGCGAAATCCTTGACATAAGACGCTATAACGGCAGTTGGCGGCGCAGTTTTGACCCGCGTGTTGTTGAGGATATGGTCGCGGCTTATTTGGATGCGCCAGCTGGCTACGCGATTGATATTGGAGTGACCTCGCGTGGAGAGACGCTGCTCGTTGAGGTGAACGACGGATACGCGCTTGGAAGTTATGGGCTTCAGCAAAACCTTTATGCCCAGCTCCTCAACGCTCGGTGGAGCCAGCTTATGGGAGTTGAAGATGAGCTCGCATACATCGGCAGGCATGGGCTACCCGATTGAGCGCCTCAAGAAGAACGAAACACTCTGCATTTACCTGGCCTTTTGCGTACGCACAACTTTTACGAGCTAGTTCCGTGCTGTTTGCCAGGAAAGATGCAGCAAAACTGGAGTAAACTGACGCAAGGTGAGCTCTGTGGCTGCTATACGAAGTAGGCAAGGGGATGATTTTGTTGAAGGAGCATGGCGAAGTGAACAGCGCATCAAGGATAAAAATTTCGCACGATGCAAACATTTTTGAACCCATTTATGAGGAGCTTACCACCTATGATAATGGGGATAGGCTCCCTAATACGTGGGTAACGCGCGCAGTCTATGACGATGACGACAATTATCTCGGGCACACGTATACAGCGGTCTATGTTTCTGAGAATGACCCCGATGGTGAGGATGCTTTGTATTATGGTGGCGGTCTTTACGATGAAGGTATGTCGCTGACCGATCCAGCTCATGCCGATGCGCGGCACGATTGTTTTAAGACCGCCGAGCTGCTGTATCGTCATGCGGCAGCGAAAGGTAACGCCCTTGCATTTATGTGCCTTGGCTACGTCTACTACTACGACAGATGCAATGGTTCGTACTGGGTAAACCTCGATGAGCTTAAAACTGATGAGGACTATCGGAGACCCTTTCCAACAAAAGAGCGCGCATTTGCGTGTTTTAAGGCGGCCGCCGACACAGGGATAGCAGAGGCTTTTTATAAGCTTGGCGATTGCTACAAAAACGGTATTGGTTGCGACCCGGACGAGCGCAAAGCTTTTCAAAGCTACGAGCAAGCAGCGAAACATGATGATGGCAAATATGCCTATCTATCAGGAAGTATTGCCTTGAGACTTGCGGGTTGTTTCGAGGAAGGCATTGGGTGCGAGCACGATTTTACGCGAGCGCTTGAGTGCTACGAGACAGCTGAGCGGTACCTGGATCTTGCGGTTTCGTGCGGCGATTATTATTATCAAGGTGCCTTGCGTGGTGCGCGCAATGGCATTGCTCGCTGCAAGCAAGAAATATCGCTTGGTGAACAATAGCTTGGCGAACAATAGCCCGAGCAACACCAATTCGCGCTCGGGTGCAAACAAAACGCTCGAGCGTGCAAAACGACAGCTCAAACGACGGAGGGAAGCTTCATGCGCAGTAGTGAAGTGGCGAAACTTGCTGGCGTGTCCGTGCGAACGCTGCGACACTATCACAGTCTCGGGCTTCTTGTGGAGCCCGAGCGCTTGCCCAACGGGTATCGCAACTACACCACCGCCGATCTTGCGCGCTTGTTACGCATAAAGCGCCTCGCGTCGTTGGGGTTTCCACTGGCGCGCATCGGAGAAATCCTCAACGACATGGATGCCGCCTCAGAGGAGCTCTCAGATGAAAAGGCTGGTTCTGTGACCACAGCTGCCCTTGATGAGCTCGATCGCGACCTGGCTCTTCAGATCGAAAATCTCAAGCAGCAACGCCAGATCATCGCCCAATTAAAAGCCGAGCGTTTGTCTCCTGATGTGCCCATTCGATTCGCTCGCATCTTGCAGTCGCTTGCACAACTGAAAGGCTCGGAGGAACTCAGTTCCTATAGCCGTACCGTGTTGGTGTTAGTAGGTCATCTTTATAACGAAGTGGAGTTGGATGAGCTCGAACGTGTGATTGACGTATTGCAGGATGTCTCCATTACGAAATCGCTCGAGGAGTTGGATGCACGATGCGCGGCTTTAGAGCCGGATGCGTCTGCCGCCATGCGCGATCAATTCGTGGAAGATGCACTTGTTGTTCTGACGCCACTTATTGCGCAGTTTGATGCTGTGAACTGGACTAATGAGGAAACCGAACGCGATCGAATTTTGGACTCAGCAGCAAGTGAAGGGCTTAATTCCGCCCAACTTGATGTGATCAAACGCATCGAACAAGCCATTGAAGCCAGGTTGGTTAAACCCTCCACAACGTGTTCACAAATGAATTGACCCCGACGTAGCGTCATAGTTTTAACTACCTTCTCGAAGTTATTTTGAAGGAAGGAACTCGATGCGCGCTCCTGCACAACACCACCGTCTATCCATTTCGCCACGCTATTTACTCTCTTGTGCGCTGTCTTTGCTGGGCAATTCTGTTGCTGGCGTTATTTTGCCCCTCATTTTACTCGCAACCACTGGTGACGCTCTTGCCGCGGGCACCCTTGCGCTCATATGTGCTTTGCCTCAGTTTGTCATTGGTCTTGTGGGTGGCGCGCTGGTTGACCGATTTAACCGTCGCAATATTTCTATAGCTTCGGATATTTTGTCGGCAGCAAGTGTTGCCGCGCTTCCTGTTGTGGATGCAATCTGGGGTCTTTCTTTTGGTTGGTTTGTGGCTTTAGGCCTGATCGGCGCTATCGGCGACATCCCTGGCATGACCGCACGCGATGCGCTTTTGCCTGCGGTGTGCGAACGCGAGGGGAGAAGCTTGCAGAAATTTATGGGGCTTACGCAAGCGCTCGATTCTCTCGTTGTCATCATAGGGCCCGCGCTCGCTGCTTTTCTCATGACGGTAGTAGGCGATGCCAGCGCCCTTTGGTTCACCGCCGCTATGTCGCTGTTGGCAGCACTGGTAACACTCACGTTGCCGCGCTCTATAGGAAATGTAAATGGAGGTATCGAGTGCGAAATTGAGAATAACCCGGCGAATTCGCAAGACGGTTCTTCAAAAGCAGAAGACCCTCATCGGCCGGCACGCGTAGGCGCGGCTGCAATTGCAAGCGATGCGAAGCGCTCTCTTATTGCCGGCATACGCGTACTCTTCAAAAGCGACGCTTTGCTTCGATCCTCTTTGCTGCTCACCTTCGGCATTGTTATGATTATGGGGTCGTTTCAAGGTCTTGTGCTGCCGGTGCACTTTACGGCTGCAGACACGCCAGAGTTGCTTGGATATGTACTTTCGGCTATGTCGGTTGGCATGCTCATAAGCTCGCTTGCTTACTCGGTGCTTGCTCATCGCATGCGCCGTCGCAGCTGGTTTGTGCTGTCCCTTACGGGTATGGCGCTGAGCCTGCTTATCATGGGGCTTCTGCCAGATTTTCCGCTCCTGATTGCTGGTGCGCTGCTTTTGGGGTTGTCTGCCGGACCTGCTTCAGCGCTTTTGGGGTTCTTCGTTTTCGATCGCATTCCTGCAGAAAATCGCGGAGCTGCTTTGGGTACTCAGAACTCGCTTATGCTTGTAGCGGCACCAGTGGCTGTGTTTGTTACCTCGGCAATTGTGGAAGCGTGGGGTGAGTTTGTGGCGGGTTTTGTGCTTATTGTGCTCTGGATTAGTGTTACGCTTTGGGCGCTGGTTACGCCAAACTTGCGACGCCTTGATGATGTTGATAGCGAAAAAGGATAGACGATGGCCTCACGTATTCATTCTGAAATACGCGCATTTCTTACGGAGCATTGTGACGAAGAGTATAAGGCGTTTTTCTCGAAATTGGTTCCTACGCTCGATCCGCAATCTATCGTTGGCGTGCGAACACCTGCGTTGCGCACATTTGCAAAACAGCTGATAAAACACCCAGAAATCGAGGAGTTTTTAGAGTCGCTTCCCCATGATGTGTTCGAAGAAAACCAGCTTCACGCATTTGTTTTGGGGGAGATGAGCAACTACGATCAGCATATGGAAACGCTGAACCTGTTTCTGCCCTCTATCGACAATTGGGCAACCTGTGATCAGCTTCCTGTGCGCACGCTCGCAAAAGACCCAAAACGCACGCTTGAGGCTGTACGGTGCTGGCTTGCGGATGATTGCCCGTATGTTGTTCGTTTTGGGATAGGTGTGCTCTTGCGGCTATTCTTGGATGAGCGCTTCGAACCTGCGCAGATGCAATGGGTGGTTAGAGTCACATCTGATGAGCACTACGTCAACATGATGCGAGCATGGTATATCGCCGAAGCTCTGGCGAAACAGCCCGAGTGCGCACTTGAGGTGATCGAGTCGCAGCAGTTCGATATTTGGACTCACAACAAGTCAATCCAAAAAGCGTGCGAAAGCAGACGTGTCTCTGATGATTTAAAGAGGCGCCTAAAGACCATGAAGCGATAAATGGTGGATTAATATCTAGTTCTCAAGCTCTTCTTGAGGCAGGCGTTTTGAGTTCTCCTTGAGCTTTTTGTGTGTTTCGTCGCCACGACGCCTACTGGCATTTCTTTTCTGTGACACAAGAAGACCTGCGATGGTCATGACTACACCAACAACAATCGATTCGTTCAAAGGCTCACCAAGCAGGATGATGGCTGATGTCGCTGTTATCACAGGAACGAGGTAGATGTAGGTCGTGGAAATAGTCGGACCGAGATGCTTCACGGAGACACCCCAGGTGACGAAGCATGCGGCGGAGGCAAACACGCCAAGAAAGACCAGGTTTGAGAGATTTTGCCACTCGAAGACGTCCTGAACAGGAAGTGTTGCGCCGTCGACGATGAGCGTGGCGGGCAGAATGAAGGCAAGCCCCCAGAGAAAGGTGCGCTTTGTTGAAGCTACGGTCTCGTAACCTAAGTTGGTGATCTTTTGGACGAGGATAGAATAGATTGCCCAGACAAGCCCTGCGAGAAGAGCGAGGGCATCGCCCAAGATTGCATCAGTCGTCAAGGAAAATGCTTCTCCTGCGGGGTTTGACCCAATGCCAATTATGACGAGTCCTCCCATGGCAATGACAAACCCTAGGAAAAAGCGTGGGCTTAGCGAGGATCTGTCGCCAAGGAGTGCAGCAAGTATTGCGGTAAACAAAGGCGAGGCAGCCACGATCACGCCGACCGCGGTTGCGGTAGTGAAGACAAGCGCCACGTTTTCCATGAGGTAATATGCCCCAATTCCTGTAGCACCTGCAGCGATAAATAACAGCTCGTGCTTTTTCTCTTTGAGGTGAAGGATATGGGGTCTCAAAGCGCAGAGCGCAATAAAGCCGATGGTGAAACGTATCAGCAGGATCCAAAGTGGCGTGAAATCTGTCAGAAGCACTTTCGTAGACACGAAAGTGGTGCCCCAAACAAATATGTTAAAGAGGGCTATCAGGTGGTATCTCATACCTGATTCCTCCTTGCAGTCATCTTACGATAAGCAACGGGCGTAGTGCCTAACCGCTGCTTGAACATACGCGTCAAATGCGCCTGATCTGCAAAACCGGTCTCCTCTGCGACATCGGCGGGGCTTGCGCCTTGCGCCAGCAGTTTGCAAGCGCACTCGATGCGAAGCGATGTGAGATGCTGCAGAGGCGTGATGGAGAAGCGACGACGATACGCGCGAATGAGGGCGTATTCCGATATGTTTTCGCCTTGTGCTAGTTCTTTGATAGAAGCGGGTTTTGCTAGATGTCCGAGCATATGGGCATAGGCGCGAAGGGTTACATCTTCGTTTTGGGTGGGAAGATGTTGTACGACCTCGTTTGATTCTAAGAGGCTCGCCAGGTAGAGAGCGCGCTCGAGAATGGCTTCGTCGTCTTCGCTCCGTATCGCTTCCATAAGTGTCTCAAATGCCTCTGCTGCCGCGTCTTCGCCATCTTGTAGAGGCGCAAGAACTGCTCCGTCGAGTTTGTCGGTTGCAATAGTCACGCTGTCGTAGGCGAAAAGCTCGTCGCTGCTATGGGTGCATCCGTGCACGTCACCGGGGTTAAAGACGATGAGGTCGCCAGGATATATGCGCAGGGTTTTCCCATTGAGCATCAGTTCGCGTTCGCCTTGCCTCACGCGTCCTATGACGTAGTGGTCATGCGAATGTGCGACAAATGGCTGCACGAACCCGCTATACGACCGCCGCTCCCCACCAAGCGAGGGGAGCGGGGATACGCTGCAGCAAGGTGCGGCTTTGGTTGTATTTCTCGTAATCGCTCTCATAGAACCAGCATCTTTCCAAACGGTATGCCTATTATCGCTGTTTTTTCTTAGAGCGAAAACTTTAACGGAAGGGCTCTATGAGATCTTGAATGAAATTGCAGGTTGTATTCTTCGATTAGATAAAAGGGCGCCAGCTACTCACAAATGCTATCTTTCTCAAGCTTACATGGCTACACGATTCCACTATACGACCGCTGCTCCCCACCAAGCGAGGGGAGCGGGGATACGCTGCGGCAAGGTGTGTCTTGCTTGGCGCTTCTTGCTATGAAGATAACGATTGGGCTGCAATACGGGAAAATAACTCCATGGCAGCAGTTTGACGATGCGAAATTCGTCGCGCGCAAAAAATCGATACGGAAGATCTCTCTGGACTCCACTTTAACGGAACCAGAGCGCCTTTCTCGATATCGTCTCGAACCACGAACTCAGGAAGGATCGAGAACCCCATACCCATCGACACGCAGCACTTAAGCGCTTGTATACTCCACATCTCTATGGCTTCATTGTAGGTGATATTGCGAGTTTTGAGGTACTGCTCAGAAATGCCGCGAACGACACTATCAGGCTCGTCTACGATGAGGGGTAACTCGATGGTCTGGTTGGTCAGGGATAGATCGATGTCCGAGTGTTGCGGTCCTGCCACCGGCACCAGAGAAACTTCGCAGAGACGCTCAACATCGAAGCGGGTGTGATCCCAGATTTCATGGTAGGTGTAACCGAGGTTGCACGATCCGTCCATAAGAGCTTTGGGGGTCTGTGAGCAGGTTTTCTCGTACATATTGAGGGACACACCAGGCGCCTCGCGGAGAAATTTTTCCATCGCAGGACCGAGCAAGTAGCACAAGATCGTCTCCGCGGCCGCAATCCTTAACGTTCCGCTGAGGGTGTCCCCTCTACACAGCTCCTCAAGCTGCTCGGTAAGATTCAGGATGACCCGCGTACTTTCCAGAACTTCTTTTCCTTTGCTTGTGAGCACCATGTTTCTGCCCGACTTTTCGAACAGACTTACACCAAGGTCACGCTCAAGTTGCTGTATGTGAACGGTGACCGTCGACTGGGTGTAACCAAGCGTTGATGCCGCTCGGGCAAAGCTCCCTGTATCCGCAATGGTTTTAAACGTAAGAAGATTGCGAAGCTCCAAGTACGCCTCCTATTGTTCGATAATGTCGAATTGAGACTTCTATTATATTCGCTTTTCTTGAATTATAGGCTGCCAGATAATATAGTGAGCCGTTTCGTGAAGGAGACACAATGATTACCTCATCTACTGCACTTGCTTTTCTTTTCTACTGCTTCATTCAAGGCATCACACCCGGACCGGCCAACGTCGTGAGTTTTGGAACCTCAATGGCGTTCGGCACGCGCTCAGCAATACGCCAGTGGGCGGGTCTCGTTGTTGGGTATCTGATTATCTCTGCTGTGTCCCTTGTGCTGCTTTTGGCGTTGGGCAGTATCGCTGACAGAGCGCTGCAGATCGTATCTTACGCGGGCGCCACTTATGTCACCTATCTCGCTATCCATACGCTCAGGGCATCTAGCAAAACGGATCAAGCATCATTACCCACGCCAACGTTTTCTAGCGGACTTGCGGTACAGCTAACCAATGCGAAGATCGCCGTAGCATGTATCGCAGCGTTTTCGTCCTATGTGATTCCGTTCACACAAGATCCGTTCGCTCTTGTGTTAGCCGCCTTGGCGATGCCGCTGATCGGAACTGCTTGCAATCTTGTCTGGCTCTTCGGGGGAAACCTTCTCTCTGAAACTTACGCTCGGCACGAGAAGGCGGCGAATGTAATCATGGCTGTATCTCTTTTGCTGTGCGCGGCGTCAATGCTATTGATATAGCGGAGACGGAATCTCTGGCACGGTGCCTGCTGACAAGGTTCCTGCTGAAATGGCGCCGGCTGTTTTTTCTTCTGCGATATGAAGGTGGCGCTTGCCGGATCCTTACAGACAGATTACCTAGAAGCCGCCAAGCCCACGATGTCTCGTGTAGTGCGCTCATCAATGCCAATAAGGGATGATATGAGCACGCCGCCTTTGGCTTTGTTTTTGATGAGATCCTTGATTCTTCTTGGACCGGTAATCATAGTGCCACCTCCATCACTTCGAAGACGCGGGATTCTATATTCATGGCGCGAGCGTAGGACGACAGACGCACGAGGTTCTTATCCTTGGAGCGCGCATAGTCGCGTATCGCCTGCCTAAACACTGCGGAGTCGATGGTTTGCGCGTTTTCGGATGAGGTCGCAGACGGTGCGCTCCTTGTCGTAGGTCTGCACCGCGAACCCGCTTGGAGTTTTCACCTCTGTGAGCCCGAGCTTGTACCACTCTGGCTTCACGTAGTGGATGCGCACTCCCAGGTCTTTGAGCGGACCGGCGTTGTAGCTTGAATCAACGGTGACTGATATCGGCATCGGTTCCCGATCGGTGAGGTCTTGGAGGTAAAGAGCCGAGTCGTGAGAGAATACGATTTTCGGGAAGCGCTTCTGGAGGAGCGCCATCTCATCTGGGAAGACATCGGGGTCGATGTATACCCCGCGCGATGTTCGCTCAAGGCCGCGCCTGCGAACATAGTTGGAGAAGGCAGGGCGAGTGGCTCCCGCTGCCTGCGCTTCTGCCGACGTGATAATTCCCACGTTGTTTTCGAGGATGGTGTCGAGTATTTTGTCGTATTTATAAATCATTTACAATCACGCTGATATTCTATCAACAAATCAGCGCAATCGTAAACCTTCCATCTGGAATAATTCAGGGGTATTAGAGAACCCCGTCGCGTTTCGCCATCTTTCTCATATCAGCGATGCAATCTGCAAGTGTTGTTTCGGCCATCTTTTGCTCAGTTGCGTCCCGTATGCCTTTGAACGTATCGTCAAGTGTCGGCGTGATATAGCGGCCGACCAGACACTTATCACTCGGGTTTTTGTGTATGGCGAATATTTCGACATCGTTTGTGTTGTATACCGCCTGATAAATCTGCAGAAGCGTGATGTCGGCTGCCGGTTGCACGAGCGAGAACCCCGCCCGTCCACGATGGCTTTTCAGAAGCCCTGCTCTTTTGAGGGAGGAGAGTATCTTGCGCACAAAACTTGGATTAGTGCCCACGCTTTGCGCCATATTCGCTGATGACATCGGCGCGTCTACCTCGGATAATAAAACAAGGAGATGAATTGCTATTGAAAACCGGGTGTCTTGCATTGGGTTTTCCTTCGCGTCTGTGTGGGGTCTTTTCTTCGCGTTTATATTAGGTCTTACTTCGCCGCTTTAAAATGGATTGTTGTCTAACTTGTATTTTAGCAAGATACAACTATAATGAAAGCCCTAGTTGGGAGTGTTTTGTTGCAGGCGATTTGTTAAGTACAAGGAGCGCCCATTGTGGTGTTCGGGCACATCGAAGCTTTCAGAGCCATCCGCACCGAAGGCCACACAGATGACTTCATGGCCTTGCTCGCGCAGGGCATCTGCATAGCGCAACGCCGTAGAAGACGTGCCGTTGGAATGGACAGACATATCGTCCATCACGAATGCGATGCGCATATCTGCTCGTTCGCCAAATCGTATTCTTCAAGTGCCATTATGACAGATCAAGCAGGCAATCTCTCGACTTAGACGGAGTTCGCCACGCTCATCTTATGTGCAGACGACCAATGCTGCCACAGACAAGCCGCTTTCGGTTACTCATCAAAGCGGGCAAGGCATCTTGCCATCTCCTCGTAGAATCGCAGTGGGTCATCTGACTCAGCGAGTCCTGAGACCTGTCCGTCCCCGGCTTCGATTACTGTCCATGTGCCATCGGCGAGCTCAGCGTAGTCAACCGTATAGAAGGGCACGCTAATAGTGTTGCGACTGGACACAAAGGAATCCGGTGGTTTTGGTGCCGTACGTGGTTGGCAGGAGTTGCGATTCAGCCCGAAGCGCGCACCTCGTATGAAGGCGAAATGTCGCCACTCGTTCGTTGTTCCTTCGTACTTCTTCAAGTCCACGAACTCCTTGAGAACAATACCACCGGTGAAGAGTGTCCCCCTCCTGTGAATGAAGTCCTCGATATACGAATCGAGCTCTTCTTGGGTCACGGGTGTTTCTATATAGACTGGGAAGTCAGTGTTCTTTACTGACTTCACGTAATCCTTGACCATGAAGCGATGGAACTTCTCGTTGACGATCTCGGCGTCGATGTGAACCTTGCCGTCCACCTCGGGAAAAACCATGAAGGCGGGCGTCTGGTCGTCAAACATCTCCGCCGCATTGGGAAAGCAATGCATTTTCTCGTAGCACAAAGGCGAGACTAGCGGATCGAAGCCAAGTTCTACGAGCTTGTCGTAGAAGCGCTGGTATTGCTCTGGTTTCATCATCCATCCTCTGTAAATCAGGAGCGCAGGGAGATGATCGACGGTCTTGTTCAGTACGAGACGTTCGCCCTCGATGAATTCGTCGTAGTTGAACAGAGCTGCTTCAAGCCCATCGGTTGCGATAACCGCATCAAGTTCTTGAGTAAAGTTGTCGTTGGGCTCATTCAGCGAGAAGTAATCGCCCGGAAAAAGAATCGTCGCCTTCATTGTTGGCGCCTCCTAATCGTTCCATCAATCATGAAATTATTCGAAGACATCGAGTCTATCTCCGAACCTGCATCCGCAATCGTTGCAATGCCAGTCAGGATCGGCCTGGCTCATGCAACACCCGCCCAAGACGATGCTCCCGTCATTGAGTTTCCTTTCCAGGTCTTCGTCAAAAGCAGGCATTCCCCAGAAGATCTCCGCCACATTTGAGCTCCCGCACTGGGGGCATTTGGGTGATGTGTTGTCAATTACTTTGGACATGTTGCAGCTCCTATAAGCAGAGGTTTATTGGACTTGTTGAAAACCGATATATCATCGAGCGCTGAGCCGGTTTTTTAAAAGATTGCGAATACCCGTCATGGCGCTCCTCTTGTTGTAATCATTGTGACGAATGATAACTTGTGAGCCCGATAAAGGGTGTCCCATGTTCGTACCTAGCATGTATGAAGGAACAGATGTCTACTTCGCCAAATTGGCACAACGGTTCTAAACTGGGTATTCTTCACGAAAACCATGGTATGAGAGCAAGCAAGCTTCTATGGCCTCCTTGCCTTGGAACTGCTATATCCATCTCCTCGTAGAATCGCGCCATATCCGCATGTCGCCCTTGACGGCGCGCCTGCCGCGCCTGCTGTCGCGTTGGAGTTGTTTTCTGTCGACACCAAGAAATCTCTGCTCAAGACTACGCATCCGCATCAATGTCTAAAGGGTCGACTTCGATCATGTCGTCTTCGATATCTATGTAGCCCAAAGAGGCAAGGACGCAACGCCCAATGTGATACCCAAGATTGACCGGAACAGCGTTTCCAATTTGCTTATATTTGCTCGACATATTGCCCGAGAACTTCCAATCGTCAGGAAAGGTCTGAATGCGAGCATACTCTCTAACAGTGAGAGGCCGCGTCTCCTCAGGATGACAGCGTTCTGTCTGTTTTTGAGCTGGAGCACACGTCAAGGTCAAACACGGCTGATCCCAAGACATCCTTCTTGCCATACCGGTTCTGCCACCAGTTAAATAGTAACTTCCACCCATATATTCTTTTTGGATATCTTCGTCTAAATCACGCCAATTTCCACCTTCTGGAACAAGGCTCATGATCTCCTTTTTCCTTTGAGGATACGTTTGTCCCTCTGACTTTGGGCAGTTCTTTAATGCTTGTCGCATGGATATGAAATAATCTTTTTCTTTGGGGAACAAGATTGGGGCATCCACATCCTTGCGAACTGCAAAGATAATGAGGCGCTCTCTTTTTTGGGGAACATCGAGGTACTGTGCTCGAAGAAGGCGGAAGTTTACTTTGTAGCCAAGCTCGTCGAGCGTTTTAAGCATAGTCGTAAGCGTGCGCCCGCCATCGTGTTTGATAAGTCCTCGCACATTTTCACCAATGGCAATTTTTGGCTTGATGTTTTGGATGGCTCTGGCGAATTCGAAAAACAAAGTTCCGCGAGTATCTTCGAATCCTCTGCTTTTTCCTGCGTAACTGAAGGCTTGGCAGGGAAATCCCGCTTGAATAATCTCGGCCGCGTACTGGGAAAAATCAATGCCAGCCACATCGCCTTCGATTATGTTCCAATTCAAATCGTGATCAGCTGAGTTTGCACGCAAGGTTTCAGAAGCGCTGTGATCCAGTTCGTTTAGCATGACATGCGCTATTCCAGCATTATGAAATCCGAGAGCAGTGCCGCCTGCTCCCGCGAATAAGTCAATGCAGGTTGCTTCGGAAAAACGCTTTGGGGAGGTCAAGACTTCGTATTGTGTGCTATCGTCTCCAGCAAGTTTTTTCTGAAGTCTTTCAATTTCTGCAGGGTTAAAGAGCCGCTTGTTGTTTTTGTCTCGGGTTGCCTTTATTAAGCCAAGCTTGTTCCATCTACGGATTGTGTCGACAGAGCAATTTAGCGCTCGGGAAGCTTCTGTTACGCTTAATAACTCACAAGTAGCAACACTCACAATGTACCTCCATATACCCTTGCATATGCAAGGGTTATATTACTTCAAGTTGCAGTTTTTTGTTTCTAGAATTTCTTTACTGGATGAAGCGTTTTATAATTCTTACAAACCTTGGTGAGGAGAATGTCCCATGATTGGTACTTGGAACATGGATTCTATTTCGCAAGAAGATTTTTACACACACGTCAAGAACACGGTGGAATCCTATCGATCGGGCATGAAATCTTTCGACGTTGAGCTGTTCAATAGCAACACAGTAGATCCGATAAAACTAATTCTTGATAAATCGATCTATCAAAAGGATTGGCAAACTATTGTTTCTGACGAGGTGCTCAGGCAACGAGACAAGGGAAACAATAACAGTATCGGCTACTTCCATCAAAACATTTTTCGCTATATAGACAACTGCGAAGTGCCTCAAGCCGGCTGGGATGTGATCTATACGAACCCAAATGGGGTAGACATAGGAGATGGGACGAGGGTTTCGACAATATATGTCGAAATGAAAAATAAGCACAATACGATGAATTCGGCTTCAGCTGCAAGAACCTACTCGAAGGCTCAGCAGCAGTTGCTCGAGGATGACGACAGCGCGTGTTTTTTGGTTGAGGCAATAGCGAAAAAGTCTCAAAACATTCCTTGGGGAGTGAGTGTTGACGGACAACATAGATCGCATAAGCTTATTCGCCGAGTGAGTATGGATCAATTCTTTAAGATCGTAACAGGGGATAGGCTTGCTTTTTGGAAAGTGTGCCAGGCTTTGCCGGAAACGATTGAAAAGGTGATCGAAGACCTCGATACGACACCGGCGCCTTATGACACCGTCTACGATGGACTTGTCGAAATCGGGAATGCAAGCGGGCGTGGTTTTGTCGACGCATTGTATCTGCTTGGGTTCTCTTCGTATATTGGATTTGGAGATATCCAATCCGAGGAAACGGGTTTGTCTGAATAAGACGAATGCATCATGACGAGTGCGGCGGCCTGTTTGGGGCGGGCGCATGGCGTAATGTATAATTCAAGAATCAGAGATGAAAACACAGTCCCCGTTGGGTAGTCGTGGGCGTGCGATTAGATCGCATCAGTAACCTGCCTCCTTGGTTGTCCCTTCTCTGTGTGGCCTATCTACATAAAGGAGGAATCAGCCATGCAGATCAGCGTGTCATCCACTCTGACCCTCTATCACGACGGTCAATTTTGGGTCGGCATCATTGAACATGTCGAAGACGAAAGGCTCGGTATCGCCAGGATAGTTTTTGGAGCCGAGCCTTCAGATGAAGAGATTCTCGAATTCGTAGTGAACAGGTGGGAGCATCTTTCCTTCTACGGGAGCAAAGATCCTGACATGCCAAAGGTCATTAAGAATCCTAAACGCCGTATGCGAGAAGCAGCGAAGTCAATAAGTGGATCCCCTGCAAGCACAAAGGCGCAACAAGCACTTGCCGAGCAGCGCGAGTCGTTGAAGGAGCAATCTGCTCATCGGCGCAGCTTGAAGAAGAAAGAGAAAAAGCAGGAGCGGTTTGAGCTGCGAGAGGCTAAGCGCAAGCAGAAACATCGTGGGCACTGACCTGGATTAGCTGGCGAAGCTGTTTCTCCATTTTTTTGTTTTGGAATTTAAGATCCGTTAGTTCAAGCGTACAGACACAGTCGGCCACCTGTGAGAGAGGGTACTCCCTAGAATCTGCGGCTCTATAGAGAACGGCTTCTTTGGAAAGGATGAAGTCAATCGCCCCATGCAGTGCTTCGGTGACCATCTGTTGACCGTTGTCGTTGATTACAATTCGAAGTGCAACATTGTAGGACTAACTGCAACCAGCGCAAGAATATAGTAGCCGTTCCTTCTGTCGAGGGTGACCCATAGAAGCACGTTCTAAGCCATAGTGTTCGGTATAATGAACTAAAAGTCTCGAAAGGTAATTATATGAACAATAACCATGGATGCTGCTGGTGGGTGCTGGTGATCGCGTTTGGGATTGCCCTTGGTCTTTTTATATTCGCGTTCTGCGGCTAAAGGCACTCGATGCAAGGCAGCATTTTGCACAAAATCAGAGCCTTCGCCAGGCCGTTTATTGAGGAACTCAAATACAACGCTGGTATTTCAGGGGCGTCGCTTAAGTTTAACATCGTAGTGCTTGCCGTCTGCGCGCTTCTGTTCTTCATCTTAGACGGCTTCCTCATAGCAGCTGTTACCAGTGCTTACCCCGGGTCTTTGGGCTCTTACCTGTTGCAGTGCCACACCATCGACGCGTTGGGCGGCTGTGCTTTCATGGCCTATACGAATCTCCTGCTGAATTTAGTTAAGCCTGACGTCTGCCTCAAGCGGCCAATCTCGGTGTTTATCTACATGCTTTTTTGCGGGATCTTCTGGGAGGCGATTGCGCCTCTGTTCGTGCCCAATAGCACAGGCGATGTCTTGGACGTTGTGGCGTATCTGATCGGAGCATTCTGCTATCTGCTGCTTGCCAAAATGCATGGAAACGTGGCGGGCGAAGGGGTTACAGATCATGAGCGAAGAGGAATTACGGAAAGCGCAGATTGACCAAGAGGCAGTCAGGTTCAGCGTAGGGGAGGGTTTTGTCCTCACGACAATTATACCTAGTGGATCCGACCTGGCATTTCTTCGAGAGAATCAATCTTGATGGACATGCTCGCCATCATAGAGCCACTGCAGGCTCCAAAGCGTCATCTCGGTGAGGATCGGCACGAAGCTTTTGCCGACGTCTGTGAGTGTATATTCCACCTTTGGCGGAATCTCGCGATAGATCTCACGATGGATGAGTCCGTCGGCCTCGAGTTCGCGCAGCTGCTTGGTGAGGGTTGACTGCGATATACCGTCTATCCTTCGCATGAGCTCGCCGAAGCGCTGAACTTCGTAGGTTGCGATGTATCAGAGGATGAGTATCTTCCACTTCCCGCCAAGGACAGCCTGCATCCGGCTCATGGACTCGCAGCGTGCCAGAGCTCTCTCGTCGGTGAACTTATTTCAGCCATAATCGTAATCCCTGCTCAACTTCAATAGTGCAGAATTGTTTACTACAACCATAAAACACCAGTACTAGCTTTCCAAGTACGATGGGTCATCCCTCTTCTTGAAATCAACGAAGGAAGGATCTGTTGTGCACTACACCGGAACCATCTGGAGAGCTCCTTATGAGGCGAACCTCTCGAAAGCGCAAACCTGGTATCACGACCCGCCTTGGTAAGGCCGAGGAGAGGCTGTTCGGAATAGACAAGGCGAGATGCGAGCGAGATTGTCAAACAATGCGCAAGACCCGATGAGGCGGGGATAAGCTATGCGTTCTTCTACCTGGTAGGCATCACCGGAAAAGGTCGCGGTATCGAGGGCGCGCGCAACACGGCTTACGTGGTGAATCAGACAAAACCCTGGCTTATCGGTGCGAACATGCTGACGATCTATAAGAACTCTAAGCTCTACCAGGACATCATTGCAGGGAACTGGGAGGAGGAGCTAGAGGTTGAAAAATATGAGGAGGTGAAGGAGCTCGTTGCAAATCTTACGATTCGAATGGAGTTCGCAATGCTTGGTGCATCAAATCCCGTGATGCTGAGGGGTAGGCTGCCTGAGCAGAAGGAGCAATTACTTTTCGAGCTCGACTCAATCATCCACGACATCGGCGAGGAACGACTGCGGAACTATCGACCCAACCTGAGACATCTGTAGCGTCTTACCTAGGCTCCATGCCGCTTTTCGCTACTCCCACTCAATGGTCGCAAGTGGAATATCCGTGATGACGCGCACTCTGTAGTCCATCTCGTGCTTTACGGCTTGAGGGGTCGGATGATTTCGACTTCGCAGCATCAGAGCTTCGGATCACCAAGTCGTTCAGGCGACTCAAGGGAAGCGACCGCATTATGCCGCCCAAGACCCTCAAGTCAGTCCGCACAATCGCGCTGCCAGAGTTCCTGCGCGACGAGGTTCGCAACTACATCTACAACCATGTGGGGATCGCACACGACGAGAGGCCGTTCGCAATCCTTTCCGATGCGAAGCTAAGGGTGATCATGAGGAAGGCCTGCCTCCAGACCGGCGCTCCCATCATCAGGATTCACGACCTTCTAGCAGAGATGATGTACGGCCTCAGAGGCGATGTGAGCCCCTCTGAGGCGGAGACAGAGGATTCAGTGCTCAAGAACATGGGGAGGTGCTGAAATGCCTGCATGTCGCCAAGAGAACGGCAAATGACATATAGCGTTTTACTATCGCGATCACAAAGGAGAGCTCAATCACACGACGAGGCGAAGCTTTGACAGCGAGGATGAGGCATTCTCCTTCGAGCGAGACTTCCAGGAACGCGCACAGGATCCGTCAAGCTACGCTTTCGAGGACTTCGTCGAGACCTACCTGGCCGACATGAAGCCCCGCATCCGTTGGTTCACCTACGAGCTGAAGTCGAACGCTTTCAGGAAGCGGCTCACACCCTTCTTCAACCACGCGGAGCGAAACTACGGCATAGCGCCGAGTCCATGTAAGAAACTATCGAAGGCAGGAACGTCGAAGTCGAACGAGACGTCAATCTGGGCGAAGGCCGAGTATCAGAAGTTCCTGGACGAAGAATGGGGGCATGGCGAGCACGCCTGGGATGCGACCCTGCCGCAGCGGGGAGGAGGCTACGGCAGGGTCAGAGGAGGGGTTATATAAACTGTAGTGCGTAACTTACAGCTGGCCGGCGGCGTGCTTCACGGCGTGGCGACCGAAGGTGACGGTGCGACCGCATGCGCAGCCGACGAGGTATTCAGGGTAGTTGCCTGAGAACAGGCTTCCCGAGCAGTCTCCGGCAGCGTAGAGGCCCTCGATGACGTTGTTGGCCTCGTCAAGCACCTGCATGTCCTCGTTGATGCACAGTCCGTCAACGGTCGTCAGGAGCGTGCCGCCATACCAGCAGCCGTAGAAAGGAGGGGTCTTGAGGCTGCTCAGGCGGAACGCCTCCTTGCCGAAGTCCTCATCGAACTGGTTGTCGTAGAAGGTGTTGTAGCGGTCAACTTCCTCAATGAAGGCGCTTTTCGCATTGTCGGTGAAACCAAGGCCGTCAGCGAGTTCCTCGATGGTGTCAGCCTTGACGACGAATCCGCGCTCCAGCTCATCAGCAAAGGCCTCGTCGATGGGCGCGCCTCCCATGAAGGGCATGAGCGCGCCCTTCGAGCAACCTACCGTAGAGAAGCGTTTCATATCCTCTACGGCGTTGGCATCGAAGATTTGGCACCAAACACCGCCGGGCTGCTGAGCCGCGGCATGGCAGATGAAGTCGTAGGGTGTAGATTCGTTCGCGAATCGCCGGCCGTGACGAGACACCTTCATGAAAGGCTGGCTGCCCATGCCGAACTGGCCGATGCCGCCGTAGGTGCTTTGGAAGCAGGCAGCGTCGTCATCGCTCTCGTAACCGGCATCGGTGCCGGGCAGGACGGCGCCGCGGTCGAAGATCATGGGTGCGCACTCGGCGTCCATCTTCGCGCCGACCCACAGGCCCGCCTTGATGCCGCTGCCGTCGTTGCCAGGCATGAAGCCGTCGGCGGTGACGCATTGCGTGATGATGGGCGCGAGGTTGCGAACCATGGCGCGGTTGGCGGGGTAGCCGCCGGTGGCGAGGATGGTGTTGGCGGCGTTGACCTGCGTGTATCCTTTGTCAGTTGCGAAGATGGCACCGGTTACAGGGCCGCTCTCCTCGCGAAGAAGCTTCACAAGTTCGTGACCGAAGCTGACCTCGTGGCCTTTGGCGTTGATGTAGGCCTCTAGCACGCTGTTGCGGTCGTCTGCATCCATGGAGTACATGTGCTGGATCGGCGGGACGTAGTAGTCCGTGCCACCGGTGGCATGGTCGTAGCCGACGGTGTCGAGTTCCGCCTCAGCTCCCATAATGCCGTCGAGCCAGTCGATCATCTCAGCGCTCTCACGGATCCAGGTTCGCCAAACACGCTGGTTGCATTTAAACGAGGCGTAGCGAGCCAGTTCGTTGAGCAGCTTGCCCTCGTCAACCTCGATAGAGGCAGCGTCGTGGTGCTTCGTGTTGACGGCGCCGATCCACATGCGCGCGCCTTGCACGGCGCTCGACTTTTCACAGAGCATGAAGTCGAGACCGAGATCGGCGGCTGTAGCCGCGGCGGCGAGGCCAGCATTGCCGGCGCCGATGATGAGCAGGTCGACGGTTTTGGTTTCAGTGGTCTCGTCGATCTGCGGTTCGGCGCCCAGCCAGTCCTCTGCGACGGCTTGCCCCGTATCAGATAGATAGCTTTCTGCCGAAGTGCTTCCCGTTGAGGGTGCGCAGCCGGCGAGCCCGGCTCCGATAGTGCCGGCTCCCATCATGAGTCCCAGTCCGACGAAGCCGCGGCGCGAAATAGCGTCGTTGGTCATCCTCCACTCCTTTCCTTGAGGACGTTTCGTCCTTGCTTCAAGTGCATTGTCTGCGCCGCCTGATTGCGGCACTGCTCAGAGCCTAGCGGGTCGTGCGGCTTCGGTCTTCGCCCTCGGTTCATGAAATTCACGGCTATTTCCTTCACCTTAGGAGGGTGAAATTCGGAAAAATGCCTGGTGGTGTTTGACGACGTGACGCGAAAGAGGCGCTTCGCCTGGTAAGATGAGCAAGGTTTTCGGGAGGTGTGGAAAGTGGAGACAAGAAAAGAGGAAGGGGTGCCGAGCGAAGGGGAGGCTTTCCTGTGCCGTGTCGATTGGGCGACCGCCGTCTGCTTTCTTGTCTGCGTGGTCGGGATGCAGATGCTTGCCCGTCTCTGCGTGGTATCCTTCGATGCGGGGGCTTTGGCGTGGCGTATCGCAACGGTCTTGATGGGTATCGTTGCCCTTGGCGTTTTGGCTTTTGCGATTCGCGATCATCTTGATTTGCTGGCGCGCCGGTCGTGGCGCATCGCTGCCCCGATTGCCGGAGCGGTGGGCTTCCTTGCCGTTCTCGTGGGGCTACGCAACGGGCTTCCAGTGTTCGTCGCCTTAGGGCTGAGTGCTGCGGGAATCGGCGTGGCGTGGGCGTTTGTCCAAACTGCTTTATCTGCCGCGAAGCTCGATCGCAGACGGCGCACGGTGAGCTTGCTTACCGGCTTCGCGGGCTACCTCATCGTGTTCTCGGTCATTCCCGCTGCATCCGATTCCCCCTGGTGTCTCGTGCTGTGCGCGCTGGGGCTGGGGTGCGTGAGCCTCTTGCTTGCGGAACGTGTTGCGGGGGAGTTACGGTTCTTCACATGCTCTGCCGCGCCGAGCGATTTAGCGGCGACGAATCCCGGTTCGTTCCTTCCGTTCTCCAACAAGCTGTTCGTCATGATCTTGCTGTTCGCGTGCATGAGCGGCTACGGGCATGTCGCCTGGTCTCTGGCGGCTCCGCTCACAGCTCGATTCGTGCCCCTGACGTGCCTTGCGGCGACGGCGGCCATAGGAGTCCTTGTTGTGGTCGTCTCCCGCGGGAAGCCTGATGTCGATGACTTCTACTATGCGGCGCTCCTCTCCTCGATCGTGGGCTTTGCTTTCGTGACGATGCCGACCCAAGGTGCCTTGGCGAATTCGGTGGGTCATGCCGCGCTGGCGGTTATGTTCAGTGGCTCGAACTTATTTATGCTCTTTGTGTGGCTGCTGTTCTTCGAGCTCTCGTCCCGCAACGTGTGGGCGGCACCGTCTCTCGTCTTGTTCGGCGTGGCGGCCTTCGAGATCGGCGTATTTGCCGACTCCCTGATATGGACCGTTGCCATCGAGTTGGAGCGGATGGGGCTGTACTGGGACAATCTGATAGCTGTGGTGTTCTTCTGCTGCTTCGTTGTCTACGCCATTCTCTTTCTGCGCGGGTATAGCTTCGAAGACGTCATTTCGAGTATTCGTCCGGTGGAATTGCCTGTGGCGAAGGAAGAGGGCACGCTCGACGAGGCATGCGCCGCCATGATCGAGCGTTTCGGGCTCACCCCGCGCGAGAGCGACATCTTCCTGCTGCTCGCCCGGGGAAGGAACAGCCGCTTTATCGAGAGCGTGCTGGTTGTTTCAAGGAACACCGTCAAGACGCATACGCGCAATATTTACCGCAAGCTTGGCGTACACTCTCAACAACAGCTCATTGATGCCGTGGAACAAGAACAAGATGCTCCCGAGACGTCCGAATGATCTCATTTCCAAGCGGTAGCGTGGCGGCTACTCCGCGTCGTTCTTCTTTATTATTGCGATAACGCAATAAGTTACAGGAGCAGAATTATGCTGTTGGAGGCGGAGAAGGTCTTTGAGCCTCGTCTGCCGATTCGATGCGATCGATAAGTTCCTGCCGACCGCCGGTGATGTCCATTTTGGCGTAGATGTGCCGCGCGTGGGTTTGAGCGGTGCTCTTGGCGATGAACAGCTCGTCGCATATGTAGGGAATGCTGCGGCTGTGCAGCAACAACTCGACGACTTCCGTTTCGCGCGGCGACAGGTTGTAGGAGGTTGCGGCTTGGGCGATGTGGTCGGCGGAGGTGTCGCTGTCGTGTTCGGCGTCTGTGCCGTTCATGGCGAAGGGGATGCCGCCCATTTCCGCGGTCTCTTGGGCGAACAGCGCCCTACTGCCCGATGTGCTTCGATGAGGGTGTCGAGGGCTTGGAGCGCATGCCCTCCATTCCTCTGACGCGTCAGCCGTGGCTGCACTTGAACGATTTGGGCGAGCGCTTCTGCAAGCTTCTGCAACGAGGAGATGCCCTACGCCTTTGTGTGCCGCGCCCACAACGCCCAGCCCCGCCATATGAAGTGGGTGTTCTGGGACAGCAAGTGGGAGACGGACAGCCCTGCCATGGGCATGGTGGTCTGCAAGGACTTCCGCTCGCCCCTGCATAACCCCGAGCAGATTCAGCAGTTCATCGAGGAGGGCGCCATCCTCTCGGCTGCCACCATCGACGAGCTTTTGGCCAAGATGGAGGGTATCGATGTCGAGACGGCCAAAAAATCCATTGAGCGTTACAACGAGCTGTGCGCCGCCGGCGTGGATGAGGACTTCGGCAAGCGCAAGCAGTGCTTGAGCTTGCTCACTGAGCCGCTCTTCTACGGCGTGCACACCGGTGCGACGCTTCTGGTCACCATGGGCGGCCTGAAGATCAACGAGGATCAGCAGGTGCTCGACGTCGATGGTCATGCCATAAAGGGATTGTGGGTCACAGGCAATTGCTCCGTCAGCTTTTTTTGGCGACTATCCCATCACCATCTTTGGCGCCAGCTACGGCCGCGCCTGCACGAGCGGCCGCCGCGCCGGACAGTTCGCCGCCGACCGCGCTCTGGGGGCGTAGCCTTTCGGTGTGATGCACGTTTTCACCCTCCCCTTGGATCCAAGACTTTAAAGATTTTCTTCCGATTGAGTTTGAAACAGAAGAGCTTGATCAGCATCGACTACTGAATTGCATGGTTTATTTAACAAAGGCATGGCTGGAACATTACGGAGGAAATCTACAAGAGCTGCTTGGGAAGTTTAAACCGCTTAACCCTTATCATAAGACCTTGAATACACCCAACATGAAGCCGTTCGATATAGCTTCATACGAACTTCTTGGGTCGCTTGCATCAAATTATTTTGTTAATGAAATTGCTCTAGACGGATCGAGCCTAGCACGTTGCGGGTTTTGCCAGTATGACGAGCAGGCTTATAACGAGCCGGGGGTAATTCATGTATGCACGCCATCCTCAAACATCATAACTGATTCTGCTAAGCCAAAACTTGAACGAAGAATTGTATCTCCAGAGACTAAAGATCATGCCTGGTTTGATAATGTAGATGAGGTCTATTCGGAGATACTTAGCATAATTGCGAGCGTCACAATAGGCAAAACAGAATGGAAGCCCATTGCTCTTTCTGTAAAAAGCAGATTCCACAAGGGTGACGAACTTGCATACTCTAATGAATTTGTTATATCGATTGCGTTTGACACAGACCAACACATCAGCGGCGTTCGCGATGATAGATACTTAACCATAGAGCACGACAGCTTCAAGGATAACATCAGGGATTACAAAACGGCAAACGGGAACTTGTGCCAAATTCTAGATGCGCCAGATGAACATTGTACTGTGGCAGAGCGCAATCAAATTTTACTGCCTCCTCCGTCGCTAATCAGAGAACTCGATTTAACGTTTGACCCTAAAACTGCATGTTTTATTGATGCTTCATCGGGTAAGACCATAATCGCGTGTGATGGTGCGCCTGGAAACTATTACGAGGAGCCTATTCATAACCTTATTTTGATGCGAAAAGATGTCTATGATGAGCTGATTCAGAATGAATCTATAACCTATTTTGCATTTAGCGAGAGATATCATAAAGAAGGTGGGTATTGTAACAATTGCGATAGACATTGGGAATTTTGCCCGATGGGACGAAAACTGCCGATTACCCTAATGGTGAAAGTAATCAATCTTCGAAAACTCCCAATCCATGCAAAGATTGTTATTTCTCTTCGGAACAGCAAAGGAAGCATCAAGAAGAGAATGAAATAGAATTCGATGAACCAGATTTATTCTAGAACTAGAAGAATCAATGCTCAAATACCATGGGTTGCCAGGCGATTATGGCTAGTTCCTCAAATTATTATTATCAGCCGTCTTTTCCTACGTCGCATTGGTTAACTTAGAAAAATGAGAATAATATGACAGTCTTTATGTCAAAAGGGTAGGAGTGAGAGCACTGATAGCAATCGCGTCACAAGCCTTCGTTGGCTATCTCGATCCAGGTGTTGCAAGTGCTGTTCTGTATGTCACTTGTTATATGGTTACCTATACTTACTGATTTGGAGTAGCCACGAAAATAGTATTCTACCTGTTTAAGTCATCTAAACTAGGAGTGTCTATTTGGGCAACGAGAATTAGTGGCTTACTTGTGATTGCATGACGCGAATTGCTGCTGATTGTATTCTTGTTTAAGCAACAATTGAAAAAAGGATACGCAAGATCACGCGGAGCATAGGGTAGCAATATTGATTTCTGCGTCACCTTCTTTTGGATGGCTGATTCCTTTTTTATCGCAACCGCTGTACTATAGATTGCAAAGTTTCGAACATGGTTGTATAACCCACACAGATTGTATTGCAACAAGGAATGCTGCAGTGACGCTACCTGGCGCAATAATGTTAATCATGAACACAACCCGCGCTTATTACTTTGCCGCACAGGATCCGGACTGCATTGAGGGCGTCTTCCCAAGACACCTCTGCAGCGAAATTATTTCTGTTCTGATAGCGAGACCAGAGTACGGCCATATCTTTGCTGTTGGCCCATGTATCGATCAAGGGCCCGTAATTCGCTAGCGTGATATCATGCCCTCTTGTCTGGGCGGTTGCAGCAATAGCCTCTGCCAGCGTCTCAGAGTTGATGCCAGGTTCGATGTTGGAGAGCGCCCACATATCGTAGAAGTCCCTCATGCGCGTATTGAGCGTGGAGCGCGAAAACATTGTCTCAATCTTCTCCGCGAGTACTGTTTCGATGTTGTAGGCAAGGATGTCAATATCGCGATCTTCGAGCATGAGGCGATACGTATAGTTGATGGCGGAAGGTGTAAGCGCATCCCCTGTAGAGATATCGAGTTTCATCGGAATACTCATCTTGTCAAGATGTGCGTGAATTTCGATGCGAACACCTCCATACTCCGAGTCTTCCATGATCTCGTAGGCATCCTCAATATCTAAAGCCATCCCATCTTCCAAGGGGATTGCTGCAATGGCTTTCGCTATCTTGACAGCGCTCTCAACATCGAGCGTCATATCCAGCATGGTCACATCGGTATCGCGCGTCATCCTCTGACCGTGGTTGAGCATCGATGTGATCAGCATGCCACCCTTGAGAACGAGGTTGTTCTTGTACTCGGATTCGGCCATGCGCTCAAGGAAGCACTCCATAGCATAACGACGCTGTAGAAGCTGAGTTTTCCCGCTGTTACCATGAGCGAGGTTTTTAATGAGGTCTTTTGCCTTTGTAGGGTTGTCGATTAACGTAGTACCCCCATTGCATCCCAGATACGCGATTCCATGTTCATTGTGCGCGCATACTCCGATAAGCGGGCAAGGTTTTATCCTTGGAGGCGATATATGCCTTTAGAGCATAGTTAAACTTGGTTATGTCGACGCTGCTTTTCCTGCGGATCAAATCGCAGATGGTGCGTTCCTTGTCATAGGCTTTAACAAGGTTCCCCTCCGGTGTCTTTATGTCGTAGATTCCCAGCCCATACCACTCAGGCTTCACGTAATGGATACGTACACCATGCTCTCTAAGCGAGGGAGAGTTATAGCCCGAGTCAACGCTGACAGATAACTGAATGGGTTCGCGCTCGCTCATTTCGTACAAAAACAACGCAGTGTCATGTGAAAAGATAACCTTCGGGAAGCAAGCCTGTAGCAACGCAAACTCATCAGGGAAGGCATCCGCAGATAAATAGAGGCCACGTCCATGTTTTGCGAGTCCCTTTTCCTTAACATAACGATAGAAGGCGTCCTTCGGGATTCCTGCTGCACACGCTTCAGAGAAGGTGAGCTGACCCCTGTTGCTGTCGAGGATCTTTTTGAGTCTATGCGAATAACCTTCGAAATTCATACTGATAGTATAGTATATACTCAGTATAAATTTCTATCATTCTCTTTTAGCGATTGCATTATGTGGCTTATCATGTTCATTCGTATTTAACTTTATAGAGTATTCAGCAAATCAGGTAAGGATGAACCCATATGGATTCATTGCTAGTTGGAAACGGAATAAACATTCAATATGGCGGCTCCCGCTGTGCCAACAAAGAAATCATCAAGCGAGCTATAACCTCATCCATAACTCCCGATTTTCCTCTCAAAGCAACAACATTTACGAATAGTCATCAACCTATATGGCTTATCGGAACCTTGCACTCAGAAATTCCTAATGTAATCAAGGGAGATTTCGACGAATTCGAATTGGCATCCTTTGAACGTGATGCGTTAATCTCATTCAAAGAGCGCTACGGCTCTTTTGCCTTAGATTGCTCTCCTCTTAAAGTAGGAATGGAAGACTATTTTTTTCTTTTAGAATTGTTTTTTAAAAAGCATGGGATAAAGAATCCTGACGCAAACGCTATCCGAGAAGGATTCAAGCGTGTTTTTTTGTACTCCATTTATGACGTGGGTCGTGTTGAAAAAATATTCCTTAAATTTCCTTCAAGCCTCAAGGACTTTTTCGATGGCTTTGATGTAATATTCACGACAAATTATGATTCAAATATTGATGATTTTTGCGAAAGAACAGTATTTCATCTTCATGGATGCTTTAGAACACGCTCTTATCTCTATGATGAGAGTTCTCTTAGAAATAAGCTAAGTGATAAGCAGTTTGATTCTGTTTATTTCGATCCTCAGGTTTCCTACCTGTTTTCGAATGCAATTTTCTCCTATTCTGGATCATTAAAAGAATTCCAAATGAGCCAAGCATCCAAAACAAATACGGCCCTTGAAAAGTTTGCAGAAGGTTATAAAAAAGACGAAAGAGTAAAAGAACACATCGAAGCATGGCGTAAAGATAATAATCAGATAATGCGTAACCTAGCGGAGTCGATTCTTTTGAAAGCTAGCGATGCTGATATCGAATTCGATGAATATTATAGAATTGAAGAGTTTAAATCTGTTGAAGGATCTCTTTCTATTGTCGGACTTTCTCCAAATAATGATTCGCACATTTTTGATTTGCTCAAAACCAACGAAGGTTTGTCTAACGTGACATACTATTATCACTCAAAGAGTGATATTGAAGCCGTGGTCAAGCTGCTTCCTCAAAGCAAACTTTCATTCATCGACGTGAAAACGCTATGGGCTAAATATGAATAGGAAATTCAAAGACCTTTGCGTTCTTGTGGAGCAAGCCACTTTGAACCATGTGACACCAGCTGAAGCTTTCTTAGAACTCTCGAGCATGAGCGCTAACAAGAAGGCAAAAATAAGAGAAACGATGTGGTCTTTTCTAAAGGGTATAGATTCAAAAGAATATGCTTTTGATCAAGCACTCATTGTATTAGCAACATATGCCGCAGCTGTGGCAGATAACTTCGAAACTAACGCAAACATTGTCCTTCTCGCAATGCTAACAGGTCATTATAAATAAATAACATGTAATGCCCTTAACTCATTCAGGCTGATTATTGCGCCAGATTAGCAACAAATTAATCTCAAGGAGTCAATACTTTCTTTCAAAGAAAGATCAGCTGCATTTCCCGAAAGGCTTCACTCCATAATGCATTGATTTCCGCGTATCTGCCTCCCAATCTGCAACAAGTTCGTTACCTTTATATTTAACGAATCTAATCTTTGCTCTCCGTGAATTACCGCCATCAGCCAGCCAAGACGAAACGTATATCACCTTAATTCGAATCGTCAGTTTACCTCACGATATAGAAGGTTCCCCGAATTGCTAAGAATATATCCGTTCTCGGTAAACATAAGAGGCGAGTAGCCATCTACCGATCTTGAGTCAAAGGAGGTCTTTTCCGCTTGCTTCTCATAAAACCCATCTACGCTCGCAATTATATAGGCCACTATTTCCGGCCTAACATTTGTATGCTGAAAAACAAAATCAGGTATTCTATCGAAGAACTGACGTATGTTTTGTGCATCAAGAATCTCACTGGCTAACTCAAGATTATGAATGTAAAGGATATTCGGGTAACCACCTAATGATTCATTAATTAGCCCCTCTTGAGACAGTTCGGTCATAACTGTTAGCAAATCTTCATCACAATCATTGCAAGCTAAAAAGATGTCTTCTCTATCCGCATAAGCTTGCTGACCTAGGATTAAAGCACCAAACAAGCTTCCGATAGGGGTAGCCTGCTCCTTTTCACCATAGACATCGACACTCAAAGATCCCTCGGCATCCTCTATAGCAAAATCTATTTTGAGCCATTTGATATATGGATCTGTTTCCCAGAAAGTCTGCGCGCTCTCATAGGTTCCGTTTTCACCATAAGAGGCCGATAGAAGAAGATTATTCAAGTTAACCTCTTTACTCATAATGAACCCTCATATTCGCACTCTACGATTCCAATAAACCTTACTCCCACTCAATATTAAACCGAAATGCATTTTCCCAGTATAGACAAACAATACAGTCTTCACTCGGATATATTTCAGATGCAACAAGACCCACAGAATTCAAGCTTCATTTCCCTTTTTTCTTTTGCTTTCGCTTGGCTTTTTTCTGCTCGAATCTATGGTCTTTGAGCAGCTGACGTCGCTCTGCATTGTCGTTCTTAGCTTTTATTTTCTGTTCTCGCGTTCTTGAGACAGCGCCTGCTGTGCCTTAGTGGATGCACCGCAACGTCTTACAGCCTTTGAGCTTCTCTCTCATACGTCTTTTTGGGTTAGCGGCTTTCTTAGGCAACTCTGAATCTGCAACTGGCTCGGAAAAGTCTAAGTCTTGCCATTTCTCCACTACGAAACGAAGAATCTCTTCGTTTGAAGGTTCTGCTCCAAACAGATTCTTTGAGACTGCAAGTTGTCCGTTCTCGTTTCACTCTATGACCCCCACCCAAAACTGACCACCATGAAATACGGTCAAGGCAGAGGAAACGCTGACCTTCCGCATGGCAATTCCTCCTTTATGTAAGACCATGCGGAGAAGGGACAACCAAGGAGGCAGGTTACTGGTAGCTAGCTACGTCTCGACTACCCGACGGGGGCTGTGTTTTTATCTCCGATAGACAATATTATACCCCGCTATGTCCAATGAAGAGAATACCCAAGGCTTTGCCTTAACCCGCATCTGCACCTACCGCAGCGCCGCAAGGTGAGGTGTTGGGGTCAGCTGCTTTACAGGCGGCTTATCTTTCAAGAGTGTTAGGGAGCTGTAAGGCAAATCGATGGCTGTCTCAGCGCCTGAGCGGCATCATCGTCTCATGGTCAAAAACAACCGAGAGGAGTAACTTATGAGCAAGGGAAAAGCAGCGGTAATTACGGCAATTGTTATCGTCGGATTGACGGCGGCTCTTCTTTTCGTTGCTTCTGCGACGAATCTGCTCTTGACTGGAGACTACTACGTCAAGATCGACAATACCCATATTTCCAACAACGAGTCGAGCGGCGGTGTCGTCAATTTCGGGTCGGACGAACCGTACCTGTACAAGCTTGAGGCGGTCAACGCGGCAGGCGATAAGACTGAGATAGAATTCGGTGCCTATCGAGAGCTGCGCCAAGATGCCCTCCTAAAGCTGGAGCTTCAGCCGATTCGCGGAGTTGTTGGATGGTCTGAAGTTCCGGAAGACGCGCTTCCAGCTAAGGTCGCAGAAGCCCTCGGCTAGGCGACACGCCATCGCCTTAGTCCCTCTACGCGCCCTAACATGATCACACGCAGTGTGCACGAGCTCGTTGCTAGTGGCGCGGCGAATTGTTAATATGGAGCCTCAATTCTTCGCCGCCCCCGACCCGTCGTTCTTAGGAGCGCCCATGCTTGAACACACTCCCACCGATCAGGAGCTGACGGCACTCGTTGGCGAGCCTCTTTTTGAGGTCTGGGCAGCCCTCTGTTCTGCCATAGATGAAAGATACGATATGAATCGCCAGTGGGCCGGCGGTGGCAAGGCGTGGGAGTACGAATACAAGTATCGCCGGGGCGGCAAAACGCTGTGCGCTTTATATGCTCGGAAGAACTGCATTGGCTTCTTGGTTATTTTCGGAGAGGATGAGCGTGCGAAGTTTGAGGCAGACCGCGATGCCTATTCCGAGGAGATTCGGAAAGCCTACGATGGCGCACGGACGTACCGCGACGGAAAATGGGCGATGTTCGAACCGTCAGACACCTCCCTTTTTGAAGACTTCATGCGTTTGCTCGCAATCAAGCGAAAACCGAACGTTTCGCGAAAATAGAGGAGGGGCATCGTGCAGTTCAACATCGAGAACGTTGAAATCGACGACGACGCGGGGCTCCTTGCTGAGCTGGTGAAATGCTGGCGTGTATCGGTGGCGGCGACGCATATGTTCCTTACGCCGGATGACATCGAGCGCATTGCGGGCTATGTGCCGGACGCGATTGCATCCGTCGCACACTTGGTTGTTTGCCAGGACGACGCCGGCGCAGTTGCCGGCTTTCTTGGTGTCGATGGCGCCATGGTGGAAATGCTGTTCATCGACCCAGCCCTTCGCGGACGAGGACTGGGGACGCGCCTTCTCGACTATGCCACAAACAAGTTTGGCGCCACGCTGGTATATGTGAACGAGCAGAATGACCAGGCCATCGGCTTCTACGAGCACTACGGTTTCCGCACGTTCGACCGCTCGGAAACCGATAGCATGGGAGACCCTTTCCCCATCCTGCACATGCGCCTCACATAACGGGTGCGACAGGAGCCGGTTGCACTCTGAAGAGCGCGATGCCCAGTTCGCTGCGCGTCTCCTTGGGCGGTGTTGGTTTCGGTGGCGCCCTGCATCGCCGATCTGCCGCTTGAACTCCTCGGTGAAGGTGCGGGGTGCCTGGCGTCCCCTATGAGCTCCTTCCTCAAAAGATCCCTCATCAAACTGTCCAGCTTAGTATAGCCACTCCATTCATGCTTACCTCCTACATACGAGACAGTACACCCTTCCATCCATGATGAGCTTGATCTGAGCTGCAAAGCCAGTATTCTGTGCCGCCGAAACAACCTCTTGCTCTGTGCGCATCCTATAGCCGAACTGGGTGTGGGAGTAGGATTCGAGAGCTCGGTTCGTATAGTGAGTGCCGATGAAGATACCACCGGGTTTGAGCACGCAAGCGATCTCCGCGAAGCCCGATGCCATATCCTCCCAGACGTACATGGTGTTTATGGTCAGAGCCTTGTCGACCGTCGCATCTTTGAGCGGCATATCGTCAACCGAGCAGCAAAGAAGCTCGATGCTCGTGCTCGCAAGCCGACGCTTCGCGATCTTAAGAGCGTCTTTCGAAATGTCAGTTCCTATCAAACGGCAATCACATGCACCGGCGATCCTCTTCATCATAATCCCGTTGCCGCAGCCTATGTCAAGTATTGTGTCGCCGTTTCGAGGATGGAGGAGCGTCTCTGTCGCTTCGTACATCTGCTCGTTCTGACGGTTCATGACGACCATCACGATGCGACCGCCCATCCCACGGGGGTTGGCGAACTGCTTGGCAATGTATTCGTTGATGGGCATTCTGGTCTTTCCTCGTTCTATTGAGACAAATTGTCCCAGTGGCACTGAACTGGCACTTCTTTGCTAAAACGTGCGTTTGACGCTTGCAGCCTTGTCGCAGAGAGCGCGCACAGCGTCGAGCGCTTCGCCCCACGAGAGATCGGCGGCGAAATCGTTCCTGTCTCGGTATCTCTCCCAATGCTCAGTCATCGCCTCGCTCGCCGACAGCGCGTCTATCACCGATCCGCTATCAGCAAGAGAAGCTTCATGACCTCTCGTCCTCGCGGTTGCCGCGATGGCCTCTGCTAAGGTGACATTGTCGATCTTTGCACCCATGTTCAAGAGCGCCCACATGTCGTAGAAGTCCCTCATGCGCGTGTTGAGCGTGGAGCGCACGAGCATGGTCTCGATCTTCTCGGCGAGCTCGGTCTCCACGTTGTACGCCAGGATGTCGATGTCGCGGTCCTCAAGCATGAGCCGGTAAGTGTAGCTGATCGCCGAGGGCGTGAGCGCGTCCCCGGTAGAGATGTCGAGCTTTATGGGGATCTCGGTCTTGCCGAGATGCGCCCGCATCTCGATGCGCACGCCGCCGTATTCAGAGTCCTCCATGATCTCGTAGGCGTCCTCGACGTCGAACATCATCCCGTCCCCAAGAGGAATGGATGCGATGTCTCTCGCCATCTCGGCAGCGCTCTCGACGCTGAGCGTCTTGTTGAGCATGGTCACATCGGTGTCTCTCGTCATGCGCTGCCCGATATCGAGCATTGAGGTCACGAGCATGCCGCCTTTGAGGACGAGGTTCTGCTTGTAGTTGGATTCTGCCATGCGCTCAAGGAAGCGCTCCATGGCGTAGCGCCGCTGCAAGAGCTGCGCCTTACCGCTATCGCCCTTGGCGAGGTTTTTGATGAGATCCTTCACCCTTGTGGGATTGTCGATCATAGCAGCACCCCCATTGCATCCCAGACGCGCGATTCCATGTTCATCGTCCGTGCATATTCGGACAGGCGCGCGAGGTCCTTGCCCTTGGAGGAGATGTAGGACTTGAGCGCATAGTTGAACTCGGTGACGTCGGTACTCGCCCTGCGGCGAATCATGTCGCAGATGGTACGCTCCTTGTCGTATGCCCTGACGAGGTTGCCGTCGGGGGTCTTGACGTCGCTCGCGCCCATGCCGTGCCATTCGGGCTTCACGTAGTAGATGCGAACGCCCTGGTCCTTGAGGGACGGCGAGTTGTAGCCGGACTCCACACTGACGGATAGCGGGATGGGCTCGCGCTCGCTCATGCCGTGCAGAAACAACGCGGTATCATGCGAAAAGATTACTTTCGGGAAGCGCGCCTGAAGCAGCGCGAACTCGTCGGGGAAGGCGTCCTTGGAGAGGTAGATTCCACGCCCTTGTTTCTTAAGTCCTTTTTCTTTTACATAGCGATAGAAGGCATCCTTGGGAACACCAGCTTCAGCTGCTTGGGCAAAAGTGATTACTCCATCACATTCATCAACGGCTTGATCGAGCGATTGTGTATAGTAACCGAAATTCATACTGATATTGTAACACTGATTCAGTATGAATTTCTAATGAATAAGTGACTACTCTATGGTCGTGTCTTTTATAGTCGCTTTCTCCCCAATAATAACGCTATGATCATCATAAATATTAAATACGATTTGCTCTACAACTTTATTGCTAGTTTCTATATCGGTCTCAGTAATGGATATATCCAACTCATCTAGGGGACCAAATGCATCTTCAAGAATTAAAAGCGTATCTAGCAATTTATTTTCTACGCAATCAAGGATTTGCTGAATGCTGCTCGAATTTAATTTGACTTGGGCAGCCGTAATCATCATATAAGGGTCTTCGTTGCATTGTGCAATATATGGGAAAAAATCTGCAGGAATCTGCTTGCCAAGCGAAGATCCATCTTGATTTGCAGCGTTTAGCATTAGCTGAAGAGCTTCTACGCTTTCTAGAAACTGAACTGTCAAAAGCTGGTTTTGTGTATCTTCAGGCATATTTCCTAGAGGTATTGAGACGGCGGTCCATTTCATATGAGTCGCCATAGACCCTTTAAAATAGGAGCCCGTTAGCATTCCGCGCTTTAACCTATAATCTGGCAGCTTGTCTGATGAGCTGTATCCAACAAGCTCGTTATTAATCCACGTCAAAGCCCTTTTGTCATTGAGACCACTCATAAGAACTTTGGCCCGTTTTAAGGAAGTCTTCAAAGAAGACTTCCCATTAGCGAGATCTTTTATTATTTGGCTCTTTGCCATCAAAACAACCCCTCGATAGCATTAACGATATCTTTCCAGAATGAGAAAAGGAGAATAAACCCAACGATAAAAGAAATAACCAGTGAGCAAACAACGGGATGCTTCTCGAACAATGATTGGTGACCTATTCTGTTCTGAACGCTTTTAGTCTCTTGGCCGAATCGAAGAGAAGAATGCGAGATTTTTACACCATCCCCGATGACGATACTGTGGTTGTCGCTAATGTTTATTGTTGATGGTTTCTGTTCGAGAGATATCCGGTTTTAATAGCTCTACAAAATAAGGTTTATTACCTGCCCACATTGGAATATTGATATAACCAAGAGCTGAGAGATTTCGCAAATACCGTCTTAATCTCATATCATCCTTATGATTAACCGAATCAAACAAATCGCTAAGGAACTCAGTGGGTTCATCAGTTGTTTGCAAGTCCCTTAGTAACTGTTCTTCAGTTTGAGGCATCAAAAAAGCGCCCATGCCTACTCCCACTCGATCGTGGCTGGCGGCTTCGACGTGATGTCGTATGCCACGCGATTTACGCCCGGCACCTCTGCCACAATACGACTCGAGATTCGCGCGAGCACCTCGTAGGGCAATTTTGCCCAGTCTGCCGTCATGGCATCGCTCGACTCAACAGCACGCAAAATGATGGGGTAGCCATACGTGCGCTCATCTCCCATAACGCCTACGCTTTTGATGTCGGGCAATACCGCGAAATACTGCCACACGCTTCGCTCAATTTCAGGTCCTCCTGCACACGTGCGTACAACTTCGCCATTTGAAACACCTGATTGCGCTGCAATTTCTGCGTTGTATGCATCCAATTCTTCGCGAACAATAGCATCGGCGTTTTTGAGGATCTCGAGCTTGTCGCGCGTGACCGTGCCAATGATGCGAATAGCCAAACCAGGACCTGGGAAGGGTTGGCGGTTCACAATATAATCGGGCAGCCCCAGCGCACTGCCGAGCGCTCGCACCTCATCTTTGAAGAAGTGATCCAAAGGCTCAATCAGGTCAAACGACACGCCGTCCGGGAAGGGGATGAGGTTATGGTGGCTCTTGATGGTGGACGCCTTTCCGCCTGTTTTGCGCGCGCCGCTTTCAATAATGTCAGGATAAATGGTGCCTTGCGCCAGGTATTTCACCGGGCGACCATCTTCCGCCAGTTCCTCGGCCACCGCAAAAAACTCTTTCCAGAACTGCGAGCCAATGATGCTACGCTTCTGCTCGGGATCAGTCACATCCGCTAAAAGCGCGGCATATCTATCTTCAGCGTGCACGTGCACAAAATCCACGTCGAATTGCTTGGTGAACACCGCTTCAACTTCTTCGGGCTCACCCTTGCGAAGCAGGCCATGGTTTACAAACACGCAGGTCAACTGCTTGCCAATGGCGCGAGCGCACAGCGCCGCAACCACCGAAGAGTCAACGCCACCCGAAAGCCCCAAAATGACGCGTGCATCACCAACTTGTTCGCGAATTGCTGCAACGGCGTCTTCGATAATCCCATCCATTGTCCAGCTTGCCTCAAGATCGCAAATGCCGAACAAGAAGTTTTTGAGTAGATCGTTGCCGTAGGGGGTATGGCGAACCTCAGGATGAAATTGCGTTGCGAACAGCTTTTTCTCCGTGCATTCCATGGCTGCCACCGGGCACACATCCGTTGAAGCGGTCACCGCAAAGCCATCCGGCACTTGTGCAACTGCATCACGATGACTCATCCATACCGTCTGCTCGTTGGGCGTGTTGGCGAAAAGGGGAGAGGTCACACCAGCTTCTTCGTCAAGCGTCAGAGGTGCTGGGCCGTATTCGCCTTTCTCAGTATGACCAACACTGCCGCCAAGGGTAACCGCCATGATCTGCTGACCATAGCAAAAGCCCAGCACAGGGATTCCCAACTCAAAAATGGCAGGATCAAGTGTTGGTGCATCTTGCGCATAAACGCTTGCCGGCCCTCCCGACAAAATGATGGCAGATGGCGAAAGCTTTCGCATCTCATCAGCGGTTATGTCACAAGGAACAATCTCAGAATATACCTGCAGATCGCGAACACGGCGGGCAATGAGCTGTCCGTATTGTGCACCAAAATCAACTACGACTACTTTTTGATCAGTGGTTTGAGTTTTCGCCATATCACTAAATTCGCTCATGAAATGCTCCTTGAGTAGTTCAAATGTATCAAAAACACAGTAAAGAAATGATCCTTTGATAGCTATCAAATGTTTGTTCGCGGCTTAAGTTATCGGTATTTAGTTGCCGGTGTTACAATGCCTGCATGGATAAACCGCAGCGCACATCAACTAACGACATGAAGCCTACCACGCACCCGGCAGATGATCGGGTAAAATTGTATGTTTCATTTAATAAGCGTCTTTCGCATGTGTGTCGTGTTGTTGCGCTGATTGTGGTGGTTGTCGCATTGGCTACCTTGGTTTTAGGGCAAGAGAATTCGAAGTTGGTAATGATGGGTCTGTGTGTGGCGGTGGGGCTTTTGGCGTTGGCGTCGCTTCAAGACAACCATCACGGAGATGTATAGCAGATGTTACTTGAAGCTTTAAAAGCGCTGCTCATAGGTATTGTTGAGGGTATTACTGAGTGGCTTCCTATCTCGTCTACCGGTCACATGATTTTGGTGGACGAATTCGTCAAATTGCAAGTCTCAGAAGAGTTTTTAGCGCTCTTTTTGGTGGTTATTCAAATCGGCGCAATCTTGGCAGTAATCCTTCTGTATTTTCACAAGCTCAATCCGTTTTCGCCACGCAAAAGCGCAGTTGAAAAGCGCTCGACGTGGAGGCTTTGGGGCATGGTTGCAATCGGATGTATTCCTGCGGCCATCATTGGCTTGTTGTTCGACGACTGGGTAAACGAGCATTTCTATAATAAAGTTACCGTGGCGCTTATGCTGATTGTCTACGGCGTCGCGTTTATCCTGATCGAGCGAAGAAACCGTCGTCGCGAAGCAAAGCTTATGCAGCTCCAAGTTCCGCGAGGAAAGCATGTGCGCATTGCATCTGGCAACGACGGTGACGAGGCAGAAGCTGCGCTTTTTCGCGTGCATACCGTAGACGAGATTGATTGGAAGACGGCGCTAAAAATAGGTTGCTTTCAGGTGCTTGCCATTATTCCGGGTACCTCTCGTTCGGGCGCAACAATCATAGGTGGCATGTTGTGTGGTTGTTCACGTACAGCCGCTGCTGAATTCACGTTCTTTTTGGCCATTCCTATTATGTTTGGGTGGGGGCCTGTAAAGGCGCTTAAGTTTTTCGCCACCGGACTTGTGATGACGCAAGTGGAGATCGTTGTGCTTGTCGTCGGAATCGTGTCGGCATTTGTGATGTCGGTAATTGCCATCAAGTTTTTGATGGGCTACATCAAGAAAAACGACTTCACCGTCTTTGGTTGGTATCGCATTGTGGTTGGCGTGCTGGTGTTAGGCTATTTTGTCCTTGAGTGCGCCCATATTCTGCCTTAGGGCTCAAGACCAATTTCGCTAGGGTTCGAAACCAACTTCACATCTATTTGCCATGCCGGATTTCGCTCTACCTTTCGCCATAAGTTTGCCATACTTGACAAACTGAGGTGCGCGTTTTGCTATCATGATGCGCACACGAGGGCCTTTCTGGCCACGCTCGTTAAAGCCTTATAACACGAAAGGAAAAGCGATGTCTGAAGAGAACAGCAATCTTGCCGAGATCCAGAAGCATCGTGAGCAGATCGACGCCATCGATCAAGAGCTTGTAGCGCTGCTTAACCAGCGCGCAGGTCATTCGCTGGTGATTCGCGGTCTTAAACCCGGTGCGCATATGGGTCTCTACGACGCTCGCCGCGAGGAAGAGATTTTCGCGAAAATCGATAGCTATAACAATGGGCCGCTTTATAACGAACATTTGCGCGAGATTTATACCACAATTCTTAAAGTTATGAAGGAGACCTCGGCCGTATGAGTGAAGTAAATATTCCCCCCATCCCAGACTTGGGAACGCGAGGCGACGAGATCACCATCTTCGCCGGCCCGTGCTCCATTGAGTCTGCTGAACAGTTTGAAGAAGTTGCCGAGTGCGTCAAAGATTTAGGGCTGAGCTGGATACGTGGTGGTGCCTTTAAGCCCCGCACAAATCCGCACTCATTCCAGGGTCTTGGCGAAGAAGGCCTCAAGATTATGAAGGCCGCTGGCGAAAAGTATGGACTCAAGACGCTGACTGAGGTTATGGATACCGCGCACTGCGAGTTGGTTGATTCGTATGTAGACGGCTTGCAAGTTGGTGCTCGTAACTTCCAGAATTTCAGCTTGCTGAAAAAGATTGGCCAGGTCACCGGCGAGTCAAAGAAGCTCGTGCTCTATAAGCGAGGCTTTGCAGGTACTATTGCCGAGTGGCTGGCGGCAACTGATTATCTGACCGCAGAAGGCAATGATAATGTTGTGCTGTGCGAGCGCGGTATTCGCACCTTTGAAACTGCGACGCGTTTTACGCTTGATATTGCAGCTGTTCCGGTTATTCACAAGCAGTCGCTCTATCCGGTTTGCATTGATGTGTCGCATCCAGCTGGTCAACGTGACTTGGTTCCGGCGCTTGCATATGCAGCAATTGCAGCTGGTGCCGACTCGATCATGATTGAGGTGCATCCGAATCCGCCAGTTGCGCTCTCTGATGGCCCGCAACAGCTGACACCTGCTCAGTTTGCTGAATTGGTGGAGCGTTTGCGCGACGTGGCTGCGGTGTTTGGCAAGACTATCGCGTAGTGCAGCCTGCAAGCCGCCGTGCACTGGCTGTCGTGTATGAGCTGCCGCGAGCTAGCTGCTGAGCACTGGTGGCTGCGCACTAGCTGCCGTGTACGAGCGAAAAATTTGCAAGTTTTTAGCATGTTTTGGCTGGAAAATGCCCCTTGTCGGTGAAATCACCCCTATTTAGGGGGTCAAAACCACCGACGAGGGCACTTTTCCAGCCATTTTGCTGTCAAAATCACCGACGAGGGCACTTTTCCAGCCAAAACTTCGTTTTGAGTGTGTTGTCGCGCCGCGGGGATCCATCGCGCGATCCGACTCGCCGCAGGCCGTCGTGCGCGCAGGTCACCACGCCGCGATCCGCCTCGCGCGTGGGCTACCACGCCGCAGGTCGTCGTGCGCGCAGGCCGCCCGCAAGTTTCCTATGAGGCGGTCGGTGTTTCGTTGGAGCCTAAATCTTCGGGCGTGACTTCTTCGGCAAATTCCGTATCTGCCTCTCTTTGAGCCTGGCTCGGGGTTGCCCAATCGCCGCTGACTGCAAAGACAGCGATAAGCACGATTATGGCAACTGTAGCAATGATCGCCCAGATCAAACCTGGGTGTTTCGACTTTGAGCCGGCAGGTCCGTCGGTGTCAACTTCGAACTCCTGCATTGCCGGAAACTCAGGATCAGCCGCTGATGACTCAAGCACAGTTGGCTCGTCATTTGCTAAGACATCCTTTGCGTGTGCTTTCTTTGATTCCTGTAAGACTTTTTCGTTTACGCGCGGAATGGCTTTCATGATGCATCCTCTCGGTTGATGAATATGGGTTGAAGAGTACGAATCGGTAAATACGAAGTTGCAGATTTGAAGCGGTTGTTTTGGATTAGCAATTTTGAATCGGTAATTATGACCCTTACTCTTCTATATATGTTCGTTTGTATCGTAGTGGCATCGCAAGTTGCGCGCGCATGAAAGTGGAAATCTGTAGGGTGTAATTTGCGCATTTGTGGATGAGGTGTTATACACCGTTTTATTGCCACCGACACTGCAGCGGGGTGTCTCTGAGCGCTACAATACGATGCCGAAGAAATCGCGAATCATAAAGAACTAACGTACGAGGAGCACGTGTATGCCCATTGATATCGACACCTTAAATGACCCCCAGCGCGAAGCAGTCATAACAACCGAAGGGCCGCTTTTGGTTTTGGCGGGAGCTGGATCAGGCAAAACGCGCGTGCTGACGTATCGCATTGCCAACCTGATCGAAAACAAGGGCGTGGCGCCGTGGCAGATCTTGGCAATCACGTTCACCAACAAAGCGGCTGCCGAGATGCGCGAGCGTCTTGCGGGCTTGGTCGGTCCGGCAAGTCGCGGAATGTGGGTCTCAACGTTTCACAGCATGTGCGTGCGCATTCTTCGCGCAGATGCAGATCGTTTGGGATTCACAAAAAACTTCACAATATACGACACTGACGATATGAAGCGCTTGTATGGCGAAGTGATGGCTGAGCTTTCCATCGACGCGAAGCGATTCCCGAAAAATATGGTCATGAACCGCGTGTCGGCGGCGAAAAACGAACTCATTTTGCCAGCAGATTTTGAGCTGAGATATTCGGATTTCGTGAGCAAAGAGGTGGCAAAAGTTTATGAGCGTGTTCAAGAGCGCCTGAAGGCAGCGAATGCGTTTGATTTCGACGATCTTTTGCTCTATGCCTATATCTTGCTTCGCGACAATCTAGACGTTTTGCAAGCCTATCAACAGCGTTTTCGCTACATAATGGTGGACGAATACCAAGATACCAACCACGCACAGTATTGCATTACCGCGCTGCTGGCGCAGGCGCATGAAAACATCATGGTTGTTGGTGACGACGATCAGTCTATTTATTCGTGGCGTGGTGCTGACATTCGCAACATTTTGGAGTTTGAGAAAGACTATCCCAAAGCTAAAACGGTGAAGCTCGAGCAGAATTATCGAAGTGTTGGAAATGTGTTGGCGGCGGCAAACGCGGTTATTGCCAACAATCATCATCGCAAGGAAAAGCGCCTGTTCACAAGCTCAGAAGCGGGCGACAAGATCCAGGTGTATGTGGCCAGTGACGAGCGAGATGAGGGTCGCTGGATTGCGGGCGAAATTGAAAAGTTGCGCCGCGCGGATTATTCGTACAATCAAATGGCGGTTTTCTATCGAACCAACGCTCAGTCGCGCACGCTTGAAGATATGTTTTTGCGAGCGGGTGTGCCATATCGCATCGTTGGTGGTGTGCGATTCTTCGATCGCGCCGAGATTCGCGATGTTATGGCATATCTGACGCTGGTGATAAATCCTGCCGACGACATTTCGGCAAAACGCGTGATCAACGTGCCGCGCCGCGGGATTGGCAAAAGCACGATCGAACACATTGACGCCCTTGCGCGCGAGATGAATCTCACCTTCATGGATGCTGCTGAGCAAATAATTACTGACGAGGCGGTCCGTCCGGCAACGCGTTTGGCGGTTGGTCGGTTTGTGGAGTTCATCAAAGAGGCGCGTTCCTACGGCGGAGACTTGCGAAAAGTGGTCGAAATGATCATCGATCGCGCGGAGTTGATCACCTCGCTTCGTCAAGAGGGGACGGACGAAGCGCAAAGTCGCATCGAGAACATCCAAGAGTTCTTGGGCGTAGTTGACGAATTTAAAGACACCCATGATGTCGAAGACGCATTCTTTGCCGCGCCGACTGCGGAGGGTCGCGAAGATACTGCGGCTGGTGCAGCTGGCGAAATTACAGCTGTGGATGAAGCCGGCAATATGATGTTTGCTGTTGAGGTGGCTAGCGGCGGTGCCGACGCGGAGCCGGTGCGCGTGCTGCGCGGGGATTCGCTTGCGGACTTTTTGGAGTGGGTGCGTCTGCGTACCGACTTGGACTCTATGACTGAAGATGGCCAGGCGGTCACGTTGATGACGGTACATTCGTCGAAAGGCTTGGAGTTTGATTGCGTATTTGTCGCGGGCATGGAAGAGACGATTTTCCCGCACATGAACAGCGTCGGTGATCCTGTTGGGGTGGAAGAAGAGCGACGCTTGGCTTATGTAGCTATCACGCGAGCCCGCAAAAAGCTCTATTTGACCTGCGCTAACGCACGACAACTGTTCGGTCAATCCTCGTCGAACCCGATTTCGCGCTTTATTCACGAGATTCCCTCTGAGCTTCGCCAGACAACAGGCCTAGGCTCGGCTGGCTTTTCGGGTACCGGTTGGGAAAAGCGCGGAAGCCGTCGAGGGATTGCAGGCAGCGGTGCGGAAGCTGGCGAAGGACGCGTGTTTGGGCGTTCAAGCGCCTCGGGGTCAGCGGGCAGACGCGATGGCCGCCAAAGCCGTGTGGGCGGTTCGTATGCTCGCCCCGATGCAGGCAAAAAAGCCGCGGCGTCAATGACATTTGCGGTGGGAGACATGGTTGACCACAAGACGTTTGGTCGAGGTCGCGTAACCAAAGTTGATGGCGACACGCTCTATATAAAGTTTGCAAAAACCAATCAGACGAAGAAGTTGCTGAAAGATTATGCACCAATCGTAAAGCTGTCGAGTTAATATTTCGTCGGAGCGTGCTGGCCTGGCAGCGCCTGCCAGGCTGGCGAAGGATGACGCGCAGGTTGGGGCGTTATTGCGCTTGCTCGGTGCCGTCCTAGCTGCATTTGGCGCAAAGCACGCAGGCAGTTGGCGTGGCAGCAAGCCCGCCAAGCGCACTTTCGCGAAGCTCGAAGGGAAGCGAGCGACCAACCGCATAAAGCGCCCAGACGGTTTCGTCGAAATTGATCAGGTTTTCGATACCAGCAAGTGCCATTTGAGCGGCAACAAGGGCGTTTGCAGCTCCGGTTGCATTGCGCTTCTGGCAAGGCGCCTCAACCAGACCGCCGATGGGGTCGCACACCAGTCCCATAAGACCAGAGAGCGCGCTCGCGGCTGCTGCAAGGCACTGGCGCGGAGTTCCTCCCATGAGCTCAACAGCAGCTGATGCGGCCATAGCCGAGGCGGTACCAACTTCGGCTTGGCATCCTCCTTCGGCACCTGAAACCGTCGCGTTTCGCATGACCAGCATGCCAATGGCGGCAGCGTTTGCCAAGCCGCGCGCTAACTGCGCATCGCTGAGTCCGTGAGATTTTTGCAAGGCGAAAAGCACTGCCGGTAAAACACCAGATGCTCCAGCGGTTGGCGCAGCAACAATCTTGCCCATGGAGGCATTTGTCTCTAAGACTGCAAGTGCATAGGTGGTTGCATCTGCCAAAAGTGGACCGAGCAAGCTTGTGGGCTGCGACGCATAATCGCGCGCTTGCTGTGCTTCGCCACCAATTAGCCCGCCCATAGATTTGCGCGGATCTGCTAACGCTTCCTCAACGGATTCGCGCATCACGCTGAGCGCCTCATCAAGGTAGCGCTTGGTGTCGTCAACTGCTAAACCATACGAAGCCAAAAGGCAGCGCTCGCGTCTACAAATTGCATCTGATATGGACAAATGTTCCTGTTCGCAAAACTTAAGCAGCTCTTCGCCTGACTTAAAATCCAAAGCCTCAAACAGTGTCGTTGCTTCCTCGGCGGTCAGATCAATGCCAAAACCGGTAGGCTCAAGTCCTTGCGCGGCAAGCTCCTCGGCAGAGCGCGGCGCGTGCGTGTCTTCGGATCGATCGGAAGACAAAAGCGACACACTCAAAATGTCAGGATGCTTGCCAATGGCAGTGAGAATCTCGTGGCAGATTGCGTCGTCTGTTTCCATGATGGTGTAGGCGTTGTCGCCCTTTCGTTCGCGAAAAAGCCTAGTCGTAGCAATGTTGACATCGAAATCAGAAAGCTTTTGTGCAATGTGAGCCAACACGCCCTTCACGTCTTTTTGCTTGATTACGATGCTGTGATATTGGCCGCCCAACAAAGCTTCAACGCCATTAATAGAGCGAATTTGTGCCGCGCCGCCACCGATGGATTCGCCACGAACCCACGTTTGGGTGCCGGCTTGATCGGTAACGTGTACGTCAACCGTGTTGGGATGTGCGGTGTCAACATCGGGCATCGGGATAAATTCAAAGGCAAGCCCCCGCTCTTGTGCGATTGCAAAAGAATCGCGAATACGCACGTCATCTGCACCAAACCCCAGCATGCCAGCAACGAGGGCGCGGTCGGTACCATGCCCGTGATAGGTGTGGGCGAAACTGCCGTAGAGGTAAAATTCCACGCTTGCGGGTGGTGCAGCGAGCAACTTGAGCGTCATAGATGCAATGCGAAGTGCGCCAGCGGTATGAGAGCTTGAAGGGCCAATCATGATCGGTCCGATAACATCACGCACGCCAAAAAGCGACGGAGGGGTGTTTTGCTGCGGTGGGGTGGGAGGAATACGAGTCGTAGTTTCCTCAGAAGTGTCATCAGAGGCAGTTTGTATTGTATGGATGAAAGATTGGCTATCCGGCGTCATTCTTGTGCCCTTTCGGTGCGCTATTTGTCCATTGCTCTAAACGCAATAAACCACATGTAACACTATGGTACACTGCTTCGCTGACTTTTGAACGAATTGCAAATGAAACGGAACTTTAAAACGTAAAGTTATAAACACGAAGGATATGCACATCATGACAAAGCCGATTATGGTTGTTGGACATAAAAATCCTGATAATGATTCAATTTGCGCTGCAGTCGGATACGCCTACCTCAAAAATGAACTGGCGAAGCGCGAAACAAAAGAGGGCGAAAAGATCCCGAAATATGTGCCCGTACGTTTAGGACCGCTCCCTCCTGAAAGCGCCTGGGTGCTTGAGCAAAATGGTATTGAGCCTTTGGATATGATTGGACATGTGCATGCTCGCGTGTCTGACGTGATGACCGAAAACCCCATATCAATTAGCCATAACGCAACCATCATGGAGGCGGGGCGCCTGCTTCGTCAGCACAATATTCGCGCACTCGTGGTAACCAATGATGACAGCACGTATCGAGGCTTAATCACAACACGCATGATTGCTGAGCGTTATGTGGCAGCAACGGATCTTTTGGTTGACAATGCAACGAATCAGATGGCAGTTGCGGGAGATCTCATCAACTCGCTTGGACAAAGCGTTGACGAACTAACCGAAACTGATGTTATCAAGCTGCATAAAGATGGGCTGCTCAAAGAAGCGGTCGAAGACCTGATGGCAAGCGAACTTCGTGAAGCTATTGTGCTTGATGACGACGGCTTTGCTATCGGTATTGTGACGCGCTCCGATGTTGCGCATCGACCGAAGCGCAAGGTTATTTTGGTTGATCACAACGAGCGTCGCCAGGCAGCTAATGGCATTGATGAAGCTGAGGTTGTTGAGATTATCGACCACCATCGCATTGCTGATGTGACCACAGCTAACCCCATCAAGTTCCTCAATTTGCCAGCAGGTTCGACAGCTACCATTGTGGCTATGGAGTTTCGTCGTCAAGACGTTGAACTGCCGGCTCATATTGCACGCGTGTTGCTTTCGGCGCTTTTAACCGATACGGTAATTATGAAGTCACCCACAACCACTGATACCGACCGTGAGATTGCCCAGTATTTGGGCGAAGTTGGCGAGGTTGATCCGGTTGAGTACGGATTGGCTGTTTTTAAGTCACGTGCGGTGAATGGCGATGTTCCGGTTGAAAAACTGGTCGGCGCTGATTCAAAAGAGTTTCAGGTAGGGGATGCTACGGTGCTGATCGCTCAGCATGAAACCGTGGATTTAGAAGGCGTTTTGGCGCGCGAAGAAGAGATTCGCACCTACATGAAGCACCTGCAAAAAGAACACAGTTACGAATTTGTGCTCTTGATGGTCACCGACATCGTGGCAGAGGGCAGCCAGTTTTTGTGCGAAGGCAATCACCGGGTGGTGAATCGCGTCTTTAACATTGACTGCTCAAACAAAGGTGGCACGTGGATGCCAGGTGTATTAAGTCGCAAAAAGCAAGTTGCCGCCAAAATCTTGGAAGCATAATCGGTACCCCTCGTCAGGCAGGCTTCACCGCGCAGGCCTCGCTGGCCAAGCTACGCCAGGAACGCCTCACCGAGTACGCTTCGCCGGCTAAACCTCGTCGGGCAAGCTTCGCCGCCTTTGGTGTCAGAAAACGCAAATGTGCCCATCTTATGAGCGTTGGGTTTTGTCGCGGCTTGTAGCTTTACAGCACTTACAACGAGGACTATAACTGAACTCGAACACATAAAGCGCCTCCTTTAGGGAGGCGTTTTCAACGTAAAACATCATAGGGAGATGACGGTTGTGGCAGAAATATTAGAAGCACTCATGTTGGTATGCTTCGGACTTTCGTGGCCTTTGAATGCGTATAAGAACTACAAAGCGAAGACAGCTGCCGGTTCTAGTTGGCAGTTTATCGCACTCATAACCTTAGGATATGTGGCAGGCATTGCTGCGAAGTTCATTTCTGGATCAATCAATTGGGTATTGGCGGTATATTTCATTAATCTGGCATGTTTAGGAATTAATTGGGCGGTATATTTTCGCAATCGCAGGCTTGATGCTGAGCGTGAAGAGGTCGTTGATGCGGTTGTTTGTGAAGCTGAGGAGATTTTGGACGAAGCACAACAAGCGCCTGAAGGTAGAATGGCGCACGTCCATGCGACCGCGTAGTTTTTGTTGATTGAGCGCTATAAAAGGAGTTACCACCTATGAACAATGAGCGGTTGCTATCACTTTTTTGCGAATTGGTGCAGATTGAAAGCCCCTCTCGAGATGAAGCAGCGATGGCGAAGCGTTGCGCGCGTGAACTGAGCGAAATGGGCTTTTCGGTGGAATTTGATAACTCCGTACAAGCTACCGGATCAACAACAGGCAATCTGGTTGCGCATTTACCGGGAACGTGTCCTGGGCACATTGTGCTGTCGGCTCATATGGATACGGTGCAACCTTGTACAAACATCGTGCCAATTGTTGAAGAGGGAATAGTGCGCTCGAGCGGGCAAACTATCCTTTCCGCTGATGATAAGGCTGGTATTGCCGCTATCTTTGAAGCCGTTCGTACCACGTTAGAACAAAGCGTTCCACGACCTGACATTACGGTAGTGCTGACCACGTGCGAAGAGCTCAGCTTGCTTGGCGCTGGTGCGCTTGATATTAACTTGCTCCCTGAGGGCGCCCCTTGCTTTATCTTTGACGCTGATGGAGCTCCTGGCACGGTTATTATGGGAGCCCCGTGCCACCGAAGCTTTGAGGCGCACTTTTTGGGTCGCGCAGCACATGCTGGTGTCGAGCCTGAGGCGGGCATATCAGCAATTCAGATGGCGGCGAGCGCTATTGCGAATATGTCGCTTGGCCGCCTTGATGACATCACCACGGCAAACGTTGGCGTGATAGAAGGCGGCTCTGAGACTAACGTGGTAGCGGATTCATGCATGATAAAAGGGGAGTGCCGCTCGCTTGATATAAAGCGGGCAGATGCGTGTGTCAGCGCAATTAATGATGCGCTTGACGCGGCAGCCGACCGGTTTGGCGGCACGGTTGAGTACACATGGCGCGAAGACTATGGCGCGGTTAACTATGGCGAAAGCCATGAGCTTGTTTGCCAGATTAAGCGTGCTTGTAAGCGTGCGGGCGTTGAGTTTCGCCCGCATATTTCTGGCGGTGGAGCCGATGCAAATATTTTATGCACGCGTGGTGTGAAGGCCATCACGCTGGGTATTGGCATGACGAACTTCCACTCAGTGGATGAGTTCATTAGCGTTTCTGACTTGCAAGCATGTGCGCGTCTGGCTTTCGCGCTTATCGCCGAGGCTGCAGATCCTATTCGCTCGTAGAATTTATCAATTGGATAACTTCGTCGCGACTATGTACGTTGAGTTTGGCATAAATGTGGCGAATATGGCTTTTTGCGGTGCCGTTTGAAATACAGAGCTCCTGTTGGATGCGAGGGGTTGATTTGCCTTGCGCCAAAAGCGCCAAGATCTCTTCCTCGCGAAGTGTAAGTCCGCTTTTTCGCGCGACTTGCGCACACCTGCCCGCAAGTGATTCGCGATAGCTTGCAGTCTCATGACGCGTCTTAATTGGTGTGATGCCCCAGGTGGTCTCCAGGTCAGTCTCGTTAAGTAAAAACATGGAAAACGCCACCAGGACAATGACCACAATATCTGTAATCAGCATGATGCCGCTTTGATCAAGTGTTGCCCAGGCGCTTGTGCCCAAATACGACCCTAACACACTTGCGATAACGCGCGCCGCACGCGTTAATCCAAACAGCCAGATTGCTAAAACGCCATAACGAGAGCAGATGGTCGAAAGCACGATCATGGTCAAAATGACAAAACTGGCATGCGACATATTGAGCATAATGCCAGCTATAAGCAGTCCTGAATCTTGCAAAAATGGTTGCAAAAGCGCGCCAGCCACCATAAGCGGCAGCGCAATGCGAAACAGATAACGCACATCAAAGCGGTCAAAGAAAAATATCGCGAACACCAGCACCACAAGTGCCGCAAAGGAAACACCAAGCATGGTAAGGTCGTTAACAACCCCTCCGGTCGTTCGACAGAAATTCATCGTGAACGAGTATGCTGCCATCAAAAGCATGGGTCTAACTGGGAAGCTCCATTTTTGGTTGGAATCTCGCTCAAGCACCGCAGCGATCGCGTTTGCTTCATTGCGCAAGGTACTATCAGCGGTAGTTTGTTGAAGCTTGATCATATTCATGCTTCCCACGAAGCACACTACGCTCATGATAGGCAAAGCTGCCGTAATAAGTAGCGCTACGTGAGGTTCAAGTGCCACAATTAAGAAATGAATGATAGTGGCCAAGATAAACGAGCTCGAATAATAAAGGGCAACTTGGCGCATGGGCAGCGCTACGTAAAACTGACTCCATATCAAAATGATGACTGCAAGCCCAAGCCCGGTTAATACCGCTCCGCTTACAGAGGCGATAGTTGCGAAGTAACCTCCTACTTGCGTTTCGGCAAGCAGGGTAGAGGGAAGCGCCATAAAAAGCGTGCCGGCACACATAATAATGGCAGCAATCCACGGAAGGATAGTTCGCTTGGGGTATGCCATGAGTCTGTGCGCATTAAGTGCACAAATAATAAGCGTTAGCGCGTTTATGAAATTCGATATTAAAAAGAGAGGCTCAACTGTTGCACCAGGAATAGGCGAGGGCGAAGTAACTGAGCCGAACTGTACCGAATAGATCCATGCGAGATAAATGCCCATACCTAAATAACGAAGCGGTAGTGTAGATCCGGGAATGTCAAAACGTTTTGTGGGCTTCTGGATTGCTTGATTGGCGCTATCGTTTGTTGCCTGCGGCATAATCTTTCCCCCAATGCTTGCATGGACTCGGTGCGCACAAGCATTATAGATTGTTCTTAAACGTATTCGCGTACTATTTCACCCCTCTTTTGCGAAGGCTCTAATCGTTAACCTTCTGAACAGGAAAAACACAAAAGGGGATGATAAAAATAGACCCTCAGCAACAAGCAATATCAACCGTCAGGGAAGATGACGAGCCCAGCTTGCAAGACATAAAGTTGCCTCATCGTTTGAGAGCGTGCATGTGCTTTGGGGGCACATGCCAACAAAACCAAACACCAAAACAGATTTGAATTGTTTGGTTTGACTACAAGGAGGAAGACATGAAAAACCACATGACGAACGAAGGTGTTAGCCGTCGTAGCTTCTTAAAGATGGGTGCAGGCGCTGCAGCTCTTGCAGGTGTTGGGGCGCTTGCTGGTTGCGCACCGCAAAGCAAGACCGATGCTTCGCAAACTGAGTTATCTCAAACCGGCGAACAGGCAACTGCTGCGGCTGCTGATCCGCTGGCTGCTCCTGATGCTATTACTGATATTACTGAGACGCGCGATTTCGATATCGTAGTTGTAGGTCTTGGCATGGCAGGTGCTGCATGTGCTTTGTCGGCAACTGAAGGCGGCGCTAAAGTTGCTGTTTTGCAAAAGGGCGATATGTGTCTGACGCATGGCAATTTCTGCGCCATTATCAACAGCCCCGAATTCACTGAGGCAGGTTGTGAGGAGATTGATGTTGATGCCATGATGAAGCAATTCAACACCTCCAACAACAATCTTATTAACTGGAGCTTGGTGCGTCGCTACTTTGATGAGTCTCCCGAGTCTGGCAGCTGGATTTTGAAGAAGGCCGAAGAAGCTGGCGTAAAAGCTATTATTCCGGCTCCTGTACCTGCTGTTAAATTTGAGGGTAAGCAGATTGCAGGTGCTATGGGTATGGCTGATTTGGCTGCGCAAAAAGGCGCCGAGATCTTCTATGATTGCCCAGGTGTGCAGCTCATCACCGATGAGTCAGGTGCGGTAACCGGTGTTATCGGTCAGAGCGAAGATGGTTATATCCAGTTCAATGCATCAAAAGGCGTTGTTCTTGCAACTGGTGACTACGGCAACAATCGCGACATGTTGGCTAAATGGTGCCCGGGCGCACTGCCGTTTGAGAACTTCTACAACCCGCCTTACAACGATGGCGAAGGACATCTGATGGGTCTGTGGGCTGGCGCTCGTATGCAGGAGGCACCGCATCCTAAGATGGTGCATGTTCATCACTATGTTGGTGACGGTGACATCAATGCTCCGATGCGTAAGGCTCCGTGGCTTAATATCAACGACTACGGCGAGCGCTTCATGGACGAAAGCACGCTGTATGAGCATCGCTGCAACCAGGCGGTAAAATACCCCGACGTTCATGCAACTCAGATTTTCGATGGCAACTACGAGCAATATTATGCTCAGATGCCCAATCAGTCTGACCCCGCAAACGATGGTACACTTGAAGAGTTTATTGAGTGGGGCTTCGCATTTAAAGCTGACACGCTTGAAGAGCTTGCTGAGATTGCTAACTTCCCGGCAGACAACCTCAAAGCTACGGTTGAGCGCTATAACGAGTTGGTTGCCAATGGTCGCGACGATGACTACATGAAGCCGATGGAGTTTATGTATCCCATTGATACTCCGCCTTATTACGCAATTCGTCGTCAATATGTAATTTCTGTAATCACCGGTGGTCTTGAGGTGGACGACAACTGCAATGTTGTGGACGAAGAGTGGAATCCGATTCCTGGTCTGTATGCAATCGGCAACGTGCAAGGTGGCATGTTTGGCGGCACTGACTATCCCTTCGACATCACTGGTTTGTCGCTTGGCCGCGCAATGACCTTCGGTTATGTAGTTGGTCGCGATCTTTCCCAAGCATAAACTTCCCTTATAAATTCCTTCCCTCCTAAAAGCGAGCCGTTCTTGTGTGAGCGGCTCGCTTACCGTTTACCGCTCATCTCCATAACTATGGATACGCCCGGAACCGTGGCGTTTGACAGCCTGCGCCGAGGCTGGTAAAGTTCTCCCTCGCGCCTCAAGAGAGGCGTTAGTTTTCGTGTGCGTTGCAGCTGAGCGCACATGTAAGCGTTTTCAGCAAGCGCCTGGTATGTCTTCGTCTCACGCGAAGGTGAACTGGCAAAACCGTAAGGGTAGAAGGAGAATATCTTGCCTACTATCAACCAATTGGTCCGCAAGGGCCGCCAAAAGTCGGTCGATAAGTCAAAGACGCCGGCTCTTAAGGGCAATCCGCAGAAGCGCGGAGTTTGCACGCGTGTATACACCACTACGCCGAAAAAGCCGAATTCGGCTCTGCGTAAGGTTTGCCGCGTCCGTCTCGTTAATGGCATGGAAGTGACTGCCTACATTCCAGGCGAAGGTCACAACCTCCAGGAGCACTCAATGGTGCTCATTCGCGGCGGTCGTGTAAAGGACCTTCCTGGTGTTCGTTACAAGGTCATCCGCGCAGCACTTGACTGCTCAGCGGTTGACAATCGCAAGCAGGCTCGCAGCCGCTACGGTGCAAAACGCCCGAAGTAAGCTAACCAATAAGTCGCGCGGGTCAGCGCGAGGCACCAAAGGGGTGTCGCGCATACGCTGATCTAATGGATGGAACAAAATAACCACCCCGAAGCGCGCAGGACCTAAGAAGGAGAACACATGCCGCGTCGTGCAGCAGCAGTCCGTCGTGAAGTAATGCCGGACGCAAAGTACAACAATCGTCTTGTCACTCAGCTGATCAACAAGATCCTGCTTGATGGCAAGAAGTCCACTGCAGAAAACATCGTTTATGGTGCTTTCGAAATCATCGAAGAGAAGACCGGTCAAGATCCGCTGTCTGTCTTCAAAAAGGCAATGGACAACGTTCGCCCCACGCTTGAGGTTAAGCCGAAGCGTGTTGGTGGCGCTACCTATCAGGTACCTATGGAAGTCAATTCACGTCGTGCCACCACGCTGGCAATTCGCTGGATCGTAGACTTCTCTCGTAAGCGCAAAGAGCACACCATGCAACAGCGTCTCGCGCAAGAGATCATTGATGCATCTGAAAACACGGGTGCTTCAATTAAGCGTCGCGAGGATCTGTATAAGATGGCTGAATCCAACCGTGCATTCTCGCACTATCGCTTCTAAGGAGGGCTTGGATTAATGGCTAAAAACTCGTTGGCTCTCACCCGTAACTTCGGCATCATGGCCCACATTGATGCGGGTAAGACCACTACTACTGAGCGTATTTTGTACTACACCGGTAAAACCCATAAGATCGGTGAGGTTCATGATGGTGCTGCCACCATGGACTGGATGGTACAAGAGCAGGAGCGCGGCGTAACCATTACCGCAGCTGCTACTACATGCTTTTGGAAAAAAGATGGCGAAGAATATCGCTTCCAAATTATTGACACGCCCGGCCACGTTGACTTTACCGCTGAGGTAGAGCGCTCACTGCGCGTTTTGGACGGCACTGTTGCTGTTTTTGACGCAGTAGCTGGTGTTCAGCCTCAGTCAGAGACCGTGTGGCGTCAGGCTGAGCGCTATGGGGTTCCGCGTATCGCATTCATCAACAAGTATGACCGCGTTGGCGCTGACTTCTTCCATGCAATTGAGACCATGCGTGATCGCCTGGATGCACCGGCTGTTGCCGCTCAAATCCCGATGGGTGCTGAGGACAACTTCTGGGGTGTTATTGACTTGGTAACCATGACTGCTTGGGACTTCAAGGCAGACGATAAAGGCATGACCTATCCTGAGCCTATGGATGCTATCCCGGCTGAGTTTGCAGAAGATGCAGAGCTGTATCACCAGGAGCTGCTCGAGGCTGCTGCTGACTGTGATGACGACCTTATGGAGAAAGTTCTCATGGAGGAAGAAATCACTGTTGATGAGCTTAAAGCTGCTTTGCGCAAGGGTGTTATTGCTTGTAAGATCAACCCGGTTTTCGTAGGTTCTGCTTACAAGAACAAGGGTGTTCAAGAGCTGCTTGACGCAGTTGTTGATTACCTGCCAAGCCCGCTTGATATTCCTGCAATTAAGGGTGTAAATCCTGAGACTGACCAGGAAGAAGAGCGTCCTGCTGACCCGAAGGCTCCCTTCGCCTCCCTTGCATTTAAGATTATGACCGACCCCTATGTTGGTAAGTTGACCTACCTGCGTGTGTACTCTGGTGCACTTGATTCAGGTAGCTACGTACTCAACGCAGTGAAGGATAAAAAAGAGCGCATTGGTCGCTTGCTGCAGATGCACTCTAACCAGCGTGTAGACATTGATAAATGTTCTGCAGGCGACATCGTTGCTGTTGTTGGTCTGAAGGACACCTCAACTGGTGACACGCTGTGTGCTGAGAATGCTCCGATCATTCTTGAGTCCATGGAATTCGCTGATCCGGTTATCGACATTGCTGTTGAGCCGAAGACCAAAGCTGAGCAAGACAAGATGGCTATTGCCCTTCAGAAGCTCGCTGAGGAAGACCCGACATTCCGCGTGTCAACCAACCACGAGACTGGCCAAACCATTATTGCTGGTATGGGTGAGCTTCACTTGGAGATCATTATCGACCGCTTGCTTCGCGAATTTAAGGTTGAGGCAAACGTTGGTAAACCTCAAGTAGCTTATCGCGAGCGTCCGGGTCATGAGGTCATGAATGCTGAAGGCAAGTTTGTTCGCCAATCTGGTGGTCGCGGTCAGTATGGTCATGCGGTTATCAATATGTATCCGCAAGAGGCTGGCAAAGGCTACTTGTTTGAGAACAAGATTGTTGGCGGTGTTGTTCCGAAAGAATACATCCCTTCAATTGACAAGGGCATCCAAGAGGCACTTAACTCTGGTGTTTTGGCAGGTTATCCGGTTGAAGACATCCGCGTAGAGCTCGTTGATGGTTCATACCACGACGTTGACTCTTCTGAGGCTGCATTTAAGGTTGCTGGTTCTATGGCAATCAAAGATGCATTGCGCAAGTCTGACCCAGTCCTCCTTGAGCCGGTTATGGCTGTTGAGGTTGAGACGCCTGAAGAGTACACCGGTTTTGTTATGGGTGATATCCCAAGTCGTCGCGGCATGATCCAAGGCCAAGAGCAACGCGGCAACGCAGTTGTTATTGAGGCTAAGGTTCCGCTGGGACAAATGTTTGGCTATGCAACCGATCTTCGTTCAGGTACGCAGGGTCGTGCAACTTATACGATGCAGTTCGACTCTTATGAGCCAGTTCCGAAATCTGTTGCAGAAGAAATTATCAGCAAAGCCGGCGGTAACGCCTAAGGCAAGCACGCGTATCAGCTAATTTGGAGGTAAACAAGTGGCTAATCAAAAGATTCGCATTCGCTTGAAGGGCTATGACCATGAGATCGTAGATCAGTCTACGAAACTCATCGTTGACACCGCCCTCAAGACGGGTGCTAAGGTATCCGGTCCTATTCCGTTGCCGACGGAGCGCAATCTGTACTGCGTAGTTAAAGGCCCGCACGTCAACAAAGACTCACGCGAGCAATTTGAGATGCGTACACACAAGCGCTTGATCGACATTCTTGAGCCGACGTCAAACACCGTTGACTCTTTGATGCGTCTTGATCTTCCCGCCGGTGTTGACATCGAGATCAAGCTGTAAGGGGGTAAAAGACAATGATCAATGCCATTTATGGTAAAAAGGTCGGCATGACCCAGCTGTTTGGCGAGGATGATCGCGTTATCCCCGTAACAGTTATTTTGGCTGAGCCGAACACCATCTGCCAGGTGAAGACCACCGACACTGATGGTTATGAGGCTGTTCAGTTGGGCTTTGGTGCCATTAAAGAACAAAAGGTGAACAAGCCGATGGCTGGTCACTTCGCAAAGCAAGGCGTTGCACCTACGCGCTATCTGCGTGAGGTTCGCGTTGAGAATGCTGGCGAATACAACGTTGGTGACACACAAACTGTTGCAGCTTTTGCTGAGACGCCGAAGGTTGATGTTACCGGCGTTTCAAAAGGTAAGGGCTTCGCAGGTGTTATCAAGCGCTGGCACTTCGGTGGTGGCCCAGGCGGACACGGTGCACACTTCCATCGTGCTCCTGGTTCAATCGGCCAGTGCGCTACGCCGTCTCGCGTGTTCAAGGGACTCAAGCTCCCGGGACACATGGGTTGCGACACCATCACGGTGAAAAACCTTGAGGTTGTACGCGTGGATGAGGAACAAAACCTCATCTTGGTTAAGGGTGCAATCCCTGGTGGCAAAAACGGCATCGTTCGTGTTCGCATGTCGAAGTAGAAACCTTAAAGGAGCTTGTATATCATGACGACTATTGAGATCAAAGACGCGAGCGGGAAGAAGGCTGGCACTGCTGACCTGACCCCCTCGGTGTTCGGCATTGAGCCGAACGTGCCCGTCATGCACCAGGTCGTGCGTGCACAGCGCGCCTCCTGGCGACAGGGCACTCATGACACGCGTACGCGTGGCGAAGTCCGTGGTGGCGGCAAGAAGCCGTACCGTCAGAAGGGTACCGGTCGTGCTCGCCAAGGTACAATCCGCGCCCCACAATGGGCAGGCGGCGGTACTGTATTTGGCCCGCATCCGCGCAGCTACGCTTTCAGCGTGAATAAGAAGGAAATCAAGTTGGCAATGCGCAGTGCATTGTCTGCAAAGCTTGCTGATGAGCAGTTGATGGTTGTAAAGGACTTTGATTTTGCAGAGCCTTCAACCAAAGAAGCTGCAGCAGCTCTCAAGGCACTTGGCTTGAACGGTCGCGTTACGCTCGTTATTGCTGATGACGCGGTAAATACCTTCTTGTCATTCCGTAATATCCAATCGGTGACTGTCGTTCCTGCGCGTTCGATTAACACCTATGACTTGATCGACAACAAGATGTTGGTTGTTACCGAGTCTGCACTGAAATACATCGAGGAGGTGCTTGCATAATGAACAAGGATCCCCGCGAGGTCATCATTCGCCCCGTGATTACGGAGCACAGCTATGACATGATGGAGCGCAACACCTACACCTTTGAGGTGGCTAAGGATGCGAATAAAATTGAGATCCGTCAGGCCATTGAAGCTATCTTTGACGTGACCGTAACCAAGGTTAACACCATGAACGTGAAGTCAAAGCCGAAGCGTGTACGTTACCAAGCTGGTCGTACGCGTACGTGGAAAAAGGCTATGGTTACCCTCAAAGAGGGCGACACTATTGAGCTTTTTGCTTCGTAAAAACTGAAGCTTATAGCTTAAGCTCACACGCACTAGCGTATAAGAACTCTGGATGCCGTATAAGGTGTCCAGAGTTTTTTGTGTCCTGTAACCTTATATCCCTGTGATCCTGTAAGTCTGCAACCCTGCAACCTATAACCCTGCAACCTTGTAACCTTGCAACCCTAAAACCTTGCAACCCGCCTATTTGTGCCCAAGCTTATATATATGCAGGTAGATCAACTAAAATATTCGTTGTAATCTCGCCGAAACTCTATCGTTATTAAACCGTTATGTATATAATGAATCCAAATGTGTAAATGCAGCAAATTTGGACTCATATAGGTTAGGTGAGATTATGCAAAATCCTTCTCGGATGAGCACAGAGGCACACCACGTGCGTCGATTCTCCACGATGCAAGGAAGCCGTTTCGCGGCAAAAAAAGCAATAAGCATGCTATGTGCGGTTATGCTTGCTTGCGGGCTTTGGCCGGTATATGCACTTGCAAGTGATCAGGCGGCTGAAGAGACGCCACAGGCTGAAGGCGCAATCCAAGAGCAAGCGTTAACTAATACGTACGGGAAAGCGGATTCCGCCAAAATCGTGATTAATGCTATTGGTAAGAAAATTTCAACCTCGGGTGCAATTCTTGCCGACAACGCAACGAGCGATATTCTCCAAGATGGTTATCTTTCAATTGTTGGACCCTATCAGTTCAACGCGACCGGTAATACAAACGTGCGCGGCAAATTTGACGCTGCCATAGGTGAAGCGGTTCATTCGTCGCGTGTGGCTGACGAAGAGGCGCTGGTAGGCTATAAGCTTGGCAACATGGGCGCATCGGGCAACGAGGTGATTGGTGGCAAAACCACGCAGGGTAGAGCAAATGTGAACTCAAGTTCAGCTCGTCTTGCTTCGCCTGAAAGCTCAGATGTCACCATCTACAAGGCATATCTTATGGTTGCAGCAAGCCAACAGGTGGCCATGTCTGCCTCAGCGTCAGCTAATCCACTGTCGCATTATGGCGTCAGCTTTATGGGACCTTCTGGCACGGTGAACCGTTATTTTCCTGACGTGGTGTATACCGATGATGCTCAGCAACGCGCATCTTGCTTCTTCGACGTTACTGATTTTGTAAAGCGCGAAGGATACGGTTGGTATACCGCCATCAACATTCCAAGTGCTACGCGAGATGTTAACAACAGCTATGGTGGTGACTATTTCGGCTCATGGAAGCTTATAGTTGTAGAAGAGAACATCGCCGTTGCACCACGTATGTTGCGACTGAAGCTCGGTGGCACGACCGTTAAAACTGGTGGCGAAGCTACCGTAAGCATTTCAGGTGAAGGCTTGTCGGTTGTTGGAGATCCAGCGGGCGAATTGGTTATCGCCATGGATGGCTCTGACTTTGGTGATAGCAACCAAAACTTGCACTATTCCACCAAAAAGGTTGGGGGATCGGGCATTTCAGGAGATATTGCCAATACCGCAAAGTTACGCTCTGCTGCAAAATTTTTCAATCTTCGTGTAGACAATCGTGATTATCTCGCCGACGCCGATTTTGACCCTGCGCCAAAACAATCAAACAATACTGCTTTGTCTGGTCTTAATGGGGGCACAAATATTTCGCTTCACAACACCGACTTGACCGTCATGGATGTCGAAAAAAATGGTGAAGCTAACAATCCGAATGGTTTGGTTTTGGACGGTGGAGAAACAGAGGTAGTACTGCAAGCGGTTACCAACTTAAACCCCACGACGCTCACCGTGCTTGGCCTGGCGCTTGAGATCGTAACTCCTGACTTTAAAACATCGCTTTCGATTGCGAATCTCACCAAACACTATGCCACCTCCGATGAGGGCTACACCGTATCTCCTACAAGTGATTTTTATGCAGATGACGGTGACGATCTGCGCGCGGTAATGCTTTGCGAAAACACCTCTCCGGACACTAAGCAATATCTCGGTCTGTCTGATCCTGTGGCTAAGGTCACCGTTAATGGCTTTAGCTCGGTGGATAAAGACTCAATTAAAGCTTACTTTGTGGCAACAAATGGTGAAACGTATCGCATGGCTAATGTGAAAGTTTCCGAGAATACCGATGGCTCATTTACTGTTGAGGCTGAAGGGTTCGAGGAAGATAGCGCAACCGATTCAGTGGTAATTACTACACAAGGCTACTTTGAGATTTCCTTTAACGGAAAAGCGCGTGGGACGAAAGACTTTACGCAATATTCAAACCGCGCATCTATCCAGGGTAACTTTGTTGACGAACAAGACAACCATCACAATTTCTTGCTGACAAATTTAGGCTTGCAAACTGTTCAAACTGCATCGAATGCCAAGAAGTATTCCGTAACCGTAAGCGGCGTTGGTCGTGGGTCTGGTAGCGTTTCAGGTACGGGCAATTACTATGGCGAAGATATAGCTCCTATCACGTGGCAAGCAGATGAAGGAAGCTCTGTGTCAGCGGTATTCGTTGACTCGCAAGTACGCGATGACCTGGTAGAAGATGCTGCAGCTCGCATAGCTTCAGGAACGTTGAGCCTTCCGATTGACAACAAAAACCATGAAGTAGTTGTTGTATTTGATAAAGATGACGAAGACGAAAACCCGCTTCCGCCCGAAACCGATGAAGACGGAACGATTACCTATGCCATCACCTCCATTACCGACGGCGGCATTCAAGAAATTACGCCCAGTATGAGCGTGAAAGAGGGGTCGGATGCTCAGGTCACCTGGACAACCAAACCAGGATATAAAGTTGTTTCGGTCTTGGTTGACGGCGTTGCAATAGCAGCTACTGACTCGGGAAGCGTTTCGTTTAGCGACATTGCACATGCACATCAGGTTCAAGTGCTCACAGAGCGAATCTCTTCTGGTCAATCGGGTGTTCCTTACGTGAGGACATCATTGGCAGGAGAGGGTCAAATTACGCCTTCGTCGACGGTTGTTAAAGGCTCTTCCTACGACGTTACCTTTAGTGCGAAAACCGAATCAGCTGTCTTGTCGAAAGTACTCATCAATGGCAAAGAAGTCTATAACGAGTATTGGCACAACCCCAAGACTGGTTCGAAGGAAAACGATGCATTTGTAGCAACGTATCGCACTGATGAGTCTGGTGTATATACCATCCCGCTGAAAAACATTACGCAAGATCAGTCAGTAGAGGTGGTATATCGTTCAACTGCTCCAAGTGGTAGTGGGGACATTAATACTTATCCTACCGATCTTACTGTTTCAACTTCGCTTAGTGGTGGTATCGGTACCATAACGCCTGCTCAGAATGTAGCAGATGGTGCTACCAATGTTTCGGTTGTGTGTACGCCACAAAAAGGATCGAAAGTAGAACAGATCTATCTTGTTCGTGGCAGCGCTCGTCAGCCTGTGCCGGCTGATTGGATCATCACCCATGAAGACGGGTCGGTTGAGGTTGTGCTTCCGAGCGTTGATGCCAATTGCACTGTTCATGCGGTCTTGAGCATGGATCCAAATGATCCGGATAATCCTGTACCGCCAACGACAACCAACAAGACATACTCGATTACAACAAGCATTGTTGGTGGTTCGGGTGCAACCATCAGTGCAACACAAGTTAACATCCCTCATGGTGAAAACCGCACCATTACGTGGCAAGCTGATCCGGATAAGCGCATCATCTCGGTTATGATTGACGGCGCGTTGCGTGATGACTTGCTCAACGATCGTGGTGGTTCATTTACCTTTGCTTCCATTTCTGCCAACCATGAAGTAGTTATTCAAGTTGGAGAAAAGACTTCCGGCTCAGATAACCCTGGTTCAAATCCCGACGATCCAACAGATCCGGGCAACAAGAAACCAACTCCTGACCAGGACGAATACTATGTCTTTATCGATGCGGTTGCAAAAGGACCGGGAAGTGTCGGTCCGTCATCTTCTATCCCGCTCGATAAAAATGGACAAGCAACCGTATCATGGGAAGCAGATCCTGGTGCGCGCGTTGTTGAAGTGTGGGTTGACGGTATTAAGCGCAACGATCTCTTGAACGCTTCGTCAGTGTCTTTCGCAGGCATTTTGCGTGACCACAACGTCACGGTTGTATTTGGCACTCCGCAAGACCCCGATGATCCGAATAGTGAAGTGGTGGTACCCGATTACGATGACGAGGATCTCTTTAGTACCATCAGCACCAAGTTGGTAGGTGGCAAAGGCTCAATTACGGGCACCAAAGTCATCAGCAAAACCGAGACGAACCCTTGCGAAATTACGTGGAGCGCTGAGAAGGACTACAAGGTTGTCTCAGTTACCATCGATGGTGTTGTTTATACGGCAAAAGACAACCCAGAAATTGTCAATGCCGGAAAATGGGTGTTTGATGACTTCGCCAAAAACCATCATGTCGAAGTGCGCCTAGCCTTTACTGGTGAGATTCAAAAGCCCGAAACACCAGATAATCCAGGTACTGATACTCCAGATCCGACGCCGGGAGTAAAAGAGCCCGTCATTATTGATACCGATATCACCATCGACCCAGAAGATGGCATTATCACCAAAGATGACATTATTGATCTTATTACCGATATCTTCGCTGATGATCCGCGCATTCCTGATGGTGTTGATCCGGTTGTCAAGATCACTAAAGACGGTCAAGAATATGACGTGATCGACACGTCAGTGCCGGGCGTGTATATCATTGAGGTGATATACACCGACGAAGACGGCAATCAAGTTATCGTTCGTATTCGCTATGTGGTCTCAGGAGACCAAACTGGTGCTGGTTTAGGTGTCGATGGCATGGTGAATGGCGGAGTTCTTGATGGAGACGCAAACTCTTACACCTTGCTTCGTTTAGCAAAAACTGCCGACCCGCTTGGCGTTGCAATAGGCGCGAGTGCGGCTTTGGTTGCAGCAGCAGGTGTTGTCTTGCTTGTGTCAAGACGCGCTGTGCGCAAACGCAGGTAAGACGTTAGGCGGAAAGCGTGTAGGAGGCTACACGTAAAAGCGAAAAGACTCTACTGGTCAGCAGGTGCATTTAATGTGCCTGCTGACTTTATTTGCAAGTTGTAGACACAAGGCTGCGTCTCATGGTCTATCATGAGTTAAAAGCACGCAGTTAGTTAAGGGGGCGGCTCTATGGCACTCGTCGAGTTTCGTGATGTGTGCAAGATCTACCATATGGGCGAAGTTGAAGTTGCCGCCGTCGATGGTATGTCGTTCGACATTGAAGCCGGAGAGCTCGTTGTTATCGTTGGGCCTTCTGGTGCTGGTAAAACTACGCTGCTCAACATGCTTGGTGGCATGGATAGTCCCACCTCAGGCACTATCTCTATTGCAGACAAGCACATCAATGACTTCAATGAGTCTGAGCTTACTTATTATCGGCGCTATGATATTGGCTTTGTCTTTCAATTCTATAATCTCGTGCAAAACCTCAATGCGTTAGAAAACGTTGAGCTGGCTAACCAAATATGTAAGAACCCTCTTGACGCAACAGAGGTTCTCAATCAGGTTGGCTTAGGCCACAGGCTCAATAATTTCCCTGGTCAGCTTTCGGGTGGCGAGCAGCAACGCGTGGCTATTGCGCGTGCATTGGCAAAAAATCCGCAGCTGTTGCTTTGCGATGAGCCAACAGGTGCACTTGATTATCAAACGGGAAAAGCAATTCTGAAGCTTTTGCAGGACACGTGCTATAACATGGGAAAGACTGTCGTGATAGTTACCCATAATTCGGCATTTTGCGCTATTGCAGATAGGGTTATTCATGTTCGCGAAGGACGCGTTGCTGAAGTTGAAATTAACGATGAGCCAGCCTCAGCTGAAACGGTTGATTGGTAAGATCGCAGGTTAGTTGTGCGCAATATCTTTACGAAAGATACGCTTCGATCTATTACCCATTCGTGGGGTCGTTTCTTGGCGATCGCTGCCATCGTTGCTTTGGGAACAGGCTTTTATGCGGGGCTTCGTATGACAGCTCCGGACATGAATGAAGCAGCCGATGAGTATTTCGATGGCACACACCTGATGGATATTCGTGTTGTCTCGACGTTAGGTTTGACGGATGCAGACATAAAAGCGTTGCGTGAAGTTGAAGGCGTTGCGGCGGTTATGCCTGCGTATGAGACCGACGTCATAGCCACCATCGGTTCGGATGAGTATGCAACACGCGTTCATTCGCTCCCTGATGCAGCGCGTACTTCTCAACAATTTAGCAATGCTGCTGTGAGTTCAGATGACCCAGATTATCTTAATCGACTGGTGCTGTTAGAAGGTTCTTGGCCGACAAATCCTGGTGAATGCGTTATACAAAAAGAACTCCCAGTAAATGCTAACATTGCACTTGGCGATGTTATTGAACTGACATTCGATGCTTCCTCAGACAACAATTCAGATTCCGAAGACGAGTTAGAACAGGATCTGGGAGATCCGCTTTTGCAAAGCAGCTATAAAGTGGTTGGTTTTGTGAGTGCGCCCTATTATGCAACTACCACACCACTGGGCAAAACGGATTTAGGAACAGGCACCATCCAAGAGTTTATGTATGTGCCTGAATCGGATTTTTCGTCTGACTATCCTTACACAGAAGCGTTCATTGAAGTTAAGGGTGCCTCTGATGAGTTTGCAACAAGCGAGGGTTATACTGCATGCGTCCAGGCGGTGTTGGATAAGATTGAGGCGTTGGCACCTGAGCGTGAGCAAGCTCGGGTAGATGAGCTGAAAGAAGATGCACAAAAGACGCTTGATGAGCGCAAACGCGATTTCGAAGAGAAAAAAGCAGATGCTACAGAAAAGCTTGATAACGCAAAGGATCAGTTAGACGAAGCGTCTGAGACACTTGAGAGCTCAAAGCGAGAACTCGAGAGTGCGCGCCGCGAATATGATAGAGGAGTGGCGGAACTTAAAACAAAGCGTTCTGATGTTCAAGCGCAACTTGATGACGCACAAGAAGAAATTGATACGTCGCGTAAAAATCTTGAGGCGGCAAAACCTAAGCTTACCGAAGGCAAGGAAAACCTCGATGCAGCTTGGGCAACATGGCAAGAGGGCTTTGACGACCTTAATGCCGGTAAAGCGCAATGGCAGGAGAAATCGCGTCAACTTGAAGATGGAATTGCTCAAGTTCAAGCGGGTATTTCGCAAGCACAAGCTGGCATAGATCAGGCAAACGAGGGTATAGCTCAGCTTGAAGAGGCGATTGCTCAGGCGCAAACCCAGCGTGATCAACTCAATGCCACCTTACAGTCGTTGCTTGCAAATCCTAGTGCAAATGCCGCTAAAATAGCTGAGCTGCGCCAGCAAATTGCCGGGCTTGATGCCACCTTGTCGCACTTGCGAAGCCAGCGTGATGAATCAACTGGTAAGCGCGATGCAGCACAGCAAACGCTTTCAGACCTACAAACGCAGCAACAAACGCTTTCGGGACAACGTGAAGCGCTCGCGCAGGCGAAAAGCGAGCTTGACACGCATGAGCAAGAGCTAGCCGAAGGTAAGGCGCGCCTCGATCGTGAACAAGCAGCTTATGACGAGCAAGCGCAAGCATATCAGGATGGCCTTGCCAAGCTCGATTCCGCTCAAGCGGAATTAGATGCTCAGCGCACAACAGCAACCGAGCAGCTTGATGACGCGCAAGCGCAGCTAGACGATGCCAAAGCGCAAATTGACGACGGGCAAAAGCAGCTTGATCAAGGTCAAACCGATTATGACAAAGGCTTAGAGGAGTATTCGACACAAAAAGCAGAAGCGGATGAGCAGCTTAACGACGCCGAGCGAAAGCTCGCTGATGCACAACGCACCATTGATGATTTAGAGACACCTGAGTGGCTTGTTATGGACAGAGACGCCAATTATGGCGCGGCTTCATTTGAGTCGGATGCAACGCGTGTGGATAATATCGCCTCGGTGTTTCCTTTCATCTTCTTTTTGGTTGCAGCGCTTGTAGCGCTTACTTCTATGACGCGCATGGTAGATGAAGAACGCATGCTGATTGGCACCTATAAGGCGCTTGGCTATACGCGACTGCGCATTTCGTTTAAGTATCTTACCTATGCCGCTTTGGCGAGTGTATCGGGAAGTGTCATTGGTGTCATCACGCTTTCTCAGCTGCTGCCTTATATCATCATGAAGGCCTATGCCATCATCTATTCGGTTCCAATTCCACCGTTTCCCTTGCCAATGCATATGCCTTTGGCTTTGCTTGCTGCGGGGCTTGGTGTTGGAGTCACGCTGTTCGCGACAGCTGCTGCTGCGTGGGCTACGTTGCGCGAAAAGCCTGCAGCGCTTATGTTGCCGCGCGCACCGAAAGCGGGCAAGGCAATCTTGCTTGAGCGCGTTACGTTTTTGTGGAGGCGACTGTCGTTTTCGTGGAAGGTTACACTTCGCAATATCTTTAGATACAAAAAACGCCTGGTTATGACTGTGATTGGCATAGCTGGATGTACAGCGCTTTTGCTCACTGGTCTCGGTTTGTCGAACGCCATTAATGACATTATCGACAAGCAATATTTCGAAATCATGCGCTATGACACAACGGTAACGCTCGACGATCATATTATTGACGCGGATCGTGCTCGTGTTGATGAGGTGCTATCCGATCCGGCAAACGCAACTAACTATATTGAGGCTCAACAAAAAGGCATGTTGATTTCCGGGCCAGATGCATCGGATAAAGCCATTGATGTTTTAGTGCCCAAAGAGCCAGAACGCTTTTCGGATTTCTATGTGATGCGCACGAGAGCTCAGCATATGCCGGTGGAGCTTTCGCAAGATGGCTTTGTCTTAACGGAAAAGGTTGCCGCTGAGTTAGGTGTGGAAGTTGGCGATGTTGTTACGCTGACAGAACAAGATACTTTAGGTAATCCTGTTGGGGAGAGCTCTCAGGCGCAAGTTACCGGTATCGTTGAGAATTACGTCTATCATTACGCTTTTATCGGGCCGGCACTTTATGAGGCGTTATTTGGTGAGCCTGTGGTGTATGACTGCGATTTGGCTATTAGTGCCAATCCGCAAGACAGGAGCAAGCTTGTACAGGAGCTCGATGCAATTCCTGGTGTTAAGACCGTTGCATTTAATGATGAGTCTATTGAGACTTACCGAACGATGCTTGGCAGTGTCGATATGATCGTGGTCGTGCTGGTTGTTGCGGCGGCGGCTTTGGCATTTATCGTGCTGTACAACCTTACCAACATCAATATCACGGAACGCATTCGAGAGATTGCCACGCTTAAGGTGCTTGGTTTTACGCCAAAAGAAACTACCGCTTATATCTTTAGGGAAATTTTTGTGCTTTCTGTGCTCGGGGCATTGTTTGGCCTGGTGCTTGGCGTTGGCATGGAAGGGTTTGTGGTGACAACTGCTGAAGTTGATCAGGTTATGTTTGGTCGCGACATTCATCTGAGCAGCTTCGTTATTGCATTTTTGCTAACCTTGGTATTTACGTTGATTGTCCGGTTGGCTATGCGACCGAAGCTAAAGCATATCAATATGGTGGAAAGCCTTAAGTCGAACGAGTAATTCGATACAATAACTCACGTTTGTTTTGTACTTTAGAAGGGAACCTTATGAAGGTAACTGAAAAGAAATTAGATGACGGCAAAGTATTGCTAGAAGCGGCTGCTTCACCTGCGGAGGTAGGGCATGCGTTCACGCTGGCGCAGTATGCTTTCGCTCAGCAAATGGGTATTCAGATCATGCCTGGTCAGTCGGTTGCTCAGGCAGTTGAGCAAAGGGCTGGCGTTAAGGATTTAGACAGCATTGTTCGCCCTCAAGTGGCAGATTTTTTAGCGCCTTTTGCTTTGGATAAACGAAACATTGTTCCAGCTTATCCCGCAAAACCGGTTTATAAAGAAGACCCCAAGCGCGGAGCTGCTTTTGAGTTCACAATGACGGTAACCCCTAAACCTGAATACGAGCTGACATCATATGAACCTGTTTCGATCACTGTTCCATCTTTAGAGATTGCCGAGGCAGAAATCGATCAGCAGATTGCCTACATGGCAGAAAGCTATGCCGAGTTCGTTGCCGATGAGCCGCGTCCAATTGCCGCTGGCGACAGCGCGCTCATTGCGCTTGAAGCGTCGCAGAATGGCAAAGCGCTCGAGGGGCTTAACACCGACGGCCGTACGCTTGTGCTTGGCTTAGGGTTGATGCCGCCGAGTTTCGAGGAGCAGCTGATCGGTATGCAGCCTGGGGAAACAAAAGAGTTTTCATTTGATGTACCTGTGCCTGCTGGTCAAACTCCTGAAAAGATTGATGCAAAGGTTACCGTCAAAGAGATCCAGAAAAAGGTGCTACCCACCATCGACGATGCATGGGTGACCAAGAACATGCCGCTGTATCCGAGCCTGGAAGCACTTCGCCAAGGCATCGCCGATACGATGATGATGAGCATGAAGCCGCAATATGATCAGCTGAAATTGCAAGTTGCAGCCTCAGAGCTTGGAAAGCGATTCCAGGGCAAAATTGAAGACGCGGTATATGAGGCTATGCGCGATATGTTGCTGGCAAGCATGCGCGCTCAAGTAAGTGCTCAGGGAATGTCATTTGATGACTTTGTTGCAAGCCAGGGCGGTGATCAGGCATTTAACATGATGCTTATGCTGCAGACTCGCGAAATGCTCGTACAAGGATATGCGCTCGACGCGGTATTTCGTCATGAGAAGCTCACCATCAATGACGATGACATTTTGGCAGTGTGCGCGACGATGTCGCCACAGGATCCGCAAGCTATCAAGCGCCAAATGGACGAGGAGGGTCGCGGGTTTGCTCTTCGCGAAATGGCTGAGCGCAACAAGGCAAATCAGTGGGTGCTTGACCACGCAAACGTTACTGTTCAAGATGCGCCAGATGCAGCTTCTGAGCCGCAAGAAGTCCAAGCAGCCGAAGAGAATATTGCTCGCGCAGCGGTTTTGGGCGAAAACGCCGAGGAATCCAAATAGCTTCAGCGCTTCACGGCTTCGGTACTGCGTAGCTTCCGCTTCGCAGTACCGAGCGCGTTTGCTTTCGTGCTGAAGTCGGGTCACTAAACCGCGACCTGGGGTTTTAGGTATTACATTTCAGGATGAGAGAGTTATTAGCGGTTTTTTAGCAAGTTTTGGCTGGAAAATGCCTCTCGTCGGTGATTTTCACGCGATTTTGCCGCCGAAAACACCGATTAGGGCACTTTTCCAGCCATTTTACTCTCAGATTCACCGACGAGGGCACTTTTCCAGCCACAACTTACATTTTTGCTTAAAGAATGGCGTCGACCGCTTGGGAATGGCGCGGTTCCTGCAGAGTGACCCTAACCGCTTCGAATAGTGCGGTCACGACAGAATGGCGCCAACTGCTTGGGTTGGTGCGGTCGCTACAGAGTGGTGCCAGCCGCTCCGAAAAAGCGATCCGGGGCGGCTGGCGGGAATCAAAGCGGTTGGCGGCGGTCAAAATGATCCCCGGAGACCAAAATGTTCGCCGGGGATCAAATACTCTATTCAAATCGGCTGATGAAGTTTTCAACAGCTTCCATTGACTCAACAGGATGGGTCACGCAAGACATGTGCGGCGCACCCGCAATGAGCGTCCATTCGCAACCTGGGATAAGATCAACGCCTTCTTTGATTACCAGCGGCGTGCCTTCGTCATCGGTGCCAGAAAGTGCCATGCATGGAACCTTGATGTTCTTCACACCTTCGCGAACATCCCAGTCGCGCATTTTGCCTGTTACTACAAACTCAGAAGCACCTTGCATAACCATGTAGCATTCGCCTGTGCCTTCGACCTCGTCAATGAGGTATTGCGGATAGTCGCGCTCATAAAGACCAGTTACGTGGCGCTTGTAATACTCGTCATAAGCAGTCTTAGCCTCGGGAGTGTCGTAGTTTCCAGTGCGCTCAGCTTCAGCGATGGCTTTTTGCATGTCTTCGGGCATGTACTTGATCAGGCGGTTTGCTTCATCCAACCAGGTTTGGATACGCACGGGGGAGGAGTTAATAACGAACGAGTTCACGCCGGTGTCATCTTTCATCATGCACAGCATTCCCAGCATGCCGCCCCAAGAATTGCCGAACAGATGGATGTCGTCTAAGCCTAGCGCCTCGCGAACAGCGTAAAACTCGTTGACCCACAAGTCGTAGTTGTAGAAGCTGTCGTCTTGGTGGGGGATGTTTGATTTGCCGCATCCAATCTGATCATAAAAGACAATCTGGCGACCATAGCGATCAGCCATCTCGGCATAGGGAAGCAGGTAGTTGTGAGTGCAGCCTGGACCTCCATGTAAGATGAGCAGGGTCTTTTTACCGGGTTGGTTTTCTCCAACAATTTTGCAATAGGTCTTGTAGCCGTTGTAATCAACGTATTCTTCGCGAATTTCTGCCATAAGGAGATCCTTTCGAGCGTGTGATCCTATAGGGAGCAGTATGAGCACATCAGATTTGCTTTACAAGTTTGTGAAAGCTTGATTTGCGAATAAAGACGTAAACGGAGCCGTGTGCGAAAATTTCACGTTGAGTCGAGCTCCGAGCGCATGAGGCGTCGTGTGCTTTGCTATCATAAACGCCGTATGTTTTTTCGCCGGAAGGATATATCCATGACAGAACATCTCTCCGAACATGATGTTCGGGATATTGCAGAATATGTGCGAATCGGGCTGACTGATGACGAGGTCGAACAAATGACGGTAGATCTCAACGCTATCATCGATTCACTGCGTCCAATAACCGAATACGAACTCGATGGAGTTGAGCCGACGTTTCATCCTATTGGCACGCTATCAAATGTGATGCGTGATGATATGGTGGTACCAGGGTTTTCTCAGGAGGTCGCACTTGAGAATGCCTCCAAAACCCAAGACGGCAGCTTTTTGATTCCCTCAATTTTAGGCGAAGGAGGGGATCGATAATGACTGATCAGGTATTTGGTTGCATGAGCGCATGTCAAATTCGCGAAGGCCTTGCAACTCGTCAGTTTTCTGCTCGCGAAATTGCTGACGAATCCCTTAAGCGCATTCGCGCCCTCGATGGTGCAACGCATGCATTTTTGGAGACCACCGAGGAAATGGCATTCGAACAAGCTGCTCGTATTGACGCAGCCATCGCTTCGGATTTGTTGGACGAGATGGGGTCTTTGGCTGGTCTGCCTGCCGCTTTCAAAGACAATATGAACTTGATTGGTACCCATACAACGTGCTCGTCGCGTATGCTGGCCAACTATGTTTCGCCCTATACCGCAACGTGTGTAAGCCGCATGTTGGCTGCCGGCGCCATTCCGCTCGGCAAGCTCAATATGGATGAGTTTGCGTTCGGTTCTTCAACTGAGACAAGCGCATTTGGTCCAACGCACAACCCTTGGAACCTCTCTTGTGTTCCGGGCGGTTCATCGGGCGGTTCGGCTGCAGCAGTTGCGGCCGGTCTGGTGAGCGTGTCGCTTGGTTCTGATACGGGCGGATCCATTCGCCAACCAGGCAGCTTCTGCGGTTTGGTGGCGGTTAAGCCTACCTATGGCGTGGTTTCGCGCTATGGCGTTGTTGCCTTTGGTAGCTCACTTGACCAGGTCGGACCGTTTACGCGTAGCGTCGAAGATGCAGCTTATTCGCTTAATGCTTTAGCGGGTCGAGATCCGCTTGATTGTACCAGCCAGCATATCACCACAGACTTCACCGCAAATTTAAGCGAAGGCGTGCGTGGCATGCGCATTGGTGTTGTGCCCGCTTTTATGGAGGCGAAAGGTCTTACGGCTGAGGTTAAGGCGAAGGTTGAAGAGGCAGCCGATCACTTGCGTCAATTGGGCGCGGAGTTGGTGGAGGTTGATCTTCCGAATGCGCAAGCTGCAATGAGCGCTTATTACGTGCTTGGACCGTGTGAGGCATTTAGTAATCTCGCTCGTTTTGATTCTATTCGCTATGGCTATTGCGATCCTGGTCATAAGGATATGAATAGCCAGTATGACGCAAGCCGCGAGATTGGCTTTGGTTCAGAGGCGCGTCGTCGCATTATGCTGGGAAGCTATCTGCTTTCCGCGGGTGTCTATGACACCTATTACTATCCGGCGCAGCAGGTTCGCACGCTTATTACGCAGGATTATGCGCGTGCATATGAGCAGGTAGATTGCATATTGGCTCCTGTTGCACCACGAACCGCATTTGAGTTCGGCGCCATCTCAGATCCTACTGAGATGTATCTTTCGGATATGTTTACTATATCCATCAACATTGCCGGCAATGGCGGCATGAGCATGCCGGTCGGTCTTGGTGCAGAGACCGGTTTGCCAGTTGGCGTTCAGCTTATTGCGCCGCAGTTCAAAGACGAAAACATGCTGCGTGTTGCCGCTGCGCTTGAAAGCGTTTATGGACCGGCTCCGGTGGCAACGGCGTTTTTGCCAGAATCAGATTTGAGCGCTCCGGCAAACATTCCTGATGCGCGTGATGCTGTGCCGGGAGTGGTTCTTGGAGAGGAAGGTGAGTGCCGTGCGTAGTCTTGAAGAGGTGCTCGTTGACTGGGAAGCAGTCATTGGACTTGAGATTCATGCTGAGCTCACCACGCTTGAAACAAAAATGTTTTGCAACTGCAAGTTGGAATTTGGCGCCGATCCAAATACGCATACCTGTCCGGTGTGTTTAGGTTTGCCCGGAGCGTTGCCGGTGCCTAATCGTGCGGCAATTGAGTCAATCGTGCTGGCTGGTTTGGCTACCAATTGCGATATTGAAAAGCGCTCTATGTTTTATCGCAAAAACTATATGTACCCCGATATGCCCAAGAATTTCCAGACCACGCAAGGTCCGGTTGCCTTTTGCATGCGCGGACATCTTGATTTAGACGTTGACGGGCCGGCAGCTAAGGAGCGCTATCAGCTCGATAAGCTTGCTGTTGGCGAGGAGCGCGAAAACATCATTCGCACTGATTCTGGTTACAAAGCTCACGTGGGCATCACGCGTATTCATATGGAGGAAGACGCCGGCAAGATGGTGCATCTTGGTGGTGGCGAAGGTCGCATTGCGGGTGCAACGCATAGCTTGGTTGACTACAATCGCGCAGGTACGCCACTCATTGAGTTGGTGACCGAACCTGATCTTCGCACGCCGGAAGAAGCTCGTTTGTTTATGCAGAAGCTTCGCCAAATTTATCTCGCAATTGGTATTTCTGACTGTTCTATGGAAGAGGGCTCGCTGCGCTGTGATGGAAACGTGTCATTGCGTCGCCGTGGAGCAAAAGAGTTCGGCACCAAGACAGAGCTTAAAAACATGAACAGTTTCAAGAACTTGCACGATGGTCTTGCTTATGAGATTTGTCGCCAGGCTGAAGTTCTTGAAGAGGGCGGTCAGATTTATCAGGAAACGCGTCATTGGGATCCTACGCAGAAGCGCACTATTGTTATGCGCGTAAAGGAAACCGCTGACGACTATCGCTTGTTCCCTGAGCCTGATCTGGCTCCCTATGATCTGTCGGATGAGTTTATTGAGTCGGTTCGCGCCAAATTGCCTGAGCTCCCAGAGCAAAAAGCATTGCGCTTCGCACAAGATTTTGCGCTGTCTGCTTATGATGCGCGTCATTTGGTTGAGCATCGCGAAACAGCGGCGTTTTTCGAAAAATGCATGCAGTTAGCTGGTGCGGATGCGGCAACACTTTCAAAGCCCATTGCAAATCTCATCATCAATGATGTGACCGCATATCTCAACGCCAACGAAGGTGTCGTGCTGGCTGATACCCAATTCACTCCAGCTCGCGCAATTGAGCTTGTGCGCCTTTTGGCTGACGACACCATTTCGTCGAAACAGGCGAAAGAAGTATTTTCTGCCGTGATGGAAGAGGGGCTTGACCCGGCTGCGATTGTTGAAGCTCGCGGTATGAAGCAGGTAAGCGACACCGGTGCAATTGAGGCGGTTGTCGATGGTGTGCTCGCTGCAAACCCCGATAAGGTTGAGCAGTACAAAGGTGGTAAGACCGGACTGATTGGCTTTTTCGTTGGTCAATGCATGAAAGAGATGAAGGGACAGGGAAACCCTAAGGTCATCAATGAGCTGTTAGCGAAGAAGCTTTCGTAGTTTAAGCCGACAATCGTTTAGCGAACAACAAGATAATGGGCGCCTTTCGTTTTGAAGGCGCCCATTGCTTTTCCGAGAGGACGTTTGCTGCGCTGGCTTATTGCACTTAGGAAGACTTTGTCGTTAGCCCTCCTTTGACAATGGATCGTGCAGTGAGATAGGTGATCAGCAAGTATCCTCCATAGACCACCAGCACCAGTGCCAAGGTCATAAGAATGGGAGTTAATGGCGAGACGCCAAACGCATCAAAGAGCGAATCTGAGAGCACTGACACTGCGCAAGCACTGTGGCAAAGTGCTAGACCAAGCGGTAGTAAGAAGTAGATGAGAATCTGAGCCAACACCGATCTGTTAATAACGCGCTTATCGCAGCCGAGTTTATAAAGTGTCCGATAACGTTTTGTGGCATCGGAGATCTGCGATAGTTGCTGAATTGCCAGAATAGCTGCAGTTGAAACAAGGAAGATGAGTCCAATATAGAGTGCGAGATAGGTGATCATGAGGCGAAGGCCGTTGGCTTGAATGAGCAATTCGTTCGCTGTCAAAAGGCGCGTTACCGGCCACAGCAAACTAGCCCATTTGTCATTTGCTCCAGCTGTGCCCTTTTCAAATCCGCCCATATCGATCGGTTGAACACTTGCAATAATATTGCCAAGCGCTGTGTCGTTTTCCTCTTCAGTCAGACCGTTATCTGCATACATGATATTTAAACGCTGCTCCCAAGGAATGAGATCTTCTGCGCGAAGCGCGTCAATAGCATCATCGGGTAAGACAAATACCAGTGTCGAAGCTTTCATCATGTTGTCTTCGAGCTGGGTTGGATAAAGCGGACCCTCAAGAACGTAAGTTTCGCCTGCTACATCCAAAGAGATTTCGGTTTCCAAAAAGGCTTTTGCAAGCGGATCTGAAAGTTCGAGATTGTTGACAATGGCGCAACTGCCGGGATTGATTTGAATTGCATCTTCGCCTTGCAAGTTTCGCGTGGCATTGAAATCACTTTGCGAAATGACTGAAACAAGCGTATCGCGAACAGAGTTGATTTCGGAAAGGTCAAGGTTAAGATTGGGGTTTTTCTTTTCCATTTGGTCAATGAGTGTCCCATAACTCACATTAGGAACCTCATAGAATGAAACTTGCGCAGTGGCTGCCACTGTTTTGTCCCAGAGCTCAGGATCACCTTCGCGCAGACACGCGGCCATATCCCAATCGTATGATTCTGCTTGTGCGAGGCGCTCAGGAGCATATTCTTGCATTTCTTGACGACGCAAGGTGATGTCGTCAGACGAACTTGCTACGCTCCCGTCAGGACCATACCAGACAGCGGAGGTAAGCGTTGCGCTATAGGGGTTTGCTTGCAAGGTGTTGTTGACAAACAGATCAACCATGCCCATTCCCACAGAGAATACGGTGATTGAGAAGAAAAGCAGAACGCATACTATCCACAGAGAGGCAAAAGCGGTATTTACGCGACTTGCAATTTGCCTGACCGTAAAGGGGCGAATGCCTTTGAGATAGATATGTTTTGCGCGCGTAATCAGGGCGATAACAAATCCCGAAAGCGACCAGAAAAACAACAGTGACCCCAAAAGCATGGCAATGGTTGCCTGGTAAAACTTCGGATCATCAAGCATGACAAGCCCATTTTCGTTGAGGCGAATGTAGGCGAAAGCCAATATGCCAATTGAGGCCAAAAAGACAATGAAGCAGACAATCGGGTTGCGCATATGAGTGCGCTCGTTTTTTTCGTCAGCATGAAGCAGGTTTATGAGTTTATAGCGGTTAATGGTTGTGGCGTTGAGCAGGGCAACTATCGCATAGATGATCGCAAAGCAAACAAGCGTGGTCAGGCATCCGTCAACAGAGAAGATGAACTGATATTGTGTCATCGTTACTTGAAAGAGGAGTGCAGTAAAAAACGAGAGCGCCTGTGACAGTAAAACTCCTACTCCAAGTCCAATCACCAAAGAAACGCTTCCGACCAGCATGGTTTCATAAAGCACCATACGAGAGACGTGCAAAGCATTCATGCCCAAAATAAGATAGGTGCCAAATTCCTTCTTGCGTCGACGGATAAGGAATTGATTCGCATACAAAATGAGAAATGCGAGCACAACAGCAATGACACCAGAAAACATGTTGAGAAATTGCTGTGTCAAATCAAACATGCGCGAGGAAGCGTTTGCATGCAGGTCGAAAAGCACTTGCTGACTTCCGATTGAGTTGAATGCATAAAAAACCGCAACGCCAAAGAGGAGGGTGACAAAATAGATGGTGTAATCTTTGACGCAGCGACGAATGTTGCGCAGCGCAAGCTTAAGATACATGACCTGCTTCACCTCCAAGAAATGCCATTACCTCCATGATGCGGCCGAAGAAGGCGTCGTGTGAGTCATCGCCGCGACGCAACTCATTAAAGAGCGTGCCGTCTTTGATGAAAAGTACACGAGAGGTATACGATGCGGCGAAGGCGTCATGGGTGACCATCATGATGGTGGCTCCCATTTGGGTGTTTAACATTTCCAGCATCTCAAGCATGACGGCTGCTGATCGAGAATCAAGAGCGCCGGTTGGCTCGTCGGCTAAAACAAGCTTTGGGTCGGCTATCATGGCGCGCGCCGCAGCTATGCGCTGTTTTTGACCACCTGACATTTGATAGGGGTATTTTGAGAGCACGTCACTTACTCCCAATTGAGCGGCGATAGCGTTTACGCGCGGAGGGATTTGGGATGCGGGGGCACCCTTAATCGTGAGGGCAAGTGATATGTTTTCAAAACCGGTAAGCGTGTCAAGCAAATTTGAATCTTGGAAGATGAAGCCCAGATCGTCACGGCGAAACTTGGTCAAAGCGCGCTTTGAAAGCGTCGTGATGTCGCGACCTGCAACATAGATATGTCCACTGCTTGCGGTGTCAATGGTTGAGATGCAGTTGAGAAGCGTTGTCTTGCCAGAACCTGACGGACCCATAATGGCGACGAATTCGCCTTGCTCAACATCAAATGAAATACCGGCAAGCGCATGGGTGAGAGACTCTTTGCTCCCGTACACTTTTTCAAGCGCGCGCACAGAAAGCAGTGATCCGGTATACAGCGGCGTTTGTGCACCGGCTGCATAGGGTTGTTGGGTGGAGTAGAGAACTTCAAGTGGAGCCGCGTTGTTGTCGACGGTGGGCACTTGAGCAGATGCTGGTTTGCTATAAATCTCAGTCATGGCTACTTACTCCTTGTAACGCAGGGTACTTGGTGCGCAACAAATGCGCCTACAGCTACCAGTGCTGCAATCGCAATGCATAGTTTAGCGGGAGTTTTCATATGCGTCCTTCCAGTAGATGATCGGTTTTGACGATTTCGTCATTTCAATCATAGGGAAGGCATCTTACGCAACAAATCGAATTGCCTTACATCTACCTTACAATAGTGTTAGGTAGATGCGTTAAGAGTCTGAGCCTATCATGAGGAAAGCTGAGAAGTGCTCGGGTGCCTGTGCCTTCTTCGCTGGCAAAGGTAATATCAAGGCCGAGCGATTCGCAGAGTTTTGCCACTAAATACAGACCCATCCCGGTTGCGCTTCCTTGCTTTCTACCTACTTGACCGATATATCCGCGTTCGAATATTCGTGGCATATCAGCTGCAGGAATGCCGCAGCCGTTGTCGGCAACTTGAAGCACGGTTCGCCCGTTCGGGGTGTTAGCGTCGTAGATTTCAGCACTAAAGGTAAGCGTTGTTGCCCCGTATTTCGCTGCATTGACAACAAATTGGCTGATAATGAACACAGACCAGGCCTCATCGGTGAGCACGCTGAGCTTTTCGTCGAGTTTGAAATTAAGCGAAACACCTTGCTCAATGAGCAAACGCGCATTTCGCTTGCAAGCTTCTTGACAGATTGCAAGCAGATTAACTTCGCGAATAGCATAGTCTTTTGAGGCGGCAGCTGAGCGCGCATAGTAGAGCGCCTGATCGACTTGTAGTTCAATGCGTTCAACTTCGCGTGCGATTTTGGCAGCCTGCGAATCGTGCGAGTGAGCGAGGATAAGCTTTATAGCAGCAAGCGGAGTTTTTATTTCGTGTATCCACGCCTCGATATATTCGCGATAAGCGCTTGTTTGTTCGACGATGCTTTCTTGTTCGGTGTTGGCTTTTTTTGAAACGATAGTTGCTGCACCATAGGCAATGCGGCCATCCAAAAATGCAGGTTCGCTCACAAGTGAGGTGAGATATGACGCAGCACTAAGATGCGTGACGGCATTTTCAAGTTCGCGATAAAATGCCACCTTTCGACAGTAATCTATGGCCGCTATAAGCAACGTGCAACCAGCAACAATCGAAATAATTGCAATTACTCCTGAGATCGTGATGCCAAGAATGCGCAGCATAACACTGATGACAAACAGACAGAGTATGACAAGGGCGACAGAGAAGAGATGGTCGCGAATATAGGACGTTACCGTATAGGCGGGCATATCGGAATCAAACTTTTCAAGCTGTGCGTGTGGGGTGGGGCTGTCAGCTTGTGTGTCACCAGGTTTAGCTTGTCTTTTGCTCATATCGAATAACCCAATCCGCGACGGGTTACTAAAAAGTCATCAGCTACCCCAAGCGACGAAAGCGTTTTGCGTAGTCGATTGATATTGACTGTAAGGGTGTTGTCATCAATAAAAGCATCTGATTCCCAGAGTGCACACATGATTTCACTGCGGGGGATAACCGTTTCAGGCTGTCTCATAAGCAGTTGCAAAATGCGCTGTTCGTTGCGCGTGAGCTGAGCACTTTTGCCATGATAGCTCACGGTTGCTTGTGAGACATTCAACTCAACATCTTTATAGCAAAGAATGGTGTCGCTGTGCGTTTGTGCGCTCCGTCGCAAAGCTGCGTGAATGCGCGCGAGCAAAACTGCGGGCCGGTAAGGCTTCGTAACGTAATCATCTGCGCCGATATTCATGGAGAGCACCTCGTCGAATTCGTTTTCAGATGAGGTGAGCATGATGATAGGAACAGAGGTGTGTGCTCGAATGTCGCGACAAATCTTATGACCATCGGTTTGCGGTAGCTTTAAATCTAAGATGACACAGTCAGGCTGGGAGGCAATTACCTGTGCGGCAGCTTGAGAAAAATCGCTCACAGAGACATCTGCTGTCATATCTGAAAGCTCAAGAATGTTGGCGAGCTCTGTACGTAGCGCAATATCATCTTCGATTATACAAATGCGCGGCTTCATAGGGACTATGCTCCTCGTCTATGGTGCGCGTGAATATATCTGACAAGTGTCTTTATTGTAGCGAATCCGTTTAAGAATAGTCTTTCATATTTGTAAGCTTTACTTGTACTTCTGCGTGGTTTTGCAAATATTTCCCCGTATAATTAACAAGTCATGCACTTTTTCGCATAACGAGAGAGGATTTATATGGGGTTTAACGAGATGCTTATCAATATTACGGGCGAAATAGATTCGTTCATGTATACCTACATACTCGTGTTTTTACTGGTGATTGTAGGTATTTGGTTCTCAGTGAGAACTAAATTCGTGCAAATTCGCTACATCAAAGATATGTTTACGCAGCTGCTTGAGAAAAAGCACGTGCAGGGCGAAAAATCAATTTCGTCATTTCAGGCTTTGATGGTTTCAACTGCTTCGCGTGTTGGAACAGGCAATATTGCTGGTGTAGCTACCGCTATTGCAACGGGCGGTCCGGGAGCTGTTGTGTGGATGTGGATCATGTGCATTATTGGATCTGCCTCAGCATTCATTGAGTCCACCTTAGCTCAGATATGGAAAGTGCCTGTTAAAGATGGCGAATATCGTGGTGGTCCTGCTTATTACATCAATCAAGCGCTAGGTAAGCGTTGGCTTGCTGTCCTGTTTGCCGTTTTGCTGATCTTGTGCTTTGCATTTGGCTTTAATGGGCTTCAGGCGTTTAACGCTGCTTCTTCGCTTGAGCACTATGTTCCTGATTATGCAACTAACGGCACTGCAATTGCGGTTGGTATTGTGCTTGCGGTTATGACGGCGTTTGTTATTTTTGGCGGCGCAAAGCGTATCTCGATCATCACATCGGTCATTGTTCCTATCATGGCTATTGCTTACATTGTGCTTGCAATCTGGACAACACTGAGCAATGTCACCTGGTTGCCCATGGTATTTGGCACGATGTTTGCTTCTGCGTTTGACTTTCAGGCCATTGCTGGCGGTTTTGCTGGTTCAGTTGTCATGCTTGGTATCAAGCGTGGCTTGTTCTCCAACGAAGCTGGTATGGGTTCGGCTCCAAATGCAGCAGCAACTGCGAGCGTTTCTCACCCCGTTAAGCAGGGATTGGTGCAAAGCTTGTCGGTCTATATTGACACGCTTTTGATTTGCACCTGCTCAGCTATGATGGTTATGGTGTTTTATGTGCAAGATCCTGAGCTTGCCACAACGCTCAATGGTATGCCGCTTGTGCAAATGGCGGTAAATAATTCAGTAGGCGAATTTGGTATTCACTTTATGACATTCGCAATCTTTGCCTTTGCATTCTCAAGTTTGATTGGTAACTATTTCTATGCAGAAAGCAATTTCCGCTTTATTACCAAGAGCAAATGGGCTTTACTCGTATTCCGTTTGGCATGTTTGGCGGTCATTTTCTACGGGGCAGTAAACAGCTTTGACTTAGCGTGGAATTTGGCAGATATCTTCATGGGCTTTATGGCAATTGTGAACCTTATAGCCATTTTGCTTTTGGGCAAATGGGCTTTGGCTGCGCTTGCAGACTACACTCGTCAGAAAAAGGATGGTAAAGATCCAGTATTTTTGGCGAATAGCATTCCAGGTCTCCCTGAAACCAAATGCTGGCATGTCAGCGAGCTGCATGATTACGGTATGCCACCTGTCAAGGAGTATATCGAAGAGGCTATTGATATGGATAGCGGCGGTTTGAAGTAATAATTGCAGGAGGATGTTGCAATGAGCGAGGAAAGACGACCAGGGGACTGGCAACACAAGGCGCAGCGGAAGGATGCGAACGTCATCATTAAAGAACCAAACGCAAAGCCGTGGTATAGGCAGACGTTTTGGATTATCTTTTTCCTGCTTGTCTTTTGGCCAGTTGGTATTGTGCTTGCCTGGCGAAGCGATTGGCATATCGCTGCCAAAATCATAGCAAGCATCTTTATCGTAATTTCGGTCTATTGCTCATTGATGATGTCGCAGATGGTTGCTCAAATGCAACTGTAGGCATGCGATATTGCCAAAAGCATCTTTTGTGACTTACTTTTAAGAGATGCTGGCATTTGAACTGAACTTTGATGGTGGGATTGGAAGTAAAAGTTTTAATCCCACACCAGGAGTCTCGTTCATTTGTCAGCATCTTTTTGTGAGGTCGGTGTCATTTGCGGGGAAGATAGTAGCGTTGAGATAAATGAGCTATACTTTATCACTCTACTGTACTAAAGTATCACTCGACAAGAAGTAGGCGAAAACAAAGCGCTGAGAATCTGTCACACAAAAAGAAATAGTCCGCTTACGAAAAAACCTCATCGGTTGTGCACTTGAAAAGTTATGGTTCCAAGCGAAGCGCGATAATGAAGCATGAATCACACGAAAAGGATCGATATATGAACTACAAAACACCTCTTGGCTTTCGAGATATTTTGCCTCAAGAGGCGCGCGCGAGGGAGCTCGCAACGCGTTTGGTGCAAGATTTGTTTGACTCATATGGTTATGATCCCATTGAGACGCCAACGCTTGAGAACCAAGAACTTATGCGCGCTGCTGGTTATCGCTCAAGTTCGCCTTTTAAGTTTTTTGACGCGCAAGGTAACTTATTGATTATGAGGCCTGATGTCACTATGCAGGTTGCGCGTATGTGTGGTTCGCGTTTGGCAAATTCGTGTGAGCCGCTTCGTTTTAGATATACGCAACGCATTTTTCGCGAATCCGATGATGTTATTACGTCTGACCCGCGTGAGATGACCCAAATGGGCGTTGAATGCATTGGCGAGGATGGCATCAAAGCTGATGCTGAGGTGATCTCGCTGTTCATTCAAGCAATGCGCGTTTTGGGTGTGCGAAATTTTACGCTCTCAGTTGCCTGTGTTGGCGTTTTAAATGCGTTGCTTGATTATTGCGATGTGCCAGATTCATGGAAGGCGGCTTTGCTTGAGGCGTTTCACGCGTCGAACTTTGTTGAGCTTGATCGGCTGTGTGAGGAGTATGCAGGCCGCGTAGAGCCGGTATCGGCCATTCAAGCCCTAGCGCGCATCCGGGGCGGCGTTGAGGCCATTGAACAGGCACGTGAGCTTTTGAAGCCCTACCAGATTGCGTCAGCAGATCTTGATGCGCTTGAAGCTACAATTTCGTTGCTTATCGAAGAGGGCTTTGAGCACTATGTGCGGGTTGATTTTTCTGTCATGAGCTCATTTGACTACTATACCGGCATGGTCTTTGAGGCGTATGCCCCAGGGGTTGGCTCACCGCTTGGGAGCGGTGGTCGATACGATCATATGTTAAGCGTCTTTGGAGCTGACAGACCTGCTGCGGGTTTCGCCTTTTTCCTTGAGCAGGCAATGTATGCTGCCGAGCAGGACAAGTGCACGCCTGAACAGGACAGACCACTTCGCATTGCGGTGCCGAAAGGGTCGCTTAATCCTGACTCTATTGAGGCGCTTGCGGCATCAGGGCTCGATGTTTCCGGCCTTGATAATCCAGGGCGACTTTTGGTGATCTCCAATCCAGGGGTGGAATATGTGATTGTTCGTCCTTCGGATGCGCCGGTTTTTGTTGCGCTTGGTGCTGCAGATTGCGGCATCTGTGGAAAAGATTCGCTTTTGGAAGCCCAATCAGACTGCGTCGAGCTTGTAGACTTAGGGTTTGGCGCATGCAGGTTCATCGTTGCTGAGCCGGCAAAGAGCGCGCATGTGGTTGATAAGCTTGTCGAACAGCGTGGCTTTTTGCGCGTTGCTACGAAGTATCCCCATATCACGCAATGGTTCTATGATAAGTGCGGGGTGCAGGTTGAAATTGTACAGCTCCATGGCAATATTGAACTCGCACCGCTGACAGGTCTTGCAGAGCGTATCGTAGATATTACGGCAACAGGAACAACGCTTAAGGAAAACAACCTGGTTGTAGTAGATGAAGTGTTGTCATCTACGGCGCGCTTTATTGCAAATCCGTGCGCATTTCGCACGAAATCGGCAATACGCTCACTCGCACTCAAGCTCAAAGCACACGCGCAAGTGACCAGGTATGAGCCTATTGCGGGTGCAAGTCAACCTACGTTTACTCAAAATGCAAACAACTCAAACAAGTCAAGCGAATAGAGGAGCAGATTATATGCGTCGCGTTATTTTGAAACCAGGTGAGATTTTCTCGAATGACCACTTAAAGCGAACAGGAGCGTTTAATGCATCTGCACTGAGCGCTGCAACTGACATCATTGAGCAGGTGCGTCTTTACGGCGATCAGGCATTGCGCGAATATACCGCCAAATTTGATGGGGTTGAAATTGAGCGCTTCCGCGTTCCATATGCCGAATTAGCTGATGCTGCAAGCAAGCTTGATGAGGAGCTGGTGCGCGCATTGCGCCAGGCGGCAGAACAAATTCGCGATTTCCACGAACGCCAAAAGCAGCAAAGCTGGTTTACTGTGCGCGCGGATGGAGCCATGGTTGGTAGCAAAATTGAACCTTTGGAGTCAGTTGGCATATATGTTCCAGGAGGTCGTGCGCTCTATCCTTCGACTGTGTTAATGAATGCAATTCCAGCATCGGTTGCAGGAGTTGATCGCATTGTTTGTGTGACACCGCCGACAAAAGACGGTAGCGTTGATCCGGCAATTCTCGAGGCGTGCCGCATTTCTGGTGTGACTGAGATTTATACCGTAGGCGGAGCACAAGCCATCGGCGCTTTGGCATATGGCACTGAAACAATAGCGCCTGTTGCAAAGATTACCGGACCGGGTAATGCCTATGTTGCTGCCGCAAAGAAGATCGTTTCAGGTGATGTTGGCATCGATATGATCGCTGGTCCTTCTGAGGTATGCGTTGTCGCAGATGAAAGCGCCTCTCCGGCACTTGTTGCAATTGATTTGATGGCTCAAGCTGAGCATGATCCGCTTGCAGCTTGCTATTTCGTCACCTTCTCCGAAGAGTATGCCGATGAAGTTGAGGCTATGATTAAACGCCATATGCAAGCTTCAACGCGAGCCGAGATAACGGATGCTTCACTTGCAGATCAGGGGCTTATTGTCATTTGCGAAAACATGAAGCAAGCCTTAGAGGCGGTAAATGTTATTGCGCCTGAGCACCTCGAGCTTCACATTAAAGATGCGCTTTCGTATTTGGGTGCCATTCGCAATGCCGGTGCAATCTTTTTGGGCGCTTGGACGCCTGAGGCGCTCGGGGATTATGCGGCCGGACCCAATCACACCCTTCCAACTGGTGGAACGGCACGTTATGCCTCTCCGTTGTCGGTTGATGAGTTCGTTAAAAAATCAAGCGTAATCCAATATTCTCCGCAAGCACTCATGAACGATGCAAGAACGGTGATGTCCATTGCACATCATGAGGGGCTTTGGGCACATGCTCGCAGTGTTGAATTGCGCAAAAACCTTATCGAAACCGGGGATGCGTTTCGCCTGGAAGGCAATCTCGGCAATTTAGACGAAGGGGGCACCCGATAATGACGTCCTATGCACAAACGGTTTGCCCTTCGGCTCCGCAATTAGCCGATCTTGTGCCTTATGACCCAAAGTACCTGCCAGCTGATGCGTTCTTGTCAGCAAACGAGAATCCGCGCGATGTTGACGAAGAGCTGCGTCGCCAGATTATGCGTGCACTTCGCGAAGTTGATTTCAACCGCTATCCGGATCCTTTGGCGAACAACTTGCGTGACATGATCGCTGAGGCAAATGGTGTATCGCGTGATCAAGTGCTGGTTGGAAATGGCGGGGATGAACTGTTATTTGATATAGCGCTTGCGTGGGGCGGTCCGGGCAGGAAATTTCTTAACATGCCACCAACGTTTTCGGTATATGAAAATAATGCTCAGTTGACCAACACCGAAGTCGTATCGGTTGTTCGCGATGAGAATTACGACATTGACGAAGAAGCTGTGCTTGCTCGCGTGGCTGAAGGCGATATTGATTATGCTATTGTGACCAGCCCAAACAATCCTACTGGGCGTTTGGCTGACGAGCAATTTATTCTTAAGTTGCTTGAAAGCACAAATGCGTTGGTGGTTGTTGACGAAGCCTATTTTGAGTTCTCAAGAAAAACCATTCGCCCGTATCTGGAGCGTTTTGAAAACTTACTCATTTTGCGCACGTTTTCAAAAGCGTTCTCGCTTGCTGGTGTGCGTGTTGGGTATGTGTTAGGTGCTCCGAGTGTTATTCGCGAATTTATCAAGGTGCGCCAGCCATATTCAGTGGATGCTGTTTCGCAAGCAATTGCGCAGGTGATTTATGAGAATAGGGCGCAGTTTGAGCCGGGTATCTCAGCTATTATTGCTGAACGGAGTCGTGTATTTGATGAGCTTCGGCGCATAGCGAAAGTTGTGCCATACCCATCTGATGCGAACTATATTTTGTTTAGCGTGCCGCAGGCGCAGCGTGTGTGGCAAGCGCTTTATGATCGGGGTATTTTGATCCGAGATTTGAGCGGTGCGAGACACCTTGAGGATTGCTTGCGTGTCACGATTGGTACCGAAGAGCAAAATAACGCATTTTTGGATGCCTTGCGAGTGGTGTTGGCAGACCTTGCTCGTGAGCAATTGCAAAACTGATCATAGATTGGCAAGCGGGTATAGAGAAATCCTTGTGTAACTGGCAGGAAGGAAAAAGCATGGAAAGCAGAACGGCTGAGATCCATCGCATGACAGGTGAGACTGATGTGTTGGTTCGCATCAATTTAGATGGCGAAGGCAACTCTGATGTAGTCACGGGAATTGGTTTTTTTGATCACATGCTCGATGCTTTTGCGCGCCATGGTATGTTTGACTTGTTTGTTCGCGTGGAGGGAGATTTGCACGTGGACGGTCATCATAGCATCGAAGATACGGGTATTGTGCTCGGACAAGCGCTGGCAGAGGCCATAGGGGATAAGCGAGGTATTGTTCGCTTTGGATCGTCATTTGTTCCTATGGATGAGGCGCTTATGCTTGCTGTGTGTGATTTTTCTGGTCGAGGACAGCTGCATTGGGATGTTGCAATTGAGCCTTGGATGCTGGGAGACTTCGACTCTACGCTTGCTAAAGAGTTTTTTATAGCACTTGCTACGAACGCACAAATTACGCTTCACGTAAAAGAATTTGCTGGCGAAAATATCCACCACGTAATCGAGGCGGTGTTTAAGTCGGTTGCGCGTGCGCTGCGTGAAGCAACATCTTATGATGCACGTCAAATGGATAAAATTCCTTCAACGAAAGGTGTTTTGTGATTGTAGTTGTTGATTATCACAAAGGTAATTTGCTCTCCGTTGAGCGCGGATTAGTTGCAGCGGGCGCTTCAGTACAAGTGAGTGATGATCCGGCTGTGATCGCTCAAGCTGATGCTCTTGTGCTGCCTGGTGTTGGCGCATTTGCTGACGCTGCACAAACGATGCTACAGCTAGGGCAAACCTCAGTTATTCGCTCGCTTGTTGAGCAAGGGGTTCCTTTTTTGGGAATTTGTTTGGGTATGCATTTGATGTTTGAAGAGGGTATCGAAGGTGCACCTGAGACAGACACCGAGCAAAGCTCAAACAATGCGCAGGGCTTAGCAATTCTGCCTGGTGTTGTGGGAAAACTACCGCATACTGACATGTCTGGAACAACATATAAGATTCCTCATGTTGGTTGGAATACTGTGCAACCTTACGCGGACGCTAGCCAGTTTTCCAGCCCGCTTTTTCACGGAATTGATCCGGGTGAATATTTCTATTTCACCCATAGTTATTGTGCGCCAGATGGTCCTTTTGCTATTGGGCAGACCACTCATGCGCGTCCTTTTATTTCGGCGGTTCAATATAAAGACCATGCATTTGGCGTGCAGTTTCATCCAGAAAAAAGCTCAGATGCTGGCGCTTTGTTGCTTAAGAATTTTGTCCACCTCGCACAAACGCTTTAGCTTGTGCTCATGATTTGATCTTTGGGGTTGCATATGTATTTACTACCCGCAATTGATATTTTGGATGGACGTGCGGTGCGTCTTGCAAAAGGAGACTACAACGCGGTTACGGTCTATCACGATGATCCGGTTGCTCAAGCACGCGACTTTGAAGCACAAGGCGCCATGTGGCTACATGTGGTTGATCTGAACGGGGCTCGTTCGGGAATCCCGGAAAACATAGCCATTATCGAGCAAATTATTCGCTCAACTAACTTAAAAGTTGAAGTAGGTGGCGGCATTCGCTCGCTTGAAACGGTGGCTCGTTTGGCTGACGCGGGTGTTAGCAGAATGGTGCTTGGAACTTCGCTGGTGAAAAACCGCGCATTCGCCAAAGATGCAATTGATGAATTTGGAGATTTGTTAGCCTGTGGTATTGATGCAAAAGGTGGTGAAGTTGCCATTGCGGGCTGGGAGCAGGGCTCTGGTAGCGATGCGTATGAACTGGCTCGTGAGATGTCTGATCTTGGATACACGCACATCATCTTTACGGATATCGCGCGTGATGGAATGCAAACAGGCATTGATCCTCAAGCATATCTTCGAATGGCGCAAGCATTTTCGCATCCCGTTATTGTGTCGGGCGGAGTTGCTGGCGTAGACGATATCTATGCCTTAGGCCCCATTGCTGATGTGGTTGAGGGTGTTATTGCCGGCAGAGCAATATATGAAGGCGCACTCAGTGTGGCCGAAGGTGTTGCTGCCTGCAAGCAAGCAACAGAGATGGGTTCGGAGGTGTCTGCATGTTAGCCAAGCGCGTCATTCCTTGTATGGACGTAAAAGATGGTCGCGTTGTTAAGGGCGTTAATTTCGTCAACTTGCGTGACGCGGGTGATCCTATTGAGCTTGCCTCTCGCTATGATGAACAAAAGGCAGATGAGGTTATCTTTTTGGACATCACCGCCACCAGTGATGATCGCGCCACCACAATAGATCTTGCTTCGCGAGCTTCTGCTGAGCTGCATTTGCCCTATTGCGTTGGTGGCGGGTTTCGAAGTGTCGAAGATATAAGAACGATGATTGCTGCTGGAGCGGATAAGGTTTCCATCAATTCGGCAGCTGTGGCAAATCCAGAGCTTATAACGCAAGCTGCGCGCGCATTTGGGACGCAGGCAATTTTATGCGCTATTGATGCAAAAGCAGTTCCTGGAAACCCTAACAAATGGGAAGTGTATGTTGCGGGAGGTCGCAAAGCCACTGGTATTGATGCGGTTGCATGGGCGAGGGAAGCGCAGGCGCGAGGAGCGGGAGAGATCCTTTTAACCAGTATGGATAGGGATGGGTCTCGCGATGGTTTTGATTGTGCGCTGACGCGTGCAGTGGCACGTGCGGTAGATATTCCCGTTATCGCATCGGGTGGTGTTGGCAAGCTTGAGCATTTTGCTGAAGGCATTTTAGAGGGCGAAGCTGATGCAGTTTTGGCTGCAAGTGTTTTTCACTTTGGAGAGTTGACCATTCGCCAAGTGAAAGAACATATGCGCTCATGCGGAATTGAAGTGCGACTTTAGCTTCCAGATCCAGTTCGTTTGAAAGGGCAAACCGTGCAACTTCCCGAGCTTGCATTCAATGAGGCAGGATTGATTCCCTGTATTGTTCAAGATGTGTCCACCAACGAGGTCTTAATGATGGCATGGATGAATGCTGAGTCTCTTGCGCTTACCCTTGAGCGCAAGCAAACGGTTTTTTGGTCAAGATCACGCCAGGAGCTCTGGCATAAGGGCGCTACCAGCGGAAATGTACAAGATCTCGTTGAGCTTCGCTACGATTGTGATGCCGATACGTTGTTGGCACTGGTCAGACCTCACGGGCCGGCCTGCCATACGGGAGCGCAGAGTTGTTTTTACCGCTCAATAGACTTAGAAGCTTAAAAGCCTTGCGTAAGCTGCAGGTATGCGCTACGATGAATTCATTCTTTGCGATTCTGCCAAAGAAGTCATTTCCACCTTTGTCATTTGAATTCACTTGAAGTATGCCTTTGTGTGCATAAAGAGACTTAGTGTGCAGTTTCGCGAACAGCAAACCCTTATAAGAGAAGAGGACGGGATGAAGTTTTTCCTTGACACCGCTGATTTAGCCGAAATCGAAGAGGCGGCATCGTGGGGAGTTCTTGCAGGAGTTACCACCAATCCTACGCTTTATGCGCGCACTGGTGGCAAGCTTGCGGATTTTCACAATCACATTAAGCGTATTTGCGAATTGGTCGACGGACCGGTTTCAGCCGAAAGTGTTGCTATGACACGCGATGAGATTGTTCGTGATGGTCGCGAATTGGCGGCATTGGCACCTAATGTGGTGGTGAAAGTTCCAACCATGATTGAGGGTTTGGCTGCAACAAAGCAGTTGGCAAGCGAGGGCATTCCGGTGAATATGACCTTGTGCTTTACGGTTCCGCAAGCCATTATGGCTGCTCGTGCGGGCGCTCGTTATATCTCGCCTTTTGTTGGCCGTTTCGACGACATTGCCGAAGATGGCTTGGCGCAACTCGCCGATGTTATTGCTGCTTTAGGTAACTATGATTTTACTGAGGCGGGCATCAATAATGAGTCAGTTGAGGTAATTGCTGCTTCAGTTCGCTCTCCGCATCATGTGGCGCAGGCGGCATTAATGGGTGCCGATATTGCCACTGTTCCTTTTGCAACATTGAAAAAATGTGTACAACATCCGCTTACTGATCGCGGTTTGGACTCATTTTTGAAGGACTGGGAGAAAGTACAAAACGCATGAGTGAAAATGAAGTAGAGAAGGATAATTCTTCATCAGCATCTGAGAAGAAGCCTGCTACGCCAGGTCGCGCTCGTCGCAAGAGCGTGAAGGTACAGTCTCGTTCTGCGTCAAGTGCGCGCAAGCAAAGCGAAGAGGCTGCAGAAGCAAGCGAAGAGAAGGCTGCTCAGAGCAAAGAGCAGAAATCTCAGAAGCAAAATAGCAAGCAAAAGCAGAATAAAAATCAGCGTCAAAACAATCACCAAAACCAAAATCAGCGACGCAATCGCCGCCAACATAACAGTGGCAATCGTGAAGTTGTTCCGAGCGTCTCTAAAGAAGAGTTGGCAAAGCTTAAAGTGGTTGACTTGAAAGCAAAGGCCGCTGAGCTTGATCTTGATGTGACCGGTCTTAAGAAGGCCGAACTTGTTGACGCGGTATTTGATGCGTCAGTGAAAGCAGAAGGCTTCATTGAGGTTGAAGGTGTTTTAGACATCCTTGCTGATGGTTACGGCTTTTTGCGCACGCAAGGTTATCTGCCTTCTGAGACCGATTGCTATGTGGGGCTTTCAACTATTCGCCGCAATGGTTTGCGCAAGGGCGACTTGGTAACCGGACAGACTCGTCCTGCTCGCGAGAACGAGAAGTTTGCTGCCATCCAGAAGGTGTCCGCAATCAATGGCAAGCCGATTGATCAGATTGGTCAGCGCGTGCGTTTTGGAGACTTAACGCCGGTTTATCCTGATGAAGTGCTTACCATGGAACATGGTAAAAACACCACGACCGCGCGCGTGATCGACTTGGTTTCACCCATTGGCAAAGGCCAGCGTGGTCTTATCGTGTCGCCTCCGAAAGCGGGCAAAACCACCATCCTCAAAGATATTGCTGCTTCAATTTCTGCCAACAATCCTGAAGTACACCTCATGTGTCTTTTGGTTGATGAGCGCCCTGAAGAAGTAACTGACATGGAGCGTTCAATTCGAGGCGAGGTAATCTCATCAACCTTCGATATGCCCACCGAAAACCATATTGCGGTAGCTGAGTTGGTTATTGAGCGCGCAAAGCGTTTGGTCGAAGATGGTCGTGACGTCGTAATTTTGTTGGACTCAATCACTCGTTTGGCGCGCGCTTATAACTTAGCGCAACCGGCTTCTGGTCGTATTTTGTCAGGTGGTGTTGATTCAACGGCACTTTATCCGCCGAAGCGATTCTTAGGCGCTGCGCGTAATATTGAAAATGGCGGCAGTCTTACCATTTTGGCATCGGCTTTGGTAGATACCGGCTCAAAGATGGACGAAGTTATCTTTGAAGAGTTTAAAGGCACGGGCAATATGGAGCTTAAGCTTGATCGCAACCTTGCTGATCGTCGTATCTTCCCGGCTATTGATCCGGTTGCATCAGGCACACGCAAAGAAGAGTTGCTCTTAGACATGCAAGAGGCGCCGCTTATTTGGGCAGTTCGTCGCATTTTGGCAAACATGAACTCAACCGAACGCTCTATGGATATGCTTATTAAATCCTTGAAGCAAACTGATAACAACCAAGAGTTTCTTGTTCGCACCGCGAAGAAAGCTCAGCAATCAAAAGGAGATGGTGTCATAGAGCTCTAAGATGCATCAGAGTATCTTTAGCTTCATGGAACCATCGTGAAACCGCGCTCTGTTTGCGCGGTTTTGCCACGTATGGGGTAGTATTAGCCTGGTACGTCTTGAGAAGGGATTGACGTGGATAATAACTTTCAAAACCAAGTATGGGGACAACCTGCATCGCCGCAGCAACCTCCTGTACAACCACAACCTCAACCAGCTCAGCCGGTGTATGGTGCACCAGTTAATCCAACTATTCCGGTTTATGCGCAGGCACCTGCTGCGCCTCAGGCAAAAAAGAGCCATGGCTGGATTATTGCGCTCGTGTGCATCGTTGCTGTGTTTTTGCTTTGCGCAATTGGCATGTGGTCGTGCACCTCAATTGCGTCTTCTTCCGTAAATATGCTCAGCCCGTTTGCCAGCATGTCTTCGTCAATGTATACATCTGACATAGATTATCTTACTGACGACACGATTGCTGTGATTAACATTGATGGCACTATCGGATACGATGGCAGCACTTCTTCTCCGGAAGGGCTGAAAGAGCAACTTGATATCGCATCGGATAATCCGCATATCAAAGCTGTTGTTTTGCGTGTTAATTCCGGTGGTGGTGAGGCAACTGCTGGCGAAGAGATGTCCACCTATGTTCGCGACTTCGACAAGCCAGTTGTTGTTTCTAGTGCGTCTTTGAATGCGTCAGCTGCATATGAAATCTCAAGTCAATCGGATTATATTTTTACCGCAAAAACGACCTCTATCGGCGCTATTGGTACCGCCATGCAGATAACCGATATGTCAGGTCTTATGGACAAGCTTGGCATTGATGTAGATACCATCACCAGTTCAGAGAGCAAAGATTCAAGCTATGGGTATCGTCCCTTAACCGACGAAGAGCGCGAATACTATCAATCAATGGTGGATCAGATCAACGCGACCTTTATTGAGGCGGTTGCCGAAGGTCGCGACATGAGCATCGAAGAGGTGCAAAACCTTGCAAATGGTATGACATTTACTGGTATGGAAGCGGTCGAAAATGGTCTTGCTGATGAAATTGGTACGCGTGAAGATGCTTTGGATAAGGCAGCTGAACTTGCGGGCATTTCTCGCTACTCAGTAATAGAACTTGCACCATACGATACTGATCTTTCAAGCTTGTTAGGTATGCTTTAAGGAGTTGTCACGATGACCATGCCAGCTGAAAACACACCTAATGAATCGAGGGAGGCCTTGATGTCTACTGATGCTCTGCAATCTCGCAAAACGCCCGCATGGCCAAAGCGAGCAGTTGTGACGGCCGGCATGCCATATGGCAATAAGCCTTTGCACTTCGGTCATATTGGTGGTGTGTTTGTACCAGCCGATGCGTTTGCTCGCTTCTTGCGTGATCGCATAGGTAAGGAAAACGTGCGTTTTATAAGCGGCACCGACTGCTTTGGTTCGCCTATTAATGAGGGTTATCGCAAGCTCGTGGAAGCGGGCGAATTTGATGGCACTATCGAAGATTATGTGTTGCGAAACCATGAAGCGCAAAAGCAAACCCTGGCCGCGTATGACATTTCGCTTTCAATTTATGAAGGCTCAAATATCGGTCACGCAGGAGATGTTCATCAGCTCATCTCAGAGAAGTTCATTGAAAAACTTCATGAAAACGGCTGGCTTCAACGAAAATCAACGCTGCAATTTTATGACCCTGAGGCACAAACCTTCTTGAATGGTCGTCAAGTTGTAGGTCGTTGTCCAGTGCAAGGCTGCAAGTCAGAACATGCTTATGCAGACGAATGTGATTTAGGGCATAGCTATGCACCTGAAGACTTAATTGCGCCGAAGTCATCGATTACAGGCGTGACTCCCGAAATGCGTCCTGTTGATAACTGGTATTTTGATCTGCCAGCATTCAGGGACTATCTCAAAGGTTTCGTAGATGAGCTTGAAGCCGATCCTGAGATTCGCGCTATTGTGCCGCAAACCATTAAGGAGTTTTTGGCTCCTCCGGTAATGTATGTCAAAAACGAAGAGCGCGAGCATTTTGATGCAATTGCTGATAAGTTGCCTTCATTTGAGTTGCGTGAAGCTTTGAAAGGCAAGCAAAGCTTTGAGGTTGAATTTGCAACTATTGATGAGCGAGATATGGCACGTGAGGTGCTTGAGGCTGAATCAATTCGCTTCAGAACAGGAAAGACGCTCGTTCCATTTAGAATTACTGGCAATATTGAGTGGGGTGTAAAGGCTCCGGTCATTGACGGGCTTGAAGGCTTGACGGTGTGGTGTTGGCCGGAAAGTTTGTGGGCGCCGATGTCATTTACTATGGCCATCAACGACAAGATGGGGTTGCCGCGCGGCAGTTGGCGCGATTTCTGGTGTGACGAAGATGCCTGCGTCTATCAATTTATCGGACAAGACAATCTGTATTTTTATGGCGTTGCGCAACCTGCTATGATCGAAGCGCTGAGACCCGGGGATATCTTGTCACCTGGTGAGACAGAAAATCCTATTCGTCAAACGCGCCTGATTGCTAACCATCACATCTTATTCGGGGACAAGAAAGCCTCTTCGTCAGGTGCAGTAAAGCCTCCAACAGCTGATGCGTTGCTAGACTATTATACGGTCGATCAACTTCGTGCCCACTTTTTGGCATTAGGCTTAGATCAAAAATCAGTTGGATTTAAGCCTAAAGTATTTGATGCAGATGAAGAAAAGCGCAATGATCCGCGTGTGGCTGATCCGGTCTTAAAAGAAGGCACATTGCTAACAAATGTCTTTAATCGGTTAGCTCGCAGTTGTTTTTATGAGGCTCAGAAAAACTTTGAGGGCTATATGCCACTCGGGTCAATATCTTGCGATGTTCGCCGCAAAGTTTTCGACACCTTTGTTGAATATGACCAGCTCATGTATAAAGTTGAGCTGCATTCAGTCATGACCTTAATGGATCAGTTTATCCGCTACGCAAATAAGTATTGGACTGATGGCATCAAAGCTGCCGAAGATGCGCAAGATAGCGATGCGCGCAGACAAGTGCTGATTGATTCGTTTTATTTGCTACGTGTTGCGACGTTGTTAATGCATCCGGTAGTGCCTGCAAGCACTGAGCGCATTTGCGATTATCTCAGCTTTGAATTCGACGATTTCTTTAGCTGGAATTATGACTTCGATTCTTGCGAGGAGCTTTGCTCTGCCGGCGAAATCTCAGAAGGCAAACATCGCATTCGTGAGTTGCCACCGCGTTTTGACTTTTTCGCAAAGCATCCATGCCAGCGCAAATAACCTGCAATTTTGGAAAAGGCTTCTACGTTGCAGCACGTTGATATTTACTCAGATGGTTCTTCTCGTGGCAACCCCGGTCCAGGGGGCTATGGCACTATACTTCGCTTTGTTGACGAAGCAGGGGTTGCCCACGAAAGAGAACTGAGTTGTGGCTATATTCGCACGACAAACAATCGTATGGAGCTTTTAGGTGCCATTGTGGGTTTGGAGGCACTGAAGCGTCCATGCGAGATTACGTTATATACCGATTCCCAATATGTGGTAAACGCTTTTGAACAGCATTGGATTGATGGCTGGCTTCGCAAAGGGTGGAAAAACGCCCAAAAACAACCGGTAAAAAATAAGGATTTGTGGCAGAGGCTTTTGGCGGCAAAAAAAGATCACGATGTGACCTTTGTCTGGGTTAAAGGGCATGCGGGGCATGCTGAAAATGAGCGCTGCGACATGCTTGCAACACAAGCAGCGGATGGGTTATCGCTTTGTGTTGACGAAGGTTTCGAAACGAATTTGTGATCAATCCACCGTATTTAGTGTTTTCTTATGTTTCGGTTCCACACTATGGTGTGTTTTTGGTACCATGCTTGAAACATCGAAGCACCCGTTGGGTGCAAAGAGAGGTTTCTCATGATGAATTCTTTGTCGCGCCTATCTTATCGCGCGGGTGTGGTTTTTGTAGTAGTGGCACTTCTTTGTGGATGCTTGGTACCCATGCAAGCATTTGCTGCTCCGACCTCTAGTGAAAAGCAAGCCGAAGCTCAATCTGCGCTCATTTCGCTCAATGCAATGCAATCAGCGCTCGAACAGGCTTCTAACGATTATTATCTGGCGCTTGATGAGCAGCAGGCAGCTGAGCAAGCATGTAAAGATGCTCAAGCGCGCATCGATAGTGCTACCGAAGAGATTGCCGGGTTGCAAGAGCGTCTTGGCCAGCGCGTGAACCGAATGTATCGCCAGGGCACCTCATCATTTTTGGACGTCTTATTAGGCGCCACTTCTTTTGATGAGCTTTCTTATGCCTGGGATGTATTAATGAGTGTTAACGAAAATGATGCTGATTTGGTTCGTCAGACAAAAGAGCTTCGCGAAGAGATTGAGTCTCAAAAAGCAGTTTTAGATGAGCAATCGCAGCGCGCGGCCGAAAAGGCTGAAGAGGCACGCAAAATTCAATCTGAAGCAGAGGCTACCGTAGCAAGTATTCAAGCAACCTATGATAGCTTGAGTGCAGAAGCTGCAGAACTGCTCGAGCAAGAGCGCCAGGCACAAATTGCAGCCGAGGAGGCGGCGGCTCAAGCTGTCGTGGATGCAGCTATAGCAGATGCACGGGCAAAACAAGACGAAGCTTTAAACGACCCAACACCTGACAATAACCAAACCGATGAGTCTGCTTCTTCGTCGGAATCTCAAGATCAAACTCAAACGGATCAGACTACCTCTGCACCGTCGTTTACCCCAACCTACAATGCGGTAACTGGTAATGCTATTGTGGACAGGGCATATGGTTGTTTGGGTGCAGGATATGAATATAATACGTGCGGTCCGTCAACGTTTGACTGTTCAGGGCTTGTGAGTTATGCGCTTACGGGAAGTTATACGCGCGTGGGATCAACCTATACCTTTATGGGGTACCCGCAGGTAAGCGACCCGCAGCCGGGGGATATTGCAGTTAATGCCGAACATTGCGGAATTTATATTGGTGGCGGTCAAATGATCCATGCGGCAACGTATGGGGTAGGGGTAATCACCGGACCTGTTCAAGGTGGAATGATCTTTGTGCGTCCTTAAGGGGGAATCGTGACAGAGAATGAGGCGTTTGGCGAAGGCGGGCACATAAGCAACCAACTTCCTTTTACTGATGAAGTGTCGCATGCGTTTTTGGAACGAATCCCCGGCGGGCTTTTTCGTTATCATGCCGACGAAGACGCGGTTATAGATTTTGTCAGCAATGATCTGCTAGCGCTTTTTGGTTGTGATACCTATGAGCAATTTTGCGAACTGACCAATAATACGTTTTGGGGCATGGTTCACCCTGATGATTTGGCTCTCGTGAAGAGCGAAATTGAAACCCAAATTGAACACAGTCAAACAGATCGCGTGACCTATAGGCTCAATCGTTTTGATGATGCGGTTGTATGGGTTGATGATTGCGGGCGCCTTGTTGTAGATGAAGAGGGTGTTGCTTGGTTTTATGTGACACTTATTGATGTCACGGAAAAGGTGTTGACCTGCCAGCAACTTGAGCGCGTACATGAGCGATTAGAGATTCTAACTGCGCTCAGCAATGATGTGGTGTTTGATATTGAGTGCGCTACCGGCAACGCTGAGGTATTTGGAGACTTTGAAGGCCGTTTTGGTCGCGAACCTGAGCAAACTGACTTTGTGGTTCATAGAAGATGTCATCAACCATGTACGCTCACCATACAAACGCATTCGCTCGATTCGCTCACCAAGTCGCTTTCCGCGGATTCTTTGGTTGATTTCGAGCTTTCAACTCCCGATGAGCAGGGAAATCCTATCTGGTTTCGCTATCAGTCGGTGGTGCTCTATGACGAACAAGGCAAGCCCTATCGCCATGTTGGACGCCTTCTAGATACCCATGAGATGGCCTTGCGTGAAAGCCAATTTAGGCTCAAGGCGGAACGTGACGCGCTGACTGGTATTTTTAACCGTGCGGCTGCAATGGACAGAATTGATACAGCGCTTGCAACCACGAAGCGACCATGCACCTTGGTGTTGATTGATGTTGATGATTTTAAGCACATTAACGACACCTATGGGCACCCAGAAGGAGATAGAGTCTTAAAGGAGCTCGCGCATTTTCTCGCGCAATTAATGCGCAAAGAAGACGTGGTGGCGCGTTTTGGTGGAGACGAGTTTTTAATCTTTGCCGAAGGACTCGGACCGGGTGAGGCGCTTGATCGAATTTTGGGACATCTTGTTCGCACTCCATTTGCGTCGCAGCGTGCAAATGATATGCAAGATGCCACGCAAGAGCGCACTCGCTTGACCCCAGCACCTACCATCAGTATTGGCGCAGTTTGTTTTGTGCATGCGCCGAGCACCTTTGAGGAGTTTTATAGCGCCGCAGATGAGGTGCTATATGCAGCCAAGCATGCAGGAAAAGCGCAGTTTAAGCTTGAGATTATTGAAGGCGAAGGTGCTTAAAGGGGCAAGGTCTACTCTTCAGCAGCCTGCGCGATTGCTGCTCGCAAATCATCAATACCAGTGCCTTTTTCCGACGAAGTCACCACGATAGGAACCGAATCATCCAAGTTAAGCGCACGCTTGATAGCAGCTTTTTGCTTGAGCTGCTGTTGGCGTGAGAGTTTATCTGCTTTGGTGAGTGCGACAAGGTAGGGTAGTTCGGCGTCTTGGAGAAACTCAATCATATTGTAGTCAAGATCACTTGAAGCATGTCGAATATCAATGAGTGACACCACTAAAGCAAAGTTTCTATCCTGATTAAAGTAGCCCTCGATAAGCTCTGACCAGCGACCTTTTTCAGCTTTTGAAACCTGAGCATAACCGTATCCAGGTAAATCTACAAAGCGCACGTCTTGTGACTTAAAGAAGTTGATTGTCGCAGTTTTGCCGGGCGTTTGAGATACTTTTGCCAAACCCTTGCGATTGAAAAGTTTATTGATAAGCGATGACTTGCCAACATTAGACCGACCTGCAAACGAAACTTCAGGTAACGTTGACTCAGGGAGTTGGCTTGAAATACCAAACGAGCGCTCAAAGGTGACATTGTTAAAATTCATAGGTGTGCTCCAAACGGCTTTGGCAAGCAACTGCTTTGCCCTATCTTTGTTAATGTCTATGGTAACTTATGTGTGCGTACTTGCAAACGCGCGGCACCGTGGTATACTTCAACGGTTTCTATATTTCACATGTGCGTGCGACCCGTGCCGCCAGTGGCCACCGGAAAAAGGCTGCGGATGTCGGGGATGACCACGTGCAGAGGACTAACGAATGGAGAAAGTCATGGCGAAAGTCAGCATTAAATCGCTGCTCGATGCAGGCAGCCACTTCGGCCATCAAACGCGCCGTTGGAATCCGAAAATGCGTCCCTATATCTTTGGGAGCCGCGGAGATATCTACATCATCGATTTGAAGAAGACCCTCGTTGGTCTTGATCAGTCTTACACCTTTGTGTCTGAGATGGCTCGCAAGGGCGGCACTGTTTTGTTCGTAGGCACCAAAAAGCAGGCACAAGAGGCTGTAGCAGACGCAGCTAACAAGTGCGGTATGCCTTATGTAAACGCCCGTTGGCTTGGTGGTATGCTTACCAACTTCGTTACCATTCGCTCTCGCGTAAATCGTATGGAAGAGCTTGAGGCAATGGAGGCCGATGGTCGCATGGCATTGCTGCCGAAAAAAGAGCAGATCCTGCTTCACAAAGAGCTTTCAAAGCTGCAAACAAACCTCAACGGTATCCGCAACATGAAGCGCGTTCCTGACGCAATCTTTGTTGTTGACACCAACCGCGAGGCAATTGCAATCCATGAGGCTCGTCGCTTGAACATTCCGGTTGTAGGCACGCTTGACACCAACTGTGATCCTGATGATGTCGATTACGGCATTCCGGCAAACGACGACGCTATTCGTTCAGTTCGCTTGCTCACTGACTTCATCGCTGATGCAGTTATCGCTGGCGCTGGTGCTCCGGTAAGCGTTGAGGAAATGGCTGGCGCTGTGGATGCTCAAGGTGATGTGGCTGTAGAGGCAGCTGTTGAAACCACCACGCCTGCTGAGGCTGTTGTTGAGGCTGCAGCTGACGCTGCTGCTATTGCTGCTGAATAAGCAAATTCGCGAAACTGTGCATTAAGTTTAGTTTCGCTTAAAAACGAGAGAAAGGTAGACCTGTGGCTGACATTACTGCATCCATGGTTAAAGAACTTCGTGAAATGACCGACGCCGGCATGATGGAATGCAAAAAGGCGCTCGTTGAAGCTGAAGGCGATATGGAAAAGGCCGTTGACGTTCTTCGTACGCGTGGTCTTGCTGCTGTTGCCAAGAAGGCTGGCCGTGCAACCAACGAGGGCACGGTTATGACGGTTGTTTCTGATGATTGCACGCGCGGTGCAATGGTTGAGCTTAACTGCGAGACCGACTTTGTTGCTATGAATGAGAAGTTCAAGGCATATGCAGAGCGCATTGCAAAGGCAGCTTTGGCTGCAGAGGCTCAAGATGTTGAGGCTCTGAAAGCTGCTGATTGCGAAGGCGAGACGGTTGAGGCTGTTGTAACCGACGCAATTCATGTTATGGGCGAAAACACTCAGATCGCTCGCGTAGCTGTCGTAAATGGCGACGGTGTTGCTTCTTACATTCATGGTGGCGGCAAGATTGGCGTTTTGGTTGTATTCAACCTTGACGGCATTGATCCGGCATCTGATGCTTTTAAGGCGTATGGTCGCGACATTGCTATGCAGGTTGCTGCAGCATCTCCTGTTGCTGCTAACCGCGATGCAGTTGATCCGAGCATCGTTGAGCATGAGAAATCAATCTACATGGCTCAAGCTGCTGAGTCTGGCAAGCCTGAAGCAATTCAAGAGAAAATGGCAACGGGTCGTCTCGAGAAGTTCTTCAAAGAGAACGTTCTCACTGAGCAGCAATATGTAAAGGATCCGGACAAGACGGTTACCGAGTACACCAACGAAGTTGCTGCTTCTTTGGGCGGAACTATTGCTATCGCTGACTTCAAGCGTTTCGTATTAGGCGAAGAGGCATAAATCAAGTCTTTCGCTCGATCACTGAGCTAAAGCAATCTCAGTTCAATATGATAAGGGTTCGCAGCTTATGTCTGTGAACCCTTATTTGCTATAGCTGACCCGTTCTGGTTTTGTTTTCATTGCGAAGCAGCGCGCGCATGAGTGCAGGGTTTCATATAATAGGTGCACTAAATAATACGTATCCGGAGGATGAGGTATGTCCGAAGAAGTCATCGTTGTTGAAGGAAATAATACGCTTGCTGGCGAAGTAAGAGTGTCAGGTGCAAAAAACTCAGCGTTGAAGCTGATTGCCGCATCACTGCTTGGTCGCGGTAAGACAATCTTGCATAACGTGCCGCTTATTTCTGATATCGATGTCATGATTGAAGTATTGCGCCGCTTGGGCGCTTCTGTTGAGCGCGAAGGTCACACGCTGGTTGTTGATACAACATTGGTAGATAAGTGGGAAACCCCTTATGAGTTGGTATCAAAAATGCGCGCAAGCATTTCGGTGCTCGGTCCTCTGGTTGGTCGCTTTGGACACGCACGCGTGGCGATGCCTGGAGGATGTCAAATTGGTGCGCGTAAAATTGATATGCACCTGGTTGGGCTGGAAGCGCTTGGCGTTGAATTCGATATCGACCATGGCTTTTTAGAGGCTCGCACCCCTCATGGACTTCATGGCGCGCACGTGGTTTTAGACTTTCCAAGTGTTGGTGCAACAGAAAACCTTTTGATGGCTTCAGTGGTGGCTGAAGGTACAACCATTATCGAAAATGCTGCTCGTGAGCCTGAAATTGTTGATTTAGCTAACATGCTCAACGAGATGGGCGCTAACATTGTTGGCGCTGGGGACTCTCTGATCGAGGTTACTGGCGTGGCATCTGAGTCGCTGCATCCTTGCGAGCATACAACAATAGGGGATCGCATTGAAGCTGGTACTTTTTTGGTAGGAGCAGCGCTTACGCAAGGGCCACTTCGTGTGGTAGGCGTAGATCCGAGCTATTTGAGAATGGCAATCATGAAATTAGAGGCAATGGGGTGCGAAATTGAAAGCGATCCTGACTCTATAACGCTGACTCGCTCAGTTCCGCTTCGCTCCACTGAGATTCAAACGTTGCCCCATCCTGGTTTTCCAACCGATCTTCAGGCTCAATTTATGCTTTTAGCAGCACTTGCCCAAGGGGTATCGGTCATTACTGAAAACGTGTTTGAGAATCGTTTTATGTTTGCTGCTGAATTAATTCGAATGGGCGCTGATATCACGATCGAAGATCATCACGCGCTTGTGCGTGGTGTCAATATGCTGCAGGGTGCAGATGTGTCTTCCACTGATTTGCGTGCAGGGGCTGCATTGGTACTTGCTGGTATTGTGGCTGAGGGGCAAACGCGCGTGCATAATATCACACATATTGATAGAGGTTACGAGGACTATGTGGGCAAGCTCACCTCGCTTGGCACACATGTCTCGCGTGTCGTTCTCGATGATGGTCTGGCTTAAAAGGTTGTAGCTCTAATTATGGTTAAGCGACGGAAAGGCTTTTCGGCATCACATTCAAAAGCCACCTCGAGGCGTCTGCAATCGGCGACGCTTGGTACGCATGTTCCGACGTCAAGAAGTCGGTCAACAAGTCATATGAATGCTGACCAGGTAGGGTTTTCAAACACGCGAAAGAAGCAACGCGCAGCGCGCGGCGTTGTGCAAAATGTCGCCAATCACACAGGCGTTGATGCTGGTCGTGTGCGCATTTCGCATCGTCAGTTTGCGCAGGAGACGCGCAGGCGTGCGCGCGTGCGTCGTGTGAGCTTTATTGTGCTTGCGCTGGTGTTGCTTATTGGAATTGCCGGCATTGCAGGTGGCGTTACCTATTACACCTCACTTGAAAGTAAGCTTGCCCTCAAAGATTCTGATGCGAAAAGCGCTTTGACGCTTCCTGACGATAACGCGCCTTACTACACGGTTGTATTTGCGGACTTAACTGACGCAAGTCTTGCAAGCGGGGAGGTCAACTATGCGCTTGCTTTGGTGCGCACTGACGAGCAAGCCAAGCGCGTGACGGTTGTGTCTATCCCTTCAAATCTTCGCGTGACGCTTACCGATGGAGAGCAACACAAAATCATAGAGGCTTATGAGCAATCGGGGGACGCAGCTCTTATTGGAGCTGTGTCGTCTTTTGCAAATGTCCCCATATCTCACTATGTCAAAACTGATGCTGCAGGAATTGCCCGCATGGTTTCTGATCTGGGAGATTTGACGGTTCAGGTAAACGAGGAGGTCGATGATCCTCGCGCGGGTGCGGACTATATTCCCGCGGGTCAGCAAACGCTTGGTGCCTCAGCCATTTTGACGCTTTTGCGCGCGAATAACTTTATGGACGCACCTGAGCGCATTGCGCAGAATCAGCAAGCTGTGCTCAACGCCTTGTCATGTGCGCTAGTTGACAAAGACACGCTCGCGCTTTGTCAGTTTATCGATGCAGCCGATGGTGCATTTGGTTGTGATATGTCGCTGCTCTCAGTTATATCTTTAGCAGATGCAATGCGTGGCATAACCGAGCAAGACATCTATACGGCAGTGGTACCTGGGTATGAGCTTGAACAAGAAGGTGTCGAATACTATCGAGCCTCAGCGGATATGTGGGCCTCCATGATGGAGCTAGTTGATGCAGGCGAAAACCCTATCGTAGATGAGCCGCCCGCTGCTGCCGCTCCTGATAGCTTTACCTTAACCGTACGAAATGGTGCAGGAATTACTGGCGCTGCTGCACAGATCTCTGAGTCTTTAACAGATCGAGGCTTTGATGTGGTGGACGTAGGAAATACCGATACGGCGGTCTATACCGAAACGCTTGTTGTTTACAAAAGCGACGAGTTTGAAGCTGCCGCGCAAAGCGTCACTGAGGCGCTTGGTTTAGGCAGGCTCGTACAGGATGTGTCATTTTATCAGTTCGACTCAGATGTGTTGCTGATCTTGGGAAGCGATTGGAAACCGGCTTCATAGTCAAACATAACTTCATCAACACAACGCACACAATGAATGCCTTTGATTAGGGTTGCTGTTTTGAGTGTGCTACAATCGCTTTCGGCTCATAAAAGCAGCGATACATTCGATATTAGTAAGACGCTGCGTGCACAAAGGAGAATTACCATGGTAGAACAGAATGATGTTATTGCGGTATTAGAGTTGATCCGTCCGAGCTTACAGGCTGATGGCGGCGACGTTAAATTTGTCAGCGTTGACGAAGATGGTGTTGTGACCGTTGAATTGCAAGGTGCTTGCAAAGGCTGCCCGATGTCACAGATGACGCTTGCTAATGGCGTTGAGCGCATCTTAAAAGAGCGTGTGCCGGGTGTTACCCGTGTTGTACCTGCTGACATGTAAGCACGTCGCTCATCATCAAACTAATCAGCAGCGATATAGATGCGGGCTCAATATGAGCCCGCATTTTTCGTCCGCTCAATTTTGTGGCGGATCTGAGATGAGAGCATTTGTCTATAATGAAAATGGTTGAGTTGCTGAGCGCTCGATATTTCAATGATATGTTCGCTGGAGGATTGCTATGAGTTGTTGGACAAAACGAGGTTGTGATGAAGAGATGCTTTCGCGCTGTCCGCACAATACGCCAGGTGAGCCTTGCCCTGCAGATTGCCATTTTGCGGCATGCGATCGTCCCACACATGTCGTATGCACCGATTTTGCGTTGATGCTTAATCCTGAGCGCGATTACGATGCAGCCGTAAAAGAGGTATGCCGCATCTGCGAGCATTTCTTGCTTCACGGACCGGATATGTCCAGCCGTAGCGAAGATGAGCGTCATCGCCAAGGAAACCCGAACCGTTTTCTGCTCTAACAAAGGATTGCTTGGTGTTTGTGCCGGTAGGCGCAAAGTGTAACAACTGTCCCACGGCATACAGGTAGACCTTGAGAATATATGAACTCTGCTACAATAAAAACAAGGTTTCATTGAGCATGCAAGGTAAGGGGTGTGAGATGAAAAGTTCGCCGATGGTTTGTCCGAATTGTGGCACCGTATTAGATGTTTGTGCATATCAAGCGATGCTGGTGATTTCGTGCGACCTTGCGCTTTTTACGGTCGAATGCCCCAAGTGCAATACAATAGCTTCGTCGATAAAACCAATACCAGGGCAATTGCAAGAAGAGGTTCATTTGGCCGCTCGTGAAGTTGGTGCTGGTATGGGGTGTGAGTAGAGCTACTTGATGGAGTGTCAATGTTAAACGATTTGTATCAATCACTAGACCCGGTAGCATTTGCTGTCGGGCCTTTTGCTGTTCGCTGGTATGGGCTTGCTTATTTGGCAGGTTTTGTCTGTGCGGGATTAGTTTTATGGCGCGTCGCAAAACGCTGGCATGTTCGCATAGATACCGATGCATTGCTTACCATCATGTTTTGTGTGATTATTGGCGTCATTTTAGGTGGGCGCCTAGGATATGTGCTGTTTTATGGCGACGGCTATTATTTGTCGCATCCCGCTGAGATTTTGGCATTCAACAAAGGTGGCATGAGCTTTCATGGGGGACTAATAGGTGCACTCCTGTCGGGTATTGTTGCTGCAAAACTGACCAAGATTCCCTATTTGACCTTAGCTGATTTGGGTTGCATTGGCGCACCAATAGGCTTGTTCTTTGGTCGCTGTGCCAATTTTATTAACGGTGAGCTGTGGGGTGCGCCAACTGATGCTGCCTGGGGCGTTATATTCGGTGGTGCTGCGGGGTCAATGCCGCGTCATCCTTCGCAGCTATATGAAGCGCTTCTCGAAGGAATTGTCATTTTTGTGGTGCTCTATTTGCTTTCGCGAAAGAATCCTCCAAGACCTCGCGGGACGTTTTTGGGGCTCTTTTTGGTGATGTATGGGTCGTTTCGCTTCCTGATCGAATTTGTTCGCGAACCAGATGCACAGCTTGGATATTTATGGGGTGGATGGCTAACCATGGGTCAAGTTTTAAGCATACCGCTTATTTTGGTTGGTGTTGGCGTTCTTATCTATGCTGTAAAAAAGCATCTACCGCAGCTTGGTTTGCCTGAGCCGCCTCAATCATTTGACCGAGATGCTTCGTCAACTGAGCAATTGTGATCAGGCTGGTTACGATTTAGCGCCAAGGCGCGGGTTTTGTAGTTGAATAAGCAACTGTTTATTACAATATGTTAGGTAAGCAATTTGTCCATTAAGGAGGCTTAATAGTATGGCTCTTAAGTTTTATAAGTGTGCACACTGCGGCAATATTGCGGTCAAGCCATTTGATTCAGGCGTTGATTTGGTGTGCTGTGGCGATGTCATGAAAGAAATCGTTCCAAATACCACTGATGCCGCTGTTGAAAAGCATGTACCAGCAGTAAGTGTAGATGGTAATAATATTCATGTTCAGGTTGGCGAAGTTGAGCATCCTATGATTCCTGAACACTACATCACCTTTATTTGTCTCGAGACTAAAAATGGCTATCAGATCGTTGAGCTAACTTCGGATGATAAGCCAGTAGCCGACTTCGTTGTCGCACAAGGTGATACGCCGATTTGCGTGTATGCCGATTGCAACATTCATGGTTTGTGGGTAGCTGAGCTCTAATCCATCTACGCGGTTTACTAACAGAGCCTCCGGCACTTCTTGGATGATATGCAAATCCAAAATGAGTGTCGGAGGTTTTTTATGGACGAAATAAAACACGCGCAACGTTTGACTTATGTAGTGTCTGATGAGGTGGCGTTTTGAAAGCGTCTCAAATTTTAGCGGTAACTTAAAGGAGACAACATGACAAAGCGAACCAAAATTGTATGTACACTCGGTCCGGCAACGGATGACGATGCAATTATTCGCGGGATGCTTAAAGCTGGCATGGATGTTGCGCGCTTTAATTGTTCTCACGGATCCCATGAAGAGCACGCGCTGCGTCTTGAGCGCCTGAGAAGAGTCAGAGATGAGCTTAACTCTCCCTGTGCATTGCTGTTGGATACGCGCGGCCCAGAGATTCGTACGGGGCTTTTGTTAGATGGCAAATCAGTGTCATTGGTAAGTGGCTCTCGGTTTACGCTTAAAGCTACAACGTGTGTGGGGGATGCGCACCATGTCAGCCAAAGCTGTCGCGATCTTGCGCATTATGTACAACCTGGAGACTCCATCTTGCTCGATGATGGTTTGATTGCGCTCACTGTTTGCGAACTTGATGGCCAAGATATTGTTTGCACGGTTGTAAATGACGGTGTTCTGGGGCAGCGTAAGTCATTAAATGTACCAGGGGTTTCGCTTCCGCTTCCTGCACTCACTGAGCAAGATCGACAAGATCTTTTATTTGGCATTGAGCAAAATGTTGACTTTGTAGCCGCTTCGTTTATTCGAAGTGCTGCTGATGTTGAGGAGGTTCGGGCATTTCTCTATGGGCACGGAGGTGCTGGAATCCAATCGGGAACCTCAATTGGCATTATTGCAAAGATCGAATGCGCAGAAGCAGTGGCAAATTTCGAAGAGATTTTAGACGCAGCTGATGGCATTATGGTTGCTCGTGGCGATCTTGGAGTAGAGGTGCCGGCATGGCAAGTTCCCCATCTGCAGAAGCGCTTTATTCGTGCGGCGAATCGGGCGTCAAAGCCGGTTATTACGGCCACCCAAATGCTTGATTCTATGATTCGCTCTCCAAGACCCACTCGTGCGGAAGTTGCTGATGTGGCAAACGCGGTCTATGATGGAACCGATGCAGTGATGCTTTCAGGTGAGACGGCAAATGGAGCGTATCCCGTTGAATCGGTTGCTATGATGGCGAATATTCTAGAGGCTTCTGAGCCGTATCTGTTTGACGAACGCATGCCCGATAGGTCGCGCAATAAGGCCCGTGTTGCGCTTGCGGTAGGCATTGCAGCAGTTCAAACGGCTGAAAACATCAATGCAACTTGCATTGTGGCGCCAACCATGTCGGGACGCACATCGCGTTTGGTTTCTAATCTTCGTCCGAAGGTACCCATTTATGTTGTGACGCCTTATGAGCGCGTCATGCGCCAACAGCAGCTCAATTGGGGAACGTATCCGATGATGGGCAACGTGCAAGGTGATATGGCACAGGTAATTCGCGAAACCAGGCGCGCGGTGCTTGCGCAGGGTGTGGTTTCAGTCGGAGACATTGCTGTTTTTACGGTGGGAGATAGAACAACATCGCCTGACGTTGAGCCAAACGTGCCCGCTAATGTGGGTGTTGTTGCTGCTACCAACGTGATGTATGTTGTACAAATTCGTGAAGGGGAATAATTGTGGGCTTTTTAGATGATGCGCAGGATTTTTTGGACAAAGGTGTCAGTGCAGCAAAGGGTGCCGTATCAAATGTGGCGGTTGAGCAATTCGGTTATATGAAAGCGTTCGCGCGCTTGTGTGCTGATGGTGCACAAGCAGGTTGGCACGAGGGCAACGGCGGTAATTTGTCATATCGGCTTACCGAAGAAGAAGTGGCTAATACCCGTTCTTATTTCTATACAACTCCCAGCTCATGGGTCACTATGGATCGAGCATTCACAAATCTTGCCGGAGAGTATTTCGCCATTACCTCAGCTGGATGCTCCATGAAAAATGTTGCGCTTGATCAAAAGCGTTTTGTTGGCATTATTGAGCTTGATAGCTCTGGCGGCGCGTGGCGTGTGGTATGGGGTTTTAAAGATGGCGGTCAGCCAACATCAGAGCTTTTGAGTCACTTGGAATGCCATAGTGTTCGCAAACGCGTGACTGGTGGCGTGAGTAGGGTAGTCTATCATGCTCATCCTACCTCGGTGATTGCGCTTTCGAAGCTTACAGGACCTGATGCTGGGCGTCTATCAAACGAACTTTGGCGCGCAATGACTGAATGTGTGCTCTTTTTCCCAGAAGGGGTTGGAGCGGTTCCAACAAGCGTGCCTGGTTCTGATGAGCTCGCTTCTCAGACTACCCAAGCAATGGAAGAGTTTGCTGCTGTTGTGTGGGTAAATCACGGGCTGCTTTCAACCGGTGCGGGCTTTGATGAGGTTTTCGGTTTGGAGTCGGTTATCGTTAAAGCTGCTGACATAATTTGTGCAACAGCCGCTTTGGTCGGCGCACACACCCAAGCCTCCTTTGCTCTGACAGGTGCCGATATTCGCGCAATAGCTGAGCAGTATCATCTACCGCTTCGTGCAGACTTTGTTGAGGAATGAGACGTTTTAGGCAATTCGCTTGTAAGGCAGAGGTTGCTTTGTTATTATAGGCAGGCTTGTCTTCCGCCTTGGTCGGAAACCAAGGCATGAATAGGAGAACCATTTATGAAACCAGAGATTCATCCCGAGTACATGGATTGTACGGTACGCTGCAGCTGCGGCAACACCTTCCAAACCCGCTCAACCAAACCTGAATTAAAGATTGACATCTGCAATGTTTGCCATCCGTTCTATACCGGTCAGCAACGCTTCGTTGATACCGGTGGACGCGTACAGCGCTTTGCTGATAAGTTTGGTTCTGCGAAGGAAACGGTTGCAGAGCGCGAGGCTGCACGCAAGGCTAAGCGTGCTGCTGAAGTTGCAGAGCGCGAAGCTGCTCGCAAGGCAGAGCGTGAAGCAAAAGCTGCTGAGAAAGCAAAGCGTGCTGAAGAATATGCCAAGAAGGCCGAAGAGGCCGCCGCTAGTGCAGAAGCAACCGCTGAAGTTCAAGAAAACGTCGCTGAGGTAAGCGCTGAAGAGGCAGCTGCCGTAGACGCTTTGGTTGACCAAGCTCCTGAGGCTGAAGTAGTTGAGGCAACCGAGGAGGTTGCTGAGTAAATCAACTCAGTTCATCAGTTTGCACTAAGCGCCCAGCTCACGTTAGCTGGGCGCTTTTGTTTTTGAAAGGGTAGAGCCATGATTGATAATGCGGCATTTCGAACAATAAGCTATGGGCTTTTTATCATTAGTTCGCGCTTTGGCGATACGTACGCAGGATGTGTGGCAAACACCTTCCAACAAGTCACCTCATCACCTTTGCAGGTGAGCGTTACGCTTAACAAAGAGAACTACACCACGCAGGTCATACAGCAATCTGGTCGGTTTTGCGCTTCGGTGCTTTCAGAGCAAGCGCCGATGGAGCTGATTGGACGTTTTGGATTTCATACCAGCAGCGAGCTTAATAAGTTCGATGGCATTTCGTGGGACCAAGACGAAGCGGGGTTTCCTTATGTGTCTGAGTGCTGTGTTGCATGGTTTAGTGTTCGCGTTGTGCAAACCTTAGATGTAGGAACCCATATGATATTTGTTGGCGAAGTTGAGTCTGCTCTTCCGATTGATGCGCAGCCTCCGATGACCTATGCCTATTATCACCAAGTAAAAGGTGGCAAAACTCCGGCGCGTGCATCGAGCTTTTTGCCAACCGAAGCACAATCTGATACTGGTAAAACCAATGGTGCAATTGACACCCAGGCGGCTAATTCAGAGTTTGCTGGCGGTGGCGGTAAAGGCCGTTATGCGTGGCAATGCCAAGTATGTGGTCATATCGAGTATGTTGACGAACTACCCGAAGACTTTGTTTGCCCTGTCTGCGGCGTTGGCCGAGAGATGTTTGTTCGTATAGAGCTTTAAGGCTTATATATCCCACGCAAGAAAGGCCCACGTTACTTTTCGTGGTTCGCGAAGTCGCCACTTACCTTGGGCAACACCTTTTTTGTCTAGGTGTCCAGCGGTTTCGTTTATGACGAGTTCAGCTTGGAGCCAATCGGCAAGCGTGATAAGCGCATGATCAACCTCGCGCTCACTTGCAAATGATCGCGTTGCGTCTATGACCATTGACGAGAAGTGTTCAAGTGCCTCATCGTATGAATTGAAAGTATATTCGCGCGTGCTTTCGATATATGACACTTCAGATTTTATGCCTTCTTGAGCCAAGATGTTGAATGCGTAGAGGTAGTCTTTTCCCGCAACCGCCGGTAGCCCGATTTCGCGAAGAATGCGCTCATCGGTGCGGGGGGATGAGCCAGTTGCAAGGGTGATGCAAACACGTCGGCGTGCTACTTTGGTGAGCTTGAGCAGGGCGGTGCGTAAATCGTTTACCGCGATAGATCGTGATGCGATGGCAACATCGCAAGAGTTTTCGCCAATACCAAAAGCTGTCCAATTATCTTCCCAGCTCATTTGAAGCGGCGTGAGCGATGTAATGTTTTGTAGCTGGGCTTGTTCAATCATCTGACCAAGCATGCCTGCAGAAAAGTCAGCTGCAATGACTGGGTGGTGTGCGCGCGCAAGAGGCAAGGCAAGGGCGCCTGTTCCGCATCCCATGTCAAAAACACTTTCGCCAGCTTTAATATGTGCAAGTTTTAAAAACGCTTCAACGTAGGTATTTGGCGCATCTTTTGTCGTGAAAGTCTGAGCACGCTTATCCCAATAGGCCGCATCGTCGGTTTTGCGTCTGAGAAGTTGCATTTGCTGATATTCTGCATTCCAGTCGGTTGTCGTTAATGCCGGCAAGAAGTTTTTGTTTTCCATGCGTTATCCTAGGGTTCGCAATTTGTATCTCAGGTACCATAGCTAGAATACCTTTTGAGAGACATTTTGTATTTGAGTTAAAAATAGTTAGGAGCAATTCCTATGCACGTTGAGTTACTTTACCATACCCCAGACCCCGAGCGTGCCATAGCTACGGCTGCTCGCCTGTGCTATGCGCCTATTGGTGCATCAGAGCTGATGGAGACGATGCCAGAAGAGCGCATCAAAAGCGTTTTGTCCACCATTATGGGCAGTGGGCATTTTTCCACGCTCGAGCATGCAAGCTATACGTTTGCTGTCGAAGGCGTTTCGCGCGCGCTTACCCATCAGTTGGTTCGTCATCGCATTGCAAGCTTCAACCAACAATCCCAGCGTTATGTGAAATTCAAAGACGGGCTTGAAGTGGTAACACCTCCCAGTGTTGCTGAAGATGACCAAACGCGTGCTGTGTTTGATGAGGCTATTGCTGCGTGCATTGCGGCCTATGATGCACTTTTGGCTGCGGGTATTCCTGCAGAGGATGCTCGTTATTTGCTGCCCAATGCTGCAGAAACAAAAATCGTTATTACCATGAACGTTCGCGAACTGTTGCATTTCTTTAATCTGCGCTGCTGCAATCGTGCGCAGTGGGAGATTCGCGAAATGGCGCATAAAATGCTTGAATTAGCTCGACCAACCGCACCATATATCTTTGCTGATGCTGGAGCACCTTGTGTGAGTGGCGCATGTCCTGAGGGTAAGATGACGTGTGGAAATCCATACCCACGGGTAACAAGGGATTAATATGACGAAGCAAAAATCTGATTTATCGCGTGCATTTTCTGAAGATGGCACGCTTAAAACGCACGTCGGGGGACAAGCGCTCATTGAGGGTATCATGATGCGCGGTAAATATAACTGGTCGGTTGCAGTACGCGAGCCAAGTGGCTCCATCTATGTCGAAGAGCATGATTTAGCATCAGGTCGCGACAAAAATGGTTGGATGCATTGGCCTTTGGTACGCGGGTGTCGCGCGATGGTTGAGTCTTTGATGCTGGGATATAAGGCATTAGAGATTGCAGCACTCCATGCTTTTGCTGAAGATGATGAAGCCCAAGATGACGAAGTGGACGTGCATGCTGTGTCTGAGGCGCCTGAGGAAATTCAAGAAGAATCATTTGGCAAACGCGAAATGGCAATCTCTATGATACTTGGATTAGTTTTAGGGGTGGTGCTTTTTATTGTCGCGCCGGCCTTTATTACCAATATTATCGTAGGCGAATATGACACCAATCCGGTGCTTTGGAATGTTGTTGATGGCCTGCTTCGCGTTGCGGTATTTGTCTTTTACCTATGGCTCATTGGCAGGATGAGCGATATTAAGCGCATGTTTGGATACCACGGTGCTGAGCATAAAACGATCCATTGTTTTGAGCATGGGCTTGATTTGACGCCGGAAAATGCACGCAGCTTTCCGCGGCTTCATGTTCGCTGTGGGACGGCCTTTTTGATCATGGTCATGATTATTGCCATTTTCGTCTATACCGTTATACCGGTAAACGCGCTTATTGATGCTTGGGGTGTTCCTGATGGTGCTCCCAAACTTGCATTGGTTATTGCAATTCGCATTCTGTTTATGCCGGTTATTGCAGGTATCGCCTACGAGATTACGGTTAAGTGGGCAGGGAGTCATCCCAGCAATCCGCTTGTAAAAGTGGTGCTGTGGCCTGGTATGCAAATGCAATACCTCACCACCAATGAACCTGACGATGGGCAGATTGAGTGCGCTATTGCCGCAATGAAAAAAGTGCTTGAACGTGAAGAGTGTGAACAGCGCGCCGCTTGTGATAAAAGCGTGCTGAGCGCTCAGTAACTACTTAGGCGAGATAGCCTAGATAGGGAAGATAGGCTTGCGCGGAAGCGGGTACGTCAAAGGTAATCGTTTGCCCGTACGCCTCGACGGTCACATAGCTTGGATCGTCATAGGTGGTAAGCGTTCCATCAACTCCGAAGTTTTCGCCATTATAAGAGGCGGTTGGAGTGGCGGTATCGGGCAGTGTGGTGGCGGTCCAGTCATCTATTGCTAAGTCGTTGATAGCGCTGTTAACTTGTTCTTGCGACATGCCCGTGGCTTGAGCAATCTGTTCTGAGCGTGAATTGAGCTCGTTTTTTATAGTGCCTTTAACGCCAGATGCATCAATGGCGGTATTGATGAGAGATGTTTTGGTATCGTTTGCGAACTGCTCTAATGGGTTGTCGTCTTTAAAGAGGCCGCCATCTGCGGTTATAAGAACGCCTACGCAAGCAAGGATGATCAGTGCAATAAGTCCACAGAATACGCCGAGTACCTTTTTCATCGGTTGGATCCTTTCAAAAAGCGGTGTCTGGGATCATCATACTAACCTAGTTTGCGGTTTTATTGCCGTCCCTTCACGCATTTTTCTTGCGGACAACAAATAATCGTGTATGCTATCGGCTGTTGCAGATTTTGCAACACAACTTGATCCCCACACACGTTAAATAACAAAAATGGGGCAACCGTGTGAACAGAAAGCTGCGTTTGTTCGCAGCCATACAGACAGGAGTAGCCACGTGAAACTGGTGGTAACTGAGAAGAATGATGCGGCTCAAAAAATTGCCGATCTGCTCGGAGCAACAAAGCCAAAGGCTGACAAAGTTTATTCTACGCCGGTATATCGCTTTGCTGTTAATGGTGAAGAATGGGTCACCATAGGTTTAAGGGGTCATATTCTAGAACCCGACTTTCCAAAAGAACTCGTTTATAAACGCCGCGGTGGCTGGGAAGGCGTAACTGATGAAGGAGAGTTGTTAGAAGCAAGCCTTCCGTCTTCGCTTGCAAAGCCGCCATTTAAGAAAAAGAAGCCCTTTTTAGAAAATGGCGTAGAGCTCAAATCGTGGAAAATGGAGGCGCTTCCGTATTTGGTCTATGCGCCTATCGAGAAAAAACCCAAAGAAAAAGAAATCATCCGCTCGTTGAAAAATCTGGCGAAAAAGGCAGATTCAGTCATTATCGCAACTGACTTTGATCGCGAAGGGGAGCTTATTGGTTCTGATGCACTCAGTTGCATTCAGGAAGTAAATCCGCAGATTCCGGTGTCGCGTGCACGCTATTCTGCGTTTACCAAAGAAGAGATAACTCATGCGTTTGATAATTTGGTTGCCCTTGACTCAAATTTAGCAAGTGCTGGTGCTTCTCGTCAGGACATCGATCTTATCTGGGGCGCGGTTTTGACGCGCTATCTGACGCTCGTTAAATTTGCTGGTTATGGAAATGTACGCAGTTCAGGACGCGTGCAAACGCCAACGCTTGGGTTGATTGTTGCCCGCGAAAAAGAGCGCATGGCGTTTGTTCCAGAGGATTATTGGGTAATTCGCGGATCGTTTGGCGAGGGCGATGATGTCTTTGAAGCAAATCATGCAGTCACGCGATTCAAAGAGCAATCGGCTGCTGATGCGGTTATGGCGCACCTTGAGGGAGCAACGTGTGCTCATGTTGATGAGGTGGAGCGCAAAAGTAGAAAAGTTGCCCCGCCAGTTCCTTTTAATACCACCTCGCTGATGGCAGCAGCATCCGCTGAAGGGCTTTCGCCAGCGCGCACCATGCGTATAGCCGAGAGCTTGTATATGGATGGTTATATTTCATATCCGCGTGTTGATAACACGGTATATCCGGCGTCTCTTGATCTGGCTGAAACGGTACGCGCAATTTCAGGAAATCCGGCATATAAGCCTTATTGCGACAAATTGCTTAGCAAAAAGAGCTTGCATGCAACGCGCGGCAAGAAAGAAACCACCGACCACCCGCCAATTTATCCAACGGCAAAGGCAATGCCAGATGATTTGGCTCCTGCGGATTACAAGCTCTATAACCTCATTGCGCGACGCTTTTTGGCAACGCTTTCAGATTCCGCAATCGTTGAGGGTACTAAGGTAACATTAGGTGTTAATGGTGAGCCGTTTGTTGCGCGTGGTGATGTTTTGACAAGCCCGGGCTTTCGCGAGATTTATCCGTATGGACTCAAAAAAGACGAACAGCTGCCAGCTCTTGAGCAAGGTCAAACCATCGCCTTTAATGGTGCAACTTGTACACAAAAGCAAACTGAACCTCCGGCGCGGTATAGCCAAGGCAAGCTTATTCAAGAGATGGAAAAGCTTGGATTGGGCACCAAATCAACCAGGCACTCAATTATTGAGCGTCTTTATACGGTGAAATATATCCAAAACGATCCGATTGAGCCGTCTCAGCTTGGCATTGCTGTTTGTGATGCACTCGATAAGTTTGCTCCACACATTACTAATTCGGAGATGACCGCTGAGCTTGAATCCGAAATGGATAACATTGCTGCAGGTCAAACAACTAAAGATGACGTGGTAACTACCTCTCGTAATCTTTTGTCGCAAGAGTTAGCGAATTTGCTGCCGCATTCTGAAGAAGTGAAGGATGCCCTTGCAGATGCGGTTGCGGCAGATGCCTATGTTGGAAAATGCCCGAAGTGTGGTAAAGATTTGCAGCTGCGCGCAAGTCAGAAAACAAAGTCTATGTTTATTGGGTGTTCGGGCTGGCCGGAATGTGATGTTACCTATCCGCTCCCGAAAGGCAAGATCGAAGCGGTACCCGAGACATGTCCGGTTTGTGGTATGCCGCAGGTTAAGGTTACAGCATTTCGCTCAAAGCCGCGTATTGTCTGCATCGACCCGAATTGTTCAACCAACAAAGAGCCTGATGTGATAGTTGGCAAATGTCCCACGTGCAAGGCAAAAGGGATTGATGCAAATCTTATTGCGCAAAAAAATCCGCGGACGCTTAAGCGCTTTATTCGTTGTGAGAATTATGACGAATGCCAGACGGGCTATCCGCTACCACAGTATGGCCAGCTCGAAGCAACTGATGAGGTCTGCGAGTTTTGTGGGGCGCCGATGGTTATCGTGCATACGTCTCGAGGACCTTGGAAACTTTGTCCAAATTTCGACTGTCCGGGCAAGGAGAAGGATGAGGCCAAAAGCGAGGATGGCGGTGGCGCATCAAAGCCAAAGCGCACCAGGCAGACAAAGTCTCGCACGAAGAAAACAACCTCAGCAAAGAAGTAAACCAACAGGTTTGAGATAGGAGAGCTCATTATGGCGAAAGTTACTATTGTTGGAGCAGGAAACGTTGGCGCTACTGCAGCCCATATTATTGCGTCGAAGAACTTAGCTGATGTGGTTATGGTTGACGTTGCTGAAGGTCTGCCACAGGGCAAGGCGCTTGATATGATGCATATGCGCAGCGTAGAGAAGTTCAACGTTAGTATTACGGGCTCAAATGATTATGCAGCCACCGCCGATTCTGACATTGTCGTGATTACGGCAGGCATTGCGCGCAAACCAGGTATGACTCGCGAGGATTTGCTTGGAGTTAATGCTGGCATCATGCGTTCAGTTATCGATCAGGCAATTAAGTATTCGCCCGAAGCGGTATATATCTGTGTTACCAATCCGCTTGATGTAATGACCTGTCTGGCATATCAGGAGTCCGGTCTGCCCGCAAAGCGCTTGATGGGCATGGGCGGCGTTCTTGACTCATCACGCTTATCATTTGCAGTATGCGAAAAACTTGGATGCGACCCGGCCGATGTGTGCGCTTGGGCTGTTGGAGCTCACGGCGAGGGCATGGTATGTTGGCCGCGTCTGACTACGGTGGCAGGCCAATCTATTGTGGATATGCTCTCTCCTGAAGAGGTAGATGAGGTAGTTGCGCGTTGTGTGAAGGGTGGCGCTGAGGTTGTGGCTCATCTCAAGACCGGAAGCGCCTACTATGCACCTGGTGCATCAATTGCCAAGATGGTTGAAGCTATTCTGACTGACTCTCATGAGATCTTGAGTGTTTGTGCTCACTTAGATGGACAATATGGAATTGATGATCTGTACATGAACGTGCCTGTTCGTTTGGGTAAGGGCGGCGTTGAAGAGATCGTTGAGTTTGACCTGACCGACGAAGAGCTGGCTGACTTACAGCGCAGTGCCGATAGTGTTCGCAAGGGTCTTGATGCACTTCCTGCTCAAGGCGAATAATTGGTGATACAACGTGTATTTCATTGACCCAAAACTGCTTGGGGATGTTGTTTATCAGGCAATACCCACTCTCGCGTGCGTGTTGCCTGAAGACGTTTTAGCATCACTCGAGCAGGCATCTCAAAAAGAAACGTCGCCGCGTGGACAACTGGTGATTTCGCAATTATTGGAAAATGCGCGTATAGCAGCCCATGATACTGTTCCCATTTGTCAAGATACTGGTACGGTGTGGGTATCGCTTGAAATTGGCTCTGATGTGGCGGTCAAGGGGGATGTGTTTTCCCGGGTAAATGCTGCTGTAGCGCGAGCATATGACGAAGCGTGCTTACGTAAATCAGTTGTGCGAAATGCACTGTTTGATCGCACGAATACCTCCGATAATACGCCGGCATTTTGCGACATTCATCCCCACGATGTGCCTGGTGTAGCAAAAGTGCATATCATGCTTAAAGGAGGCGGTTCTGATAACGCTTCACGCGTGGTGATGTTAACCCCAGGTGCTGGCAGAGAGGCAATCGTTGAAGAGGTGCTTTCTTGTGTTCGCGAAAAAGGACCGAATGCCTGTCCTCCTTTGATTGTTGGCATAGGCGTTGGGGCTACATTTGATAAGGTCGCATCGCTTGCAAAACAAGCGCTTATGAGACCACTTGATGAACCCGCGCCAGATGAGCAAACAGCTGCATTTGAGGCCGAACTTGCCGACGCCATCAACAAACTTGGGGTAGGGCCTGCTGGTCTTGGGGGAGATACTACCGCTTTTGATGTGCGCGTAAAGACGGCTCCCTGTCATATTGCAGCGCTTCCGCTTGCAATCAATATGGGATGTTCGGCTATGCGCCGTACCACGATTGATTTGATGCCACTTTTGCGCGAGTGTGCTGATAAGGGAGGCGCAAATGTCTGAGCAAGTTCGCCGCTTATCACTTCCGCTTGATAAAGAGGAACTCAAAACACTTCGCGCGGGAGATGCATGCCTTTTAACGGGGCCTCTGTACACCCTGCGCGACGCAGGACATATTCGCCTTCTTGCTGAATTGGAGGAGTGTGGCACGCTTCCTTACGGACTTGAAGGGCAGACCATTTTTTATGCAGGACCGACACCTCCTTGTGCCGGAAGACCTTTTGGCGCCATAGGGCCTACCACAGCTTCTCGCATGGATTTTGCCGCACCTGCTTTATATAGAGCTGGAATTGTGGCAACGCTTGGCAAAGGGCGCCGCTCTAAGGAGGTAAAGCGCGCCTGTATTGAAACGGGGTCTGTTTATTTTGCCAGCGTTGGTGGAGCTGCTGCACTTCTTGCGAAATGCATAGATACTGCAGAGGTCATCAGCTATGATGAATTAGGCACAGAAGCCCTCCGAAGAATTACCGTGGTTGATTTCCCGGTTTTTGTGGGGGTTGATTGTTTAGGTAATGATGTGTATGACGTTTAGAAAGTCGCAACGTTTATGACGCAATCGAGATCTGCCGTCGCTTCAGGTGACGGCATCTTTATAACATTTGAAGGCGGCGATGGTGCAGGAAAATCCACACACATTCGCTTTTTAGCTGAAGCCTTAATGGACGCAGGTTATGAGGTTGTGTGTCTGCGCGAGCCGGGCGGTACTGCAATAGGCGAAGCAATGCGTGCAATACTGCTTGATCCTGCTCAGGATCAGATTTCGCCGCGTGCTGAGCTGCTTGTTTATGAAGCATGTCGCGCGCAACTGATTGATGAGGTGATAGCACCTGCGCTCAAGCGCGGTGCGGTGGTGTTGTGTGATCGCTTTACCGATTCGACGCATGCCTACCAAGGGGCAGGGCGCGGGCTTGATGATGTGTTCATTGAGCAGGCGAATGTGTTTGCATGCCAAGGGGTTGCGCCACATCGCACAATCCTTATGACCACCGGTTCCGATGCGGCCGCTAATTTGGCGCGTGCAACCCACAAAGGTAATGCTGATCGCTTGGAGCTTGAGGGCGAGGCGTTTCACAATCGCGTAAATGCCGCATATGAAAAGCTCGCGCTTCGCTTTCCAGATCGCGTGGTTTCGGTGGTATCTGATAAAGAAAAAGCGGTTACCGCGCGACGTGTGTTTGGCGCGGTAGCAGATTTGTTTGATGAGCTGGCAGCTTTGCTTGATGACGACGAGTATTTTTCGCGTTTCAATACGCGACATGTTTCTGCTGAAGCACCGCTTGCTTCAAGTCAAACAACCCAGATTGGTGACAAGGATTAATGCATGGCTGATGTCTTTGAAAATATTTTAGGTCAGCCACAGGTTCGAGACTTTTTGCGTGCATGCATTTCGCAAAATAGGGTCAGCCATGCCTATCTGTTTACCGGTCCTGCTGGTTCTAATAAAACAATTGCAGCATGCGCATTTGCGCAAGCAATTTTATGCGCAACAGGTGGACAAACTTTCGGCGAAGCAAGTTGTAGAACCTGCGATATCTGCGATAAGGTGAAGCGCAAAAAACACCCCGATGTGCGCCTGTTCTCACCGGAAGGTGCAAGTGGGTATCTGGTGGAGCAAGTGCGCTCCATTACCACTGATGCAACGTTGGCTCCCATCCGAGCGAACAAAAAAATCTACATTCTCGATAGGGTTGACCTTTTGGGCGTGCAGGCGGCAAATGCCTTTTTGAAGACGCTTGAAGAGCCGCCAGAGGACGTTGTTTTAATTTTGCTTGCGCGAACGGTCGATTCGGTGTTGCCTACTATTGTCTCGCGCTGTCAGGTGGTGCCATTTCGCACTATTCCTGATGCGGAGGCTGCCCAGTTAGTGGTGCAAAACACAGGAGCAAGTCTTGAACAGGCGCGTTTTGCGTTGGCGGCAGCAAATAGCTCACTTGAAGGGGCGGCTGCATTTCTCAAGTCGAATGAACGAATGGCATTTCGTAATAGGGTTTTTGAAATACTTGGACAGCTCTACCATGCAGATGATTGGGATATCGTGGGCTATGCGCGCGAATTGGTAAAGCTCACGCAAGCTCCCCTTGATGCGGTTCGCGCAGAACAAGAGCAAGAACTTGCCCAAAACAAAGACTTTCTGGAGAAGTCTGCTCTTCGCCAGCTTGAAGCGCGCCACAAGCGCCAATTGAGCGCGGCTACGATGGCTTCGCTGCACCAACTCATGGCAATTGCGCGCTCGTGGCTTCGCGATGTTTTGGTGATTTGCGCACAAGGTGATGAACTTGTTGTGAATACAGATTTTTTGCCGACGCTGAGAGGCGTTGCGCTTGATACCAATGAGGCGCGTGTGACCAGCGCTTTAGAGGTAACGGCGAAAATTGATGCCGCGCTTACCTACAATGTGTCTCCCGAAACATGCATCGATGTGCTGCTCTTTGCTATTCGCGATATACTATATGGTCAAACTGAAACGCTAAGTTATGCGCGATTATTACAACATTAGAAAGGTGCGTTATGGTTCGTATTGCACCCGTGAATTTATTATATAACCCCAAGGTGTTATGGTTTGATGCACAAGATCTAGTCATTGCACCAGGAGACCCAGTGGTGGTAACCACTGCACGTGGTATGGAGTTTGGCCATTTGGCTGCTGAGATTTTTGATGCCACCGACGAGCAGGTTGCTAACTTAAAGAGTGCCTTGAAGCCGGTGCTTCGTATAGCTTCTCAAGAAGACAAGGAAGCGGCCGATAAGATGGAGCAGCTCTCGCGTGAGGCGCTGCCTATCTTTAAGCAGTTAGCGGCAGAGACAAACGAGGATATGCATCCAGTTTCGGTTGAATATCTGCTTGATGGCGATAAGGCTATCTTTTATTTTGAAGCAGGAGATCGCGTGGACTTTCGTGATCTGGTGCGCAAGTTGGCTGCACAGTTTCATGTGCGTATTGACATGCGCCAAATTGGCGTTCGCGATGAAGCCCGCATGGTTGGTGGTTTGGGACACTGCGGCCAAGAGTTATGTTGCAAGCGTTTGGGCGGAGAGTTTTGCCAAGTTACCATTCGTATGGCAAAAGAGCAGGACCTCTCGCTTAACCCGCAAAAAATATCAGGTGTTTGCGGGCGTTTGATGTGCTGCCTTCGCTATGAGTTTGATGCCTATAAAGATTTCAATTCGCGGGCACCCAAGCAAAATGCCTCTATTGAAACTCCTGCCGGCATTGCCAAAGTTGTGTCGCTTGATGTTCCGCGTGAGATTGTGACACTGCGCATTGAGGGCGAAAAACCCGTGCGTATTCCGCTGGCTGATTTTGAGCCACCAGAAGAAGGAATTCGCCCGAGGGCGGTTGGCGAACAGGCGTGGAATCGTGCACAAGACGAGATGTCTTTTGGTTCCATTGAGCATTCGGCGCTGTTTGGTTCAACGACACAGTTCAAAGGCGATGATCAGCTGGCAAAACCCAGGCAGATCTCCGAGCAGCCTGGCAAAAAACGCAAAGCCAATGACAAAAAGAACTCAGCGCAAAAACAACTTACAGGTGGCTTGTCTGGCGCATCGGGCGCAGGACGTGAAAAGGCGCGTCGTCGCAATGAGGAGGCGAAGTCAAAAGACGGCTCGCTTTCAAGTCGCAAACTCAGGCGTCGCCGCACAACGACGCTCGGTACCGAAGAGCAAGCTAAAGGTGCAGCTTCAACAGAGCAAACATCAAAGCAAGCAACATCAGGTGCGCTTCGTCCTGGCAGGCGCTCTTCCGGGCTTCGCAATCAAAGAGCAGCAAAGCCGCAAGGTGCTCATGCACAAAAGCCCCAGCCAAGAAAACGAACTGATAGTCAGGACAAAACGCGTGCGCAGGGGTCATCAACCTCATCTCGGCGCCCACAGACTCAGGCAAGACAGGTGACACCAAAGCAGCAAAACCAAGGTGGATCAGCCGCTTCTTCGCAAAAGCCAAACCAGCAGGTTCATCGTCGTCGGAGGCGTTCTCATAAAGCAAGTGGCACACAAGAGACGCAAGGTTAAATCATGGGTTTATCTATAGATTATGCAATGCTGACCGACTTGTACCAGATTACTATGGCGCAAGGTTATCTTGAAAGTGATCAAGAACGCGAACAAGCCTGCTTTCATATGTATTTTCGCAATTACCCCTTTAATGGGGGATATGCGGTAGCTTGCGGCATGGCGCAGCTCGCAGATTTGGTCGAAAGCTTTGCCTTTAGTGATAAAGATTGCGCATATCTTGCAAGCCTTGATGCTCCTGGTGGCGGAAAGCTCTTTAAGCCTGAGTTTTTGGAATATCTCAGAAACTATCGGCTTTCGGTTGATATCGATGCAGTGCCCGAAGGAACAATCGTCTTTCCACACGAACCGCTCGTTCGTGTAACCGGTCCTATAATGGATTGCCAGCTTATTGAAACTGCACTTTTAAACTGCGTGAATTTCCAAACGCTCGTTGCTACAAAGGCCGCTCGAGTATGCCTTGTTGCCCAAGGGCCGGTGGCTGAGTTTGGGCTTCGTCGAGCGCAAGGTGTTTCTGGTGGCGTGTGGGCATCGCGCGCGGTTGTGGTTGGTGGATGCGCGTCAACTTCAAATGTGTGGGCAGGACAACTCTTTAATCTGCCGGTTTCTGGCACGCATGCTCATTCTTGGGTTATGTCATTTGATGATGAGCTTGAAGCTTTTCGCGCTTATGCAAGGGCGTTCCCTCGCAATTGCGTGTTGCTCGTTGATACCTATGACGTTGAGCAGGGAATTAAAAACGCAATTACGGTTGGTTTGGAAATGCGTGAGCGCAATGAGCGCCTTGCAGGTATTCGCATTGATTCGGGCGACTTGGCCTGGTTGGCTAAGATGGCACGTCGTATGCTTGATGAGGCCGGCTTAGATGATTGTGGCATTGTGCTTTCCAACGACCTGGATGAATACACGATCCAGTCAATTCGCGATGAAGGTGCGCCAGTAAATTCATGGGGCGTTGGTACGAAGCTTGCTTGTGCTTATGATCAGCCAACCCTTGGTGGCGTTTATAAACTTTCCGCAACGAAAAAAGACACTGATACCGTATGGACTGACAGACTTAAGATTTCTGAGTCTGCTGCAAAGCTTACTATCCCCGGTGTCTTAGATGTTCGTCGCTACTATTTTGAAGATGGACGCATCGCAGGCGATATGATTTTTGATACCAATTCGGCTATCTCTGCCGAAGAGATAATCGTTGATCCGCTTGATGATCTTCGTCAGAAACGTTTGGGTGGTCTACGTTCGGAAACACTCCTTAAACCTCTTGCTCGTGCGGGTGAAGTTGTCTTGGAAGCGTGCTATCGTGATGCATGTGCGGCGCAAGCGCGTTGTAAGGCGGGCTTGGCCACGCTTGACGAAAGCCAAAAGCGTATATTGAATCCGCATACCTATCCGGTTGGGCTAGAGAACGGATTAAGCATTCGCCGCCGCAATTTAGTTGCGCAGCTGCGAGGCATTTCATAGGTTTTTGCGAAATGAGTCGCAGGCTTATTTGGCGCACGTGAAACATGAGGAGTTTTTAACATGATACGAATTGTGACAGACTCAGTGGCATCTATTCCGGCGTCACTTGCTGCTGAATACGATATAGAAGTTGTGTCTTTGTTTGTAAACAAAGATGGCGAAGAATACGAAGACGCAACTATGGATCTCGATGCCTTTTATGCTGACATTAACGGTATGGTTGACAACATCCCCACGTCATCACAACCTTCGCAATTAGAGCTTGAACGCATTTTTGAAGAGGCAGCCGTGGCGGGGGACTCGGTGCTTGGTGTATTTATATCCTCTGAGCTTTCCGGTACCTATGAAGGTGCCTTGCGTGCTGCACGTGCGGTGAAAGCTCGAAATATTGATTTTACCTATGTCATTATTGACTCGTCTTCGTGCGGATATGATGAGGCATGGCCGGTATTTGACGCTGTTGATGCGCGAAGTGCTGGAGAAGATTTGGCGGGGTGTGCTGCTGCGGTATTGGAAGCCATAGAGCGTACGCGTTTTTTGTTCACTCCGGAGTCTTTAACCTTTTTACAAAAAGGGGGACGCATTGGTAACGCGGCGGCGCTTTTGGGAAATCTTGTTCAGCTTGTACCCGTGCTGACCGTTAAAGACGGCAAAGCGACAACCGCTGCTAAGGTTCGCACGCGCCGTCGTGCACTGGATAAAATTGTTTCAATGTTTAAAGATGACATCGAACAATGCGGGCTTAAACGCATTATGGTTCACTATATTGGCGATGCTCAGCCTGCAATTGAGTGGGCGCAAACAGTCATTGAACCATTGGTGGGTCATGAGGTAGCTGTGCGACCGGTAAGTCCGGTCATTGGTCTTCATGTAGGTCCTGCTATAGGGATCGCCTATGAGTGTGTACATGCAATCAAGGGCAAGCTTACGGCGCCTGTTCAGATGAGAGTTACTGCTTCTTAAGGGGGTTTTTGTGCAACCACAGTGCAATTTGATTATCGATTCTTGTTGTGATTTGCCTTTTGAGGTGATTGACAGAGAAGGCGTTGAGCTTGTTAAGTTTCCTTATGTCATGAGCGATGGCGAACACTTCGACGACCTTTTTCAGACCACGACCGCAAAGCAGTTCTATGATGCTATGCGACAAGGGGAGCAGCCTACAACCTCTCAGGTTTCTATGGAGGTATACAAGGATGTATTTACGCGTGCAGCACAAAGCAATATTCCCACCGTGTGTTTGAGCTTCTCAAGCGGGCTTTCAGGGAGCTATGACGTTGCTGTTCTTATGCTTGAACAGGTAAAAAGCGAATATCCTGACGCGGAAATCTATCTGGTTGATACCTATTTAGCCTCTGTTGCTGAAGCGCTTTTGGTTTATGAGGCACTCCGTCAGCGCGACAAGGGTATGAGTGCTCAAGAGCTTGCTAAGTGGGCGCAGGAGGCTCGATATTTCGTGGATGAAGCGTTCATGATTGATGACTTGGAAGTACTTAAGCGCGGCGGTCGCATACCGTCAACGGTGGCCTATGCTGGTTCGAAGTTGGACGTGAAGCCGATTTTGACTATTACGCCAGATGGCAAGCTTTCTATCACCGGTGTTGCTCGAGGACGCAAAAAAGGCATCAAGCAACTTGCTCAATATTACGAAAAGCGCGTTCAAAATTCCGGTCCTGAAAAGATCGTCATTATTGGCAATGCTGATTGCGAAAAAGATGCCGAAAAGCTCAAAGAAGTGCTCTCTAAAAACAACGAGGATCTTCTCTTTTTGGAAAGCAACATCGGGCCAGTTATTGGCTCTCATGTAGGACCTGGCATGATTGCGATCGTATTCTGGGGTAGCGATAAGCGTGAAGAGCTTTCGGTTGCTGATAGAATTGCAAACAAAGTAAGAGGTGAGCGTAAAGATGACTAGTGCTTTTGCCTATATAGGCAGCTCGCAGGTTGAGACAAGTGTTATCGCTCGGCTTGAAGAGGCGGGTTATATTCGCACAACGGATGTGCATTGCGCTGACATAGTGTTTACTCATGCACTCAATCAGTCTCAGCTAGAAGATATCTATTTTGATGATAATGGGCTTATCCAACAAGCAAAACCTGGAACACTGCTTGTTGATTTGTCTTCAACTACACCTTCATTTGCGCGTGAGTTAAACGCTGTTGCTACGGTAAGTGATCTTTTTGCGGTAGAGGCTCCACTTGTTTTAGAAGACATGTTTGCTGTTGACGCTTTGTCTAACCGCGAGAATGTGACCATTTTGCTTGGGGGAGACCAAGATGCTCTTTCACAAGTAATGGAATATGCAGAGGTTTTAGCGCATCGGGTTGAGGTGTGCGGTGCAGCTGGATCTGCTGAGCTTGCTAAAGCGGCCTTTACTATCCAAAAGGCTGCTTGTGTTATTTCGGCTATTGAAAGCCAAGCGCTCTATCGGGCGGTTCGACATTCAGCTGGAGCAGGTGGTGGCGAAGAGGCAGGTCTTGTCCCTGTTAGCGATGATGCTGCATGTGCTCTGCGTGCTCTTGAGGCAGAGTCTTTTGGGTCAGAATATACCTTGATGATGTTTATGGCAGATGTGGCTGCTGCCCTTGAGAGCGCAGATGATGCAGACCTTATTTTGCCGCAAGCAGAATCGTGCTTGCATCTGCTTGAGTTGTTGATGGTTGTTGGCGGCATGGATATGTCAGTTTCTGCGCTGTCTTTGCTTTATGCCGATGAGAAGGTGTGTGCTGAGCATGGTCTTGATTGGACGCGTGCTGAAGAGGCCTTTGGTAACCCTTACGCAGACAGTGACGATGATGACTATCTGAACTTCTCAGGTGAAGATGACTATGATGGCTATCCAGACGACGAAGATGGCGGATATTTTGGTTATCCAGGGTTTCCGGGGTATTCTGAAAACTAGCTGATGTCAGTAAATCAACAAGCACAACAACAAGCACAAATTTGTACGCTCTGTCCTCGCGCATGTGGCGTACGTCGCCAAGCGGGGCAGAGCGGTTTTTGCGGTGCTGCAAACACGGTCAAAATTGCTCGGGCGGCACTCCATATGTGGGAAGAGCCTTGTATAAGTGGGGATCGGGGCAGTGGCACAATTTTCTTTTCTTATTGTCCGCTTCGCTGCTCGTATTGCCAAAATGCAAATCTCGCGACAGGAAAACAAGGTGTTGAGGTTACAGAGGATCGCCTTGTTGATATTTGCCTTGAGTTGCAAGCGCAAGGCGCGCTCAATATTAATATGGTAACCCCGACGCATTATAGTGATGTGCTTCGCCGTGTTATTGCACAAGCTCGCAAAAGAGGGCTTGCACTTCCAATTGTTTGGAATACATCTGGCTATGAACTGGTAGACCAAATTGAGGCAAACGTTGGATTTGTGGATGTCTATCTCACTGATTTCAAGTATGCAGACCCCGATCTAGCGCATCGTTATTCACAAGCAGCGGATTATCCAGACGTTGCTATTGCCGCACTCGATAAGATGGTTGAAGTGTGTGGGCGTCCTCAATTTGATGAAGTTGATGGCATGGCTCGCCTGGTAAAAGGCGTTGTTGTTCGCCATTTGCTGCTTCCTGGCGCGCTTGATAATTCAAAACAGGTGATCAAGCTTCTCCATGAGCGCTACGGTGATGCCATATTGCTTTCAATCATGAATCAATATACGCCGCTTATTGCTAGCCGGGCGCGTACAAACGATAGCTTTGCTGTGCGGGTTCTTAAGACGTGCCCTGAGCTTGCACATAGTGTTGATAATGAAACCTATGAAGCGCTCCTAGATTATGCCGATGAAATTGGTTGCGAAGATTATTATTGGCAAGAAGGCTCAGCCAACCTAGAGAGCTTTATTCCCGAGTTTGATCTAACCGGAGTCCTGGACTAAGTGTTTGCCTGTTTGAGGCGTCAGAAGCGCTTGTATGGGCTTTAAGAGCCGTATCTGGCATGCGTTCATGCATCTCGCAAATGTTTCGCCAAAAGCGCTTGGGCATAAATTGTCGGCGAAGTTCTGGATGATAGCGCGCGTCAATGGATACCGCATCGTAGAAGCACTTCCAGGCCGCTTGAATGAATTGCTCATTCGACGTATTGATGGGGATATTGAGCGAATCTGTTTGGACAAGCTGCCAGTCGCGTCCATCACAAACTCCGGCAATGTGGTGGACTTCGTCAAAGATAACAAATGATTCACACCCAAAGCGCGCGCAGAAGTAATCCATGAGCACTGGTATGACGTTTGCGTTCGGGTTGCACTTCGCAAACCAAATGCCTTGTGCGGTCTGCTCAAAGCGCAAGAATTGCTTCATGCGATGCCGCTCATTAAGCACTGCTCGCTCTAAGCGCAAAACAGGTCCGGTAATCTCATGAGCGTGCTCTAATCGTAAAGAGCTTACTTTGCGCGCTTTGGTTTTGGCGCGTGCGCAAGGTGTAGTTTGTGGGCAGTTGTGGCGGGTTTTACAGAGCTTGCACGGATGCGTCTTGTTTTGGTTGAGCGCATACCGCACAAAGGTGTAAATGGCATAGGAAGCGTTAGGGGCATCTGAAAGTGAGGCATGTTTGATTAGGTCAAAGATATCTTCGCCGCAAATTCGACTTATCCCTCGTTGAAGGCGAAGCGCTGAGGTTGTTGAGGTTTCAATATGGTGAAGTCTTTGGCCGAGGCGGAGTTGCAAGTGTTGGGGAGTGTCAATATCTTGGGGATGCTCGCCTGATTGATAAGCGTAAAAGATGGCACTGAGCAGCCCTTCAAGCGTCCCGTCGTAGGCATAGGCAACGTCTTGAGAATACTCTTCATGTACCAAAATACTCATGCTCTTACCTTTTCAGGGTGGAGAATTGCCTGTTGCCAACCAAAGAGTCCATCGGCTTGAGCACCACCTAGAGACATCGGAGGGGAAGGTAGCGCATCTGGTGTTTGTGGCTGATCAATGCAGTCAAAAATTGAGAGTTGTCCTGCAAGGCATTTATCTGCACGTCTACCATGTTTGCCGCCATCTATTGGGGCGGCAAGTTGAGCCCGCAAGGCCTCAGGTGTAAAAGCTATGCCTTTGCCTGCGTATGTCCCGTTGCAGGTAATGAAATAGCGCGCGCGTTTATAGGCGATGCCCAGTTTGCGAAGCTCCGCTTCTTTAAGGCAGCTCTTTTTTCGTGCTTGCACAATGAGCTTGGCGCCCTTAGGTCCTATGCCGGGTACTCGCAAGAGGTCTTGTAAAGGAGCGCTGTTGACCTCAATAGGAAAGAAATCTAGGTGGTTGAGTGCCCAGTTTGCTTTGGGGTCAACTTCGGTATCTAAAAATGGCTTGTCTTGATCGATAAGTTCGCTCACATCGAATTGATAGAACCTCAGAAGCCAATCAGCCTGATAAAGGCGATGTTCTCGGTTGAGTTGTATCGCGTCATTTTGTGGAAGGCGGGCATCCTGATTGATGGGAAGATACGCGCTAAAAAAGACTCGTTTGAGTGAAAAGTGTTTATAGAGCGCAGCGGATAAATTGAGTATATGAAAGTCACTCTCAGGCGTTGCTCCGATGATCATTTGTGTTGACTGACCTGCCGGAGCAAACGATCGCATCTTTTTTGTTGGCGTAGCATTGGGGTAATAGGTATTTCGTTTGCGAGTTAAAGCGCGCGTCTCATGATCGGTGGCAATATTCTCTTGAATTTGGCGCATTGGTGCCAAGATGCGCTGTTTGTTCTTTTGTGGTGCCAAAAGCTTGAGGCTTTCTTGTGAGGGTAACTCCATATTGACGCTCATGCGATCTGCCAAATGCCCAAGTTCGTCAAGTAACTCAGGTGATGCTCCAGGGATTGCCTTGGCGTGAATATACCCGTTGAAAGCATATTCGTTTCTCAGAATACTAAGCGTTTGAATCATGAGTTCAGTTGTGTGGTCGGGATTTTTGGCAACCCCGGAACTGAGAAAGAGCCCCTCGATATAATTGCGACGATAAAAAGCAATAGTTAAGTCTGCAAGCTCTTGAGGTGTGAAAGTGGTGCGAGGCACTTCGTTGGAGCAACGGTTTACACAATAGGCGCAATCATAAACGCATTCGTTGGTCATAAGTACCTTAAGCAGGGTGATGCAACGACCGTCAGGGGTGAAGCTGTGGCAGCAACCTGATGCGGAAGCCAGCCCGATTTTTCCCTCCTGAGCATTTCTTGTGATTCCAGAAGAGGTGCAAGCGACATCATATTTAGCTGCGTCAGAAAGTATTTCTAGCTTTTCAAGAATATCCATCTTGCGCCCCTATACGATCGTATGTTCGTGCGAATAAATGTTCGTATCATAGTAAGGTGCGCACGCTTTGTCGTCAAGTCAAAACTAAAAGCGTGCGCATTGGGACGAAAAATGGTACGTGTATAGATTAGCGAGCGCGGGTTGCTGAATCGGGGTTTAGTGACATCGATTGGAAGCGATTTGCCATATAGGCATTGTCGAAGTGCTCATCGCAGAACTGCTGAATTGCGGTGTCTTGGGGAAGGTGCGCCTCTCGCTGATACCAGCAATCAAGCGTGATGAGCGTCATGGCGCCATCTGCTATAAGTAGTGCTGCGCAAATTGTTGTAACAACGTAGCGCCAGTTCCAGGGGATAAGATTGACGAGCTTAAGAAGCCCTGGCAACAAAAGTTTGATCCATATGACGCCTAGCGCTCCCCACATGCACATAAACATGCCGTTGGTTCTACCATCAATAGACAAGAAAGTGCCTGAATAGTTCCACGCTTCAATGCCGAAGGCAAATTGCATAAACCAACTGGTAAAGAATTCAAAAGCCCCGCCAACAACAGCGCTTACTAAAAAGATGATGAGAATATTTTTGTTATGGAAGCGATTAAGAGCAATGGTCATAAGTACCGCACCAAACCCATAGATGGGCGAGAATGGGCCAAAAAGCAATCCGGCGCGATCTTGGTAATGACCAGGATCGACAAATATCATATGAAATACGGTCTCGATGATGAGTCCAAGCACTGAGCAAACTACAAAGATCCAAAACAAATTGAAGAAGTTAAGCGAAATATAGCCTTTTCCACTTTCATCTCGTCCAAGGGTTCCATCTTCCGCTTCTTGCTTAAGCTTCATATCGCGTAGTCGACGCTGGAGTGTGCGCTCTTGAGCTAAGGAAGGATCAAGATAACTTTGCATCACCACCAAAACGACCATGATGATAGCGAAGGGGATAAGCGAGAGAGAAAAGCCAGAACTCATCATTTCGCACAGCGCAGCCAAAAGCGTGATCACGATCATGGCAATGGCAATGCGCGCTGCGTTATGGCGCTTGTTGCGAATGAGACGTATGCCAAAAAGAATGGCGAAGACTCCTAAGAGCGCGAGTAATACAAGTTCTACTATGGATATTACAAAAGCCATAGTTTGCATCTGCTGGCTCACGTTGCCCGCTTCTGTATTGTGGACAAGGCGAACAATAAACCAACCGATAAGCCCGATTGCCGTTGCGCCGACGAGCATACAAAGGATGCCAAAGATTTTTAAAGCGAAGGGGAGCCTTCGATTATCAACGGGAACATCTTCATTATGAGACAATATATCAACATTAGCTTGTGTGTGAGTGTTTTCGCATGATAAAGTAAGTGACTCAGGAGCCCGATGGTTCGATTTGTTCATCATAAGGTTCCTTTCGGCATATATGAGCTGACTGATACTTGTTTGATATCAGTATAGCTGAGCCGACGAAGCCGCTGGTTAACAAGCGGTCAACACAAAGAGGCCTTGAAGCCCACCACTCAAGGAGCATCGTTGCTGAGGCGATGGAGTGATGGACTGCAAGGCTTCTCTCATTAAAGAGGGGGCCACAATATGTATGTTGTGGCCCCCTACCGCGTAGGGCTACTTAGTGATGGAGCCCTTGGGTATTGCAACCATGTTTACTGATTGGCAACTTCCTCGGTTTCCTCCTCAACAGGAGCATTTCCAAGAACGTCGCCAACTGAAACAGCGCCGTACTCTTCGCCCACATGAGCGTTTTGTTTGGCGATGTTTTCAGCCCACTCGCGAAGTTGGCGAGCTTCGAGTGAGTCAGGCGGGAACGGGGTACCTTCGCCAGCTTCAACGATTTGTGGGTCATGTTTAACCCATTTGAAGAACTGAACGCCCATCAATACAACAACGATGGAGAACGGTACGCCGCCAGCAACAGTTGCAAACTGAATCGTAGTCAAGAATGTTTGACCAGCGGTCAGTGCGAATGCAGCTGCCAAAGCGGTGATGCACAGTGCAAGAACTGCCTTGAAGCCGCGGCTCTGCTTTGCAGCAGGAGACACGAAGTTCGAAAGTGCCATAACGCCAGAGTCAACAGAAGAAATGATGTAACCGGCGATAAGGATGATTGCCAAGATCGAAAGGATCGTCGGCATAATTTCGATCGCGTTGATAGAACGGATAGTCATGAACAGACCCATTGAAGAGTCAGCCATAGTAGCTTCGATCATCTCAGGTTGAGACATTGAAGCATAGGTGCCAGCGCCACCGACGATAACCGTCCAGATGATGCAGATGAGACCACCAACACCAACAACACCAACGATGAACTCACGCAGTGTACGACCGCGAGAGATGGTTGAAATGAAGCCAGCGGTGAAGGTTGCAAATGCGAAGCACCAGCAGAAGATGAAGAATGACCAGAATGCCTGCCAAGACTCACCAAATGACTCAATGCCATTTTGGAGTCCAACAGCCTCCGAGAAGCCACTCATCAGCCAGAATTGATCGACGAATACGCCAATGGATTCTGGAACCATACCCAAGATGAACAGTGTCGGTCCTGCTAAGAAGACAACGATCATGAACACGATTGAGATGATAGCATTCGCGTTTGAAATACGCTTAATGCCTTTAACAACGCCAAACCATACTGACAAGGTTGCGCAGCCACCGAACAAGCAGATCGTTGCAACCAAGAGCAAGTCATTAACTGGAATACCGAACAGCTCGCTCAAGCCTGAGTCGAATTGGTAGGATGCCAAGCCAATTGAAGTAGTAAGACCAAAGATTGTTGCCAAAACAGCAATAATCTCAACAATGATGCCAACAACTTTGCTTGCTTTGCCTTCGCCAAAGAGGTTTTCTACCGAACCACGATAGGTAACGTCTTTGTGCATGTTGTAGCGTGAGTAGGACAGGAACAAAGAGACGAGGCAGTATACTGCCCAAGCCGGAATGCCCCAATGGAAATAGGTCCATGCAAGCGCTACGTCAGGCTGGAATTGCATATCCTGCAGCGTGAAGGGAATACCACCCATCATGAACAGGGGCTCTGCAACAGCCCAGAATACCAAGCCTACACCTTGACCGGTTGCAAACAACATGGCAACCCATGAGAAGTAGGTGAACGCAGGCTTAGCATTTTTGCCGCCCAGGCGAACCTTGCCATACTTTGAAGCTGCAATGAAAACACAAACTGCAAGCGTCATGAAGGTGGCAAGAACGATCCACCATGAGCAATATTGCGTAACAAAAGTACGCATGTTGTTGACCGCATCGGTGAATGCATCAGCGCTGATAGCAGCAACGATCAAAGAAAGAGCAACCACAACAACTGCAATGCCGCGAATGATAAAGTCATGCTTGACCGTACGGCCAAGGCGGCTCATAGTATCGGGTTTTGCTTCCAGGTCAACTTCGCCTGTTTCATTTTCTTGTTCTTCGATAACCTGATTTACTACTTTGTCTTCGTTTGTCTCGACTTCGTCGATTTTGTCTTTTAGGCTCATAAGAGATCCTATCTGATAAGAGTGAATAGACAGGCTCGGTGCTAAAGACTAAGCACCAAACTCTTTTTCGATGGCATCAACCATGTTTTTGACGGCTACATCGCGAAGGATCTCGCCCTTTTCCTTGGTTGAAGCACCGGGATGTGACAGGCACCCTGAGGGCGGAGTGTATTCAGGTTTGATAGGCAGTACGTCATAGTTAGGAAGTACTGCTGGCAATCCGACATACAGCTCTTCATCAATTCGATCCATGTCAACCAAGTCGGGGTAGAGCAACAGCATAAGAGAGGTCTCCATGACGCCCGCATGCTCGAGATCCCAGCCGGTGAAGCCTTCGGGATACAGCTCTTCGATAGTCTTATCGTCTACAAAGTCCCAATAAGACATAAGCATGACTTCAACGTCATCGATGCCTTCCATACGCAAGTCGCGAAGTGCAAGATCTACACCCTCGTATACGAATTGATAATTCTCGTAGTGACCATTCATGAAAACAATCTTACGAGCGCCGTCTTCGGCAATGTTGCGACAGATGTCGCGAACGACTGCGATAAGGGTTGAACCATCAAGGTTCGTCGTGCCTGTGAGATGGAAGCCACCACCAGAACGCTGTTGTGATTTAAAGCCATAGATAATTGGCTCAGCACAGATGCCCCCCACCTTTTCTGCAGTAGCACCGGCCATAGCTTTTGTGAGATATGCGTCAACGCACATAGCCATATGAGAACCATGTTGCTCAAGTGCGCCTACCGGTACAAATACAATGGCATTGTTGGCAATTTTTTCACGATAGGTGAAAGCGTCCATCTCTGCCATGTATACAGAATCTTTCATAAATGCGCTCCTCCTTTCCCAAATCTCAAGAAGTATTGGTCGCAAGCACCCCTTGCACCTGCGACCAATAAGCATTAATTACTGGATAAATCCAAATACATTGAGGAATACGATGACCATGAGGATCGGGTTGATCACCATGATGCAAATCTTCTCAAATGCGTTAATTGGCTTGTATTGACCATCGCTGGAAAGCTCTTTACTGTAGCGAGCCCAGCCCCAGATCTTTGCCACGAAGCAGCACTCAAGCACAACGCCAGCAGGCAAAAGCAGATATGCGGTAAAGCAGTCAAGCCAGCCATAGAAGTCATACTGCTCAAAGCCAACCGGGAACAACGGCCACGGAAGCGTTACGCTCATGAGCGGACCGAAGCCCAAAGAAACGATGATGTTGCCAGCAAAGATAATCAAAGCTACAACCAAGACACCCTTCTTGCGACCCATCTTGAGTTTCTCTTCGAATACGCGAATCGGAATTTCGAAGAAGGTAAACAGCGATGAGATAACTGCAAAGAGCAATGCTACGAAGAAGAAGATGCCGAGAATGCGACCGCCAGGTAAGTTGGCGAATACACCAGTCATAACCTCAAATACCAAGCGAGGACCAGCCTCAACGTCGGTGCCGAAAGCAACAGCGGCAGGGATAACAACAAAGCCTGCAATAAATGCAACTAATACGTCGCATGCTACAACCAAAGCTGAGTCAGAGCTTACGTTGTTTTCCTTAGGAACATTAGCGCCCAAGGTGGTGAAGATACCCCAACCAATACCAACAGAGAACAGTACCTGCGTTGCAGCAGAGGCAAATGTTTTGAAGGTGTAGTTGCTAAAGTCGGGAATGAGGTAGGTAGCAAGACCATCAAATGCGCCAGGAATGGCGAATAAGATCCAAATGCCGCAGATGATCAAGAAGATAAACAGGGCAGGCATGATAACCTTAACCAGTTTTTCAACCTTATCAGTAATGCCAAAGAGCAGCAAAAACATTACACCTGCAAGCAAGATGAAGGTCCATACAATAGGCTCGATAGGAGATTGGGTAAAGCTTTCATAGAAAGCAACCGTGTCTCCACCTTCGCCCACAAAAGATTGATCGCCAAATACGATGTATTGGAAAGCATATTTGAGAACCCAGCCACCAACAACTACATAGAAGAAGTTGATGCAGAGGGTGCAAACTGCAGCAATCCAACCAACAAAGCCCCACTTAGGGTTAACTTTCTCAAAAGAGCTAACCATGTCAGAGCGGCCATGACGACCAATGCAAGTCTCAACCTTAACCATAGGCCAGGCTAAAACAATGGCAATAAGGATGAACGACAGGATAAATGCGCCGCCACCACTTTGATATGCCAAATAAGGAAACTTCCAAATGTTGCCCAAGCCAACGGCGGCACCTGCAGCTACCATGATGTAGCCGAAGCGGGATCCCCATTGCTTGGTTTCCCCTTGAGCGTCCTGAGTGATTTCTTTCTCGCTCATTAATGAACTCTCTTTCTACAAAGACTAGATATGAAATGAGGGGTGAACTAGTCGTTCCACATCTCCGGACGTACCAGCGTTGCGTCAGGTACGCGGTTCGGGAAGTAGTCGAGGCAC
>RAZB01000006.1 GCA_003612515.1 bacterium D16-34
TAAGCCCGGACGAGTACCGGGCATCGCTAGGTTACACCGCCTAGGTGGTACGAAAAAACGTCCGCACCCCCAAGCTTGGCTCAATCGGATCATCCAGCGAGTTCTCGCGCTCGATGGGCTCTACGTTGATGATTACTTCGCGATCTCCATCGATGCCATCAAGCGTGATGGTGTTGGTAGTGGGGTCAAACTCAACCGGTTCGCCATTTACTGTCACACTTGATACAAAGTAGTTACCAGGATCAGCAATCGTCCACGAAATGGTGTCGCTGTCACCTGTCTCAACCTTCGCACCACCTGTTACCGTTCCACCGAGACCACCGTTGATCTTCACGTTAACGGTATGAAGCGTTGACGGATCGGGAGCCGGAACCGGGTCGTTTGTATCAGGATCGTTCTGCGTGAAATATACCTCGATCAGATGATCTTGGATAATGCCTTCGCGATCCTTGATCTTGGTTGGGTAAGCCACCGGATCTTCTTGTGCCACCACATCAGCAACTGTACGTGTAGCTACTGCATTGTGATAAGCAGCGGGCGAAACCGGAGCATTTACCAGCGGGAAGTTGAAGCCCATCAGCCCATAGGTTGCCGAATTGTCCACCATCGGCACAACTTCGTCAGCCAAAGCCTCTTCGCCTGGCATAGGAACAATAGTGTCCGCCACAGCAGCATCTTCAACTGCAGCCTCATCAACCACATCGTCTGCTGCTCCCTCATCGGCTGCGTTCGCCTCTTCATCGGTAGCCACATCTTCGCCAAACGCAGCTGATTTTTCAGAAGCACTTGGTGCCTCATCGGCGCCTTGGGCATCTTTAGTTGCCGGATCAACCGTGACCTCATCGGCAGCATCGTTGTCTGCAGGAGCCTCAGGCATAGCGTTGTCGGCAACGTCAGATGCGTTGTCGGCGGCGTCGATCACTTCGTCAGCCAAAGCTGCAACATCTTCAGATGCGCCCGCCTCAGGTGCTACGTAGTTATATTGCTCCACACCGTCATCGATGATGCGAACGAGCGACCAATTAATAGCCGGCACAGCCTGGATGTCGCGATAGTTGGACAGATGATACTTGAACTTCGAAGGTGAAACGCTGCCTTGTCCATACTTCAAGATGGTTACCTGATGCAGGATTGGCTTCACGTGTACCTTCACGTCAGTATCCTTGGTGATGGTAGCCAGATCAATCTCTTGGATTGGACGGTTGTCTGCGTTATCGATCACCATGTCATTAACGGTGACTTTTTCAACCTCATAGCATACGTAGTCATCGGTGTTCGGATCGCCAACCTGCAAGAGGTATTTCTTCTCGCCCGTCACCGGATCAACTGACTCAGCAATGACGTTCTCTTCGTTCTTGCTTGCGCCTAAACCATTAACCGTCCAGGCAACATTGTAGTCATCACCATTCTTGATAACCGCACCACCAGTAATGGTTCCTGAAGCACCTACAAGCTGCGTCGTGATTTTTACAAACTGCTCTTCGTCGGTAAAGTCAGGAATAATAGGCTCTGAAGTGTCCGGATCAAGCTCGGTGAAATAGACGTCTACGACATGATTTGCCGTGACCTTATTCAGCGGCGCGCGCGAGAAGTCCATCTTGAGCAAGTTGGTTGCGGTAAGGCCTTCATATTCGACGCCGTCAATCATGACCTTGTAGACACGATAGTTTGTATCGGTGCAGTCCCAAGAGACAACAGCCTTTTCGCCAGAGTTAAGAATCTGAGTCTTGCCCTTGAGCAAGCCATCAGTTCCACCGTAGCGGTTAACTGTCACCGTATATTTATTAGCTTCGGTGGTACCACCGATAGTAGGAAGCGCCTTGAGCTTCACGACAACTTCATGATCAGCCAAAACACCAGTAAAGCTTACCGAGCCGGTATTCTCCTGCTCAACGCCGTCAACCGTTACGGACTCTACTGCATACTTCGGATCTTTAATGGTCCACGTCACCGTATGATTTGACGTGCCCTTAACCGAAGTCGTAGGCGTGATTTCGTAAGCATTCTGGTCGGTGCAGCCAGTTACCATCGTGCGGATCTTGTAATACTGGTCTTCAGGCTTTATTTGCGAAGCACTGCCACTTGCGAACTCAACATAGATGCGATGGTTCTCATGCATGCCATCTGCCAACTTGAAGGTGTAGCTGTTCTTGTTGAGTAAATCGTCGCGAACAATGCCATCAATGACGACCTTTGAAACCTTTGAACCCGCATCAGCTTTCCAGCTGACCGTCGGATTCGTGCCCTCTTTTTGTTTAGGTGCACCACTCACACTGCCGCTACCCTTGCCGCCCTTAGTGGCAATAACATCGAAGTAGCGATCGTAATACAAACGCAGCGACAACGTGGGCGAACCGGTAACCGTTCCGCTTAACACATTGTTTACGTTGGCGTCGTTATACCAATAGGTTGCCTTGTCAACCGTCAGCTCTGCCGCCTTATCAGCAGCGCTTACGCTTACATTTGACTCAGTGGTGGCTGTGTAGGTCTTAGTAACGCCAGCTGCGTTGACCTTGGTGTAGATGTATTGACCATCAGCATTTTTGTTGCCTGAATTAATGAAATAGTCAACGGTGTACTTCGTATCATCGCGCGGAGTCCATGTTGCCTTAAACATATGGTTTTCTGTGACAAGCGGAGCGCCGGTGCCGTCAGTTACTCCCTCAGCAATGCTTCCATCTTCGTTGACAAAGTGCCAACCCGTGAAGTCATAACCCGGCTTTGACGGCGTGGGGAATTGCTTCATAGCTGATGTGGCATAAGACGGAGCGTTTGACTTTTGATAAGCAACATCGCCAATCTTGCTGCCGCCATCAGAATCAAATGAAACGATGAACTTATTGGTGTCATATTGCCACATGGCATACAGCGTGATGTCATGAGCAGGCATAGCATATGAGGGAAGCACGGTGATACCAGAAACTCCCGAAGCAAGCACGAGTGCGTTTTCGTAATTGTCCATCGCATTTTTCGTGGTTGCCCAACCCTTAAAGATATAACCGGGCTTCGTGGGAACCGTACGACCGCTGGTCGGAAGCGAAAGTGCCTTTACGTTTGCTGCATATTGCACGCCCTCAAATGAACGCGTTGCGCCTAAAGAGCCGCCGTTTGCGTCAAGGCGAACCGTGTAGTCACCAATCTTCCATTGCGCTACTAAGTAATAGTTGTTCAGTTTGATGTTCGCCGGATCAATGGGGTTGCCATCCGGATCGTTAAGCACCAGCTTAGCGGTTTGATCGTCTGGGCTCACCAGGCGATTTGCCGGAGCGGATGTGGTGCCAGCCTCTTTGTTAACCAGCGCATCAACCGCAGTATTCGTGTCGTTGTCACCAACAGAGACGAGCTTCCAGCCCTCAAACGAATAGCCTTCACGAACCAGAGTAACGTTTTGATCATCAATCTTGGTGATGATGCTATTGCCAGCAACTACCTGGAATTGTGCATAAGCCTTGTTGTCATTGGTCGGAATCGTACCGCCATTTGCAAGATAGATCAGATTCGAAGAACCTTTTGCATAGCTTGGGCGAATGATGATGGTGTGATCATCATTCTTCGGAACGTCGGTACCTGGCGTATAGGGCTTACCATCAGGGTCAACCCAGCCAGAGAACTTCTCGTCCTCGTCTTCAGGCTTTCCAATCGTATCTTCATCGGGCAAAACGATAATAGGCTTATCATCGACAACGAGGTAGTCGTCGATTGGATTGCCGTCAGGGTCTTGCACGATAACACGTGTTGGCTGGAATACCGCAACACTACCAACGTTGCCGCATTCGTCTTTTACCCATACCACAATAGGATCGGTATCAACCAACGGATGCACAAAGCTGTACTGATGCACCACTTCAGGCGTAGGGATCCAGTCGTCATCGGTTGGCTGAGCGTTTTTGTCGTTGGTTACCCAATAAGCAGCAACGCCAGAACCACGGTTATCTTCGATAAAGGTAATACCGTCATCGTCAATACCTTCGCCGGTATCCGTCAAGGTAATGGTGATTTCGTTACGACCAGAATTTGAACCTTCAATCAGCGGCTCTTTGTCGTCTTTGAAGGCGGTGATATAGGTCTGTGAAGCCTTTGATTCGTTGCCTAATTGGTCTTTAACCGCCAGCTCGAAAATCCACTTGCCATGCTTTGAGTTGGCATCAAAGATATAGTCTTGGATGTTACTTGGGTCGGTTTGCCAACCACTGTTATATACCACGTTGTTGTCTGGATCAAGAACGCGGAACGACCACTGAGAAATCTTGCCATCTGCACCAGCAAGTGCACCTGGTTTTGATTTGTCGAAGAAGTTCACGTGCACCGTAGCACCTGAATTAACAAGATGCTGCTGGTGGATGGTCATGACCTGTTCGCCCGTAGTGGGGTCAATCATGTAGAAGTTTGCCAGCGGCAACGGTGATGCGATGGGTGCCTGATTGAACTTTTTGCCCTCTTCAAAGTTCTTCGCAATATAGGCTGCTATTTCTGAGACATAGTCTTCGCCCATAGCAATGTAACCGTTATCTGAACCAAGGCCTAAATGCGTATTGCCATCACTGTCGGTGGTGGTGTCACGAATAACCTGTCCATCTTGCGCATTAGAGATATAGAAGATCTCGTTTTCGTTCATGCGGTTGATGCCGTCTTTGTAGGTCTCGTCCATCTCGTCTGGAATTTGAGGATTGTTGGAGTCACCAGCAAGGTTAATGAAGTACTTCTGCTGGGCGCCCTCGTAGTACTGCGTGGTCTTCAATGCATCAAACGCACTGGAGACATACGCCATCTCAAGATCCAAGAATGAAAACTGAGTAAAAGCCGAGCAGTTGTGGCTTGAATTTTGCATGTACGGACCAAAACCGTTATAACCGTTCGCTACAAGCGGCACTGCGCCACCAAACAAGGTGATGATCTCTCCAAGATTTCCTGCAGCATCGTAGTCTTGCTTTTGTACGGTAACGCTGGTTTCACGCAACTCAACAGTGAAGCGGGCTTTGTTGACAGCACCAAGTGAAATACCTTGTGTAGCAGACCCTACTTGGCTGCCACCAATAATGCTGTTGTTATTGGGGATAAAGTTGTCAACTTTATAAATTGCCGCATTCGTAATTCTGTTGCTGCCACCAGTCATGCGCAAATAATAACCCGACAAGGTGCCGTTAGCATTACGTCCAACATTCATCATAAAGCCAACGCTGTTCAGGGTATGAGTGTTAACTGCTGAACCGTTTACGTCAAAGCTAAACGTACGACGAGCATTAGAGGGAGCAGGATAAATCATCGCGTCAAAAGCCGAGATGTTTGGATAGCCTGCAAAAATCATGCTGGTCTTACCCTCGTTGGTGTAGTTGTAAATGTGGCTGCTAAAATTCAAACATGAACCGTTAGTAAGCTTGCCATTTACGGGATCAAAATAATTCGCGATATTGGCACTACCGGTGTTGTGGTTATAGGTCAGCCACCCTTCCGTATTTGAGGTGTCAATCTTGGCAGCCGTGTCTGTGATGCGGAATGACCCAGGTGCCATGCCCTGGTCAATCAGCTTTTGGGTTAGTTCTTGTTTGAACTCAAGAAACGTACCCGGATAGTCACTGGGTAGACTTACTGCAATGTCAACTTTTGGTGTTGGATTTGTACCAATGTTAACATCGGCTGCAAAAGCCTGACCCCCCCAACGCATTTGGAGACAAACCCCAAATGGTGAGAAGAGCACACAATAGCGCTGCTACAAAGCGCTTTGGCGCCGAGAGCTTTGTTGCGGTCTCCATTCCTTCACCTTTCTCGTTTTGGCTCTTTCGGACAGTTTAGTTACCAACTTAGGATCATTACACTACTGAGTCAAAATAGCAACCTTTTAGTAACAGTCGAGGCCTCTTTAGTGACAATTTTATTGGTGAGTTGTCCTGTCATTATTTTTTTATTTGACAAGGCAAAATGGGCCATAAGCTCAATGGAGATCAGTTGATTTATTCGAGGGTTCGAGGCCGCGTGCTTACCACGACAAAGAAACGCCCGCACCAGCTTGCTGAGCTTGTTTCCCCCAGGCTTTAAAAAGCTCATCATGAAGCGTATCGGGCGAGTAGGTACGTGGCTGGGCATAGCCATCAAGTACCTGCCATGCATTTATCATATGTGCCGCTATGGTGGCAGGATCAAGCGCGTCATCAGTGTCGCTTGGCAACACATCCCATACATATGCGAGACGTCGGTCATATTGATCGGTATAAGATATGTCTTGTTGAAGATAGACAACGTCTCCCTCTGAAACCAAAGCCTTCAGATGATCTGATGCCTCTTTACCCTCTGGCGTATTGCGGCTTTCGTCCTCATGCACGCTTTCAGGCGCATTTATGCCAACTAAACGAACGCGCTCACGTTCGCCATTGATATCCACGATAAGCGTGTCGCCATCGACAACTCGCTCAACTACAGCCTGCTCGAAGTATTGCGGGTTGGCATTTGCAAGCGCCTCTTCGCTGGCCAGACTATAATCAGCTTCCGCGGCTGATTGGGAAGCAGCCGATTGCGAAGCGGATGACTGCCAAGTGGCTGAGGCAGGATACTCAATTCTTGTCTCCTGAAGCTCCGCATCCTGAAGTCCTGCTCGACCATTGCCATTCAACTGATCAACTACTTGCAAACCAATCCAAAAAAGCACTACGCAGGCTAGAGCAATAATAGCCAGAGCAAGCCCTATCTTAGGAGATTGTGTACGTCGAGCCATGTCTCGCCCCTTATTCTGCGTCGTTTAAGTTTACTTTTTCGGGTTGTGTGCCATACTCAAAAAGCGCATCGCCTGAAAGTGTCTCAATGCGAACCGACAATACGCGCCCGTCTTCGACAACCATCTTAGCGAGCGAACGTTCAAAACCGCCTCGCGGCCTGAATGCAGCGCCAGGACAAAGCAGGATATCTGCAGGTCGAGCTTCTTTTCCATAGAGCAGTTCGGGCACATGCGTGTGTCCGTGAATGCACACCTGCGGAATCGGATCTCCCGCCGCAAGTCCTGCACAACCATTAAATCCGATGCGCACATCACGCGGGTAATGCGACACCAAAAAACGCACGCCATCAATGACTGGATGAGCGAAACGACCGACTGAAGAGCCATATTCGTCGAAATCATTATTGCCGAGCACTGCTGTTGTTGGCGCAAGCGCACTCAACATCCGCAAAATATCAGGACCACCAATGTCACCAGCATGAATAATGTGGTCAACCTCTGCCAATAAGGCAAGCGCTGAGTCAGACAACGTACCATGTGTGTCGGAGATAATGCCAATGGATGTAGCCATTACAAGCGCCTTTCGTTTCAAGTCCTACTGCTTCAAGCTCAACAGTTTCAGGTTCAACAGTTTCGAGCCCAACTGCTTCGAGCCCACCTATGTATAAGATCTTCAAACTCACCTATGCTTAGGATCTCGTTTTAAGTATAGCGAAGCCGCGCTTGCCACCCCAACAATCGCCCGTGACAGATCAGCAACGCCTGCTGATCTATAAGTCAGCTGATAGCCAAGCGTTTGCAAGCGCTTTGATGCCTGGTTCGATATCTTGCTCTGCAATAGAGGAAAACCCTATGAGCAACATACGCGAGGTGAGCGGGCGTTTTCCCATCCAATATTTTTCAGTGTCATAGACCAACACATCAGCTGCGCGAGCAACATCAATGAGCTCTTGAGAGGTGCGCTCATCGTACACTTCCACGAGCAAATGCAAACCGGTTCCATTTTCAAGTACCCTTACTTTGTCACCCAGATACTCGTGCAACGATCTGGTCAGCGTTTCGTATTTGCGCTTGTTTTTCGCCTGCACACGACGCAATTGCCTATCCCAGTGTCCCTGGCTCATAAACCGCGACAAAACCGCTTGCGAAAGCCACGGAACCGAAGTGTAAGCATTCGCGAAAAGCATTCGCCACCTCTCCAAAAGGGCAGGTGGTAGCAACAAATAGTTCATGCGCAGCGCCGGGGAAAGCGATTTTGAAAACGTTCCCATATAGATAACGCGATCGCAATGATCCATGGACTGCAACGGCGGTTGGGGGCGCTCTTTGTAGCGGAAGTCGCGACAATAGTCGTCCTCTAAAATGTATGCATCATTTGCATCCGCCCACGCAATAAGCTTGCTGCGCATCTTTATTGGCATCGTTTTGCACGTCGGAAACTGACTAGACGGAGTTACGTAAACAAGCTTTGCTTGCGAGCGCTCAAGGTCAGCGAAGAACTCATCGTAGCTTTCGTTAATTCGACATGGGGCAACGCAAAAACCACTGCGCTCAAACGTTTCACGAGCACCAACATACCCCGGGTTTTCCATGGCAACAACGTCGTTACGCGCGTCAAAGAGCGCTAAAAGATTTTGAATGCTCACCTGCGTTCCTGGCTGAATAATAATCTGACCAGGCGTGCAATCAACATCGCATTGCGTAGACAGGCGCCATGCAATCTCAGCGCGCAGCGACTCTTCGCCAAAAGGATCGGTATAAGTATCACACGCGCCACTTTCGACACTCAATAAAATGTCGTCGGTGATGCTTCGCCATACCGTTGCCGGAAACGTGCCCGTCTCTAAGTTGCCGTAGGTGAAATTGTAACGCGGCAGATGCGGCTCGCCTAACAACGAACACGCCTGATCTTGTTCGCGCAGACTAAAGCCGATTTCTTCGCCAGCCACATCCAGCACGCGATACCCCGAGCCCGGCTTGCTTTCAATATAGCCCTCCTGAACGAGCTGGCTATACGCCGCATCGATGGTGTTGCGCGAACACTGCAGCTCGGCGGCAAGCCCGCGAATTGAGGGCAGTTTGGATCCACAAGGATATCGACCCTCCTCAATGTCACGGCGAATTTTTTCGTATATCTGCTGATAGAGCGGCGACTCACTCGCTTCGTCAAGCTGCATTTTTATCTTCCCCCCGCGCAGGCGTTTTTCTGCTTTGACAGTTCCTTGTGCGATTTATTCGCAAATCAAACTGCCATCCAACATGCAATGCGTTCGTACGACATGCCAATTATGGTGGCAATATGAAACTGTACCCATTGCTACATCATAACTGTACCCAACAATTTTTGCACGCGTGACCCTGTATGGAATATGCGACCTGTCGATAAGCTACACATAACGGAATAGGTCCACCGTCACATCTTTAGGAGGGATTATGTTGAAGTCGAAGAAAGCTGCTGTAATTACCAGCGCCGCGTGCACCGTATGTTTAGTGGCAGCGCTTGCTGCATGCGCCCCGCAAACAAACGCCACCGCACCAGACACCGGTTCTTCTACCGCAGACAACAGCGCACCAAAAGCCGAGCCCGTAGAGACACCCGAGGCTGACGAGTTCGGCGTTGTTGTTGCTGATGCTTGGAAAGACGCATATCCGCATCAATATGAAACGTACAAGCAAAACGAGGACAATTCACCCGAATCCGGCAAAGACAACTATCTTGAAACCTACCCCGCTCTCAACACCATGTATAAAGGCTACGGATTCGCCAAAGGCTACGACGAGGCCGCCTCGCACAGCTATACGCTTGAGTCAATCAAAGCAACACCTCGTGTAAACGAAAAGACGCTTGCGAACTGCATCACCTGCAAAACACCGCAGTTCACCGCAAAAGTCAATGCTGAAGGCGACGAGGTTTATGCCATCCCGTTCGCTGACATGATTGATATGTTCAACGAGCCCATTAGCTGCTATAACTGCCACGAAAACGAACCCACTCAATTGGTGGTTCCCAGCAAATTCTATTTAACTTCCCTTGGCGACGCAGCACAGACGACCCCGATCGAGTCACAAGTTTGCGGGCAATGCCACAACGAGTATTACTTTAATTCCGAAAAGGTCACCTCAAACCCCTATGTGGGAACCGAAGAAATGACCGCGGAGCAAATGCTGGCATTCTATGACGAACTTGAATTCTCGGACTGGGAGCATCCGGATACTGGTGCTGCTATGCTTAAGGCTCAGCATCCCGAATTTGAAACCATCTATGGCGGCAATCAGTCTCATATGGCTAGCTTGGGTTACAGCTGCGCCGATTGTCGCATGGGCACCGTAACCGCTGATGATGGAACCACGTTCAGCAACCACAATTTGGTAAGCCCGCTGGAAAACGACGCTGTTTTGGAAGAGTGCTCAAGCTGCCACAAGGATCTCCCTGGTCAAGTAGCTCAGTGGCAATCTGAAGTAACCGAGCGCGAGCAAGAGCTCTCCAAAGAGATCGAGCGCTACATCAACGAACTTGCTGCCCAAAAAGACAATCTTTCTGCTGACGACCTGGCACGCGCACAGCAAATTCATCGCCACGCACAATTCTACTGGGATTTCGTCATGGTAGAGAATAGCGAAGGCGCGCATAACCCCGATGCAGCACACGAAAACCTCGACAAATGCGAAGAGTTGCTTGAGGAAGGCTTTGGCCTCCTGGCATAAGATTTTCGCGACTACAATTCATTAGACACACACCTTTGGCCTCCGGATTCGGAGGCCATTGGTTTTTCACGGTCGGGCTTGCCGCCCACGACCTGGCCTGCCGTCTGCGGTCGGGCTTGCCGCCCGCGACCTGGCTTGCTGCCCGCAACCAAACCCGAGTCGTAATTTCGAAGTTTTGGCTGGAAAATGCCTCTTGTCGGGGAAATCAGCCTGATTTGGGGGCCGAAAACACCGACGAGGGCACTTTTTAAACCAAATTGCCGTCAGATTCCCCGACGAGGGCACTTTTCCTGCCAAAACTTGCAAAAACTCTAAAAAGCGGAGAAGAAGGCGGAGGGGCGGCGGGGAGCGGACGGGGCGTCGCTCAACCGGGAAGCCCCACTAATACCGACAGCGAGCGTACCTCAGCCGTACAATTCTTGATCACCGAATACAGCCTGACCCCGCGAGAACGCGATATCTTCGCGCTGCTGGCCAATGGCAGAAACCGAAAATACGTTAGCGAAGAGCTCACTATCACCGAAGAAACCGTCAAAAGCCACATTTCCAATATTTATCGTAAACTAGGGGTTCACACGCAATAAGAACTCTTGGACAAGGTGAAGGCGCAAGCACTGTCTCATCGACAAGACTTAGAGGCGCTGCCGCTGTCCTGAAAGGAAGCGTTACGAATATGCCCATTACAACTGCCAAACAGAACACGCCCACCCCTCGCCTGGTTGACATTGAACTTATCGCTGATGGCTGGATCAAAAAATACGTGCTCACCTACGAACTGCCTGATGGCACGCTCTACAATTACGATTGCGCCTCCCGCAAGTCTCCAGAGGCATTTCGCGCAGGACTTCAAGCCAATGCCACCTGTACAGCTACAACCGCTGATGCGGTTTGCATTGTTGGCCTGACCGAAAACGATGAGCTGCTGATGATTCGCGAATTTCGCTATCCCCTCAACAGCTGGTGCATCGCTTTTCCGGCTGGGCTTATTGAACCGGGTGAAGACCTCGCCAGCTGTGTCGACAGAGAGCTTCGCGAAGAAACCGGCTACGCGTTGCGCGTGTCAGATGGCGAAAGCCTCGCAAGCGCTATAACCCCACTCCCCCAAGCAGGCTTTTCTTCTACCGGGCTCACTGACGAAACCGTGCAAATTGTCTATGCGCACGTCACCCGCGTTGCAGATGCTACACCTGAACATGGCGAACTGATCGAGCAGTTTTTGCTCCCGCGCTCAGAAGTAGCGCACTTTATTGATCAAAACACAACGCCTATTGGAACGCGTGCGCAATTGGTACTCGAAGCTTTTCGCGCGTAAGCCCTTTGCGGGCAGCGCACCTAATCAACCGACACGCTGTGCTCGCTCTCTTCGACGAGCAACAGCAGTTCAGCTTGCGAATGCACGCCAAGCTTTGCATACAGATTGCGCATGTGCGTTTTGACCGTCGACTGGCTCACAACGAGACGCTCAGCAATATAGGGCGCGCGATAGTTCTGCGTCAACAACAGCAAGATTTCCTGTTCACGTGGCGTAAGATCGAACTGAGCAGACAGCTGCTCGCATTGCTTTTCAAGTTGCTTTCGCGCAGCTTGCGCTGACGCTTGCTTGCTCTTTTCTGTGCCAACCAACTGTTTTTGGAGCACCTGAAATGCAAGCCAACAAGCAGCACCAAAACTAACCAAAACCACAACCGCTTCTATGCCGGCGCTAATTGCCGGGTCGAACGCGTCTTTGATAAGGAAAAACAGCGCGCGTGTTGCAATCATGAACGAAAAAGCGGCAAAGATGGGCACCCCAGCATTTTCGCCACGCGCAGCCCCCGGAAACAGAAAAGCGGTCATCGCGATATAAAACAGCATTACCTTATAGGTGGAATCCACGATAAGCATGTGCAGCACCCACAGATCATCGGGGCGCTGACCGGTGTACAAAAAGATAAACGATGCCGGAATCACAAACAGATCAAATACCAAAATGAAGCTCTGGTTCCAAGCGTGCTTGACGACGAAACATATAATGACGCCACCCAACAAAATGCCCAAACCTATAGTTGCTTGAATGAGCGAGATCATTACGCCATTTTGCTGCAACGCAATCCAAGAACTCTGTGAAACAGCCATCGCACCTCTGCACAAAAGCGGCAAAAACACCAAGCCAACCGCCATTATCCAGGTCTTTTTTGTTCCGCATGAAAAGCGTGGAAGCGGTTTTTCTAGCAGAGCAATAGTTTTGCTGTCTTGACTGGATGCACCCTCTTCAACAGATGCGACCCCCGCCTCAACAATGTGCGGCTTATACAAAATGAAGCAAACACCGCTTATAAAAGGAAGCGTCATCAATACCAGCTGAGAGACATTCAGCGAAACGAGCGCCAAAAGAGCAGTTATCACGCCTGAAAGCATACAGGCACACGCAAACGTCCACGCAGCAGGGCGCGATCCCAAGCAGATGAGTCGCTCCGCCCACAGACACACCAAAAGCCCCGAGCTTGTTCGATATATCGCTCGAACGACAAAAGCCAACGAGGCGTCTGAGAAGTTCGCCAGCAAAACAGCAAGCGTAGAGGCAACGACCAGCACTGACAACACAATACGTATCGCCGTCGAATCGCTTAACCGCCGTGTAGGCATATATAAATACACCAGCGCAATGAGCGCCAACACGCACGCCTCAACGATATAGGGACCCGGCGCAAACGTCTCTAAACTCACTATATGAACTGCTGGCATTCGCTGTATTTCTAAGACCATAAGCGCACTTGCCAAACCCATTATGGCAGCGAAAACATGTGGTGTTTGACGAAAGTACGCTGTAAAAAAACGCATGCACTATCCCTCCTTTCACTATTTAATCAGAAAAACAGGACGATGTCAGAGGAGGTAGAGCATTTCATACCGTTTGTAGTAGGAATAATTTTTGGTTGGTTGATAGCCTTGCAAGTGTTTCGGAGGAGAAGCATGTCTTATTCGAAACATACACGACCTAAAAGGAAAGGAGAGGGAGTCGTGGAACTGAATCGTCGAGATTTCTTAAAAGGTGCATTAACCGTAGGTGCACTGAGCGCAGGAGCTGGCCTTGTAGGCTGCTCAGCCCCGGAAGCAAAAGAGGGAACCGAAGTTGCTCAAACCGGATCAACCGTATATCCGGCCGGCTTGCAGGAGAGCGACTTTGCAGAGTCTCCGGTAGAAATTGAGCCCATTACCGAATTCAGCGATGAGAAGACCTACGACGTTGTTGTCGTTGGCGCTGGTACCGGCGGTGTGCCAGCAGCTCTGTCAGCTTTGGAGGAAGGCGCAACTGTCGCCGTCCTGCAAAAGGAGTCTAAGCCTATCTCTCAAGGTGGCACGTGCTCAGGCGTTTTGCTTGACGAAAGTGACGAGCAAGGTGTCATGAATTACATCCAAGGCTTCATGGAGGATTGTGGCTGGCGCGCCGATCGCAAGCTTGCTGAAACCTATGCTCGCTATTCTGGCGAGGCTATTCGCTGGACGCAGGTTCGCACTGCAGAAGCAGGTTTTCCGCCCTACACCGTTCGTCCAACTGCAGTCGCAGAATATGAGGACGGCTCAAAATGTTCTCGTCGCAGCATCGTGTTTGGACCGAAGCCCTATAACAACGGCACCATGATTGAGCACTTGGCTGACTTCGCCGCAGAAAAAGGTGTCGAATTCTTCTATTCAACTCCTGGTGTGCAGCTTGTCACCGACGACTCTGGCGCAGTAACTGGCGTTATCGGCAAGAGCGGTAACGACTACATCAAGTTCAACGCCACCAAAGGCGTCATCCTCTCAACTGGCGACTATCAAAACAACCAAAGCCTCGTTGAGCGCTACTGCCCCGACGTTAAAGAGTTCGACCGCAAGCAGGTCAACAAAACGGGCGACGGCATCTTGATGTCCATGGCTATTGGCGCAGGCTTTGTGCCGGTTGGTCACTCGCACATGCTGCACGACTTCGACTCTGGTCCTATGTTTGGCGAACCGTTCATGACCGTTAACGAAAACGGCGAGCGCTTCATGAACGAGGACTGCATCTTCGAAGAGATCAACTGTGTACTTCGCAATCAGCCCAAGCCCGGCTGGTATTCACAGATCTTCGATGACAACTACGTTGAGCAGGTTGAAGGCTGGGGCGGCAAGCCGACCGACAAGGAAAAGATCCAGGTTTACATGCCTGACGTAGAGATGGATCGTTCGGCCGAGAGTGGCGCTAATGTTATCGAGGGTCTCATTGACACGTATTGCTGCGACACCCTTGATGAGTTGGCTGGAAAGCTTGGCATCCCGGCTGACGCTCTCAAGAAGTCGGTTGAGCGTTACAACGAAATGTGCGACGCCGGCTTTGACTCGGACTTCGGTAAAGCTGCCAAGTATCTGCAGAAGATCGAGCAGCCGCCGTTCTGGGGCATCCACAAGCATGTTCGCGTATCGGCTCTGTGCGCAGGCGTTACCGTTAATGAGAATTATCAGGCAACCACCGCAGAGGGCGAAGTTATCCCGAACTTGTGGGTAACCGGCTTCTCAGCAGGTCAGCTCTGCGGCGCTCCTGACTGGTCAATGTATCAGGGTGGCATGTCTGCCGGTCACTGCATCATGACTGGACGTATCTGTGGCATCCAGGCTGCGACTGGCGGCAAGCTGGAAGCTTCAACTCCTATCACCGAGGCTGACGTTGTAGCTATTTCTGCTTAACGTTTTGCTTCCCTCCCCAATCGCCCCGCTACACGCGGGGCGATTGCGTATATAAGGGCAGCACCAACGGAGCCGCCCAACAAATCAAACACGCAATCCATAGGATCGCTTGAGCGCGTCGGCACAAATAACTGATGGATCTCATCAGTTATGCCATATGTAAGCGCCAAACAAATCGCAAACAAAGCAGCGCGCTTAAGCGACATATGACACGACAGCGCATTGGTCAAAAGCGCTCCAAGCACACAATATTCCATAAAATGTGCGGCGTTATAAATGAATTGCGCGCCTTCGCCAAATACAGCGAGCTGCCAGGCCTTGAGCGCCTCATAAATACGAGACACCAGTCCCATCTCTCCACTAAACTGACCTGAGGTATGCGCAGACATATAAAAGATAAACGCCGCCCAAAAAGCCACGAAAACCCAGCTTATCACCGTATAGATTTTGGACCTGCGCTGCTTGGCAGGTAGCTTTGAAGCTGTTTTGTCATCGTCCCGTGTTTGCTTCATCTCACTCGCTCGCTTATTTTGGCTCTATCCAAGCGAAGCGGCCGCCCTTAAGGACAGCCGCCTCTATAACACTTAGCAGACCGGACGTACTTCGGTCGCATTATTTTGTCGCGCAAGAGTTTCCCCCTCTCATGCGTGACAAAAAGGAGTAGGCATTTGAAAAACTACGCTTCGTCAGCTTGCGCTTCAGCTGCTGCCGCCTCTAAGTCTTCGATATCGATATCCTCAGCGCCTTTAAAACGCAAGCAGTGCGTAAAGCCTGCCCAAGACAGATCATCAGTATCGCGAACAAATGCTCCGAACGTAGGTGCATGAACATATTTCGTTCCGCCCTCATTAAGCGCAATGCCGACGTGCCCGTTGTAGCCATCACCATAGCCAACCCACAAAACGTCTCCGGGTTGTGCCTCTGAAACAGGCAGCCGCGCATCCGCTGCGTGATAAAGCGCTTCTGTCTGATGTGGAAGCGACATACCAATTTGCAAATACGCCCAACGAACCAAACCAGAGCAGTCAAACGCATCTGGTCCTTCTGCACCCCATACATACGGGCAACCAATTCGCGATAGTGCATAATCAACAACGGAACCGTGCGATGGAATTGCGCGCGTTGCCGTAGATGAATATGCATACAGCTCACGCGAACGTTGTGCATATTCAGCCGCACGCTCCACCTGCTCCTTTTCAAGCAGCTCGAGCGCTTCGGCATCTAACTGTGCACGCAGCTCTTCGAGTTGCTGAATGCTTTCTTCGGTATCAGATTTAATGCGTTCGGCTTCTTCGATCTTGTCAGCTGCGATCTGCTCTTCCTCTTCAAGGGTAACCTTAAGATCTTCAACCTCAGTGCGTAGATCTTTGGTTTCGGCGATCATCTTGGAGTCTTCTTCGTTAAGAATTGACAACAAGCTCCAATTAACAGCGAATTCCTCAAACGACGTTGCACCTAAAAGCAGATCAAACGTTGAAGTTTGACCCTCGCGATACATGGCGCGCGCGCGCTTCGCGAGAGTATCTTGCAGCTCATCAATTTGGGTGTTTGCTGCATCAATTTGCGCCTGCGCGTCGTCAACAGCTTGTACTGCTGCGTCGTGCTCGTCAAGCGCCTTGTAGTATTCCTCAACCGCAATGGATAATTCATCTTGCAGTGCTAAAATGCGCTGATGCACAGCATCCGCCTCAGCAAACTTTTCTTCTGAGGTGGGACCTGTAGGTTCGGTTTCTTCGGTCTTGTCAGCGGTGTCATCATCAGCCCATGCGAGGCTTGGGTGCAACAGAAGCGTTGCACCCATTGCGGTGGCACCCACAAGAAACGTGCGGCGATTAAGGGTAGTTTGTATTTGTGGCATGTCCCCTCCTCGCTCTTGCTTACTAACAGAATAATACTTGAGCAATTTACTTATTGATCAGGTGGTACAACCGTACGCAGCCCTAAATCAACAAGTAGGTAACAGACTATATCACGATTAATAATAAAGTACGACCCTTTGTTATGAAGAGCTTCGGCTCCTTCATAAAAATGTGACATCTTTTCTCTCATATTATTGCGGAGGTCATGGGTATTTCCGCACTTCAAAAGGCATTTGTCGCGACTTCGTTGCTCAGAGGTTGTACAAGAGGCATATTTGTAGTAAATAAGTCACTATATACACATTTTATTCATAATTCGCGCAAACTACTTAGCGCAGACCACTTCGCGCAGGCCACCTGGTGCAAACTACCCGGCGCAAACTACACCGTCGGCGCGTCCTGTTCGCCCAATATTTCAAGTGCAACCTTATAGCCACCTGCACCATAGCTTAAACACTTCGATACACGTGCAATCGTAGTGGCAGATGCCCCGGTTATCTCCTCTATGGCGCTGTAGGACTTACCCTCAGCGAGGTATTTTGCTACCGACAAGCGCTGCGAAGTTTCTTTGATTTCGCGAATCGTGAACAAATCTTCCAACAGCGCAAAGATCTCGTCCTCATCATCAAGGGCGGACAACACACGCAAAAGCGCGTCAACTTCAGGGGTGCGCAATTGTGCTGGCTGCGACATTTACCCCTCCGCTCTCATCAGGCCATACTCGATCGAATCAACAAGCGCGTTCCAGGATGCTTCGATAATATTTTCTGAGACACCAACCGTGCCCCAACTACCGCACGAATCGCGCGTTGTAATCATAACGCGCGTGATGGCATCGGTGCCAACATTTTCATCCAAAATGCGCACCTTAAAGTCTACAAGCTCCATCCCCATAACCGCAGGATACGAGGGTGCAATAGCCATGCGAAGCGCGTTATCCAACGCACCAACTGGGCCAACTCCCTCACCGGTGGCAACTGAGCGCTTATCGCCCACATGCACCTTGATAGTAGCCTCGCTCATTGCATCTTTAGCAAGTGCTCCTGTGTCTTCGCGATCATCAACTATTACCCGAAAACTTTCCAAAGTAAAATGCGGCTCACCTTTGCCGAGGTGCCGCTCAATCAAAAGCGCAAGCGAGCCATCGGCTGTCTCATAGGAATAACCTTGCGCTTCGCGGTGCTTAATTTCGTCAAGAATTGACTGTACCTGATCAGGGTCTTCGCCCAGATCAATGCCCAAACTGCGCGCCTTCGCCAAAAGCGACGCCTTACCGGCAAGCTCGCTTACCAACATGCGTGTTGCGTTGCCCACCCGCTCAGGTGAAGTATGCTCATAGGCCTCAGGGAAACGCGCAATGGCGCTAGCGTGCAAGCCTCCCTTATGAGCGAAAGCTGACGCACCGGTATAGGGGTGATGCGGAGATACTGAAACGTTGCAGCATTCAGCTACAAATTGCGAAACGCTTGTCAGCTCGCGCAGGTTTTCCGCGCCAACACACGCTGCGCCCATCTTGAGCTCCAGATCGGCAATCACGGTGAGCAAATCGGTATTTCCCACACGCTCCCCAATACCATTTACGGTGCCTTGCACCTGCGTTGCGCCTGCTCGCACGGCTGCTAAGGTATTTGCAACCGCGCACCCTGAGTCGTTGTGGCAATGGATGCCAAGCGCTTGTCCGGGAAGCGCTTGTACAACCGCTGCAACCGCCTGCTCAACCTCAAAGGGCAAAGCCCCACCGTTGGTCTCACACAAGTCCAACGAGTCTGCACCCGCCTCAGCAGCCGCTCGCAGGCATTCCAAGGCGTACTCAGGATTGGCCTTGTAACCATCGAAAAAGTGCTCCGCGTCAAAAACGACGCGGCGATTATGGCTTTTCAGATAGGCCACCGAATCTGAAATCATGCGCAAGTTTTCATCAAGGGTGGTACAGAGTGCACGTGTGACCTGCTCATCCCAGGTCTTTCCCACGATGGTTGTCACCGGAGCGCCGCAAGCAATCAAGTCAGCTAAGCCTTGATCTTTATCAGCAGCAACGCCTTTTTTGCACGTAGAACCGAATGCGGCAATCTGTGCATGCTTTAAAGGCATCGTTTTCACGCGTTCAAAAAACGCAATATCCTTTGGGTTTGAAGCAGGAAAACCGCCTTCAATATAGTCAATGCCAAAAGCATCGAGACGCTCAACGATGCGCAGCTTATCCTCAAGCGACAACGTAATGCCTTCGCACTGTTCGCCGTCTCGCAATGTGCAATCATAGGTATAAACTCGCATGTTTTGCCTTCCCGACGCTTCTAATAAAACAAGCTCATATGCCCAACAAGGACATACGAGCCTATCATACTCAATACCTATCGCTTGGATACCTACATGCTTGCGTGAGGGCTTTGCTTTGTCCTATTCGGCAGCACGAACACAAAAACAATGGTGGTAATCATTCCGAGTAAAAAGGCGCTGGCGAAAAATAGGCCGTAGCTATACCCGCGCTTTTGTGCCACATAAGCAATCGGAAATGCTGCTATAAGCTTGATGAGAACAAAAATCAGCAAAGGATTGGTAAGCAAACTCGTCATTATTGTTCCCCCTTTGCTCGAGGCAGACAAGCCATCAAGATAAGAGAGGTAATCGCGCTTGTTAAAACAGCCGTAAAGGCAAAGAACCAAACTGTATAGCCTTTTTTCTTAGCCAGCACAGCTGTTGCAACTGTACACAAAAGATGCACTACCACCACAAGAGCAGCTAGCGCGAAGAGTTCTTCGGGGGGGCAATAAATGTCATGCTGCGTCCTTACTCTCAAGAGCGATTTTTGCGATAACGCACTATTGAGTATACCACTTATGAATCCAGTGTTTCCTCCAACAAAGACAGCAGCTCTTGTTGGGTGTGAATGCCGAGCTTCTTATAGAGATTTTTGCGATGCGTATTGACGGTATTGCGCGAGATGAACAGCTCTTTTTCGATATATCCCACATCGCGCCCGCGCGCCAAAAAGCCAAGAATCTCCGCCTCGCGTGCCGTGAGTTTATGCTGGGTTGCAATATCTTTGCAGCGCTCGTCAATGGATTCATGACTCAGCTTGAAAAGACGCGGCGAGAGCATCATCAGTGTGCGCTCGGGCAAAACAAACGCATACGCCAGCGCCAAAAGCACCGTAGCGAGCAAAGTTGCATAGGGCAACATGGTATAAGAGTCCGTGATGCCCACCAACGACTGCATGCCACGTGCGGCAGCAAAGCCGAGCGGCAGTCCTAAGAATTGCAGGCCAAACACCCATCCGATGACCGGGCGTGACTTGCCATTTCGCATAAAGACAATAGACCACGCCAGCATCCACATGGTTGGCATGATGAGCGCATAAGCAATATAGGCAAGCGCATACGAAAACAAAAGATGGGTGCCCGCCAAGCCAAGCGCCGCCGATCCTGCCATACTGAACACAAATGCCACACGATAAAATAGCTCAATCCGGTAAGCGCGCCATTTATTCATGAGCGCCAAGACAACGCCAACTGACAAAGCCGTCACGACGAAGATAAGCGCGAATACCACCCAAAACAAGCTTTGATCAAGCGGCTCCGATGTCATAACCACATTACATGTCCACGTGAATTGCGCTACAAAGGAAAAGCCAAACGAAGCAACTGCCACACGACCAACCAGTCGCTTGTCGGTTGACTGGGCGGCTTTCGACAACCTCGGCACCTCTTCGCTCACCAAACGCTCTTCTGAAAAGCCGAGCAGACACCAGCACGAAAGCAATGGCAAAGCCCCAGCTAGAAACGCTTTAAAGACGCTTCCCATCAACTCCACAGCAACAAAGGGAATCCATTGCAAGCAAAAAGCCACGCCTAAAGCCACAATGGCTTTGCGCATATCAAGCGCCAAAACGACTTCGCCCCACTCAAGGGTAAATGCCGCAATAAACACGCCTGCCACCACGCCGGTAAGACCTGACGCCACCTGCAATCCCGTTTGCCCCAAAGGCGCAACGGCGCTCAAAAACACCCCAAAAACACCCGAGAGCGCGCCTATGACGGCAAAAATAACTATCACCACACGCCAACGACGAATGCGCGAAGTAAGCGCTGTCTGCTCAGTTGACTCTGACGGATTGAGCAATCCGACATGTTTTTTAGTAGCGATCAAGACCACCAAAAGCACCACCGAGGCAGTTATGCAAGCACACAAAAAGACGGGATCATGCACAACGCCTCCGCCATAAGCAACAACATCACGCAGCAGTCCTTCGAAGCAAAAGAGCAAATAAACCCACGAGTAAAACGCGGCAATTCCAAGCGATAATTTCACGCTGAACCAGTTAATTCTGAGCGCCAGAAACGACGGCGATGCCGTGCCTTCAGCCATCATTTCCCTCCCTACAGTATAGACTTTTCCACTCCCTGTTTCGCTATTATACGCGCAAACGCCAATCCCCTTTAAAAATTGCACTCGTTTTTTCGCACTTCTGACCTGTGGAAAAGATGAATTCACCATCTCAAGGTGAAGCAATTTGTGCCAATTTCACCATCTCGGCGGCATTGGCAAGCACGCTTGCGATACGCATAGTGAACTTACGCGAAAGCGAAATTGCTCGAAAGGGGAAACTATGAAACACAGCGAGAGAATCAAGCAAGAACTTGCTGGCAAGCGTGGGCGCATTGAGCTCAGCCGTCGCAACTTCTTCCAAGGAGCGGGCGTTATGGCACTCGGCGCCGCAAGCGCAAGCATGTTGGCAAGCTGCGCTCCTGCAGCAAGCGGCGAGTCAGCAATGCCGGAGACGGGCGCTTCTAACGCTAGCGGAAACGCTGCTGCATCGGGAGCCGCCGCTCCTACCGGCAACGCAGGCAAAACCATGGGTGAGGTGCTCGGCGCTGGCTGGTTGGGCGAAGAACCTACCATCGAAGAGGCGGATTTGGCTGGTACGCAAGATGCCGACATCATCGTTTGCGGCGCTGGTCACGCTGGCACCGCATGCGCTCGTCGCGCAGCTGAGCTAGGCGCAAAAGTTATCGTGCTAGAAACGCAGCCAGAAGACACCTTTAGCGCACTGGGTAACGATATCGGACATCTCAATTCGTCATGGCAGCTTGACCGCGTTGGCATTCCTGAGTATGACATCGTCGATTTCATGAACGAATATCAGATGTATGGTGCCGGCCGCGTGCAGCCGACGCTGCTCTCACAATTCGCCAATCGTTCAGGCGAGGCGCTTGACTGGTTCATCGAAGGCTACACCGAGACCGAAAAAGACGAGCTCGTGCCGCTGAACTGGCCGGTTGTAGATGGCTACAACTACAAGAAAGGTCCTTTCACCTCATATGTTGGCACGTGCCAATTTGCTGGCAGCGTTGGCATGACCGACGCTGTTAAGCGCAGCCAGGAAAAAGCCAAGGAAGCTGGGGCTGAGTTTGTATTCGGCACCTCAGCTGTTCGCCTCGTCCACAACGAGGATGGCACCGAAGTCACCGGCGTTATTGCTCAAGACGCAAACACCGGCGAGTACACCCAATACAATGGCGAGGCAGTTGTCCTTGCTTGCGGCGACATCGGAAGCAACTCAGCGATGTACAACGCTATCTGCCGCGAGAACTATGAGCTGGGCGAATACAAGGATTGTGCCGCAATGTCTGGTCGCGACGGCTCTGGTATTGCCATGGCTATGCGCATCGGCGCCAAAGTTGAAATTGCAACCGGCGGCGACATGGGCAGCCACGCATTCATTCCGCTGTCTCCCATGGAAGGCGTGGAGTGCTTGTGGCTCAACAAGTACGGCAAGCGCTACTGCAACGAGGCCTTTGGCGGTCCTTTACTCTCTGGTTGCGCTGGCGCTCGTGAACCAGGCGATCGCGCTTATCTGATCTGGGGCAATGATTGGCAAGAAGTGTTCTTGAACCAACTGGCTGGTCACCTTGCTCCAAAAGAGTGGGATGACGAGAGCATCGCAAAAGTTGCTACGTATATGGAAAACGCCGTGGGCTCTGGCGCTGATGGCGACGATACGTCTGGCAAATTCCTGTACTGCGCAGACACCCTTGAGGAGCTCTGCGATTACATGGGCATGGAAGAGGGTGTCAAGGCAAACGCTTTGGCGGCTGTGAAGGCTTGGAATGAAGCACACGACGCCGGCAAAGACACCGAGTTTGGTCGCGATCCGGAAACCATGTGGCCGATCGTTGAGGGTCCCTTCTATGGTTATCCCTGCTCAAAGCGTACTGGCGGCGGATCGCTGGTTGCAACTTCTGGTTTGTTGGTTACCGGTCAGCAGCAGGTACAAGGCCAGGGCTTCGAGCCTATCAAGGGCCTCTTTGCTTGCGGCAACACCTCAGGCGGACGCTTCCCGATGGGCTACAACGGCATCATGAACGGCGTATCTATTGGTATGTGCCTGTGCCTTGGTTACACGCTTGGCGAGTACTTGGCAACCGAAGATATCAATCAATATTGCACCTTAGGTGCTGGCAACGCTGACATTAAGCAATCCGACAAAGGTATGGCAGGTCCTCCTCCTTCAGCCGGTGGCGAAGGTGAAGGCGGCGGTGCACCCGCATAAGCCGCTCTAACGCGAGCCGCCCCTCACGTGCTTCTCCACCCGAGCCGCTCCACGCGAACCACATCGCACGAGCTGCTCCACACAGAGAAGCCGTCTCTAACTAGCTTGTCGCACTGCTCATCTTCCCTCCCTCCCGTGTATGGGCAGTGCGATAGCCCAGCAGCATCCCTCCCCTCAGCTGCTGTTAGTCAAAAAGCTCCCGGAAGGGAGCTTTTTGGTGTGCGCCGCCCTGTCACCTACGCCGCCGCCCGCGCCACGCTTCGGCCGCAATGCCGCCCTGCCACCACCCGTGCGCAGGAACACCGCAGGGTAAGCTGAGGGTTCGTTGATGCTTTGCAAAAGCTTGCAGGTTTTTTATAACTTTTGGCTGGAAAAGTGCCCTAGTCGGGGTTTTCAAAAGCAAAATGGCTGGAAAAGTGCCCTAGTCGGGGTTTTCGACGCTAAAATCAGCTCAGATTCACCGACGAGAGGCATTTTCCAGCCAAAACTTCGAATTTTGCTATGGAGTTCTAAACGACTACACGAATTAGTCAGATGTATGCGAATCAATCAGACGCATCAGCTCTTGGACGCTTTCGCAGAAATGAAAGACATCCAGATCAGACGCATCCAAAAAGCGCTGCGAGACCATGGCATCTAAAAGTTGCTTGAGCGGGTCGTAAAACCCATCAATGTTGAGCACATAGCAGCGGTGAGGACCTAAACCCAAACGTACACGCGACATTATTTCGGAGATCTCTTCGAGCGTGCCAATACCACCAGGCAAAGCCACAAAAACATCTCCGAGTTCAATCATAAGCGCTTTGCGTTCGCTCATAGTGTCTACAACAAACAACGAGCTCAGATCATGTTGCGCCACTCCAGCATCAATGAAAAACTGTGGTTCAACGCCTTCGACGACTCCTCCAGCCTCAAGCGCAGCACGCGAGACCACTCCCATAAGACCTACGGAACTTCCTCCATAAACAAGGGTGTGACCAGCTTGAGCTATTTGCTGACCTAAGGCTTGCGCCGCCTCTTCAAAGGCGGCGTTAATGCCAAACGTTGAACCACAGTAAACAGTAATCTTCATATATTATCGCTTGATGTTGTAAAACGCCTTCATGCCAGCATATACGGCCTGGCTGTCAAGCTCTTCTTCGATGCGAAGCAATTGGTTGTACTTAGCAACACGATCTGAACGGCACGGAGCGCCGGTCTTGATTTGGCCTGTATTGCAAGCAACCGACAAGTCCGCGATGGTTGTGTCTTCGGTTTCGCCTGAACGATGACTCATGACGCATGCGTAACCTGCCTGCTTTGCCATTTCGATAGCCTCAAGTGTCTCAGTGAGGCTGCCAATCTGGTTCACCTTGATGAGGATCGCATTTGCACATCCAAGCTCAATGCCTTTAGCCAAGCGCTTCGAGTTCGTTACGAACAGATCGTCGCCCACAAGTTGCACGCGGTCGCCGATGCGCTCGGTAAGAGCCTTCCAGCCGTCCCAATCCTCTTCTGCCATACCATCTTCAATGGAGATAATCGGATACTTGTTAACAAGCGCCTCCCAATAATCAACCATTTCGTCGCTGGTAAGTTCACGGCCTTCACCAGCCAAGATATATTTCTGTTTGTCGGCATCGTAGAATTCTGTCGAAGCGGGATCCATTGCAAACATAATGTCAGAACCCGGCTTGTAACCTGCCGCCTCGCATGCTTTCACAATGTATTCAAGCGGCTCTTCGTTGGTCTTAAAGTTCGGAGCGAAACCGCCTTCATCACCAACGCCGCCACCTAAGCCAGCATCGTGGAGCACCTTTTTCAAGGTGTGATAAATCTCTGCACACCAACGCAATGCTTCGGCGAAAGACTCAGCACCAACAGGCATAATCATGAATTCCTGGAAGTCGACGTTGTTGTCCGCATGAACGCCGCCATTGAGAATGTTCATCATCGGCGTAGGCAGCAAGTGAGCATTTGCGCCGCCAACATATTTATAGAGCGAAAGCTCAGCCGATTCAGCAGCGGCTTTTGCCACAGCAAGCGATGCACCCAAAATAGCATTTGCGCCCAGTTTGCCTTTATTCTCGGTGCCGTCGGTTGCAATCATCAGCTCGTCAATTGCACGCTGGTCGTCTGCTTCCATGCCAACCAACACGTCTGCAATTTCGGTATTGACATGAGCAACGGCATCTAATGTGCCTTTGCCCAAGTAGCGAGACTTGTCACCATCGCGAAGTTCCACCGCTTCAAATGCGCCAGTTGAAGCACCCGAAGGAACCGCCGCGCGACCAAACGCGCCGTCCTCCAAAACAACTTCAACCTCAACGGTTGGATTTCCGCGAGAGTCCAAAACTTCGCGACCATACACGTCAATAATGATGCTCATGAATGCCTCCTCGAGCGATAAGGATTATGAAGTGCCGAAATGATCAGCATTTCAAATCATACCATGCACCCACAGCAGAAACTGTCGCAATTACCTCAAGGGCATCAGTTCTCATAATTTCACAATGTCGAAAAAAAGAGGTGATATCCGCAGATACCACCTCTTTCATGTTGTTCTCTTGCATTGCGGAGGGCTAACCCTTGCGGGACTGACTCTTATGGGATCGCCCTCATGTAATGCAAGCCGAGTTTTAGAACATTTTAAACTTCAACTGGCCAATTGAAGTTCGTTTGATCGAACCAATCAACTTGGTGAAATCAAGCAGATTACTTCCCCAAACGACCTTCAGCGTCAGCCTCGATTGCCTCAGTTGCAGCCTGTGAAGACTCAAAAGCATAAGCAGCCTCAGCAGCATCAGCAGCTTTCTGCTCATCTTTCATTGCGTCAAAGTCGTCTACTGAAGCCTCTGCCTCAGCTACAACCTCTTGCTCAATACGACGAAGGTCATCAGCAGCAATTGCATCAAGCTCTGCCTCTTTAGCGGCATCAAATTTCTCAGCCATCATGCGCTCCTTTCAGCGATGAAATACAAACCTATCATTTGGTTGTAGCCATTCGTTTCTGCCCAGGCTGCACCTAAATGAACTGGTTTCATTGTAGTTTCACCCTCACGCAGACGCGACCACCGCAATCTGACGGTATTTCAACACCTTAGCAACCGATTCAAGGTTAATCGAATTCATCAGCTATCTATCCTGGGCGAACCAACAGCCAAATTACCAGCTCATAAGCACAATCCGACAACAATCAAAAACGCCAGACCACCGATCAAAATGATGCTATTTCGTAAGGTGAACGCCTTTTGCACAAGCGAAGTTCGCGGCTTGTCTGACAATCCGTAGCACCGCGCATCCATGGCCTGCGAAAGCTGGTCTGCCCGTCGAAATAAACCAACGAAAAGCGGAATCATGATAGTAAGCCATGCGCGCATTCGCACAACAAGATTGCCGCAATCAAGCGCGGCACCGCGGGAGAGCTGTGCCTTTTTCAGCGTTTCAAGCTCTTCGGAAAACACGGGAATAAAACGCAGAGCAAGCGTGAGCGTCATGGCGACATCATCAACAGGCACGCGCAAAACTCTCAGTGGCGCCATGAGCCTGGAGAGCCCCCACGTAAGCGTTGTGTCAGTAGTCGTAAAAGTTACCACGAGCGATGCCAAAACAAGCAACATAACACGAGCTGCATACAGACACCCTCTGTCAAATCCGCTCAGACTAAAGCTAGCGACATCAGCATTTATGGAATACGCATTAAAAAAGATTGTGAACGCAAGCAGCACATATAAAGGTATCAATCCAGAAAAATATTGCTTTGGCGAAACTTTGGAGCCAAAGATGCAAAGTGCAAGCACAGACGCACAGATGACAATCCCAAGCCAGCTGTGCACAACGAACAAAGTGATGCTATACGCAAGCAATAACACAAGCTTCGCGCGTACATCAACAGCACCTAAACAAGAAGTGTTTCCCCTGTTCATATATGCAAACATGCTCTTATACAAACCCCTTTGAGATACCCAACATATACACCTTTTACCGCACGTCCATCTCACAAGAAAGGCCCGCCAAAGCGAGCCTTTCGAAATTAGTCACGATGCAAAGACAAGCTTATTCGGGCTTATCCTTTTCCTCATTCTCAGCAGCAGCTGCCTCAGCTTCTTCAGCCTTAGCCTCTTCTGCCTTGAACTCCTCTTCGCGAACTTCTTCAGCGTGCTCGGCAACAACGGCCTCGTTTTCCTTGGCCTCTTCTGCCTTCTGCTCGCCCTCAGCCTCTTTGGCCTCCTCGACCTTTTCTACCTTCTTAGGCGTGGTCTTCTTGGTTGCCTTCTTAGCAGCAGGCTTAGCAGCCTCTTTCTTTGCTACCGGCTCAGTTACAAGCTCCATGATAACCATGGGGGCATTGTCGCCTTTGCGGTTGCCAAGCTTCATGATGCGGGTGTAGCCACCTTGGCGATCAGAGAACATGCCTTGGCTTACCTTCTCAAAGATCTCGCGAACAAGCTCTTTGTCGCCCGTAGCTGCGATAGCCAGACGACGAGAGTGAAGGTCACCCTTCTTCGCCCAGGTGATAATCTTGTCAACGTCAGGACGAATCTCCTTGGCGCGAGACTCAACCGTCTTAATACGGTCGTTGAGGAACAGGGCGTTCACCAGGCTCTTCTTCATTGCCTTGGTGTGGGCGAAATCAGTTCCCAGCTTGCGGCCCTTGTAGTTGTGTCGCATAACGTACTCTCCTATAGTTTCAAATTGAGATCCATGGAAATGAGCTTATCCTTCACTTCCTCAATGGACTTCGCACCAAAGTTTCTGATGTTCAGCAAGTCGCTCTCAGAGAACTCAACCAGTTGGCGCACAGAGTGAATGCCTGCACGCTTCAAGCAGTTGTAAGAGCGAACGGAAAGATCCAGATCCTCAATCTGCTTATCCAGCTCTGCATTGGACTCAAGATCCTCTTCAGCAAAAATGGACTGCACTTCAACGTTCTCGTCGCCAGCAATATCTGATAGCGAAAGGAACGCACCCATGTACTGGTTGATGATATTCGCTGCACGACATACTGCTTCTTTCGGTGCAATGCTGCCGTCAGTTTCCACTTCAAGCACAAGCTTGTCGTAGTCAGTACGCTGTCCAACACGCGTGTCAGCAACGTTGAGCGTGCAACGACGAACCGGAGAGAACAAAGAGTCAACATGAATGACTCCAATAGGGTCTTCGGTGCGCTTGTTGCGCTCAGCGGACACATAACCGCGTCCTACACCAATACGAATAGTCATATCCAGTTGGCCGCCATCAGCAACCGTTGCAATCACATGCTCAGGATTGACCAGCGTAAACTCTGTAGGAACGTCAAGATCAGCGCCTGTTACGGTGCAAGGACCTTCAGCTGATACATGAGCCGTTTTCTCCTCTACCTCATCATTGAGTGCTGAGAAGACAAGTCCTTTCACGTTCAACACGATATCGGTAATGTCTTCGATAACGCCTTCTGCAGTGGTGAACTCTTGCTGTACGCCTTCAATTTGGATAGCAGTTGCTTTTGCGCCATCCAGTGACGACAACAATACCCTACGCATGCAGTTACCGAGCGTAAAACCGTAGCCACGCTCAAGCGGCTCCACGATAAAACGCGCGACAGTATCGTTGACTTCTTCCGTTGTTACAGTAGGCCTCATGAACTCTGTCATGCGAGATTAGCCTCCTTACTAGGTCGCGATTACTACTTGGAGTAAAGCTCTACGATGAGCTGCTCGCGAATGTCCAGATCGATTTGATCACGCTGCGGAAGAGCAAGTACACTGCCCTGAAGCTTTTCGATATCAACCTCAAGCCAAGCAGGAACCTGTACACGCTCATTGCTGATGAGCGCACTCTTGATGACCAGCATGTCCTTTGCTTTTGGAGCAACTGCTACCAAATCACCAGGACGTACACGGAATGACGGAATGTCTACACGCTGACCGTTAACCGTGATGTGGCCATGACGAACCTGCTGACGAGCCTCTGCGCGAGACTTCGCAAAGCCGAGACGATATACCACGTTATCGAGGCGGCTTTCCAAAATGCGAAGCAAGTTCTCACCGGTAACACCTTTTTGGCGGTTAGCCATGTCATAGTAATGACGGAACTGCTTCTCCAACACGCCATAGATACGCTTAGTCTTTTGCTTCTCACGTAACTGCTGGCGGTATTCACTTTCTTTGACGCGCTTTTTGCCGGCCTCGCCGGGCGCGTAGCTGCGGCGCTCAAGTGCGCACTTCTCCGTGTAGCAGCGGTCGCCCTTCAAGAACAACTTCGCTCCTTCACGACGGCACAGACGGCAGTCCGCTCCAGTATAACGAGCCATAATTCATTGATCCTTTCAGTTACACGCGACGACGTTTGCGCGGACGGCAACCGTTGTGCGGAATAGGTGTGCAATCCTGAATGCTTGCAATTTCAAGACCGGTTGCTTGAAGCGAGCGAATAGCCGTTTCACGACCGCTACCAGGTCCTTTTACGAACACGGCAACTTTGCGAAGACCATGCTCCATTGCGATTTTAGCAGCAGCCTCAGCAGCCATCTGGGCAGCGAACGGCGTAGACTTACGAGAGCCCTTAAAGCCAACGGTGCCAGCGGATTGCCACGAAATCACGTTACCCTGAGGATCGGTGATGCTTACGATAGTATTGTTGAACGTAGACTTGATGTGAGCAGCGCCCACGGCGATGTTCTTACGCTCGGAGCGCTTGATGCGCGTACGTACGTTTTTCTTAGCCATGAAACTCCCTCACTACTTCTTCTTGCCGCCGATTTGCTTACGTGGGCCTTTACGGGTGCGAGCGTTCGTATGCGTACGCTGACCGCGAACAGGCAAACCACGACGGTGACGAAGGCCGCGATAGCAACCAATCTCCATGAGGCGCTTCACGTTCTGAGAAACCTCACGATGCAAGTCACCTTCAACCTTAAGGTTGTTCTGGATGTAGTCACGAAGCTTCGTTAAATCATCTTCTGAGAGGTCTTTTACACGCGTGTCTGGATTAACGCCAGTCTCAGCTAATACCTGCTTAGAAGTTGTTAGGCCAATGCCGTAAATGTAGGTCAAGGCGATCTCAATGCGCTTGTCGCGAGGAAGATCGACACCAACAAGACGTGCCATAAATATCTAACCCTTTCCTAGCCCTGACGCTGCTTATGGCGCGGGTTCTCGCAAATGACGAGCACCTTGCCATGGCGTCGAATGATCTTGCACTTGTCGCACATTTTCTTGACCGAAGGACGTACCTTCATATCATTTTCCTTTCGGTTATGCGTTTACCTCTATCTTCACACCCAGCCGCAGGTGAGAATTTTTGCTGTTAGACGCTGATGTTCTTGGCGAATAATCTTTTGGTTAGTCCAACGCGACCAAACCACACAAAAAAGTCCGCTTGCAATGCGGCCTGCACATAAAACCTGCACAGGTCATTCACATCACATGCGCAATTTTTCGGTTATTTGAAGCGATATGTGATACGACCGCGATTCAGGTCATACACAGAAAGTTCAACCGTGACTTTGTCTCCTGGTAAGATTTTGATGTAATGCATTCGCATCTTGCCAGAAATATGAGCCAATATCTTGTGCCCATTTTCGAGTTCTACCCTAAACATTGCGTTCGGGAGAGCCTCAAGGACAGTTCCCTCAAGCTCAATAACGTCTTCTTTTGCCAACGGTTATCCTCCAAGCAAATCGAACATTTTGCAGCAATAGTAGATATTACCAAAGATTGGAGGTGAGTTTCAAGGAGAATTTTGGGAACACGAAATCCTAACAAACCGAGCGGTTTGGTTTTCGCACCTGCATGTCAGGCTTGCGGTCTTACAGCCGCGCAGTGTGTCACATGAGTGAGCCTTATTGGCATGGTGACAACCGCCAGGTATTTGCGCGGGAGCGCTGCCGCCTTGTCGGCACAAACAAAGAATGGCTGGGGTACCAGGATTCGAACCTAGATAGCTGGTACCAAAAACCAGAGTCCTGCCGTTGGACGATACCCCAGCGTATGCGAACTCAGGATAAGAAAAATGGTGGGCCGTGAGGGAATCGAACCCGCGACCTTGGGATTAAAAGTCCCCTGCTCTACCAACTGAGCTAACGGCCCACTTTACGCATCACCTGAACACGCGAAAACTTATTGTAGCCTCGTTGCGCCTTTGGGTCAACGCCAATATTGTGTAAAACGTTGCAAATTGGCAGCAAGTGCACAAACGCTCAACAATTGATGAGTGCAAATATTACAATTGCTGCTATATAAATGAACAACTGCGAGCAGTTCGCAAGAAAGGTGCAGGTATGTGGTGTTCGAAGATATTGGTGGCATACGACGGGTCAAATGCAGCAAAAAAGGCGCTTGACCTCGCATTCCAGATTGCCGAGCAAGACCCATCAATCACGTTGGTGCTCACCCATGTTCTGCACATCGTTTCCTCCCCTGCTGCAGGCATTGGCGCGAGTGCAATTGTTATCGAAGATGCTGAGCCTGTTCGCCTTGAGCTCGAAGCGTATGCCGCCCGAGCAAAAAACCTCTCCACAGTAAAACTCCTCAAAGGAACCTTCGCGGCGGATCTTATTGTCGAATGTGCTAAAGAGCAAGAATGCGATCTTATTGTCATGGGCAGTCGTGGTCGCGGCGGCGTGAAGGGCTATCTGGGATCTGTCAGCTATGCCGTCACCAAAAACTCCCCCATCACGGTGCTTATTGCCAAGGACGATGATTAGATTCCATGAACGAGCCGATTCCAAGTGCCCCTACACCACCTAAGCGTCTCAAGCAAAAACTCTGGACTCGAGACTTCATCCTAGGAACGCTTACTAATTTCGTCATTTCGGCGAACTATTTCATGCTCATGGTAGTAATGACCGCATACGCCATGACGGTCTACCAAGCCCCCGCGTCACTCGCGGCATTTTGCGCGAGCGTCTTCGTCATCGGAACACTTGTTGCACGATTTACCAGTGCGCTCTTGCTTGAACGGGTTGCCCTTAAAACGCTTCTTGTTATTGGAACGCTTCTCGAAGCAACACTCACCGCACTCTATTTTCTCCATGGCGCACTTGGGTTGCTTATCGTCGTCCGTTTCACTCATGGATTCGCCTTTGGAACCTGTTCTACCGTTGTCACCACGCTGGTCACTTCTATGGTACCCATCGAGCGTAAAGGCGAAGGCATCGGGTATTTTATGCTTTCAGTTACACTTGGTGCAGCTATAGGCCCTTTTGCCGGCATCTTCATTTCAAACAACCTCGGATATCCAACACTATTCGCCATTGCGACTGCGATAGCGTGCATATCGTTACCACTGGCGCTTGCTATTCGCGTGCCTAAAGATGCCACACGCGCCAACAGGAAGCATGCGCAATCGGGCGCAACCGAACGGGCAAAAGCGCAGACGCAAGAGCAGGCAGCGGCCGATGAAGTAGCGGCTAATTTCATGCCTGGCACTGCAGAGGGAGCTCGCGAGATTTATGCGGGTGAGCGTCAAGATGGAGAACTTGCCGCAACAAACTTACACACCAGCAAACAAGCCGTTTTGCCGCACACACCTAATCAAAAGCAAAGCTTTGCGAGCAAATTTATCGAGGCGAACGTCTTGCCTATTTCGCTTGTCGCTTGCATCATATTTTTTGGATACTCAAGCCTACTGACCTTCTTGACGCCTTTCGCCACCGAACTCGGCTTAGCCCGTGCAGCAAGCGTGTTTTTTATCGTCTATGCAATCAGCATGTTCATCACGCGGCCGTTTACCGGCAAGGCCTTCGACAGATCGGGTGCGCGCCCCGTTATGACGCCAGCATTTTTCGCCTTCTCAGGAGGCATGCTGCTTTTGGCTTTCGCCACTAATGATTGGATGATTTTGGGCGCGGCGCTCTTGCTTGGCTTTGGCGTAGGGACAATTCAATCGTGCGGCCTTGCGGTAGCAGTGCGCAAAACACCTGATGAACGGCTCAGCAAAGCCAATGCTACGTTTTATATCATGCTTGACTTAGGCGTTGGCATAGGTCCGGTCTTGCTTGGCGCGGTGCAGCCTCTCATTGGCTACCATGCGATGTATATCGGCATGGCAGCCTTAGGACTAGCGGCGCTTATCTTATTCTTGAATATCTGCGGCGACAAACGTGTCACGATCGGGCGCAAATGATTGCATAGCCTCAATAGTGCGAGCGAAGAGCTCATCTAGCTCCCAGTCGAGCATTTCTGCACCGCTGCGAATGACATCCCTGTTCACGCCAGCAGCAAAGCGCTTGTCCTTGAATTTCTTTTTGAGCGACTTGACCTCGAAGTCCATAACGCTTTTGGAAGGACGCATAACCACAGCGGCGCCAATAAGCCCGGTGAGCTCCTCGGTAGCGAACAGGATCTTTTCCATCTGCAACTCCGGCTTAGGCAGATCAGTGTTGAAGTCTGACGTGTGCGATTGAATTGCACGAATAAGCTCCGGACTGCCGCCAGCTGCCTCAATAAGCGGTGTGGCGTAGAGCGTGTGCATCTCGGGCTCGTCGTCGTGCTCTTCCCAATCCAGATCGTGCAACAGTCCTACGATGCCCCAAAACTCTTCGTTTTCCGGGTCAAATTCACGTGCGAAATAGCGCATGGTTTGTTCGACCGTTTCGCCATGTTCAATATGAAATGCGTCTTTGTTGTGCTCCTGCAAAAGGGCGAATGCGTCATCACGCGACATGCCTGCGTCAAGTGTTGCCATGGTTGTTCCCTTCTCTTAGTGGTAGTTAAAATGTTATACCTAAAAGGTTCACAAGCAACCCCCAAAACACACCGGTCGCATATAAAAGCGCAATGATAATGATGTTTTGAACAGGGCGTCTGTTCGTTCGCACCAAAACCAAAAGGCCGACACCAGCAGACACCAAGAGGCCTGAAAGCATCGCTCCTGCCCCTAATACGCCATCCAGGTAAAGTTGTGCGATGACAATGCTTGGAGCGCAGTTAGGAATCAGCCCGATAAGTGCCGCGCCAAAAATGGCCAGCAGCTGGTTAGAACTTAAGAAATCGCCCAACACATCTTCGCCCACAACTTCCAAAATTGCATTGAGCAGAACCGTAATGACGAAAATGAAGATGGTAATCTGAATGGTGTGTATTAATGCACTCTTAAGAATTGGTTTCCACCCTGCATCATGGTCATGGTCGTGGTGGTGATGTTCGTGCGTGCAATCTACATTGCAATCGTCGACATGTTCGTAAACCAATTCGGGATGCTCGTAGCAGGTTTCGCACCCATCTGTGCAATGACAGTTATCCTGCGCGCAAATCTCATGAATGCGCAGCTTCTCGTTGTCGCGGCGCGCCAGGCGCAAGACCGCATCCGCCGCAAAGCCCATAACCATACCGATCATGATTTTGACACCTAGGATTTTCAGGATGGTAGGCAACGGTGCTTGCTCAGCAATAAAAATAGGCAGCATTTCGTCTGAGGTCGAAAGCAGCACGGCAAAAAACGTGCCGAATGTAATGACGCGACCTGCCCACAGCGTTGCTGCCACCGCAGAAAAACCGCATTGGGGAACTACGCCTACGAGCGCGCCGACAATAGGACCGGCGGCTCCGGCTCGCCGCACCGCTTCTTGAGCTTTGCTTCCCGTTTTATGTTCGAGCCACTCCATGACCAGATAGGTCACAAACAGAATTGGGATCAAATAAAGGGTATCTGCAACCGAGTGCTCTAAAACATGTTCTGTAATATGTAAGATTTCGTCCATGGTTTGGTATTGTAACGCGCTATATCGAGCAGGTTTAAAGTTCTCACAACTTCGTCGAGAAATGGTTATTCGCGAAATAATTAGCAACAATTGACATTTTTGGTACAGGGAACATTCGTTTGTATGATTTTTTTTCAGCAGACGCTACCGAATTAAGGTAGACTATAGGTTCGCTAAAAGACATTTTCGCTAAAAGACATTTTGGTTGGTGCTAGGAGGAATCATGGCTAATGTAATTACCGTTGCAACTTACGCCCTGCATAAACTCGGATGCACCTCTACCATGAAGTTGCAAAAGGTTGTCTTTTACAGTCAGGCTTATCACCTGGTTGAACACCAAGAGCCTCTCTTCGAAGAGGAAATTCAGGCGTGGATTAACGGACCGGTGGTAAGCGAACTTTTCCAGACACATAAGGGACAATTCGTCATTGATGACTCCTATTTAGATGAGCGCTGCCCTGAAGCCGAGCAGGAGCTCACTGACGAAGAACGAGCGTCAATTGACCATGTTGTGAACATCTTGAACAACTTCACCGGAGTTCAGCTGAGCGAACTGACTCACAACGAAGACCCGTGGCAGCAAGCGCGCGGCAATTGTGCACCCAACATTCACTCAAAAGCGCCAATTTCGCGCGACAGCATTTACGGGTACTATTCGTCGCCTCAATGCAGCAACCCGGTTTTCGCATCTAAATAAAGATGACTGAATACTCAAAGAGAGAAGTTAATCGCGCAGGTAAGACTCTGCTTGACGCAACCGAGCCGACAGCAGAGTCTTATGCGTGTTCTGTCGTGAACTATTGGCGCAAGCTGCACGAAGAAGCCTTGCAGCGGTTTTTCGCAGACTCATCAGAGGTTTTGAAGGCCAATCCTGATTCTGTTTTGGCTGGACGCATCAAAAAATTCGACACCGTTGTCAACAAGTTGAAGCGGCCAAACAACCCCAGTGACCTGGCCACCATGCATGACATAGCAGGTTGTCGTATCGTGGTTCCCGATATGGAGACGCTGAACATCGTTTGCGACCAGCTGATTTCTTCGCCGAACTACAAGAAAAGCAAGGACTACATTGCGTCGCCAAAATCCAACGGATACAGATGCCATCATCTGTTTTTCGCTTACAACGATCTGCCCTGTGGCAAGCAGCTTTATCTGGAGTTGCAGGTCAGAACTCGACAGCAGCACGCCTGGGCAACCGCAGTTGAAATGTATGACCGCATTCGCAAAACGCGATTGAAGTTTGGCGAGTCGGATCCTAATGCGTCTATTTTCTTCTCGCGGTGGGCTGAGCTCATATCACAGATTGAAAGTGGCAATACGCCTGATGTGGAACTGATTCGAGCATCTTTTCCAGACGTTGATTCCCTGTACGACCACAACCGAATCAAAGCGCTTTTGAAGGCGGCGTGCGATTCGACCGCCATTGTTGGCGACGTGCCGGAACTTTCGTATAACGATTACTGTCTGATTTCTTTTTACTTCGACCTGCAAACTATCACGCTTGAAAAGATCGAGGCTGACCAGGCGGTCGCTCGGTATTTCGACAAAGAAAGACAGAGCGAAGAGGCCGATTTTGTGCTGGTGCGGGGCTCATCCATCGAGCAGCTGAAAACGATGTACCCAAATTATTTCGGCGACATTTCGGACTTCCTTGCTCTCATTGAGCAACATCCTTCGATCTTTGCTTGATAGAACACCTCGCCTGCACTGACGCACTTCGCCACGAGTTTTTGCTTTGCGAATGCTGACTTTGTAAATGCTGGTATGCAAATACTGGCCTTGCGAATGCTGGCTTTGTGGTTTCTGACTTCAGGCCAGCATGATTTCTGGTCGCAATATGCCACTAGGCTAGCGATTCCGAAACGACTCCAAAAAATTTGTTCAGTAATTTCAAGGTTTTGGCTGGAAAAGTGCCCTCGTCGGTGAATTCGACAGCAAAATGGCTTAAAAAGTGCTCTCGTCGGTGTTTTCGACCCCAAAAATGGGGGTAATTTCCCCGACAAGGGGCATTTTCCAGCCAAAACTTGAGTAAGTTTGCATCAGCTAACTTACTCAATTGCCGCGACCAGGCGTTATGTAGGTGTTGGAGTGTCGGGTGTTGGAGGGTCATGTGTTGCAGTGGCGTGTGCTGGGATGACGTGTGTCGGAGGTGGCGACGCGTTGGAGCGCGGGGTGAGCGGGGCGCAAGCGCAACTCGGACGCGGCATGAACGCGGGCACAAAAATGACCGGCGCATGTGCACCGGTCATCTCTCCGAGTTTATTGGTGTGTAAGCGTCAACTTACGCTCGGCGAAGCTGAGCATTTGGCGAAATGCGAGCCTACAAGACTTACATCATGCCCATTCCGCCGCCGGCACCTGCGCCCGCCATTGCAGCAAGCGCTGCTGGATCGGGATCTTTCGGGATCTCATTGATGGTTGCTTCGGTGATCAGGATCAAAGCAGCAACAGAAGCAGCAGACTGCAAAGCGGTACGCGTAACCTTAACCGGGTCGTTAACACCCATGTCGATCATGTTGCCATACTCGCCATTAGCGCAGTTCAAACCTTCGCCGGCCTTCATGTTCTTCACATGCTCGACAACAACACTGCCCTCAAAACCAGCATTTTGAGCGATAGCACGAATCGGAGCCTCAACAGCCTTGCGGATGATTGCGATACCAACCTCTTCGTCGGTGTCAGAAGCTTTAACGTTGTCAAGCGCTGACTGTGCATCCAAAAGTGCAACGCCGCCACCAGCGACAATACCCTCTTCAACAGCAGCACGAGTTGCCTGCAATGCGTCCTCAATACGAGACTTGGTCTCTTTGAGCTCAGACTCAGTTGCAGCGCCAACCTTCAGGACAGCAACGCCGCCGGAAAGCTTAGCGAGACGCTCCTGAAGCTTTTCGCGGTCGAAGTCAGAATCAGCACGCTCAAGCTCAGCCTTAACGATGTTGATGCGATCTTCAATTGCCTGCTTGTCACCTGCACCGTCAACGATCAAAGCAGAATCCTTGGTTACTTTAACCGTCTTAGCATGACCCAGCATATCGATGCGAGCATCAGCCATGGTCATACCGAAGTCTTTATCGATAACTTGTGCGCCGGTTACTGCAGCGATGTCTTCCAAGATGCGCTTACGACGGTCACCAAAGCCAGGAGCCTTGATAGCTACGCAGTTAAAGGTGCCACGTAACTTGTTCAGCAAGATAGTAGCAAGAGCTTCGCCCTCAACATCTTCTGCAACCATGAACAGCGGACGGCCAGACTTCATGATCTCCTCAAGCAGCGGAACCATGTCGTTGATGTTGGTAACCTTCTGGTCAGTCAGCAAGATGTAAGGATCGTTAAGCACTGCTTCCATGCGCTCCATGTCAGTTGCCATGTAGGGCGAAATATAGCCGCGCTCATACTGCATACCTTCTACGATATCCATATCGATGCCGAAGGTCTGGCTCTCTTCAACAGAGATTGCGCCGTCTTTGCCAACTGCTTCCATTGCCTCAGCAATTTTTTCACCAATGATAGCGTCACCTGCAGAAATGGTACCAACGTTGGCGATTTGTTCCTTGGTAGAAACCGGTGTTGCATCAGCCTTAATTGCCTCTACAACTGCATCGGTTGCCTTCTGAATACCACGGCGAATGCCCAAAGCATCTGCACCAGCAGTTACATTGCGCAGACCCTCTGAAACGATTACGTCTGCAAGCAGGGTTGCAGTTGTAGTACCGTCACCAGCAACGTCGTTGGTTTTAACAGCAACTTCGCGCACGAGCTGAGCACCCATGTTCTCGACCGGATCTTCGAGCACGATTTCTTTAGCAACCGTAACGCCGTCGTTGGTAATAAGCGGTGCACCATATGACTTCTCAAGTGCAACGTAACGACCCTTCGGTCCAAGGGTTACCTTAACAGCGTCAGCCAGCTTATTTACGCCAGCTGCAAGTGCGCTACGCGCATCTGCCTCAAATTTGATTTCCTTAGCCATGAAAATGGCTCCTTTCTACATAATGCTCACTAATGTGCTGAGCAAAGAATTTGAGCTGATATATCTCTTAAAGGCTTATGCAAAAACAGCATATAGATCATCAGCGCGAAGGATCAAAACATCTTCGCCATCAACTGAGATCTCAGTGCCGCCGAATTTGCCATAGACAACTTTGTCTCCCACTTTCACAGGAACCGGAACCATGTTGCCATCTTTGTCCAGTTTGCCGTCGCCTACTGCCAGAACAATACCGCTCTGGGGCTTTTCCTTCGCCTCGCTGGCGATATACAGACCCGATGCCGTTGTCTCTTCGGCTTCGTCCTGCTTGACGATCACGCGGTCTCCCAGAGGTTTCAGGTTCATAGCGCTGCCTTCCTTTCATGTTGTGTCATACAAACAAAGCTCTGCTTTGCGTTAACCACTCGGTTGGTTTGATTGCTAGCACTCAAAGTCTCAGAGTGCTAAATAGCTTTGTTTACTATAACACCCCACCACTCAAATGCAAGGAAATTCACGGAATCACACACGCCATCATATAAGTTTCGTACAACATGCAAATTTGCGATCGATTTGGCTTCGGCAATCAGTTTGATAAGAGCTCGCATGACCGCTTCGAGCGGCTCACATGACCAGTTTTAGCGACCGCCCGTTTTAACCAGTCCGCTTTCATATGCGCGAATAACCAGCTGAGCCCTATCGTGCGCGTCAACTTTCGCCATGATGCGCGCTATGTGGGTCTTTACCGTCGCTGGCGAAATAAACAGCTCGGCGCCTATCTCGTCGTTGGAAAGCCCGCGCGCCACCAATCGCAAGATTTCTCGCTCTCTGTCAGTGAGCGAATCGAGCCCCTCGCCACGTCGGTAGCTAAACGACGTATGCGGGCGTGAAGCCACAAATTGCTCGATAAGCCGACGGGTGATCGACGGCTCAATGAGCGCATCACCTGCAGCAACCACACGCACAGCCGCCACAATCTCGTCAGGATCGGCATCCTTCAACAAAAAGCCACTGGCACCTGCCGCTAAGGCCTCGTAAACATATTCATCATGGTCAAACGTGGTCAAAATGAGCACATGAACCGCATCAAGATCAGGATTTTGGCGAATCTCCCGGGTTGCTTCTATGCCGTTTTCGTGCGGCATACGAATATCCATAAGCACCACATCAGGGCGAAGGCGCGCGGCTAAAGCAACCGCCTCTTTGCCATCTCGTGCCTCCCCTACCACCTCAATGCCCTCATAGCTCATAAGCACAAGGCGAAAACCACTTCGCACAATATCTTGGTCATCAGCAATCAGAATGCGAATATCGGTTGCACCACTTGCGTCGCCGACAGTTGCATCACTTGCGTCGCTGGCAGCTGCACCACGAGCGTCGCCGGCAGATCCATCACGAGCGTCGCCGACTGCTGCATCAGTTGGTGTTTGATCCATTTCACTCATGGGTGCGCTCCTTAGTTGCACGCGTCTGATCTGGTAGAGGAATGCAAACAGCTACAACAAAGCCCGAAGATGCCAGCGCTTGAGCGCCATGTGCGGCGGTTTGCAAGGTGTGCACGCCCAGAATCGACAACTCTTGCGAAGAGGTTTGCAACCCATCTGGTGCGCCCGCATAAAACAGACCCCCCAAAACGCCCACGCGCTCCGCCATGCCAGCAATGCCATGCCCTTTACCATCAGCTGAAACAGGCAGCGCAATCCCAGATCTGTTGACCATCGACTGCCCGAGGTAGCCCTCTCCATTATCTTGCACCAAAAGGCATGCACCATGCGCATTTTGCGTCAGCCGAATCAATACGAAGTTGGCTTGCGAATGGCGCACGATATTTGTAGCCGCTTCGCGCAAAATACCAAACAGCGCCATATCAACATGTGCTGGCACCCGCGTGCGGTCATAGTGAGTAGTATCAAGCTCAACCACACACCCCGCACTCTCCAAAAACGAAATCACGTCCTGGATGCGCTCGGTGGAGCCGGTAGGAAGCATCTCGGGATTTTCGTCACCTTGGCGAAGCACTCCAATCATCGAGCGAATATCTTCGAGGGCGTTTTTGGATGTTGAGCGAACAGTAGCAAGCGCCTGACGTGCCGCTTCGGGGTTCTTATCCAACAAGCGCTCCGCGGCGGCGGCCTGGATGCTCACCGCAGAGAGCGAATGCGCCGTAATATCGTGAACCTCTCGCGCAATGCGCACGCGCTCTTCTTCAACGCGCCTGGCTGCCTCTTCTTCGCGCGTTCTTTCAGCCTCTCGAGCGCGCTCTTCAGTTTCATGTACATATGCGTTATGCGTCTTATAGGCATATCCCGCTATGGCTGCTGCAATCATGATCGTCGTATTTTGGAATCGCGTAAAAAAGATGAGGCTTGGCGAACCAAAAGGGGTATCGGCAAACATAAGCCCCACTACAGCAATAAGTGTTGCTATCAGCGTTTGTATGCGTCCCTGTTCAACCGCTATGGTGAAAAGCGCAATCGCAGGACCGATAATACTCAGCGACAGCCCAGCGTTTTTCGTCTGTATCACCAGATAGACGCCAAAGCACCACAAAAAGACAATCCAGGGAATCTTTCGGCGCACGATAAGGGGAACACAAGTAAGCGCTAAGGCAATGAAAGCCGCCGTGGTTGGCACCACGTTTACCATGCCGAGATACTGGCGAAACGCAAGGTCAGGAACTACTATCGAAGAAGCCGTCACCATTAATTGAATACAGCCAAACGAAAATGCCACCGCTGCAACCGTGACATCTATTGCCCAGTCACGAACACTCATTTCGCGCTTGTTATAAAAGATATTCGCGATATTCAACTTTTCGTCATCCCCTTTATAACAAGAAAGAAGTCTTTATTCGCTCGTCTCAGCCTGGCTCTTTCGCTCATCAAGCTTTTCCACAAGCGCACGCCCAACTAAAAGCCCAAACGCACCGTTTGACGCTAAGCCCTGACCGCCTTTTGCAGCTGCAGAGCCCGCGCAATACAGCCCCGCTACGGCTTGCCCAGTTGCGCTGAGCACCTGACCAGTGTCATCGGTCGTCACGCCGCCATGAGTAAGGCAGCGAACGGGCATCTGCTTAAAAGCATAATACGGCGCTTCCAGCCGGGTCCACTGCGACGTACGACCAAGTGAATCCTTCTTGTTATCAACCATGCTATCGTAGTCGTCGAAAACCTCTTCCAGCTGATCAAGTGGAATATTGCATCCGCTTGCTAAAGCCTCCAAATCGTCAAACGGCCCGTATGTGCGCGTTTTATAACTGCTGACCGTCTGCGCAACGCTTCGCGATTGGCTGCCCTCAGAAAGCGCATTGGTAAAGATTGTCCACCAAAAGCCATCTGCACCAACTACACACGCACGCGCCGAAGCCGTCATGCTATCTTCCCGACCAAGACGCACCCCTAAAGGACTGATATCAAGCGTCGGGCCGAAATAACCCCATGCAGCAACCGGCGGCACATCGGAAGTTAAAATGATTGCGTTATCCATACCGGAAAGCTGACCGCCTACACCTTCACACAGAAGCTGACCTTGCCCATCGCTTGCGACCGTGTAACACCCCACCCGCACCCAATCAGGTGCATAGGCCTCAATGAGCGCCTGGCTGCTTGCAAAGCCACCTGTTGCCATAACCACATATGCTGCACGGATATCTTTCATGTCGCCTTGATCTGCAGAAACAAATCGCGCGCCACAAATTTCGCCCTTCTCATTTCCAATCAAAGCGCAACATCTGTACCCCGTTTGAAAAACCGCACCAAGCGAAGTGAGCGTATCGCGCAGAGGTGCTAACACACTATCCATATCCCCAATACCATTTTTAGGTAGCAATATGTATTCGTTGGTACCTTCTTCGCTATAGGTCTGCGGATCAGCAAAAACTGCATTGCAATCATCTGCGAGCGTGTCAGCCCATTCGCCACTTGCTTCAAAGAGCTTGCGCGAAAAATCGATATTCGAATAATTCGCCTCTTCGAGCTGGGCTTTTCGCTGATCCCAAAGCTTTGAAACCTTGGTCGTTATTCCCGCTTGTTTTTGAATTTTGCTACCAGCCACATACATAATGCCGGCTGATTCATAGCTGTCTCCGCCAAGCTTTTCTTGCTTTTCGCAAAGTGTGACCTGATATCCTGCCTGCAAAAGTGGCAGCGCACACGAAAGACCCGTAACGCCTGTACCAACAACAAGCACATCAGTTGTTGAATCAAACGAAACTTCTGGTTGGTCGGCAATCTCATAAGAGGCTTGTGCTGCAGCATCTGAGCCCGTCTCTTCTTCCACAACCGTTTGCGAAGTGCACGCACTCAACACTGCAGGTGTTACACATGCAGCCGCTGAAAAACCAACTATTTTGAAGAAGGACCTGCGTTTCATGACGTCTCTTTCAATCAAGCATAAAAGTCTACGTTTGGAGAGGGCGGCTCAAGCGCACGCTTAAATGCACTTGCGCGCACACGCGCAAGCACGCGCGTAACTTGCGTCTCATCAAAGCCAGCTGACAGGAGTGCCTGCTCATCTAATCCGCGTTCAATGTGTGCATATAACATCTGATCAAGCGTGGCATAATCAATTCCAAGACTCGTTTCGTCGCTTTGATCAGGCGCAAGCTCGGCACTCGGAGGCTTATCGATTGTGTTTTGAGGTATAGGAGATACAGCTTGGCAGTGCGAACCGGCCATAATATGATTGTTTCGCCAGTTGGCAAGTTCATATACTTCAGTTTTATAAATGCCACCTAAAACGGCGAAAGCGCCTGCGGTATCTCCATAGAGCGTCGAATAGCCCATCATAGCTTCACTTTTGTTGCCCGTGTTGAGCAACATCCAGCCATATGCGTTTGACAGAGCCATAAGCACTACCATTCGGCAACGCGCCTGCGTATTTTGCGCAGCAAGGCCTGACAACTTTCCACCACAAGGCGTGGCAAGCGCTTTTGCAAAGGCTTCATACGGTTCGCATATTGATATTGTTTGAGCGCTGATGCCCAAACGCTTCGCCAGTTGGGTTGCATCATCGATGGAATGTTGCGACGAATATGGACCTGGCAACAACACGCCGTGAACGCATGCCGGCCCGAGCGTATCAGCTGCCATCGTTGCTGCAAGCGCCGAATCAATGCCACCAGACAAGCCAACAACAACTTCGGTAAATGCGCACGAATCCATAAATGACTTAAGTCCTGCTACGCATAACTCGTAACGCTTTTCAGCATTCATGCGCCTACTCCTTCACCGCACTTATTTACTGGCATACAACTGGCTTAAAAACCTACTGAACAGCGCGTATTTTTTCTGCCAGCCATTCAGCCCATTCGCTCACACCTTGCTCTTTGGTGGCTGCAATACGAAAAATTGGCGCCTGCGGATTAAGCTGATTCACCGCGCTCGTAAATGCTTCTTCGTCGAAATTGAACACCGGCATCGTGTCTACCTTGTTTAAGATAACCGCCTCTGCAGCCTGAAATACACCAGGGTATTTCAGCGGTTTGTCGTCTCCTTCGGGAACCGACAAAATCATTACCTTCATATTTTCGCCCAAATCGAAGTCGGTAGGACATACCAAATTGCCAACATTTTCGATAATGATCAGATCGAGGCGCTCCAAATCAAGCATATCGATAGCCCGCTTGAGCATCGCGCTTTCAAGGTGGCATGCCCCGCCGGTATTAATTTGAACCGCCGGCGTACCTTGTGCTTTGATTCGCTCCGCATCCACGCTGCTTGCAATATCGCCTTCAATTACTGCAATGTTAAATTCATCGCGCAACGCATCGATGGTCGCCAAAATGGTTGACGTCTTTCCTGATCCAGGGCTTGCCAGCAAGTCGACCACAAACACATGATTCTCAGCAAAACGCTGACGAAGTTCACGTGCTAACTGATCGTTTTTGTCGAGAATCGGTTGTTTTAAATCTATATGCGCCATGATTGCTCCTCGCACGCTTTCGTTGACGTTGTCCTTAACGTTGTCCTGCTATAAAGATTATTGCCCGAGTTCGTCGTCTGATACGCCAGATTTATCGGCATCGGCGCCTGATTCAGCATCGTCGGGGAGATCCACTTCGATAGAGTCAATCTGTAGTTCGCGCCCTTCCAAAAGCTGGGTAGCAAAGCCTCCGCACTCAGGACAAAGCATATGGAAACGATCGTGAGTATAAACTGCGCCACACTCTAAGCACTCGCTTTTCGGCGAAATCATGTTGATCTTGAGCGTAGCATCAGAACATAACTGAGAGCTTTCGCTTAAAACCTCAAAAGCAAACTGCAAGGCATCCTCAATGGCTTCGGTCATCTCTCCTACTGAAAGGGTTACCTCAAGCACCTTTTGCGCACCTGCTTCGCGCGCAGATTTTTCGACTGCGTCCATGACACCAGTCATGATTCCTAGTTCGTGCATGCCACTCCTCACGTCCTCGCGCGTACAAACAGCTTGTCTGTACAAGCAGCTTGCCATATGAAAGAGCCCGCGTCTCCACGGGCTCTAAAATTACACCACAAACGCGCTTCTGTTATTTCTTTTTGAGCGCCTTCTTTTTAGCTGCCGCTTTCGCCTCGGCCGCTTCAGCAGCTTCTTCTTCGGCAATTGCTGCATTTTGTTTCTTAATGCGTTTGGCAAGCACAATGCGGGCGATCAACAAACTACCCTCATAAAGCGCAACCATAGCAGCAAACATAAGCAACATGGTTACCGGTGAGGCGTCCGGTGTTGCCATAGCCGAAACAACCATGAGTACAACATAAACCGTACGCCAACTACCGCGCAACTTCTTGTACGGAACTACATCAAAGATAACCAGGTAAAAGATTATGAGCGGCAGTTCAAAAGCGAAACCGAAGCAGATTTCGAATTTAATGATGATGTCCACATATGAGGACATGCGAGGTGCCACATAACCTAAACCAAGCGCCTGATCAGTCAACCACTGAAACGCTGGGTTTAAGATGATGGCATAGCAAAATACGGTGCCAAAAATAAACAAAGCAACGGCGGCAGCAAACGTTGGAATAAACCATTTGCGCTCGCTTGGCTTCAGCGCAGGCAAAAAGAATGCCAATATCTGCCACAAAATGACAGGTGCGCATGCAACAATTGATGCCCAAATTGAAATCTTGAAACGCACTGAAAATGCTTCGAACGGATCAATGGCCTGCAATGATGCAAAACCATTGGCGTCGGTCGGCAAAAACTCAGCAATCGGCAGCAACAAAAACTGACCAATTGTTGGTGTAGCCATATAAAAGATAACGACCGCAATAGCTAAACACGCAACGATGCGCACGAGACGCATGCGCAATTCGCCAAGGTGGTCGAAGAGGGGCATTCGCGCCGGTCCGATAGGCATAGCTTATTCCCCTTTCTTTTCTTGAGCGGCTTTAGCGGCAGCTTCTTCAGCTGCCTTCTTTTTATTAGCTGCACGGGTAGCAGCTGCTTTCTTGGCAGCTGCTGAGCGAGCTGCAGCTTTTTCTGCATCAGTTTTAGGTGCAGCCTTTTTAGCAGTTGATTTGGCTGCGGCAGGTTTTGCTGCCGCCGGCTTAGCGGTTGCCGCCGGCTTAGCGGTTGCCACAGGCTTTGCGGCAGCAGCGGGCTTAGCAGCTGCTGCTGACTTTGCGGCTGCAGCGGGCTTTGCGGCTGCAGCGGGCTTGGCAGTTGCGGCAGGCTTTGCGGTTGCTGCCGGCTTGGTAGTTGCAGCGGCAGGCTTGACAGCTGCACCGGCGGCAGCTTTCGCAGCACGCTCCGCTTTGGCAGCCTCCTTAGCAGCTTCTTCTTCAGCCGCCTTTTTCGCAGCACGCTCTTTTTCGTAACGCGCCTTGCGCTCTGAGAAGCTTTCGTTTTTAGAAGCAGCAGTACTTGAGCTTGGAGCGCTCGCTTTCGTGGTCTTTTCGCCCTTCGACACCTCGTCTGTCTTTTTGTCTGCTGAAGTGTCTTCGTCAGATTCGCCAATCTTTGAAAGTGCATCAAGCGGGTTTTTGAAAGGCTCATCAGAATTGGGGTCATAAACCTCAGTTTTAATTACTTTATTCATTTCTTCTTGGGCGTCGCGGAATTTTCCAATTGCTTTACCCAAGGTCTTTGCAAGAGCTGGCAGCTTGTCGGGTCCAAAAATCAAAAACCCGAACAGCAGAATGAGAAATAGCTCGAATCCACCGATACCAAACAAGGCAATCCCCTTTGCACGGATTTAATCACAACAGTTTAACCACGGCATAACGCGGCAACGATACATAATAACACAGGCAAAAACGCCATGGTATGTAGCGCGCTATTTTTATGATTTAGCAACACGGCGACTGACGAGGCAACCTACGCCGCGCCACCGCCCAAAAATGCGAGAGCTACCGTTGGGATACCTAAAGCCAACACCAAAATAACGCAAATAATAATAGTAAAGATTTTCTTGCCGCGCGCCTCTGCTTCACGACGCGCCTTCTCGCGCTGTTCGCGTTCTTGAGCAGCCTTAATGCGCTCTGCCTTTTGTTTTGCGGTCACTTTCTGGTTTGTACCCATGCTTTCATCCCTTTTTAGTCGCGCAGCTTGCCGCGAATCTCAATAACTCGAGCAATGCTGCGAGCAACTTCTACGCCTACGTTCCATTTATTAGTTTCATAAAGCGGCACACCGGCCACCATCGTCATCAAAACGTCCGAGCCGGTGCAGGTATTAACCACAGCAGAAACCGGATCGGTTGTAGGTGTTTGGTGCGAGCCCGACAAGTCAACTGCGATAATGTCGGCGCATTTGCCCACTTCAAGTGAGCCAATCTTGTCATCAAGCTTCAATGCGCGAGCACCGCCAAGCGTTGCCATTTCAAGCATAGTAGCAGATTCGACAAACGTATTAGTGTTGACTGCACGCTGGATAAGCATACCTAAACGCATTTCTTCAAGCATGTCAGTAGAATCTGTTGCCGCGGGCGAATCAGTGCCCAGACCAACACGCAATCCCGCACGCAAAAATTCGCCAATTGGCGCAACGCCCATACCCAATTGAGCGTTGATGCGCGGACAAACGCCTACCGCAACATCATATTTCTTGAGCTTTTGAATGTCTCTGTCGTCAACGTGTACACAATGAATAGCCAAAACATTCTCAGCCTCAAACGCACCCCAATTGAGCGCATAGCGAACAGGCGTTGTGCCTGTTGGAAGCCAGGGCGGAACTTCAACAAATCCGCGCTTTTCATCCATGACATGCACCGCAAATGGCGAAGAACCATATTTAATAAAGTTAAATTCTTCGCGATTGCCTGCCATATGCATTGCAACAGGCAAATGCTCTCTGTTGGCTAACTCGGTCACGCGGCCAAAAACTGACGGATGACATGAATACATGGCTGCAGGAGCAATACCAATCGTGATTCGATCCGGATCAACCTCTTCGCGCCAATGCAAGATATCGTTTTCAGCCAAACGCATTGCATAATCAACTCGACGCTTGTCCATAGCGCCAACTTCGCGATAAATCACACTGCGCAAGCCAAGTTTTTGGGTTGCCGTGGAAGCAGCACCGGTTGCAGTGATATCAGCAACACACGTAATACCGCTCGAAAGCGCCTCAAGACCACCTAAAATTGCAGAGTCGTACCAGTCTGCAACATCAAGCTTTCCGCTCGTTTCAACAAGCGACATGATCCACGTCGTATATGGCACATCATGCACAATGCCTCGAATAACCGCATTTTCCAGGTGGGTATGCAAGTCAACCAAACCAGGCATAAGAGCTGCACTGCCGAAATCTTTAATCTCTTCGTCAGAATAGCGAAGCTTAAGGCTCTCAAGAGGTCCAATATCGCGAATTAAACCATCGCGCACCAAAATAGCGCCGTTCTGAAATGGCTCAGACGTGATGGGAAGAATGTATTGCGCGCTGAGCAGCATGCTTGTTCCACCTATCTCATCGGGAATCGTTAAACGTACATACTAGCATGCACGACTACGCTTTTTTATGGGCGCTGGTGGCTAATCGGTCATTGCCAACAATAAAACGCGTTATACTACCTGCCATGGAATCACTAGACATAACATACATTCACGCGCCCGCAACCTATGATTTTCGCGAGCGCTCTATTATGTACGGCCCGGTTTCTGACATGGTGCCGTCAACGCCCATTTTCGAGATGTATCCGCTCGGTCTCACAACACTTTGCGAGTATCTCGAGCGCCATGGCTTGCGTGCCCGCATCTACAATCTTGCATCGATGATGCTTCACAAGAAAAACTTTGATGTGGAAGCAAACCTTGCGCGTCTTGATTCGCGCATGTTCGGCATTGACTTGCATTGGATGCCACATTGCCACGGATCCATTGAGGTGGCGAAGATTTTAAAGCGTCTTCACCCTCACACACCCATCTCGTTTGGCGGGCTCTCCTCGTCAATCTTTCACGAAGACCTCATCAAATACGACTGCATTGATTATGTCTTTCGCGGAGACTCAACCGAAGAGCCCATGCGCATGCTTATTGAGCGCGTTGCGCGAGCCGAACGTACGCACACCCCTATTGGCGATTTGTCCGATATCCCCAATCTGACGTGGAAAGATGCTTCGGGTGCCATCCACATCAATCCGCTTTCGTGGGTTCCCGATGACATGAATGCCATCTCCATGGACTACGCCTACCCGATGAAAGGCGTGCTTCGCCATCACGATATGACCAGCTACCTTCCTATGAAAGGCTGGCTGTCATATCCGGTTACCGCGGGGCTTTCTTGTCGCGGGTGTGCACGCAACTGTGCAACGTGTGGCGGAAGCGCGTATGCGTTTCGCAATCATTTTGGACGCCGTCGCGTCGCATGGCGAGATCCATCGCTTTTGATTCGCGATATCCAAAATGTGCAAAACCATGTGTGGGGTCCTATTTTTGTCCTCAATGACTTTTTGCAAGCCGGCGAAGCTTACACGCACAAATTCATTACGGGGCTCAAAGACAAAGTCAGAAATCCCATTGGTTTTGAGTTTTTCGGACCGCCTCCTGGTGGCGATGACTTCTATTCGCTTTTGGACGAAAACCTTGATAGCTGGTCGATTGAGATTTCTGCCGAAAGCCATGACGATGACGTCCGCGCGGCATTTGGCAAAGGCCACTACACCATGGCCGAACTCGAAGACACTATTGTGGATGCACTTTCGCATCCGAACTGTGAGCGCTTCGACTTGTATTTCATGACCGGCATTCCCAAACAAACCGCAGCAAGCGTTCGCGAAACAGGGGCATATGTGCAGCATCTGTATGAACGCGTGAACTACGACCCGCGTCTTGTTGTGATGACCTCGCCCATGGCGCCGTTTTTGGACGTGGGATCTATCGCGTTCGATAATCCGGAGCAATTTGGCTACAAACTGCGTGCACGCACGTTTGAGGAGCATCGCAAGCGCATGATTTTACCGTCATGGAAACACATTATGAACTATGAGAGCGTGTACATGTCCGCAGATGAGATGGTAGATGCAACCTATGATGCCGCACTTGATATCAATCGCATCAAAGGCGAACATGGCATTTTGGATGCAGGCATGGCCGCCGGCGTGGATGCGCGTATTCGCCAAGCGCGCGAACAAATGAATCGACTGGACGACGTGCTCTACAATGGCACCGGCCGCATCGATAAGCGCCTAGCACAGCTCAAAGAAGAGTTCGAGCGCCTATCCGAGAGCACTGTTGCTGAAAAGTCTGAATTGAACTGGGCTTTCGATGTTAAACCAACACACGTGGCGCATCTTGCCAAGCTCTGGATAACCAATGAGCCCGCCAACTTCGCTGCACGCCTCGGCGGCAAATGGCGAAGCGCTGCAAGCGACTTTGACTATCCGGATCAAACCAATGGCGAACTTTCGCCCGCCTTCAACGCAGATGGTACACCAAACACAAGTGCACGCGGCACGAAAGCTGATGGCATTAGTGATGGCCGTGCAATCGCCGACGAGCAAGGCGTGCAAGTGGCGGCATTTGGTAGCGTTGTGGCTCCTGGCTTTTCTGCCACAAACACCAATTCGGCTTTCGACGCCTCAATCGCAAACCTCAAAGCAGGTCGCGCAGGAACGGCGGTCAAAGAAGGTGCAGCAGCTATTCGCGAAGAGCAGCTTCGTACCGTTGAGCCTGATCCGCTGCTTGAACAAATGATTGCCGAAGAGAAAGATTTCGAAGGCAAAAGCGAACAGACACACAGCGTCCGCGATGCCAGCGGCCTGAAAGGCGCCGGTGGTCGCGCAGGCGCCCGAGACGCACGCAAGCTGGATAAGTTACGCGATCGCAAGAACTAATTCGTAAGGTCACCAATAGCGCCCATAGCGTGCTAGCATGATCTGCACAGCATTTAAGGACACGAAAGGACAATCATGGCTGCGCTCTACGAGGAACTCATTGTGGACATCCCCGATTACCCAACTGAGGGTGTCGTGTTTAAAGACATTACCCCGGTGATTGCTAATCCTGAAGCGTTCGCGCAGGTCATAGACGGCATTGCTACCCATTTCGCCAATCTTGGCATAACGAAAGTCGTTGGCGCTGAAGCGCGCGGTTTCATCGTTGGCGCCCCGGTGGCATACCAGCTCGGCGCAGGTTTTGTCCCCGCTCGCAAGCATGGCAAACTTCCGCGCGAGACCTTCCGTGCAGACTACGAACTGGAATATGGTCACGATGCGCTTGAAATTCACCAAGATGCGCTGTGTGCTAAGGATCGCGTTTTGATTGTTGATGACCTGATTGCCACAGGCGGCACGGTTCGCGCGCTCGTAAAACTCGTAGAAGATACCGGCGCCGAATTAGCTGGACTTGGTTTCTTCCTTGAACTGGGCTTTTTGTCCCCTCGCGCAAAGCTTGCCGAGGTCACCAATGCAGAAGTGTTCTCTTTGGTTAACGTCGAAGGTTAATACAAACAAGGAGGCAACATGGACAAACCCATCGTCTACTTCATACGAGAAATCACCCCCGAAAACGTGGTGCTCTTGTACAAAAAGCTCGGCATTGAGCTTCCCGGAAAGGTGGCCGTTAAGGTTCATTCTGGCGAAAGGGGCAACCAGAACTATCTTCATCCTGAATTCATGCGCCCTATGATTAAAACGGTAGATGGCACCATTGTTGAATGCAATACCGCCTACGAAGGTGCTCGCGATACCACCGAAAAACATGAGCAGCTGATGGCTGAGCATGGTTGGTCAGAATTTTTCGACGTGGATATCATGGACTCTGAAGGACCCGACCTTGTATTTCCTATCGAAAACGGGCGCGTTTTAACTCACAACTATGTTGGCAAGCATATAGCCAACTACGCGTCTATGCTGGTTCTTTCGCATTTCAAAGGTCATCCCATGGGAGGCTTTGGCGGAGCGCTCAAGCAACTTTCTATCGGCTGTGCATCAAACCAAGGCAAGGTCAACATCCACACCGCAGGAGCATCGCTTAAGCAAGACGAATTCTGGACAAAACTTGCTGAGCAAAATGATTTTTTGGAGGGCATGGCCGAAGCAGCAGAAACGATTGTTAATCATTTCGGAAGCAATCTGGCTTACATTAACATCGCGTGCAATCTCTCAGTTGACTGCGACTGTTGCGCTCAAGCTGAAGATCCATGCATGTCAGATATTGGCATTTTCGCCTCACTTGATCCGGTCGCTATTGACCAAGCATGCATTGACGCAGTGAAAAATTCAACCGATCCGGGTCGCGATCATTTATTAGAGCGCATCAACTCAAAAAATGGTACGAAGACGATCGACGATGCTGCCCGATTAGGATACGGCTCCAAAGAGTATGAACTGGTTGAGGTAGAAGCTCGCTAAGCTTTCTCGCTAATCTTTGACGGTTTATCGCATTTTTTCGCAAGCAAAAACGAATAGATGAAATTATTAAACCCCCTGATAATTCGGGGGGTTTATTGCATAGTTTAGATAAATAATCCTTTTTTTCCTCAAAGGCAGATGTGCAAGTTTCGCCAAATTGACATAGTAAGCGCCATCAAAGGCGTGCATTGAGGGTAAGCACGCATAAACCTGAGAGGAAGGGATTAACGATGTCAGAAAAAACGCTTTTAGCCGCAGAGACCTTTTCAAATTTGGTGGCATTGCTGCTCTTGGTGTAGCAGGCGCTTCATCATTAGCCGGCTGTGCACAACCGAAAACGCGCGAAGAGGTTGCTGCTGAGAACTTGGCAACCACCGGCTCGACCGGTCCGGCATTCTTGCAGGCTCCCGAGCCGATCACCGAGTTCGCCGAGACGCATGATTATGAGGTTGTTGTAGTAGGCGCTGGTGCCGCAGGTGTCTCTGCTGTTCACAGTGCTGTTGCCGCAGGAGCTAAAACTGCGTGCGTACAAGCCCTGCCAACCGTACAGACCGCCGGCAACATGGCTGCCTCTATCGACCTGACGAAAACCGACGAAGCAGCAGTGCAAGCATGCGTAAGCTTCATCAACTTCAAGAGCGACTATCGCTCAGATCGCGACCTGGTAAACGTATGGGCTCACAACTCACAGGAAGCTTTGGCATGGTGGGAAGAAACCGCAGCTAAAGGCGGCGTAGAATCAAAGCCTCATGACGCTGTCTTAAACTACAACGGCTACGACATCTATCTCCATGCAAACACCTACTTCCACGTTGAGGGCAACCACAACGCTGCAGCAACCGTCATTGCTGAAGAAGTTGCAAAAGAGGGTGGAGAGTTCTTCTACAGCATGCCTTGCGTTCAACTTCAAACAGCTGATGGTGCTGTAACGGGTGTTATTTGCGAAGACGAAAATGGTGACCATCACCTGTTCAACGCATCAAAGGGCGTCATTTTGGCAACCGGCGACTACTCTTCAAACGAAGAGATGATTGAATACTACGCGCCAGACTGCAAGGGCTTCCGCCTCTCCACCGATTTCCGCGATGGCAGCGGTATGTGCGCTGGTATGTGGGCGGGTGCGATCATGACTCCCCACACGCACACCAAGATGATCCATGGTGAGCCTGCAGCAGTTCGCCTGGAAATGCCGTTCCTCTTTGTTGATCAGCAGGGCAACCGCTTTATGGACGAGACCTGCTGCCGCATGGGCTATCTGAACAACTTCTCACGTAAGGCTATCGCACAAAACGGCTTTACCGATTCAACCGCAGCGAAGTTCTTTAGTTTAGTGCCTGCCAACTGGGAAGACTACTACGAGGATTGGAAAGCTGCCGCACCGTACGATATTTCGCAATATAACGGCAACAACAAGGTCAACCCCGAAAAATGGATCCAGGCAGAAACGCTCGAAGAGCTTGCAGAGGCAATGAATGCATATGCCGCTGAGTCAAAGTGGGGCTTTACCGACATTGACGCAAACACGCTCAAAGCAACCGTCGATCGCTATAACCAGATCTGCGCAAGCGGTCGCGACGAAGACTTCGGCAAGTCCACGAAATACCTGGTACCTATTGAGGGTGGCCCTTACTATGCGATTCCTCGTGGCTCAAACGGCCTGCCTGCAATCTTGGGTGGTCTGGTTGTTAACGGCGACTACCAATGCCTCAATGGCGATTTCGAGCCAATCCAGGGACTCTTCGCAGTAGGCAACGCATCAGGTCAGTTCTTCGGTGGCGTTGACTATCCGATGGATATCGAAGGCCTCTCTATTGGTCGCGCTATTACCACCGGTTATGTTACCGGCAAAACCGTCGCAAACCTTTAAGACGACATCGGTACTTCGCACATTCGCGTAGTACGCTATCCCTCCCAAAGACGCCTCAGGATTCCTGGGGCGTCTTCTTGTGTGACGTGCGGGCGTCTTCTTGCGTGGCGGCCGGGCGTTTTCTTGCATCGCCATCAAGCATCCTCTTGTGTGACGTGCGGTTCAATCTTTTTACGGCGCTCTTTTGTATGGCGCGTGACCCATTTTGTACACTATACTTATGCCATGGGGAAAATCTTTACGAAACTAAACACTACAGCAGAACTTCGCCGCGATCACCTCTCGGGTATCTTGCCATTCTTGTGCGGAATGGGCTGCATCCGCGCATGGATCACCTTGGTGATTGCCGCTCCTACCATCATGCCTTTCGCGGGATTTGATCACCATAACCTTTTCGACTACACCATCGCCATCGTTTCGCTCTCGTCCCTCATATTCATCAAGCGCATTTTGCCACTTAACAATCATCCGAATCTGCGCGTTATTGCTTGCATTTGCATGACCGCAGCATCGTTTTTGTTTTCGCTTTCTTATATAATTCCTGGTCCAACGTATATATTCTCCCTTGCGTGTCCAATTTTGGGCGGCATAGGCTTTGTGATTTTTTCGCTCTTATGGTCAGAAACAATTAGCGCATTGCCGCTTTTGCGCATCTTTCTCTATACGACTGCTTGCAACATTTTTGCCGTTGTAGTTGTCTTTTTCTGCGCTGGTCTGGATACATCCCGCATGTTGCTTATCGTGCTGCTGCTTCCAAGCATTGCGCTTTTGGGACTTAAAGTTGGCTACACAAACCTCCCCGCAGATGGGCAGCCATTTTCAGCGGCTCCGCGTACGTCATATCCTTGGAAGCTTTTTTTGCTGTTGGGTTTGTATTCGTTTGCATATGGACTCAGACAAAGCGAGCTTGCCGCTGGTGCAGGCATGCACTCGTCTGCTTCGACGCTCATCATCAATGTCGTGCTTTTCTTAAGCGTCTACTTTTTCTGGAACCGCTTTAATGTGGGCACGCTCTATCGCTCTCCTTTTGTGCTGATCATATGCGGATTTTTGCTAGTTCCCGTTGAAAACTTCTTCGGTGTCAACCTATCAAGCTATCTGATCTCTATGAGTTATTCGCTTGTTAGCATCGTAATAGCGCTGCTCATGTACGATTTCTCTAAGCGATTGGGAATAACCATTGTAATCTTCAGCGCCATCAGGGCTTCTGAACAAATCTTTGTCGTTTGGGGCAAGGATGCCGCCGCTTTGCTCAATGGGTTGCCGCTTGCTGAAGACACCGTCGATATTCTTATCACCGTACTTATCGTTGGCATTATTGCCGTTTCGGCGCTCATCTTGCTTTCAGAGCGAGAATTGGCATCAAAATGGGGCGTTCGCATTCTTGAACCAGGCGGACTGGTTGAAAAAACACCCGAAGAAGAGCAGCTCAGCATACGCTGCAATGAATTAGCTCAGCGCTGCCACCTCACCCCGCGAGAAGCTGAAATTATGCATCTTATTGCGCAAGGCAAAACCAATGCTGCCATCGCTTCGGAGCTCTTCATTGCTGAAGGCACGCTCAAAGCACACACCTCGCACATTTACGAAAAAACTGGTCTCACCAACCGCAAGGAACTCAAAGAACAACTTGGTGTCGCGGACAAAAAATAAGCCGCACCGCCCGCGGCTGGCTGCGACCCGTCGACCGCAGCTGCTGCGCACTATGCCAGCCACGACCCGTCGACCGCGCCCCGCGCCGGTTGCCCCGTGCTGGCTGCGACACGCGCTCGCAACTGCTGCGCACCGTGCCAGCCGCGACCCGCACCCGCAGCTGCCCCACGCCTGCAGCTGCACCCGCAGCTGCCCCACGCTGTGGGATCTACAAGTTTCTACAAGTTTTCCAAGGTTTTGGCTGGAAAATGGCTCTCGTCGGGGAATCTGGGGGCGAAATGGCTTAAAAAGTGCCCTCGTCGGGAAAATCCACGTGATTTTGGTTGCCAAAACACCGACGAGGGCACTTTTCCAGCCAAAACTTCGAAATGTTTACCTTGTAAAACTCTGCGACCAGGCGCAATGCGAAAAGTCATCAGTTGTACACGGTCTATCGCGGATTCATCGAAGCGTGCAAGGAAGTACGCTCTATAATCTCATGCATGGAAATTAATGTGCTGACATTTCTCATAGTTTGCCCACTCTGCTTTTTAGCTGGCATTTTAAATGCGTCCGCTGGGAGCGGGGGCCTTCTGTCGCTTCCTGCTTTTATGATCGCGGGACTTCCCCCTCACCTGGCCATCGGCACCAATAAGCTGCAAGCAGTCATGGGGATGTGCGCAGCAAACGTTCGATTTATTCGTGGAGGGTATCTCGACTTCAAGCTGGCAGCTCCTGCAATTTGCGTGGCCATTTTTGGTTCGCTGGTCGGGTCAAACCTTTCACTCATATGCGACGAAAGCATTTTGTCGTACCTCATCCTTGCCATTTTGCCTCTAGCGGCATTTTTTGTGCTCAACAAAAAGACGTTCACCAATCAAAGCCGCGTGACAGAACAATCGGATGCAAGTGATGCAAATTTAGCGCGTAAAACCTACCTCATCGTGTGTGTTTCAGCAGCAATTATTGGGTGCTATGATGGCTTTTATGGTCCAGGTACAGGCACGTTTCTTATCATCGCGTTCACTGCGTTTGCTCACTTGGAGGTACGTCGCGCAAGCGCCCAGGCGAAAGCCATCAACTTCACCACCAATCTGACGGCATTTATAGTATTCGCAGCAAGCGGCAACGTGATAATTCCTTTAGGGATTGCAGCAGGTGTTTGCAACATTTTAGGTTCTTGGATAGGCGCAGGGCTCGTGATCGACTTCGGCGCAAAAATCATGCGACCGGCATTGGTAGTAGCGCTTGTCCTTTTGTTGCTTAAAGCGCTGGGATTATACTAATTACCCGCTAAACATCAAGACTTAAAGCGCCTCAGTGCGTGTGCGCTCTAAACATGTACACCATTATGTTGATGTGATTTGCTTATCATTTGAAAGCATTATCGCAGTTCAGTGCGATTAGTCTGTCTGTGTTCGCCCTTGAATAATCGCACATAATTCCATACAATATTGTCAATTTGGCAACGTTTTGGTTTTCGCCAAGCGTTGCCATTTGTTTATGTAGCTTTGGAGTGCACTTTTGGGGATGTGCGCTCTGATGTTCAAAAGAAACGCACCACAAACCAAGGAGAAGACCATGAAAGCTCATCCAACGAAGCATAAAGCACTCAGATGCGCTCTTGCAGCTGTGCTTGCGTGCGGTCTGATGTTGCCGAGCGCAGCATTGGCATCGGAAGATCGTGCCGACGAAAGCCCACAAGCCGACGTCGTCACAAGTCCGCAATCTGATGCAGTAGCCGAAAGCCCGCAAGCCGACGTCGTCACAAGTCCGCAATCTGATTCAACGAGCTTAAACCTGACTGTTACCGGCGGCACCGAAGGCGTTGATTACAAATTCGAGGATGTAACTTATGTGCGCACTTCGCGCAATGGCGCGAACACCCTGTCAAACGACCTCAAGAAGTTGGTCATCTTGAGCTCTACCCCGCTCACACTTTCAACCCCCGCAGACAAAACATCGAACGCAACAATCTGGGTTAACCCGGGCGTTCAAGCTAACCTTACGTTCAACAATATCAACATCAACTCTGATATCCCCGTTCATATCGAACGAAACAGGGACGCTGAAAACAACACCATTGAGCCCAAAACAAGCCTTCACATCACGCTTGCTGCTGGCTCCGAAAATAAACTTGACGCAACCAACGGTCAGCGCTCACCTGGCATTCATTGTGGCGAAGGCACTATTCTCACTATCGATGACGATGTTCTAAACGTCGATGTCTCAGGCAACCCCATCGTCATGGATCCGTCTAACTACCCCGGTAAAATCCCCGCAGGCGTCACCTTTGTGGCAAACGACGGCAAAACTTACACTGCCGGCACAACCGAAGGCGACGACCGCTTGTCTCTCCTTGAAAGTACCAACCCTGGCTCTCTTACTGTTACCGGCTCCATCAATGAATCCGGCATTGGGAGCGTTGAGTTTGAAACAACTGGCGAAATGACATTCAATGGTGGAATTCTCACCATTACCGCACGTGGTTCTGGTGACGGCACCAACGGTAGAGGTGCTGCAATTGGTGGCGCTTCTGCAGGTTGCGGTGGCGATATGACTTTCAATGGCGGCGTCATTGAAACGTGGACGAGCTATCATGGCGCATCCATTGGTGGTGGAGCTTGGGCGCACAACTCACAGAGCACCGAATCCAATGCTTACCAGTTCCAAGACACCCTTGATAACGGCCTGGTCAATTCAGGAAATGGCTCTCCGGATAGCGTTGCAGCTGCAAGCAAAACATGGGCAGGTAATATCTACATCAACGGCGGCGTCATTACTCCTCATGCTGATGCACATGGCAACGCCATCGGGCAAGGTTGCTGTTCCTGGAATAAAGATCACATTATTGTTATTGCTGGTGGCACCATTCTTCCGGACACTTCTCGAGCAACCTCCAAGGGCGGTAACCCACGCAAAGACTGCGTTTCTATGGGCATTGGCGCTCAAGACGGTGCTGTCTGCGTTGTTGGCGGCAGCGTTCGCATTGGCAAAGTCGAAGGCCGCAGCGATGAGCTCTTCCAAGCATTCATCAACGGTGCAGATAGCTACAAGTCCGCATTTGGCATCTATCCGGTAGATACCTCGCTTACCAACAACCCAGCTGTTTCCATGATTGCTATCGACTTAGGCGCAGAGGTAATCAAAAAGGACGAAGCTGGCAACAAGCTCACCGATGGCAACAACGCCATTGTTGACTGGGAGCTCACCGTTGGTAATGTCCCTTACGAATATGGCGCTCCCGCTCAGTTTACCGATGGTAAACTGTACTTATGGCTTCCGTCTTGGGCAACTGAACAGCAGATTTCTGTAACCCTTTCATACCTGGACGAAAACAACAAGGTGCAAAAAGTTAACCCGCTTTTCGCTAACCCTGATCAAGGAAGTATTCTGAAGCGCTATATCGACTTTGAACTTCCTTCGCGATATACCGATACGCTCAAAAAATACTACGACGGCACTCCCTTGGCTTCGTATGACTTAAGCAAGAAAGAAAACTGGATCACAACAGAAGAGGAAATTCCGAAAACTATTTCTGATCCCGATGCGCTGACCTTCAAATACCAGCGCTATACCAGCAAAGAAAACGGCAAGCCAATTGGTCTTGAGGTCTCAACAGGCACTGATGGCGCGCCACTGTCAAGCATGCCCGCCGATGTAGGAATCATGCAATTTACTATGATTTCTACCCAGTATTCCGCCTCAACGGATCCAAAGTATGCCGATTTCGCGAACAGCTATTGGGGTCATCGCGCTACTGGCTGGTGCGAAATTATGCCGATCGATTCCAAGGTTGACCTGGTAGAAGCCACCTGGGATGACGGCAATGACGGTAGCATCCACGAGCCTTCACACGAGCAGCTCACCGTGCACGCCAACATCAAACCCGCAGATCTTGATCCAGATGGCAACAAGACAGGCGAAGCGTGCCAAGCACCGCGAGGCTATATCCAGCTTTATGTGGACAAAAAGCCCGTTGGAGAACCCGTCAAGATGGTCTTTGAAGGCGACCTTGCTGAAGATGGCACCAAGATTGAAGCGGGGTCTCCCCTGATCAACGCTCGCGTTGTTCCGAACGGCAAAGGCTCTTATACCAGCTTTGATTACGTATTCATTCCGGCCGAAAAAGACTTCTTAGTTCCCGACGCCACCTCAGATGGCAAGCATGAGGTGTCTGTACAATTCCTCCCTCCCGAGGCAACGGACACCACGATGGTTGGCAACTATTTGGCAAGCGTTAACCCGGCCGAAGATCCTGATGCAAAAAACGCCATCGTAGCTATTGAGCCAATTGACCCGAAGCCAACAATCAGCCTTGACAACCCCGGTCCTGGAAAGGTCTACACCACCGAGACCCCTAAACCAAATCCCGATGGCGGCAAGTTGGTCGAAGGCTATATTGAAGGCACCTACACCAAATACGATCGCGAAAATGAGACGAATCCTAATCGACTCACCCTCAAGCTCAAGACCCCGTCTTCAGGCAAAATCACCATCACCACCGGTGACGGAAGAATCATCGACGCCCAGATTGCTACCGATGAAAATGGCGACTATATTCGCGACGAAAACGGAGATCTCATTCTCAGCGTTGACCCTGAGGCGGTTGGCAAAACAACGCTGACAATCAAGCAAGATGCCAATGGCGCTTATACCGAAACCACCTTCGCATTCAAGGTGAAGGTCAACACTGACCCGGGCATTGACCCGAAGCCCAGCATTACTAAGGTTGCGAAAAATCTCACGCATCCACAAGGACCTACGCAACCAGGAGATCGTATTAGCTATACCATCACGGCGGCTAACGGCGCCGCCGGTTCAGGATGGAACAATGTCGTGCTGACCGACGAGCTGCCCGCTGTTCTTGAGCTTGACCAAGCAACCGTTAAGCTCACCAATGCAGCTGACGAATTCAATGGCGCGTTAACGCTCGTTGACGCAGATCCGACCGTTGGTCAGTTCACGCTCTCAGAACCAGCAAGCAATAACAAGCAAACCATCACCGCTCCGGCTGGCGTGGTATATGGCGAAGCTTCTGCTGTGCTTACCTTTGAGTGCGTGGTAAAGGAAGGCAGCGTTGGTCGCGACCTTGACCCTGCTGATTTAGGCAACATTGCAAGTGCTGAAGGCACGCGCGACAACCCAGAAGACCCTGACGGTCCACAAGTTCCCGTCACCCCGGTAACCACTACGCCCACCTACCCTGAAGGAAGCCATACGGTAGCTCCGAAAGACCCTGCTGAGGGTAACTTGGTTGTCGAGATCACCATGGAAAACACGGCCAATCCGGATGCCCCAGTTACCCATGTGGGAGATGTGATCCACACCACCATCAAAGTGAGCAACACCGGAGATCCTGAGAGCTGCCTTGGCGGCGTTACCATCACCGATCCGCTGCCCGATGGCTTTAAGCCTGTTCCGGGAAGCATTACACTCACCACACCAGAAGGCGAAGTAATTCCTGTTCCAGACAGCGCTTATGACCCTGAAACGGGCAAGATCACCGTTGCCGTTGATGATCTGTGGGGTGGCGAAGATGCCATTCTCACTTTCGATGTAACCGTCGAACCTGAAGCAGTTGGCACCACACCAAGCAACAAAGCAGACATCCATGGCACCATTCCTTCAACGGATCCGGACTTTGAACTTACCGAGGTTGATCCGGGAACGCCTGTCCCCGACCCTGGTGATGAGCCGGTATTAAGCACTGATCCCGTAGAGCCTTCGCGCATTATTGGCGACGACCCAGAAGCGGGCGATGTGTCCATCTCAAAGCGTGCAGAGAACCTCTCTCGCACAGATGGCACAACTCGTTTGGGCGACACTATTCGCTATACCATTGATCTTACCAATGACCACATTGGCACCGCTTGGATGGATGCGGTTGTTCGCGATGCAATACCTGCAGGCTTAGAGCCGCTCGCAAACACCATTAAGGTCACGCTGCCATCTGGTCAAACGCTGAATGTTTCTAATGATTGCTATGATCCGGACACGCGCATGTTGGCAGTTGTTATTGGCGAATTGGTTGGCGGACAACATGCTGTCGTTTCCTTTGATGCGCTGGTTACCGAAGAGGCGCTCAATGCCGACATTGGCAACATTGCTGCAGCAAGCGGCACGCTTCCTTCTAAGTGGGATAGCAATCCCGAAGCCACCCATCCGACCCCTGGTGAAACGTTTGTCCCCGAGCAAGGTTGGGAATCGTTCGAAAATGACCCCACGCGCCAAAGCGTAACGAGCGGCAAGGCATATGCGCCCGGTACCGATGCTTCGGGTGGCGTGTTGTTGGCTGATGGCAGCGTTTATGATCCGAATGCGAACAATTCGGGTGACACCAATCAAGGCGATGGAACCGATGGCAATACAGCTGGCATGACCAAGCTGCCCAAGACAGGCATCAATGGCGAACAGACCATCAAAGATCTGCGTCTCGCAAAGACAGGAGACCCGCTTGGAGTGACTGGCGTATGCTGTGGTGTTGTGGCACTTATCGCAGGTGCAGCTTTAGTTGCAAGCCGCAAGCGAGCTCGCGACCACGCCTAAGACGCACGCCGCCTATAAGCGAGCACACCTTTAGCTAGCAAAACAAATTGGCGCCCAACAGGGGCGCCAATTTTATTGCAACCTTTTGAAGGCTTTTATTCGGCCTTTATTCGCCGCCATGGGCTTTTGCTAGCTGTCCTCGGCTTTATTCGTCGTCCTCAAGACCCATTGAGTCAAGATCGTCCAAGTTAAGCTCGTTCAATCCACTCAGATCAAGCGCCTCTTCAACCTTGCACTCATAGTCGCCCTCGGCGTTAATATCAATCAGCACATGGCTTCTGTCGAACAACTTACCCTCAATAACCAACTGAGCAATACGATCAACCACTTCACGCTGGATCAAACGCTTCAGCGGACGCGCACCATATACCGGATCGTATCCGTCAATGGCCAAATGCTCCATAGCCGCCGGCGAAACATCCAATGTCACGCGACGAGTAGCCAAGCGCTCACGCACGTCGTTGAGCTGGAGCTCAACAATGGGCTCCATGTTCGCAATAGAAAGCTCGTTGAACGTCACGATGTCATCAATACGGTTCAAAAACTCCGGTTTAAATGTTGCACGCAAAGCATCTTGGATGGCATTGGTGAACTCTGCCAGCTTCTTTGCGCCCTCTTCGGGAGTCATGTTGACAACATCTTCGAGCATATCACCCATCGTTTCGCGCTCATGTGCTGCACGCTCGCGAATAAATTGCGAACCAACGTTGCTCGTCATGATAATGATGGCATTCTTAAAGCTCACCACGCGACCCTGACCATCAGTCAAACGGCCATCATCTAAAACCTGCAACAAGATATTAAAGACATCAGGGTGTGCCTTTTCAATCTCGTCAAGCAAGATCACACTATATGGCTTGCGACGAACCGCCTCAGTTAGCTGACCGCCTTCGTCATAACCCACATATCCCGGAGGCGCTCCGATGAGTCGCTGTACACTGAACTTCTCCATGTACTCCGACATGTCAATACGCACCATGGCGCGCTCTGAATCAAACAAATACTCGGCAAGCGCTTTTGCGAGCTCGGTCTTACCAACACCGGTCGGACCCAAGAACAAAAATGATCCGATTGGCTTGTCCGGGTCAGACAGTCCCGCACGATTGCGGCGAATAGCTCCCGCAACTGAAGAGACGGCCTCATCCTGACCAACTACGCGCTCATGCAGCACTTTTTCCAGGTCAACAAGCTTTTCCATCTCGCCGCGCATCATTTTTTGAATCGGGATGCCAGTCCACGTTGAAACCACTTCAGCGATTTCGTCTTCTGACACTTCTTCTTTTAAGATCGCGCCGTCTTGCTGGCGAACGTTCAGATCATGCTCAGCAGCTGCGAGTTTTTGCTGCAGTTCAGGAATGCGAGCATAGCGAATCTCAGAAGCTTTTACGAGGTCGCCCTCACGGGTTGCACGCTCTTCTTCGAGCTGTGCGCCCTCCAAGTCAGCCTTGAGATTCTGCACAAATTCGATCGCATCCTTTTCGTTGCGCCACTCAGCTTTGCGCTTGTCAAGCGCCTCTTTCGCCGTTGCAATCTCTTTACGCAAGCTCTCAAGACGCTCCTTGGAAACGTCATCACTTTCCTTTTTGAGCGCTTCTTCTTCAATCTGCATCTGGGTCAGCTTGCGCTCAGCAACATCAACCTCTTCGGGCATTGAGTCAATCTCAATGCGCAGACGAGAAGCTGCCTCATCCATCAGATCAATTGCCTTATCTGGCAAGAAACGATCCGTGATATAGCGGTTTGAAAGCTCTGCTGAAGCAACGATCGCCGAGTCAGTAATGCGAACGCCGTGATGAATCTCGTACTTTTCTTTCAAGCCACGCAAGATAGCAATGGTGTCTTCCACGGTAGGCTCAGTTACCATAACCGGCTGGAAACGACGCTCAAGCGCGGCGTCTTTCTCGATATATTTGCGATACTCATCCAACGTGGTTGCACCAATAACATGCAATTCTCCACGCGACAAAGCCGGCTTGAGCATGTTACCCGCGTCCATTGAGCTATCGCCTGTTGATCCGGCACCCACGATGGTATGCAACTCGTCAATGAACAAAATGACGCGCCCATCAGAGTCTTTAACTTCGCGAATGACCGCCTTAAGCCTATCCTCAAATTCGCCACGATACTTTGCGCCCGCAACCATTGAGGCTAAATCAAGCGCCACGATTTCTTTATCGCGAAGCGACGAAGGCACATCACCTGCTACGATTCGCTGCGCCAATCCTTCAATAATGGCAGTCTTGCCGACACCAGGCTCGCCGATAAGCACCGGGTTATTTTTCGTGCGTCGAGACAGCACTTGCACGGTGCGGCGTATTTCTTCCGAACGGCCAATCACCGGGTCCAGCTTACCCTCGCGCGCCTTAAGCGTCAGGTTCTGCCCATATTGCTCAAGCGCCTCAAACTGCGTTTTGTTATTCGGGTCAGTGACGCGTGTTTCGCCACGCAGCTCTTCGTATGCTGCCTCGATGTTCTTGCGATTCACGTTTGCCGCGCTCAAAATCTTGCCCGCAGCATCTTTGCCTTCAGAAAGCGCGATTAGCAGATGCTCCGTAGTCGCATAGCTGTCTCCCAAACGCTCAGCAATTTTAACTGCCTTGTCGATGACACCCATCAGCGCCTGCGACGGAATGCCGCTCATAGCGCCTGCGCCACTGATTTTTGGCATGCCAGCAATCTCAGCGTCAACATTTGCGTTGAGCTGGAACAGATCGGCACCAATGCGCTTGATAATGGCTGACAAGTTATTCTCTTGCGAAGCCAAAAGCGCCTTAAGCATATGAATTGGCTCTGCTTGGGATGATTCGTTTTCTGAGGCGATAACCAGCGTTTGCTGCAGCGCCTCCTGCGCCCCAAGCGCCAATTTACTGAGGTTGCCCATGTTCATGGCGTACCCTCCTTTTCATTTCCTATTTCAAACGGCGAAAGGTATTTGGCATATCCGTCACGCGCACCAGCGCGTTTACGCTTTCTCGCGTTTCAAGCTCATGCACCCTATCCGCAAGACGGCGAACGCGTTTGTGCAGATCATCAAGTTCAGCATCACGTTCATCGAGCCTGCCTTGCAAATCAAGGATGCGAATGACGCCAGCCAGGTTAATACCTTCGCCGGTAAGTTCATTAATTAATTCAAGCCGCTCAATGTCAGCTTGCGAATACATTCTGGTATTTCCGCTGGTCCGCTGCGGAGTCACGAGACCTTTTTGCTCATAGGTGCGAAGTGTCTGCGGATGCACTCCCGTAAGCTCAGCAGCAACGCTGATCATGTACAACGGACGGTTGCGGTCGGTTCGGTTACCGCTCATGCTTCCCAACTCCTCACCGATTCAGTACTTGCAGCCAAGAACACTTCCATGGCTTTTGTTTGCTCTTCGTTCATTTCTTTGGGGATGACCACTTTAATGGTGATCTTAAGATCGCCGTGTCCATCGCCTTTTACTTTCGGAGCGCCTTTTCCGCGCACCGTCAAAACCGTATCATCTTGCGTACCAGCCGGAACCTTCACGCGCGCCTTTTTGCCATCGGGCGTAGGCACAACCACGCTCGCGCCCAATGCTGCCTCTGCAATGTTGAGAGGAACTGTCATGAGCACATCTGCGCCTTTGCGCGTATAAAGATCATTGCTCTCTATTTTGGTTGTGATCAGCAGGTCTCCATCTGCGCCACCATTTTCGCCAGGAGCGCCCTTGCCTTTAAAGCGAAGACGTCCGCCATCCACTGCGCCAGCAGGAATCTTGACCGTTAAGGTTTCTGACTCTGATCTGCCGGGGACGCGTACCGTAACTTTTTTCTCAGCGCCATTAAACGCCTCATCAAACGTTACGTTGAGCGTAACGTTCATGTCTTGACCTTTTCGCGGTCGTGGCTGATAACCACCACCGAAATCCCAATTAGACCCAAAGGCTCCTTCACCATGACGAATACTTTCTAAAATATCCGCCCAGCTTCCGCCACCAAAGCCACCACCGAAAATGTCTTCCACGTTGACCGCTGAGCCACCGCCCCAGCCATGAGGTATTTGGTTTTCGTTCGCGGTGCCATACTGGTCGTACAGTTCGCGCTTCTTTTCGTCAGAAAGCACTTCATAGGCTTCGTTGATCTCTTTAAATTTAGCTTCATCGCCGCCCGCGTCTGGGTGGTGCGTACGTGCCAATTTACGAAACGCCTTTTTGATCTCAGCTTGAGTTGCCGTACGAGGGACTCCGAGTGTTTTGTAGTAATCAGGGGTAGCTGCCATAATTTCTGCTCTACCTCCTTCACAGTTGTTTTACTTTGCTTGAGCGTATGAAGGCGGGCTTCGAAAGCCCGCCTTCAACGCATACACTACTTCGTGCTTTCACTGCCCTCATCGGGTGTTTTTTCCCGCTTAGGACCACCGGTTGTTACGGTTACCATGGCAGGTCTGAGAACCTTTGTTCCCATCTTGTAACCCTTTTGGTAGACCTCGTGCACAGTCTCGTCATATTCTTGCGAATCCGGAACCGTTGCGACGGCCTGCGCCTCCAGTGAGTCAAAGGGCTGCCCCACTGGGTCTATGATTTCGACACCGTCTTTTTGCAACACGCTGACAAACTTTGCATGTACCGCCTTGACGCCGTCTAAAAGTCCTGTCTCACCATTGTCAGTTGCATAGCCAATGGTGCGTTCGAAGTCGTCAATGACGGGCAACAGGTCAGTTACGAGCTTTTCGGTTGCGCGAGCTTTTTCAATTTCGCGCTGCTCGTTAGTGCGCCTGCGGTAGGTGTCCCATTCCGCATGAAGACGCATGTACTTGCCCTGCCACTCTTCAACCTGCTTCTTGGCTTCGATATACAGATCTTCTGCAACCGAAGCGCTTTCAACTTCAGGCGAACCCTCAACGACCACTTCGTCTGCCGAAATATCATCAAGGTTTTGCGACGCATCAGTCAGGGTTTCAGCAGCTTCAGCGGCAACGGTCTCAACGTTAGAAACCTCCGCTGCAGCAGCATTCAAGTCGTCGGCCTGGGTGCTGCGCGCCTCATGTGGCGTGCCTTGCTCAACCATGGCGCTTACTTCCCTTCGTTTTCGTCATCTACTACTTCGTAATCTGCCTCAATAGTGTCATCAGCAGGAGTTGATTCAGCAGCAGCTGCCTCAGATGCGGCATTCGGGCCTTCGGTTGAATATACGACCTCAGCCAGCTTGTAGCCTGCTTGCTGCATCTTCTCGGTTGCTTGTTTGATGGCTTCCATGTCTGAACCTGCCAGAGCGGTCTTTGCTTCAGCAATAGCTTCTTCAGCTGCGCTCTTAACATCAGAAGGAGCCTTGTCGCCAACTTCAGCAAGCGTCTGTTCGGTTGCATTAACCAAAGCATCAGCGGTGTTACGGATCTCAACTTCTTCGCGACGACGCTGGTCTTCTTCAGCATGCTGTTCAGCATCTTTTACCATGCGCTCAACTTCGTCATCGTTAAGAGCGGTTGAACCAGAAATGGTAATCTGCTGCTGCTTGCCGGTGCCGAGATCTTTAGCGGAAACATTTACGATGCCGTTTGCGTCAATGTCAAAAGTAACCTCAATTTGCGGAACACCACGACGAGCTGCCGGAATGCCGGTTAACTGGAACTTGCCAAGCGTCTTGTTGTCAGAAGCCATCTGGCGTTCGCCCTGCAATACATGAACCTCAACAGAAGTCTGATTGTCTGATGCAGTTGAATAAATTTCTGTCTTGCGCGTCGGGATCGTCGTGTTGCGCTCGATCATCTTGGTCATAACGCCGCCCATGGTTTCAACGCCCAAAGACAGAGGCGTTACGTCAAGAAGCAGAATGCCTTCAACGTCGCCAGCCAAAACACCGCCCTGAACAGCTGCGCCCATTGCAACAACCTCGTCAGGATTTACTGACATGTTCGGGTCTTTGCCGGTCAGCTTCTTAACCAGTTCCTGGACTGCAGGCATACGCGTTGAACCGCCAACCAAGATAACCTCATCAATGTCGCCAGACTTAAGGCCAGCATCTGAGAGTGCTTGCTCAACAGGCTTCTTGCAGCGATCCAGCAGATCCTTGGTAATGCGCTCGAACTCTGAACGGGTCAGCGTATAGTCAAGGTGCTTAGGACCTGATGCGTCAGCGGTAATAAAGGGCAGGTTGATGTTTGCCTGCGTCGTAGAGCTCAGCTCCATCTTTGCTTTCTCAGCTGCTTCCTTCAAACGCTGCAAAGCCATCTTGTCTTGGCGCAGATCAATGCCATTGTCAGCCTTGAATTTATCGGCTAACCAGTCGATAATGCGCTGATCCCAGTCGTCACCACCGAGATGGTTGTCGCCAGCGGTTGAAGCTACCTCAAACACGCCATCGCCCAGCTCAAGGATAGACACGTCAAACGTACCGCCGCCCAAGTCAAACACGAGGATCTTCTCGTCTTTGTTGGTCTTATCAAGGCCATAAGCAAGTGCAGCTGCCGTGGGCTCGTTGATGATACGAAGCACTTCAAGACCTGCGATCTTACCAGCGTCTTTGGTTGCTTGGCGCTGTGCGTCATTAAAGTAAGCAGGGACAGTAATAACTGCTTGCGTTACCGGTGCACCCAAAACTTTTTCTGCGTCGCTCTTGAGTTTTTGAAGAACCATTGCAGAAATCTCTTCAGGCGTGTAATCCTTGCCATCAATGTCTACAACAGCACGGCCACCATCGCCCTTTTGTACTTTATAGCTTACGGTTTTTTGCTCTTCAGGAGTTTCATCATAAGAGCGACCGATAAAACGCTTTACTGATGAAACAGTATTTTCAGGATTAGTTACAGCTTGGTTCTTTGCAGATTTACCAACAACACGTTCGCCGTCCTTGCGGAAGCCCTCTACGGACGGAGTTGTGCGATCTCCTTCTGCGTTTACCAAGATTTCAGGCTCTGAACCTTCCATGACAGCCATGGCGGAGTTCGTAGTGCCCAGGTCAATACCGAGAATCTTGCTCATACTTTTGCTTCCTTTCGTTGCATATTTTCTCGTTTATTTGTACTTGGTAGTGCCGAGCGCGCTGAAGAAGCAGAAGCTTGTTGCCTATAAAAGCTTTTTGCTCACAAAGCTTGTTGCCTGCTGCCCAACGACACTCTATAGATACGTATTTGTTTCTGTGTGGCTTACTCTTCGCTGAACTACCTGCGCAAAACAAGCCAAGGAACAAGATACGTAAGTATCATAGGTACAAGTATTTTATGATGTTGCATACTATATAATCTAAGTCTATCACTGTCAAGTTTCTTAAGACATATATTTATATGTTTCCTTAACGCATCTACTATAAACACCTAAAACCGAACTGTCCCAAGAAAAAATGATCTGTTACGCGCTGGTCACACGCTTGTTTCTGGAATGAAGATTCGCCTATCCGGTGCTTCTCTTAAGGTGAATCTCTTGTGATAATTTGTGTAGGAATTATGATCTAGCATTGTTCCAGCACGCTCCAGCAACGCTTTAGCAACCTTACCCTGGCGCCTTGATCTAGCGGCCTACCCCGACGTCTTACCCTAGTGTTTTACCCTGGCGCTTTGATCTAGCGGGCTACCCCGACGTCTTGCCCTGGTGTTTAATTCCATGCTTTCCGCGCAGATTATTACACTCATGAACCAATTGCGGTATTTACCGAGTTTTGGCTGGAAAAGTGCTCTCGTCGGTGATTTTGACGGCAATCTGGCTTAAAAAGTGCCCTTGTCGGGGTTTTCGACGCCAAAATGGGGGCGATTTCCCCGACTAGAGGCGATTTCCAGCCAAAACTTGCAAAACTTCAACATTGCCTTGTTCGCTTGCAGGATACTCGCTTTCTCGAGGCTTCTCGGATTGCCGGAGCCGAGGGAGATCCCAGGGCTGGAAGCTGAGGAGGTTCTCGAGGCTTTTGTCTTACAGCTCCGGGGGTTATGGGACAAAAAAAGAAAACCCCGAGGCTATTGACCTCGGGGTTCTTGCTTGCAAATAAGACTTTGTTAGTCTTCGACTACCTCAGGAATAGCACCCATTGGGCACTCTTCAACGCAATCGCCACATGCAATACAATTTTCTTCGTTAACGACGTCTGCTACGCCGCCAACTACTTCGAGCACCTCTTGGGGGCATGCATCAACGCAGATGCCACAACCAATGCACTCATCAGCTTCAATAACCGGATGGGACATGGCAATCTCCTTCTCATTTAAGAACCTTTGCTGCTAAAGTAATAACGTCAAGCGGCAAAGCTTCAAAACCACATGCCCGTAAGATACCCGACTTTGCATAGATTGCAAGGCAAAAACTAGAATTTCCAAGGTTCGGCAAAATCGGGGTGAGATCGGTTGCTTTTGGGCAAGCCTAAAATTCAAAACTGCTTCGTTCGAATCAAAACCCGCCTGCATCTAAGCTCGCCTGCAGCAAAACTCACCTGCAGCAACACAGTCACAAGCGCCTGATCATGCTTGCGAAAGCCTTAGCAAATACGCGGCAGCTGCTCCCCTACGAGCATATCTAAAATGCGCGCAGTGCCAAAAGCCGTGCGTAAAAACACTTTCGGGCCGCGTTCAGGATTGCTGTTTGCCACCTCGCCAATAATTGCTGCATCTTTGCCATAAATGCTTTCTTGCATGGCTTCTAGCGCCGCATCGGCCTCATCTGGCGCAACGACGCAGACCATCTTGCCTTCATTCGCAACCTGCAAAACATCGTAGCCAAGCATCTCGCATGCTCCACGCACGGCAGGTTTCACGGGAACAGCGGCCTCATCAATAAAGATGTCAGATTGCGATTGAGCAGCCAATTCATTAAGTGTGGAGGCTAGTCCGCCACGAGTTGGATCCCGAAAACAACGCGTTTGAGGAGCAGCTTTTAACACGCTCGCAATCAGGTGATTGAGCGGTGCGGCGTCGCTTTGCAAATCGGTCGAAAACGATAGCGACTCTCGGCAACTCATGATGGTGATGCCGTGGTCACCCAGACTACCGGTGACCAACACCTTGTCGCCGGGCTTACATTGCGCTCCACCAAGATTAATGCCGGGCGCAAGCGTTCCTACGCCGGACGTGTTGATGTAGACACCGTCACCATGCCCACGGTTCACCACTTTGGTGTCTCCTGTGACTATAATCACGCCGGCTTCTTTAGCAGCCTCAGCCATTGAAACGCAAATCCGGCGAAGATCTTCAACGGGAAAACCTTCTTCCAAAATCATGCCACAACTGAGATATTTCGGTTTCGCTCCGCTCGTTGCTACATCATTTACGGTGCCGCATACAGCGAGTCGTCCGATATCGCCACCAGGGAAAAAGTGTGGCGTCACCACAAAGCTGTCTGTAGAAAAAGCCAGACGCTCGCCTGCCGCCGGAGATGCAAGTACTGCCGCATCGTCGCCTTGAAGCAAAATATCGCTCCCGTATGCCTCGTAAAACACCTCGTCAATGATGCGTTTCATCATGAGGCCGCCGCTACCGTGACCAAGCATTACCGTGGTATCCATACCATATCTCCTTGCAAGTTTTATATAAAAGGAAACCCTCGTGCGCCTTAACCGAGTGCGCTTTCGCCAAACGCTCCTTCGCTAAGTGCGCCTTAACTGGGAGGCTCTTCGCCGAGTGCGCTTTTGCCGAGTGCGCTTTCGCCAAACGCTCCTTCGCCGACCATGCCTTAGCTGGGAGGCTCTTCGCCGAGTGCGCCTTAACCGAGTGCGCTTTCGCCAGCAGTCGTGACCACAAGCCTCCCGTTTTGCACGCCTTTGGTGCCTAAAATTAAATTCGCAATATCGTGAACAAGCCCCGCTTCGCCGCGCAACACGATGACCTCAAGACACTGATGCGCATCAACATGGACATGCATCGACGACACAATATTGTCCACATAATCATGCTGAATAGTGTGTAGTTTTTCTTGCAAGTCGTTCGCATGGTGATCGAACACGATCGTCAAGGTGCCCATCACTTCTACGCCCGGCAGTGCGCACTCGTCCTCAATGAGAGCATCGCGAACCAAATCACGCACAACCTCGCTGCGATTTTTCGCCAAACCGCGACGCGCAACCAATCGATCGAAGCGCACGAGTAGCTCTTCGGGCATGGCAACCGAAAATCGCATGAGATCATTTGTCATTTCAAACTTCTTTTCTGTTGAAGGCTATAATCCGATGCGCCAATAAGGCACATTACACCAGGTTAACGCTAATTTGCGACGCAGCGTTTGCATCGTCTTCCAGCGAATCTTTGGCCTCATCCAACAGCGCGCGAACATCGTCCAGCAGTGCTTGGGCGGCATGCAATTTAGCGCAAGTTGTGGGATATCCGGCGTCATCTGCCATATGACCGAGCGTATGAGTCCAGCGGCGCTCAAGCTTAATATGATCGTCAATCTGGTCAATCATTTGTTCAAACTGTCCGGTGTTGATTCCGTTTGTGCACATCATGCGCCTCCTTTGTTGCTATTATGATGGTTATACGGCGAATCATCATCTATCGCAAGGGTGAGTGTGAAAATTTCTGCAAATGGTAACATGTGCGAAGCTACGCTGGTCTCAACATGGTCGCTTTTTGGCGAACATCTCACCGGCGAGCGCTGCGGCATCTTTTTAGTCATAAGCTCAACACTGCTTAGCACCGAAGCGCGCGACGCGCTCAATACGTCTGCAAAAACATTTGGGTACGGGCAGGCTGCATGCACGTTCGCCCAGATAGATGGCGTCAATGACACACACCTTGATCCAGCAGCACTTCGCCTGCTCACCGAAGGGCTCGACCCCTATTGCATCGTAGCAAGCGATGCGGCATCCGCGCAAATGCTCGCGCATGCCTACAACACCCAGCTTGCAACCAACAGCACTGCTCGAATTATGGGTCGCAGCGTTGTGGCGCTCGATTCGTTTGAGTCGCAACTCAAAAGTGCCCAGGATAAACAAGTTGCCTGGGCACTTCTCAAATCTCTTCCTCGGCTTGACAACTAAAGCGTCAAACAGCACTTATGCCAGCACGGCTGCTTCGCCACAAGCAAGCAATGCCGAAACCTCATCGGCGGTTTCTGCCTCGGCATAAATACGCACTAGCGGTTCGGTGCCGGAAGGACGCAGCATAAGCCAAGCGTCACCCTCCAAACACACCTTCACGCCGTCGCGCCTATCAATTGCAACCACGCGCTTACCTGCAACCTCTTCGGGCGCATATTCACTCAGCACATGCGTGCGGAAGTTGTCCATCTGCTCATCGGTGATGGAAAGGCCGCGACGCTCAAACTCCATGCTGCCAACTTTGCTGAACATGTCATCAACCAGCTGTCCAAGCGTCATGTGACGCTCTGCCATCGTTTCGCACAAAAGCAGCGCCATCAGCAGGCCATCGCGCTCCATCACATGATCCGGGATGCCGATGCCGCCGGACTCTTCGCCGCCTAACATGACGTCGCCCTTTTCCATTTCGGCATAGATCCATTTGAAACCAACAGGTGTAGAAGTCAGCTCAAGACCCAACCGATCGCACATGCGCTGCAGCATAGCTGATGCAGTTACGGTTGAGACCACGCGGCCACGCAGACCCTTGTCCTCGGCCAAATGCGAGGTAACCAGCGTAATAATGCGATGCGGGTTGACGAAATTGCCATGCTCGTCCACCGCTCCAATACGATCCGCATCACCGTCATTGATAAATCCAGCATCGTATCCAAGCTCAACCACCTTCTCCATGCAGCGGTTAACCCACGGCGCAATTGGCTCAGGGTGCAAGCCGTCAAACGTTGGATCGGCAGCATTGTTGATTTCGCAAACCTCAACACCCAAATCGCGTAACAGACCTGCAAGATATCCGCGACCTGCCCCGTAAAGCGGGTCAACCACCACGCGCAAATGGGCGTCTTTGATAGCGTCCACATCAACGCGAGCCTTGAGTGCCGCCAGATACGGCGTCATGAGATCCACTTCGGTGTAGGTACCGCGCGCATCGGTGGGCTGCGGCGTTTCTGCCAAAACGGCCTCAACGCGATCCGTGAGGTCTTTACCTGCCGCGCCGCCATCAGCCAGCCTCAGCTTAACGCCGAGATATTCAGCGGGGTTGTGCGAGCTGGTAAGCATAATGCCGCCCACCGCTTCAGGATCTTGCGCGACCGACCAACACAGGGTTGGTGTCGGGCAATAGTCTTGCGAAAGCTTCACGTCAAAGCCATGCGTTGCGGCAACTTCGGCAGCCAACTGAGCATACTCATGAGCATCTTGTCTGCAGTCGTGGCCGATAATGAGCGTACCTGGGTTATCCAGCGCGCGCCCTGCCGCCACAGCATCTTCTTTAAACACGCGTGCCGACGCGTCAACCACACGCACCAAATTGTCGTTGGTGAACTCTTCGCCAATAATTGCGCGCCATCCATCGGTACCGAAACGAACGTCTGCCACCTCAAAGTCCTTTCGCTTGCTTGTTTTTGCGTCCCAATATCATAGCATCACGAGCGCGCAAGTAAGCCTTCTGTAATCAATCGTATCTGGAGAAATCATACGTCCAACAGCATCACCGAGGAAGCGTGCTATCCTTGACGTATACAGTTAGCGCACGAAAGGACAGGGCTATGGCGCATACAACGCTGGCGAAATCACCGCAACAAACAACGATTTTGGTGACCGGAGGTGCTGGCTTTATTGGAAGCCATACCGTTGTGGAGCTTCTCAAAGGAGGCTACAACGTCGTAATCGTTGACGACTTGAGCAACTCCAGCGCAGTTGCCGTTGATCGCATTCGCACAATTGCTGGCATTGACGCAGATGACCCGCAGCTGGTTTTTTACGAGGCTTCCATTTTAGACCGCGATGCTTTGCAGCAGATTTTCGACGCACACGAAATTGATGGCATGATCCACTTCGCCGGCTATAAAGCAGTTGGCGAAAGCGTGCAAAAACCGCTTGAATACTACTGGAATAACATCGCTGGAACGCTTGTGTTGTGCGACGTTGCTCGAGATCATGATGTGAAAAACATCGTCTTTTCATCCAGTGCAACCGTCTATGGCGAACCCGAGTTTATCCCCATCACAGAAAGCTGTCCTAAACACGATGCCACTAATCCCTATGGATGGACCAAAAGCATGCTCGAGCAAATCTTGAGCGACCTTTACGTGGGAGACAACGAGTGGAACGTTGTGCTGCTTCGCTACTTTAATCCAATCGGTGCTCATGAAAGCGGTCTTATTGGCGAAGATCCCAAAGGCATCCCCAACAACTTACTGCCCTACGTTGCACAAGTTGCGGTGGGTAAGCTTGAGCAAGTTGGCGTATTTGGTGACGATTACCCAACCCCTGATGGCACGGGTGTTCGCGACTACATTCACGTAGTTGATTTGGCGCGCGGTCATGCGGCTGCTCTCGACTGGATGGCAGGGCGCGTTGGCACTGGCGAAGCGCTCGGTTTGGGCTCGGTTGCCGGTGCGCCTGACGCTGACGGTCAGCGCCACGGTGTGGGAATTTTCAACTTAGGTACCGGAACTGGCTCAAGCGTACTTGATGTTATCAAGGCTTTCGAGCGCGCATGTGGCCACACTATCCCCTACCAAATCAAGCCACGCCGCGCTGGAGATGTTGCTGAGAATTATGCTGCCTGCGAAAAAGCACGCGAAGAGCTTGGTTGGGTTGCAGAATACGATCTGGAGAGAATGTGCGAGGACAGCTGGCGCTGGCAGTCGCAGAACCCTGACGGGTACGCCACCGCCTAGTTCGTATCGCGTGCGACCTGGGGCGTAGCCTGGGGTGAAACCCGGCACGCGACCTGGTGCGCAACCTGGGGAGCAACCTGCGCGCGACCTGCGCGCGACCTGATGCGAGGCCTCGTGCGAGGCCTCGTGCGCGACCTGGGGTTTTGCTGCGGACGCTCTAAAGCTCTCGCACTTTTTGTAAGTTGTGGCTGGAAAAGGCCTCTCGTCGGGGAAAATCGCTTGTTTTCGGAGCCGAAAACCCCGACAAGGGCACTTTTCCAGCCATTTTGCTGCCAAAAACCCCGACGAGGGCACTTTTCCAGCCACAACTCTCTTTTTTTCGCAAAAGACGATGCGAGATATGATGCGAAATGTGATTCGAAACATGAAAGCTCGATTGCGAGAGCTCGATCACGTAAGATCGACTGCGCGCAAACAAAAAGACCGCGCTAACGTAACGCGGTCTGAGCAGATAGATATATTTACAGCTCTACGCCTTTATCGTAGCTGACGCTCCGGCTCCTTGTGACACTGAAACAGATTCAGCGTTTTCATTCGGAGTCACAGCATCTGTGGCGCCACCAGTGTTGGGTGCATTCCCTCCACTGGTACCGGTGTCTGTTGTGCCACCTCCACTGGTGCCGGTTGAATCCCCTGTGATTCCTGGGGTTCCTGTGGTGCCCGAATTACCCCCGCTTTGAGTACCATCTTGACCAGGCGCTTGATTCGTATCTGGCGTCGGATCAGGATCGGGTATCACAGGTTCAGGCTCTGTTGGAACTGGGTCTACTTGTGGCGTTGTGGGCTCGGTATAGGGAATCGGGTCATACTGAGGCTGCTCGGATACCCAAGGCTCATACGACTCGTCGCCACCACTGTTATCCCAGAAGTCATTCGTATTTGCTACGCCTGACTGGAAGTCGGCTGGCGGACCGTCGGACACAATATCACTTGGATCCTCACCCTTCAACATGGTCTCCATGACTTCCCTGGTCTTTTCTTCGTCGTTAAACACGTACGAAACAGCGCCTTCCATACCGGTCCAAGAAGGAAGCATTGCCGAATATACCGTTATGCCGTCTTTTCCTTCTTTCTCGCGCTGCTCAGCAGTAGACTTGAACTTCTCGGCAAGCTTCAAGATCTCTTCCGGCGCCATGTTAGTGGTAACGCACTGAGAAGCCGCCTCAATCACAGCCGGCATTTGCGTAACAGGCAAATCGAGCACACGTTGCACGATGGCCATAATGAGCTGACGCTGATTTTGCGTACGCGTGAAGTCACCATCAGCGAAAGCGCGTGAGCGGGCGAAAGCAAGCGCATCATCACCATACATGTGGTATTCCTGACCCTCTTCAAAGATACGACGAGGCCAATCGGGATTAGCTGATGTGCCATCAGCATCTGGGTCATCTATGGTCACCTCGGGCGTAATATACACGCCATCAACCGCATTGACCAGCGACACTAATTCCTGAAAATTCACCTCAGCATAATATGAAATGTCAATGCCGAGTGCATCTAAATCGAGCAGATCGCGCGTAGCACTAATGGTTCCCGGTGCCTGCTCAAACGCATAAGCTGCGTTGAACTTATTGATGCCATATTCGCGCGTTTCGCCTGTTTCTTTATCGGTATACGAGAAGTCAATTTTGGTGTCGCGCGGAATCGAAACCATCGTGATGAGGTTTTGCGTAGCATCGACGCGAACCAAAATGTTTGTATCAGAGCGATAGCCCGTCGTTTCGCCATCTTCAGCACGACGGTCAGAACCAATCAGCAACATATAGAAAGGCTCGTTGAAGTCGTCGTTTACCACCGGCTTGAGCTCATTATCAAGCGCGGCAAGTTCTTTTTGCGTCTTGTCGCCCTCGTTGAGTTGTCGCGCGACGTTGTTATACCACAGCGCAAATGCAGAACCTGCACAAATTAATATGATGGCCAGCGCAGACACAACTCCGATGGCAATCTTTTTGCCTCGTGGCATTTTGCGTGCTGCATATGCTGGATTATTGCGCGAATAACGCGAAGCGCCGCCATTGGTTTGATTGCTGTAAGCATTGTTCGCTGCTGAGCCCTGTTGTCCGGGGGTGTAAACCGGTTTGTAGCCGCCAATAGTTGACTGCTCATCAGTAGGCGTAATGTGTGCGCCCTTATGTGAAGTCATGCATTCTCCTCAAAGGCTTGCTAAACTCCCGCTGCATCAACCCTTCAAAACTCCCACCTTTAAGGGTCGCAAGCCATAGTTCAAATACGTATCGGTGATGCCTTTTGCCGTCATCGCAACCTATTGTGTTATGCGCGCAACAAAATGACAACATATGGAGGATATTGTACCACCGATGACCCTTCACCATAAAATGGGCACGCTTGGACTACATTGCATACATGTACGCAGGTAAGGGCGTATTTTTCACCAAGTTTTCGAGGCGAATTGAGCTGGTTTTTTCTATGTTACGATCGGTTGTAAGCGATATTTTTTCATTAGCGGTGCTAAATATGGCGAAGTATGTCCCAGCCAGCCATCGTGATGCAGTTTGGCACCACTTTGCCCACCAACCGCAGCAAAAACGATTGCGGAGACGCGCATACAACAGCAGCATGCATCTTGTTGCCAAAAAGCGCTGCACGAACCACGCTTTCGACACTTTGTTCGCCAAGCAAATGACCAACGTCGCCCGCGCCTCCCGACTGGCGCGCCACCTGCTCAAAATTCGTCTTTACCCACGTAGGACACAATGCCGTCAACGCAATTCCGCGCCCGCGCAATTCAAAGCGAAGCCCGCGCGAATAATGCAGCACAAATGCTTTGCTCGCGGCATATACGTTCAAGTGCGGCAGCGGAGCAAATGCCGCTGCAGAAGCTACCTCAATTATGTGGCCGCCTCGCCCCATGAACGGCAAACACATCTGGGTCACATCCACCAGCGCCTTGCAGTTCAGGTCGATCATGGCATCTACGTCATTGGAAGAAATGCTCTGCCAATCTCCGAATTTGCCAAAACCAGCGGCGTTTACTAAGTATGTGACCTGAGGATTTAGGGAGACCAGCTTTTCGCGAATTGCTTCGATGTCGTCGCGATCAGTCAAATCTGCACATACTACACGCACGGGCGTGTCCAGCTTTGCGGCCAATGCTTCAAGCGCATCGGCATTGCGCGCACACAACCACAGCTCATCTACCACTTGCATCCGATCAATTTGGATGGCGAACTCTTTTCCAATGCCCGAAGAAGCTCCTGTGATAAATGCAATTCGTTTGGCTGCTTGTGGCGCCGTTTGTGGCATCGCTTGTGGTGCCGCTTGTGGCGCCGTTCGCGTCGAGGCGGATTGCACGGTGTCTGTCTTCGTTGCCGTCTGAGTTGATGTTTCCATATGCACTCCTATGCCTTGAGTTGTTTGAGATGATATGCATCCAGCGCGGTATAGATGCAGTTGAAGCCCAGCACGTTCATAGCGCCCAAAACGCCAAACAAGCCAAACATAGCCGGGGTAAATGGTGCAATGTCGAACAGGTGGCCAAACAAACATACGCACCCTAAAAGTCCAACCAGAATAACGACCAAAAGTGCCACGCGTAGCGCGTTAAAGGGAAGAGAAAGTCGAATCACCAACAGCACGCCAATGCAAGCCAGCAAAAGCACACAAACGGTGGAAACTTCGCCATAGTTCATACCGAGCACGTTATAGCCAACGACGCAGGTCACAAGGACACTTGCCACCGCGCAAATTGCTCCTGGGATAGCGTGTACAACGCAGTTGAAAAGGAATTTGCCGCGAACGATGTCGTGATTGGGTTGCAGCGCCAACACAAACGAAGGCAAGCCGATAGTAAACGCCGAAATGAGCGTCATCTGAATAGGAACAAACGGATACTGCCAAGGCAGCAAAATAAATATGACAGCAAGCGAAATAGACAACAGCGTTTTGACCAAAAACAGCGATGCCGATCGCTGCAAGTTGTTGATCGCGCGGCGACCCTCTGCAACCACGCGGGGCATGCTCGCAAAATCATTGTCGACCAACACCAGCTGCGCTACATTGCGCGCTGCATCTGAGCCGCTTGCCATGGCAACACTGCAATCCGAGGCCTTAAGAGCCAAAACGTCATTGACGCCATCTCCTGTCATGGCAACCGTATGACCTTCTGCTTGCAACGCCAGCACAAACGCTTTTTTCTGCTCTGGCCGCACGCGCCCAAAGACGGCATACTTCGCCATCGCCTGCTTGATTGCTGCTTCCGTAGTCAGCGTTGTTGCATCCACATAATCCTGCGCATTCGGGATGCCAACTCGCTGTGCAATGCCCGAAACCGTTGTGGGATCATCGCCCGATATCACCTTAAGCGTCACCCCTTGCTCATTAAAGTAGCGAATAGTTTGTGTGGCGGTCGGTCGAATTTCGTCTTCAATGCAAACAAACCCCAGCGCAGTGACCTCTTCGCCAGCAGCACCGGCAACGATAGCGCCGGCTGCGTCGAAACCTGGCACACGTGCCAACACCAACACGCGTGAGTTTTCTGCCAGCTCATCTAACTGAGCGTGCACCCGCTCCAGCTCTTTTGGGGCGCTGGCTAGCACAAATTGTGTGGCACCCATGACATATGACAAACCATCTGCAAGGGTGGCACCTGAATATTTTCGATCCGACGAGAACGCAACCACGCGCTTGGCGGGCTGAGTGGGTGTGTTCGCGAAATAAGTTTGCAAGGCCTGCGCTGTCTCGTTGGGATCTTCGTCGGAGGCGGCAAGCGAGGCAAAAATCTCGTTGATCTGCGCGGTCGCAGATGTGCCAGCAAGCGAATTTGCAGTTGCACGTATATCAGAGGGCGAATTTGTGCTCGCCGACGTATCAGCCGCAGACGCACGAATTGGCTCGACCGAAACAACTTTCATGGCTCCGGTTGTAATTGTGCCTGTTTTATCCAAACAAAGCACGTCTACGCGCGCGAGTGTCTCAATGCAGTAGAGCTGCTGCACCAACACTTGATGCTTTGCCAAACGAATCACTGCAACCGCTAGCACCGTAGATGTCAGCAGAATAAGCCCCTCAGGGATCATGCCCACCAGCGCTGACACCGTTGACAAAATGGCCGAATTCCACGCTACTCCATGCAAGAAATAGGTAATGCAGAACAGCAAAATGCCAATGGGAAACATGCCAATGCTTACGAATTTGATAATGGTATTGAGCGAGGTCATGATCTCGGAGTTGATGGCTTTATGCTGTTTAGCCTCGTTGGTGATCTTGGCTGCGTAGTTTTGTGCGCCGACATGCTCCACGCGAGCCCACACCGATCCTGCGTTAATAAAAGAGCCGCTCATCAGCTGGTCGCCTGCACTTTTTTTGATCAACTTGCTTTCGCCTGTCAAAAGCGACTCGTTGGCTTGGCATTCGCCATCGAGAACAACACTATCGGCCGGCACCTGATTTCCGCGACCAAGCTTGATGACATCGCCTAACACCAGATCATGAGCTGGCAGTTCGACCTCTTCGCCATCCCGCATTGTAGGAATAACCGATTCTGTGAGAATCGCAAGCTTATCGGTGGTAATTTTCGAGCGAATCTCCTGCACGATGCCGATGATCGTATTAATAACAATCACCAGCATAAAGAGCATGTTTTTATATGAGCCGGTCAAAAAGACCAGTACAGCCAGTATAAAATTGACAGCATTGAACAACGTGCAGATATTTTCGCGCGCAATTTGAGCATATGAGCGGGATTTAACGCTCGCGTCAACATTCACGTTGCCAGCCTGGCGCGCCGCTTCTACTTCTTGTGCGGAAAGTCCTTGAATAACCATGAGCACTCTATTCAGGTTGATTTGATACGTATCCACCTCGTCATTATAAAAACCGCAAGGGGTAAACGCCGTGCGCTCACGCACTTGTTACGGAATCAGAACCTCTTCGAGCACTTCAGCTGCCATGCGTCGAACGCACTCAGGATCCAACAGCTGCCCGCGCAAAGACTCGTATTCTTTTTGATAGAGCACATCGGTTGCAAGCGCTCTCACCGCCGCAATCATCTGCGCAGACATATCCCCCGCGTCCACGCTGACATTCTCGTTGAGCTCAAAGAGCAACAAAGCTTCCATGCCACCCATGGCTTTTATGGCGGCTAAAAACACCTCGGATTCGGTTTGTTCGCCCGACCTATCGATGCACGCGATAATCATGTCGAGGTGGTCTTTGATTAGCATGGTTAATATTTTTCTACTAGCAAGACTTTCTCGCGTAATAAGCTGCATATTGTCGTTGTAGATAATTATCTGCAAATAGAGTTGCAGCAGATGAAGCGCTTGCAACACAGGGTTTTGCGCCTGCTTGCCCCTCTCCTGCAAAAGCGCCGAGCTCGCAGCAATAATGCGGTTGAAAAACAGCGCCAGCAGTTCGTCTTTTTTAGGGTAATGTCGTTGAACGAGAGAGCGGCTCACCTCGGCTTTTTGTGCGATCGCAGAATAGCTTGTCTGGCTGAAGCCTTGCTCATACATAAGCACGAATGCTGCTTTGCGAATACGCACTTTGTTTGGATTCTCTCGTCGTGGACTCACGTCATCTCCCTCGTAAGCAATCACGCTTAAATCAAGTGCCAAAATAATGCGAATACTCAAAGTGTAATGCGATTGCTTTTCGAATATGTTTCGCACATAAATTTCGAAAATGCATGCCAGCACCTTGCACGCTTGTTGCGTTATGCACCAATGAGATACTTGCGAGCCGCAACATGGTTTGCCGGAATCTCAGAAAGTGGCAAGTCTTTCACCACGTCCTCGGTCCCCGCCTCTCAAGCTGTTTGATAATGCCAGCATTTAATTTCCAGTATTTAAATGCTGGCATGCCAAGCGTTTTTCAGCTGCTCGATATCTGCAAGCACTGCAGCGCGTCGTTGCTCGAACAACTCCAATCGATCTGCCAGCGTTGCATCCCCAAGCTGCACCATGGCCATGAAGTCGTGAATTTCTTTAATGGATAGCCCTGAGGTTTTAAGGCATTCGATTACTCTGCAGGCTTCGACATTGCTCTCGGAATAGCAACGCCTGCCGCTGTCCGTGCGCTCCACTTCGGGCAAAAAACCCTCGGATTCATAGTATAGAAGTGTCGAAGGTGCCACTCCGAGCAGGTTTGCCACCTCGCCAACGGTATAACTCATCATCGTCCCAGGTGCCCGCCATTGCGACCTCTACGATCAGCTTAACAAGATCCCCTTCGACGCCCTAGAGGCATTTTATCGAGAATGCCTCGGCTAGGTTTATAAGCGACTTCGAGCACAGTTTTGAGGTGAACGAAGCCCTGCCATTGCGGAGCTTCCTTCACCCTATCGCATCAAAATAGCGCTGTTTAATACTCAGGATGCGAACAACCGATTCGACAATACGGTCTTCACTAATAACCCCTGATAAAACAGCATCAATTATGCCCTGATAAGCCGCTTGGAAGTTTTCAGGCATAAGCAACATATCGCAGCCCGCACAAAGCGCCGCAACGGCGGCCTGGTCAGAGGTGTAGTAGTTTGCGACCGCGCCCATAGCCAAAGAGTCGGTAATCACGATGTCCTCAAAATGCAGGCTCTCGCGCAAAAGCCCCTGGACGACGGTGGGGCTCAGAGACGCAGGAACATCTTCGCCCGTCACAGCCAGCATATTGAGGTGACCCACCATAATCATGGGCACCCCAGCATCAACCGCCGCCTCAAAGGGCACCAAATCAACTTCACGCATATCGTCAAGCGTGTGCCCTGTTGTAATAAGGTCGTCGTGCGAATCACCTGCAGCAGACCCAATGCCTGGAAAATGTTTCGCACAGCTGACCAGGTTTTTTTCGCGAAAACCCTCTACCTGAGCACGCACCATCTCTGACGCCACGGCAGGGTCGCTTGAAAACGAACGCAGCAACATCGTGTCAGATACAAGTGGGTCAACCACATCAGCGACTGGTGCGAAATCGCAATTAAAGCCAAGCGAAGAAGCGTACTCCGCAATAAATTCGGCTGCTTGTTTCGCTGCAGCAGCATCGTCGCGTGCCCCAATGTCTGCGGCGTCTCCAACATCTTGAACCCCAAACGCCTCATTGCCTGCAATGCGAGCCACCGACCCGCCCTCTTCATCAACACACAAAAATGGCAAGACGTTTTCGCTTTCTGCAAAAAGCTGACTAGTGCCTGAAAGCAAGGAAGTCGTCTGATCAGGCGAGACAATGTTCGGAGCAAAATAGACAAACCCGCCAACCGGATAATCAACCACCATCGCCTGCCCAATCTCTGCGGCTTGAGTAACTGGCGAAACACCTTCGACAAGCGCTTCCGGAACGAGCGCTTCCGGAGCCACAACAAACAGCTGCGCAACCTTTTGCGCAAGCGACATATTCTGCACGCGCTCCTTAGCGATAGCTCGCGCTTGTTCGGCTGGGTCAGCGGGCGTATCCGCTTCGTTTTGGTGGCCTTCTTGCTGGTCAAACGACTGGTCTGTCTTCTGTTCGCCTATCGAAGCTTCGTCATCAGACGCCTCGTTAGACGAAGACACCGGCGCATTGTTTGTTTCGCTTGCACACGCACCCAGCGCAAGCGTGCCGACTGTAATAGCCGCCAATTGCGTGAAGCGACGACGCGTGAATGCGCTTGGAAGTCCGTTCATGAGCACCTCGATTTCAGATAGTTACGTCTCATTATAAGGACACGAGGGCGAAAACGCGCACTCGATGCCACCCTGCGACTAAGTGGTAAAGATCGGATGCGATCTGGCGGGTGACGAAGCGCCCCAGCGCGCGATCTGGCGGGTGGCAAAGCGCTCCCAGCGCGCGATCTGGCGGGTGGCGATTTCGGTAAGAATTGCACGATTTTGCGCTGAACAGGCATTATGCAGAAATTGGACGCATTTTTGTTACAACGTTGAACTAACTTTTTCAGTTTTTGGCGAAGTTTGGCTGGAAAATGCCTCTCGTCGGTGTTTTCGACGGCAAAATGGCTGGAAAAGTGCTCTTGTCGGTGTTTTCGACGGCAAAATCGCGTGCGAATCGCCGACGAGGGGCATTTTCCAGCCAAAACATGGTGTTTTATTGCAAATTTTATCACGACAGGCATCGCACTGAGGCTGGTGCTGAGGTTTGGAACTGGAGTTTGGAGCAGCTACGCGACGGACATCGCGCTGGTACTGGGGTTGGGATCAGGCAGCAACGCAGCAAGTCTGACCCCAGCTTTAAAAGAGCTACGCAGAAGGCTCCTGCTGCGTGATGCAATGAATGTTACCACCACCGTAAACAACCTGGTCGGATCGGACACCTATGCACTTGTAGACATCTTTGCCCCACACCTCATCGTAGATTCCTTGGAGTGTGTCCACTGCCAACTGATCGTTTACGTCGCCGTACTGAGGAACGATAACGCCCTTGTTGGTGACCAGGTAGTTCATGTAAGATGTGATCAGAGGCTCGTCTGCTACACGCGGTTTGGCATTCTCATCTGCGTCGATAGAATCACATGAAGCTTGATCCATATACAGCGGGTTTGCCGGAAGAGGAAGCTTGTAAACCTTGATCTGGCGACCCTGAGCGTCCACAGCACAGGAAAGCGTCTCATAAGCGGCGTGGCACTGATCGTAGAACGGATAGTCCGGATCATCAGTCCAAATGCAAGCCATAACACCAGGTGCAATAAAGGCTGCAACGTCGTCGATATGGCCGTTAGTCTCGTGAGGGTCAATACCTTCCTTAACCCAGATGACCTTTTCAACGCCAAGATATTGCTTGAGCTCTTCTTCCATATAGGCGCGCAGCTCCTCGCTGTATGGCTCAAACTTCTTAGCGTACGCCGGCCAAGTGGTGTCTTCGTCCTCTTCGTCGGCAAGCACAGCTGATGCCGTACGACCTGGTGAAAGCAGGCATTGGTCGGTAACCACCAGTGTGCCTTCGCCATCAACCGTGATGGCGCCGCCCTCTAAAATCATATAATCGGGACGATAGCGACGGCAGTAAGACAGCTCAGCCATTTTCTCGGCAACCTGCTCGTCTTTGTTCCACGGGAAATACAAGCCGTCAATCAAGCCGCCGTATGCATTGAAATGCCAGTGACATGCGCGTTTGTCGCCCTTACCGTTAATGACGAAGGTAGCACCAGTGTCGCGGAACCACGCATCATCGGTGCTCATCTCGATGACGGTCACATTCTCGTCGTCAGCAAACTGTGCTTTACAGTTGGCGAAGTCAGCCTGATTTACACACATCACAACGGGCGTAAACTCGGCAATTGCGCGCGCGATCTCGGCATACTGAGCCTGCGCCGGCTTAGCGCCATGCGCCCAGGTGTCACTGCGGTAAGGCCATCCCATCCACACGCGGTCTTGCCGAGCAAACTCAGCAGGCATATAAAATCCATCGGCAGCAGGAGTCGACTGGCTTTCATAAATCGTTTTCATATCACTCATCCTTTTCACGTAATACCAGTATAGTACCGCACCGCGCGTCGAGGTCTTATCCGTGATTTCGGGAAGGACTAGCTACTTTGGCGAGGCTACTTTGGCGAAGTCGGATTAGTTTTTGCAACAGCGCGCACATACACCAGCGACAACAAAAAGCCTGCTATCAAAATGCCAAGCGCAATAAGTAATGTATGTGAAAAACCAAACGCATAGGCAGCGGCTTTTGTTGAGCCAGCCGCCATAGACGACGTGACATCTGAGGACATAATGCCAACAAAGAGCGCGGAGCTTACCGACCCTGCTATCTGGACAAACGTAGAGTGAATAGATGAACCGGAGGATGCTTCTGCATGCGGAATCACTTCCAAATCAACGCTTTTGATGGATGGATACATGACACCATAACCACCATAAGCAACCGCAACGCACACTAAAAAGACCGTCACAAGCCGGGATTGTGCTGCGAAAAATGTAGCGCCGAAGCCCAGAATCATAATTGCAAAACCGCACGGAACAAGCGGCGACACTCCATGCTTCCCTAAGATCTTTCCGCTGGCGAAACAGAATATGCCGTAACACAAAATTGGCAAAGCCAGCAGGCACCCTGCCATAAATGGCGTGTACGAAGCACTCCCCTCAAGGTAGAGAGGAGCCAACAAGCTGAGATAAACCGACCCCATATATGACACGATTACCAATACTTCACCAAGCGCAAACGCTCGAACACGAAGTGGTCTCAGATCAAGCAGCGGATCTGCTAAATGGCGCTGACGAAAAACAAAGAACATTGCCAAAACTACAGAAAAGAGCATGAGCGCAAGCGAAGGTAAGAGATTACGCGTAACGTCATTGAGGCCATACATAAATGTAGCAAGTGCGCATGTGCTGAAGACCACGCTTATCAGGTCTATCTTTTTCTCGATTCGAGGCGTGAGATTATGAAGAGCGAAATGGGCACATATAAGCAAAATCGCCGAAACCACAGCCGGCAATAAAAAGAGGGCGTGAAGGCCAAAATAGGTAAGTATCAACCCTGAAATGAGCGGTGCCACCGCAAGCCCAACACCAATCACGCCACTGTTCAAAGAGAGCAAAACACCCGCACGCCCTTTGGGAGATAGCCGCAGAAGCGCGACGTTTACCAGCGGAAACGTCAAACCGGTTGTGATGGCTTGAATCAGGCGCGCAACAATCATCACAGGAAAACTCCACGCTACGAAACCCAAAAGCGAACCCGCAACGGCAGCAACATAAGAGACAAACATGACGCGACGAATGCCGTATCGCGCAATAAGCGAAGCCACGGTGGTTATGACACTGCCAGTCACTATCGCATAACCTAGCACCACCCAGTTCGCCTGCGAAAGCGTAATGGAAAAATCAGTTGCTACCCTATCAAGTGCGACATTCATAAGCGACTGCATAAAAGAAGCGTTCAGCGTAGAGACGAACATAACCGCCACCATGCAAAGTCGCGCGGCACCATGAGGTGACTCAAGCTGAGTAATCTTGCTGCCCATCTGGGAATTCGGTTGGCCGCTCAACGGAGAGTCTGGTTGGGAGCCTGGTTTGCGGCCTGGTTGAGAGCCCGACTGGCCGCACGGTTGGGCGCCTTGCATATGTGCGTGAATTTTCTTCATGAACACTGATTGTGCGCTTTTCACCGCGAAGGCCCGCAGGGAACCTCGGCACTGTTAATCGTTTGTCATCGCCCGTTCATGCAATCGATGCGGGATGGCAAAGCGCCTTAGCGGCGGCGCACAAGCGATGCCGCATGCAGGCGGCGTGGCACACAGGCGGTGTCGTGCGCAGGCGGACCGCACGCAGACAGCGCCGCGCGCGATGCTTTCAACTCAATCTCAAGCAGTTCTCACTTGTATTACAGCTGCTACTCTCTCAAATTCCCGCAAAACGCGCATTCTACAATGGGAGATACTTTCTAGAAAGGAAGTCTTATGCTTACCGAAAAACCCTCTCCCACCGCTGCAACCAGCTCAACCCTTTCTCCTGCTGAAAAGGCTATTCTTGCCAACGACGAACATGCGCTCGAAGAATCTCTTTCCGCCATGTCGCCTTTCGAAGTCAAAAATCTCCTCGTAAAACTTGCGCGCGAAGGAGACAAAGACACCACGCGCACACTCCTTAACGCCGGGCGCGGCAACCCCAACTGGATCAACACCTTACCTCGCGAGGCCTTCTTCTTGCTCGGCCAATTTAGTATAGAAGAGGCAAAGCGCGTCTCATCGCTACCCGAATTTGACCTTGCAGGCATGCCAGCCAAAGATGGGTGTGCGGATCGACTGCTTGCCTACCTTGACGCGCATAAAGACAAAAAAGCTGCTCAGTTCATACGTCGCGCCTTTGACTACCTCGTGCAGCAAGGTTTTCCGGCTGACGAATTTGTTCACGAATGGACAAGCGGCATCTCGGGAGATTTGTATCCTTTCCCTGATCGCATTTTGCCTTACACGCAAAAAATCGTAAATAACTACCTAATAAAAGCAATGGATGACGGCCAGAAACCTGACGCACCGTACGACCTGTTCGCAACCGAAGGCGGCACGGCAGCCATGTGCTACCTCTTCTATTGTTTGAAGTGCAACTATCTTATTAATCCCGGCGACCGCATCGCGCTGATGACGCCAATTTTTACACCCTACTTAAACATACCCACGCTCAATGATTACGATCTAGAAGTCACCTACATTAATGCCACTACAAAAGATGGCGAAGGCCTCCACACCTGGCAGTATCCTGATGAAGAGCTTGAGAAACTTGCCGATCCGTCCATCAAGCTTTTGTGCTTGGTAAATCCTTCAAATCCCCCATCAGTGGCTATGGATGACGCATCACGCAACAAACTCATTCAAATCGTGCGGGAAAAGAACCCAAATTTGCTCATCATCAGCGATGACGTCTACGGCACCTTCGTCCCCCATTACCGCTCTCTGCTCGCCGACCTTCCCTACAACACCGCGTGCGTTTATTCGTTCTCGAAGTATTTCGGAGCAACGGGTTGGCGTCTTGCCGTGATAGCTACAGCACAGAAAAACGTTTTCGATGACCGCATAGCCGCTCTGCCTGCCGACAAGAAAGCGCAGATCAAACAGCGTTACGCATGTCTGACCGACCAGATCGAACGCGTCAAGTTCACCGACCGCATGGTGGCTGATTCTCGCCTTGTTGCACTCAATGGCACAGCTGGATTAGGCACTCCACAGCAGGTCATGATGTCACTTTTCGCGCTCTATTGCCTGCTTGACGAAAAGGATATCTACCGCGCCAAAATGCAAGAGCTTGTTGCAAGTCGCCTGCAACTCTTATGGAAAAATCTCGGCTGGACGCTTGAGCCTGACCCGCTGCGCGCTGGTTACTATTCAATAATTGACCTGGAAATTTGGGTGACGCGTCTCTATGGCGCTGATTTCTTCGCCTGGCTCAAAGACAACTATGACTCACTTGATATCGTTGTGAGGCTTGCGCATGACACCGGCGTGGTGCTCATGGATGGCGCGGGATTTGATGCGCCTGAATGGTCGGTACGTGTGTCGCTTGCAAACTTAGACACTGACGATTATGCGACCATCGGCAAACACATTGCATCGATGCTCGATGAGTATGCGCAAGCCTGGAAAGGTGAAAAATCTCAGCATTAAGCTCGTTTGGTAATCTCGTCAAACTTCTTGCGAATCTCTGCGCGCTTGTTTTCGATTTCCTTCTTGCGATCAGCACATTTTTGTTCGCGAAGCTTCTCGCGCGCATCTTTAGCAAGCTGCTTTTGAGAGGCTTCTGCCTGCTCTACCTCATCGGCAATTACTGCCGCATCAAAGCGCTTGATCTTGCAATCAAAGCCGTGAAGGCGAAGGTCGAAAGCTGCTTCATCGCTCTCTTGCACAAGCGCGATAATTGCAGTTTGCCCTGATTGCAGCTCCTGGCTTGCATATTCAATGAGCGAACTATTGTCGCTGACATCATTGGTGTCCATAATGCTGCCCGCCAAAAGACCGATACTAAAGCCAAGCAAGACACCCCATGGACCTCCAAGAATGCCGATGATACTTCCAACAAGACCACCCGTTACGGTATCGTTCGAAGAATCTACTCCGGAATCAAACCCATCTACAGCACTGATTTTTCCGTCTTCGTTCTTAATTACAGCCATCTGCAAAACCGTGTAGGCAGAATTCACTGAATCGTTTTTGATCTGCGAAAACGCCTGATATGCCTGGCTTTGGACAGGGAAGGTGACCATAATGACATTTTCCATAAGAGACATCCTTTCGTCTTACGTCGTCACATGAAAACGACTTTTGTTTATTGCTGCCTCTTGATGGTACGTGTTCTCAACAGTTGTTTTTGAATGCCAAGAGCGACGTTGAGAAATAGACGCCTGCATGTCATTGATTCGGCAAAAGCGCACAGACATGACGCGCGTGTTTTTCTGCTGATTGCGATCCCTGGTTGCGAGCCCCGTTTGCAATCCGCTCGAGCAAACCTTTACTTTTTTGGTAAACTATCTTCTCGAACATATGAATGCTATTGTCAACATATATCTCTCTACATTCTGTGATAGTTTCAACATGGCTATATTACTCTGGCCACTTCTTTCGCTTTTGCTTTGTGCTCCAATTTTGGTGCTACTCTATCGTCGTGACAGATGGCTTAAGCTCACTACGGTATTCGCCATCTACGCAAGCATTCTTTATGCAGCCGGGCTTGTTTGTTTCACCTTATACCCACTCCCAACCGGCGATAGCGGTCCGGGCATCACCTATGGCATGACGCCAATTTTGGATCCGTTCAATTTCTTGTACGATCTGCAACGCGACAGCATTGATACCGTTATGCAACTTTCGCTTAATGTAGCGCTCTTCGTGCCGCTTGGCTTCATTGCGAAAACACTGCTGAAAAAAGGAGCCCTTGCCACCCTTGGAATCTCTTTTGCCGCGACGCTTCTCATAGAAATTGCCCAGCTTACAGGACTTTTTGGAGCGTATCCTTATTCGTTTAGAACCTTTGAGGTTGATGATCTGATATGCAACACCCTCGGGGGAATGCTTGGCTGGGCGCTTGCGCATATCCTTTTGCGTTTCACGGCTCAAGAAGGGCAACAACTGCCCCCTATCACGCATAATCCTGGTTTTTTGCGTCGATGCATTACTCTTTTAACCGACGCGCTCATCATAGACACATGCGCCATAATTCCGCGTTTGGTAATAGTGGCTGGTTTGAGAGTTGCCTTTGGGATAGATGCCTACGACCCCCTCCTTGACCAGGCGAATGTCGTACTATCAATTCTTTGTTATGGGAGCGCCTTTGTTGTTGTTGAGGTGGTTATTCCATGGATACAAAACGGCGCTACGCCAGCAGGAATGTTTTATCGTATGTCATGCGAAACGCAAAAGCGCACAGGCATGACACGCGTGCTTTTCTACGGTTTGCGAGCCATTATGCTCTTGGCGCTCTTTGTTTTTCTTCGCTATTGCGCCCTACCTTTTGCTCTGTTTTACGCATGTACGCGAAAGATGCCCTACGACTTTATACCTGCAACACTTCCCCACTATGATGTCAGCCAAAGCTTTTCGCAGGAATAGAACTCTCCCGCGCTGATTCTTTCGGCAAAAGCAAAGCCACGCACCAACGCTGACTTTACGACCTTTCGACCTGCTTGATAGAGCGAGCAGGATTACCGCCGACGATCGTATACGGAGCCACATCTTTGGTAACCACAGCTCCTGCAGCCACAACGGCGCCATCCCCTATCGTTGTGCCCGGAAGCAAAATTGCCCCTGAGCCCACCCATACATCGTCACCAAGACGTACCGGCTTTGGCGTCATGCCTCCACGATGCGCAGGATTCATAAAATGGTTGAGCGTCGCTATAACAACGTTGTGCCCAATAAGGCACCGATCTCCAATAAAAATGCCGCCTTGGTCTTGAAACTTGCATCCGCTGTTAATGAATACATGCTCGCCTAAAAAGATATTCCTCCCGCAATCAGAATTGAATGGCGGAAACAAACCGAACCCCTCTGGAACAGGGCGCCCGGTTAGCTTTTCCATGAGCGTCTTGAGCTCGTCCGGGTCATGGTAGCCGGTGTTGATGTCTGCGCAGATACGGATAGCTTTCTGGCTCATATTATGCATCATGCAATGCATCTCGCTTCCAGCTTCTACCGCCTCACCTGCAAGAAGGCGATCGAGATATTCTTTCTCTTCCATTGCTTTCCCTTCGCACTCTTTAATAGTCGGCATGCTTCTTGCTCAAAACAAACGATACCGCGGCGTCATTCGTATATCAAATTCATATTTAATATACGAAGATATATCGAATTGGTATACTTTTTCCGACCAAAAAGAAAGAGGAATCGTGGACATAAGAACTATGCAATATTTCCTGGCAATCGCTCAGGAAGGGAGCTTCAAAAAGGCTGCCGAGCACCTTCATATGACCCAGCCACCACTCTCTCGGCAGATTCAAGACCTCGAAACGGAGCTTGGTGTCACCCTGTTCGACCGCGGAAGGAAGGGTGTGACACTTACCGAAGCGGGCATGCGTTTCATGGAGCGCGCCCAAGAGGCAGTCGATCTCATGGGACAAATTAAAAGCGATATGACGTCGAGCGACTCCGACATTTCTGGTGAGGTACGCATCGCCTGCGGAGAAAGTGACGCCGTTGCGTTTCTGGCAAAAGTGGCCGAAGAGCTTCGGGCGTCTCATCTAGGGATAACATATCGACTTCTCAGTGGCGATGGCGAATTCGTTACGGACAAGCTGGATCGCGGTGCGGCCGACATAGGGCTCTTGGTTACATCAAGCATCAATAACGCCGACTACGGTTTTATGGAAATCCCCGCGAAGGACACGTGGGGCGTGCTTATGGCCGACAACGCTGCCTTGGCAAAACTCAGCCACATAACCCCTGATAATTTGGTTGGCGAACCACTCCTTTTGCCCTATCGCGCGTCGATGGGCAGCGATCTCATGACCTGGTTCAAAGACAAGCGGGAATCCCTTAACGTCGTTGCAACCTACGATCTTGCTTATAACGCCTCGCGATTTGCCAAAGAAGGGTTCGGCTACGTTGTTGCGCTCGACGGCATCGTGGACACCACCGAAGGAAGCGGCCTGACATTTCGCCCGCTTGCACCTCATCTAGAGGCGTGTTTGTTTCTGGTTTGGAACAGGCGACGAAGACCTACGCGAGCTGTCGAGGCCTTCCTGGAAGCTATGCGCGCGGCAATCGAAGGCGTTGCAAGGTAGCCCGCACGCACGAATCGTCGCATGTCGGACGAGTCAGCACGCACGCATCGCCACGCGTCTGACGAGCCTGGTTATACTAATTAGGTATTTCAGCGTATACGAATTAAGAATTTGATATATCACTGCATACTTACTACCATGCAAAAAAACAACTCGTAACCGACTGAAAAGAAGTGATTTATAAACATGCCACTCATCCCCACCTCAAAAATGGGCTTCGGCTGCATGCGACTGCCTTTGCTTGACGAGAGTGACCAGACAAGCATAAACGTCGAACAATTCAAACAAATGGTGGATGTTTTCATGGAGGCGGGTAACACCTATTTCGACACCGCTTTTGTCTACCATGACGGCGCTTCTGAAACTGCGCTTGGCGAAGCGCTTGTAAAACGCTACCCGCGTGATTCATTCACGCTTGCAACAAAGTGCCTTGCCTGGGCAATGCCGGATGCCGACTCCGCCAAAAGGTGCCTGGACGTTTCTCTTGAGCGCATGGGCACTGACTATGTTGACTACTTCCTGCTGCATAACGTAGGCGGCAAACGTACGGCAAAATTTGACGAATATGGCATGTGGGAATTTGCCCAACAACAAAAAGCTGCGGGCAAAATTCGCTATGTTGGCTTTTCCATGCACGATAACGCCGCTTGTTTGGAGGAATTGCTGACAGCACATCCCGAAGTTGATTTCGTACAGCTACAGGTGAACTACCTGGACTGGAACGACTCTCATAATGAGGCAGCGCGGCTCATGGAAGTAGCAGCAGCCCACCATAAGCCCGTCGTCATCATGGAACCAGCTCGCGGCGGCAGGCTGTGCAACCTGCCTGATGCTGCAGCAAAGGTGCTCGCTGCCGCCGATCCGAGCTCCACCCAAGCTCAGTGGGCATATCGCTTCTGCTGGAATCTTCCGAACGTGCTTGCCGTGCTTTCCGGCATGTCAACACTTGAGCAAGTTCGCGAAAATACCGCAAGCTATGCTAAAAACACGCCATTTTCGACCGAGGAGCAAACTGCTCTTGACGAAACAATCGGCATCTTGCGCTCTTTGGCAGAGGTTCCCTGCACCGCCTGTAACTGCTGCATGAAGGGCTGCCCGTCAAACGTGCAAATTCCCCAAATTATGGAGCTTTTAAACTTAGGATCCATGACAGACGACCTTGATTTCGCAAAGGGTCTCTACAGCTGGCAGGCTGCCGAGGGCAAAGCCAGTTCATGCATCCAGTGTGGGCTTTGCGAGACAATGTGCCCACAACAGATCGACATCATTCACCAACTTGAGCGCGCTGTTGCGTTGTACGAATAAGCACAGACCACAAGGAGAGCCAATGAAGATTCTGGCAATCAACGGGAGTGCTCGCAAAGACGGCATTATCCTAGCGTCGCCGGTTTATTCGGGTAATGTGTCCGCCAATTTGCAAACCATCCTTGAACGAATCGGCGTGATCTGCGACATGAACAAAGAGTCGCAGCTGCTCAGCAGAAAAGTTGGCGCCGCTCTTGCCGTAGCGCGACGCGGTGGAGCCCTAAACACCCTCGACACGCTCGTTAACTTCTTTCTCATCCAGGATATGTATCTTGTGGGGTCAACCTATTGGCCTATCGCATACGGGCAGATGCCTGGGGATGTCATGAACGATGATGAGGGCATTGCCACAGCACAAAGGCTTGGCGAAAATATGCAACATCTTCTAACGAAACTTTTTGCTTCTTAACGTGCGCTCGCTCATTCTAACGACACTTTTTAGCCTTAAAAGTGTCGTTAGCGCTTTTTGTCGTGCTCCAATAACCGAAAACTGTCGTTACTCCTCTTACTACGACACACCAAGAGATCAGGTGTTCAAGGGTGCCATCTACCCCCTCACCCATAACTTGGGAACAACTATCCACCAATGGCTCGCAATAACGGGAAAGGTCGCGTGTCTGTACAGGCTTAACAATCAGAGTCCCGATAAGCATTGGCCCTTATCGACACGCAGTAATTAGCTTTGTGCGAGAACAGACTCTTTCCGGCGCTCTCGGGCGGAAACTGCAATGTAGAGCACGAACCATACGATGCAGTGCACGGCAAGGATTTCTATATCCATGATGGCCAGGGGTGTATCGCCAACAGTAAGCGCCATGATGTCGTTGAAGGCCGTCTCCGATAGCTTACCGAAAAATGGCCGAGTGATGCCACGCCAGCCCTCAAATACCAGGTCTAGGATGTGCTCTTTATAGTCGTCGGATATAGACTTGAAGATCGGGATAGCAGATAAGCAATTACGGCGGGCAACACAGAAAAGAGTACACTTTTAATTCCAAAAAGTTCGAAACACATCACGAGCGCAGTCAGAGGACAATTAGAGCAAGCCGCAAAGAAAGACACCATGCCTACTTCGACTAATACAAGGTTTAAAGAAACAAATCCCCCATCGCAGACATAGTCAGCGAGCATAAAAGTAGCCTCTCCAAAGCACGCGCCAATGGCGAGTACGGGCATAATCTCCCCACCCTTAAAACCACCAGACAGGGTAAGAAGCGTGAGAGCTGCCTTGATTAAAAAGGACCACCAGGGCAGACCCCCTCCATTAAGCGCGCTATCAATTTGATTAACCCCAGTACCACAGTACGCATACAGTTCCTCGTAATGAAAGAGGTTGGCATAACCGAGAATCAGCGCAGTAACAACCCCACCTACTGCAAGAGCGAAGACCGGAGCACCCAGCCAAGCAAGCCCTCTGCGTAAAATAGCGAGCGCGTTGCAGAAAAGCATTGAAAGGAAGGCAGCGCCTATACCAATCGCAAGCATTGGAATCACACTGACTCCGACGAAATCATCCAGGGCAGGAAAAGCAGGTGACTCGATAAAAGTTACGTCTGCGGCTAGCACAATCGCCCACGCTACGACAGACGAAACCAGCGGCAGAACAACATGGCGTGCAGATTCAGGTTTTTCCCTGAGTGACTCAAAGCAGAATACGACTCCGGCCAGCGGGGCTCCCAGCATGGCGCCGAGCGCCGAGGCCATTGAGGCGCGAGCCAAGAGACTACGGTACCGACTGATTACTCTTCCACGAAAAACTGCACATACTGCGACTCCCATTTGAAGTGCAGCCGCCTCCTTGCCAACCGATCCACCGCAAAGAACCGTAAGGGCTGTACCTGCGATAACTGCAATAACAAGCGAAAATGGTACAGCATCATTAGTGCGGACTGCTTCCATTACCCGCGCGGTGCTCCACGAGAAATCCAATCGGAGAACACGATACAGCCCATAGGACGCAAAGCCCGCAACGGGAAGAAACCAAACGAGGGAAGGACATATCGAAAACAGCGTTGTCGCGCCATCGACCGCCATACTCAGAATCACAGTAAGCGCGCCGATAGTCGCACCGAGCGCAGCAAAGGAGAGCACTAAAAAAGCACTCTCCTTCAGCTTCTTTCTTCGACATCGCATCATGAGGCATGTCGTCCATGAGCCGGAAATGCACGAATGCCCATATCCGCCCCTCGGTCAGGCGTTCTCTTCATCAAGAATTTCAACCCTTCCCGTACCGATATGATATAGGGCTGCCACGACTAGGAGATTTCCCTCTTTTTCAAGGGATGCAATAGACGGAACGGCTTTAAGATCCCTCAATGCCGCAAGGGCGTTGAGCTTGCTGGCCTTTTCGGGGTCACGCTCGTCTCCAACAGCATCTTCAATCAAATAGGAAACCGGCTGAAGCGCCTCTTCGTCGCACCCCTTAAGCACAGCATCGATAGCTCCACAGTGAGTATGACCCAAGACCATAACAAGAGGGGCTCCTAGATGCTCGAGGGCGTAAACAATGCTGGCTACTTGAGTCTCCCCTATCACATTGCCTGCTACCCGGATCACAAAAAGCTCCCCAAGGCCGCACATGAAAATATCCTCTGGTACGACGCGAGAATCAGAGCAGGCAACGATGACTGCGTAGGGCTTCTGCCCCTCATCGCGGAGACGCTCGCGCAAGTCGGGCGAAACGTCGCCTGCAGCGGTTTTGGCCCCCAGGTATTCGGCATTCCCGGATAGGAGGCGGTTCAAAGCGTCAAGCGCCTTCTTACTCGGCATAATGTAACTCCAATCGATCTAGGTACGCACACTACGGCAGGGGTCGTTGTAGACAACGGCACCATCTGGTCTTGCTTGGCAGATAAGCGTCAGGTCGAATTCGCGCGCAAGCCTAATGGTTTCATCGGTGGGAACGGCTTTTGTCGACAAAATTGGTATACCAGCGCGAATCGCCTTCATGACCATATCAACGGGTAGACGCCCGCTCGAAAAGACGAGCGCCTTCCGTAGATCGATACCCTCGCGCAGAGCCGCTCCAATCACTTTGTCAAAGGCGTTGTGACGACCTAAATCTTCACAGCAGATCACCACGGAACCATCAAGTACGAGATAGCAACTATGCGTGCCCGTCGTCGCTTTATGCAGGGGAGAATCGTCCGCGAACGCCCGAGCCGCGGCAAAGACCCATTCCGCCTCCCACAAAACGGGCTTCACCTTGGCTGGACGATCGTCGCTAGTAAAGTACTGATTGTAAACCCGGTTCCCTGTGCAGCACGATGGCACGGTCTCTATCCCGTTTCGAGAAAAATCGGCGCGATGGTTAGACAACAGCAGCGAGGCTCTCGTCCCCTGATCGCACAGGTAGATCTCCTCGATATCGTTAATACCGCCGATGATGCCCTCGGTGAACAAGCGGCCAATCACAAGATCAACCAAGTGGTTCGGCGTGCAGACCATACGTAGGGTGGGCACAGTGTTGACGACCACCTCCATCACATGCTCAACAAGCACGCGCCTCTCAACAGAACTTCGATGCCCGTCAGGGCACAGAAGTTCACCTCGGCACAACTCGATCGTCTCATCTTCTCGATATCGATCGATAACCTTCATAGCGCTTCTCCCGCCAAGTAACCTTTTGAGATATTCTATTTTTCCTGCTTTGCACGGTAGGCAAACCAATAAGCTAGACCTACTAAGAGACCACCAGCGATGTTGCCCAATGTCGCAAGTACTAGGTTGTAGGCAACTCCGCCAATGGTAATGGCCCCAGCAGCTCCCACGCCTCCGATAGTGTTGAGTACAAGACCCATGGGCAAGAAGAACATGTTGGCAACACAGTGCTCAAAGCCGCAGGCAACAAAGGCCGAAATCGGCAGTAAAATACCGAGCACCTTGTCGGCTGTCGTCTTAGAGGAGAAGCCGATCCAAACTGCCAGGCACACAAGGATATTGCAAAGCATTGCCTTAAAGAACAACGTGACCGGTGCCAAGCTCACCTTTCCGGCAGCCACGGACACGAACGCTTCGCCCACGGCGCCCCCGTTCATTCCCTGCAGGTTGGACATATAGATGATGAATACAGCCAAAAGCGCGCCTGCAAGATTCCCAAGCCATACAATAGCCCAATTGCGGAACAGCCCACCGAAATTGATTTTTTTAGACAACTTTGCGCAGATCATAAGGACATTGCCCGTAAACAGCTCTGCGCCGCAACACAGCACAAGGCACAAACCCAAACAGAACGTAAGTCCCCCCACGAGACGCTGTACTCCAAAGCTCATGGTCGTGTCGCCCAAAAAAGTACAAAAGTACATGCCGCCAAACCCGATAAAGGCACCGGCAAGCATAGAGGCGACGAAGCACTTGCCGCCAGACATGCTGGCTTTGGTTACACCGATCCCCTCGGCTTTGGTCTCGACACCCGTCGGCGGTAGCGCCACAGGGCTAATTGCCGCAAGATCTTCCTTCTCTATAGCCATTGGTTATCCTTCCTTTCCATTTAGATAATTAGACAGTTCCCTCCATGAGGGCAAAAGCGTCCAAGCAGCGCGACTCTCAATTCACATAGGGATACTGTTCGAAATCGCCACCTTGGGCGATGTTTTGATAAATATGTTCTACAGCGGCCAATACCCGCGGATTCACGGGCTCGAAAAACTCAGTAGAGGCCGGCTGCACACCGAGAAACACGACCTCTCCGCACACCTCTTCCAATTCGCCAAGCAGGTAGGTGATGGGAAGAGTATGGGTTGTAATGAGCGACTGAACAGCGACGTCAGCTGCTCGAAGACGCCGTATGGCTCCCGGCTCCAATCCCATGGCGGCTGCGTCCACGAGCAGAAGCCTGCTCGGTGCGATACGACGCAAATAACCGAGATCGTTTTCAGGGGTCTGACCACCGTCGACGGCCACCCATCCCTGTATTGGGCTGTCATCCAGTCTTTTTGCAAGAAGAGGACCGGCGGCGTCATCACCTCGCAGCACGCTTCCTACGCAGAAAACCACATTGCCGCCGCACTCCGAAGACTCCGAGGCGGCAATAATCTCCTCGGCACTTAGCACGTCACCCTCCTCCCCATAGCGTAGACGCACGGCTCGCATTGAATTTCCTCCAAAAGACAGAGGAATTCCTCCAACCACGAAAGAGCATCCGTTGCCGTAACCGAGCTTGAAGCATCTAGACGCTCATCTAGAAGCATTTCACCATCGATTAACGTATTCATATTCTCAAGTGCGATGAGCACGGCAGACTTCAGTATCGGCACATGCTCTTTCTTTACTTCGATTTCGCCGAACTTCTCTATGCCAGATAGTTTGTCACGAGCCTCGCCAGGTTCCAGCTGAGCTAGCACGTCGGCAAATATCTCGCGAGACGTGACCAGACGAGGCTTGAGACAGTCGATAACTCCCGTATGGTGTCCAATCGCGAGAGTGTAGTAGAGCACCGATCGGACATCTTCGGGAATGGAACGCTCGTGGTCGACAAACTTCTTTCGTAGCCGGTAAAACACGACTTCACGGGCGGTACGCTCATCAGTCGTGTGAGCACTTAAATCACCAGCAAGCCGCTGCCCCTCCTGGGCGAGGATGCCGGGCGATATCGGAGGAACCGCCGCTCCCCCGATATCGCGCGTACTCTCATAAGAGTTTCGAACAACCCCAATCATTCGTCGACAACCTTACTCATGAGCAGAGATTTCAAGTCCATGAAGACGGCCTTTTTGCGGGTGTCGCTTTCATTGGCAATGAGGGCGTCCACGGCCCCGAAAACATCGGATTTATCCTTCGAGATAGCCAACATGAACTCGTCCACTATCTGCTTTCCGTAGTAGTAGCCGCTCATGCGACGCGCCTCGCGTTCAAAAGCCGTGCGAACCTTGTACGGTATGGACGGAAACGCGATAAAGGCCTGCTCGTTAGCAGGTGCAACGTGATGACTGGCATGGAGTTTCTGATCGAGGATGCCTAAAGCCGTGGCAAACCCATATATGGTTGCCGCGGGCGACGGCGGGCATCCCGGCACATATACATCTACGGGCAGTATAGGGTCGGTACCGCCCCATACACAGTAGTTATCGTGGAAGATACCGCCTGTGCAGCCACAGGCTCCGTAAGACATGACGATTCTAGGGTCGGGTGCGGCATGATAGGCACGTATCGCCGGCTCTCTCATGGATCGCGTCATAGCGCCGGTATAGATAAGCATATCTGCATGGCGCGGAGATGGCACTACCTTGATGCCAAATCGCTCGGCATCAAAAACGGCTGTAATGGTTGCAAAGATTTCGATTTCACAGCCATTGCATCCGCCACAATCCACGCGATAGACGTATACGGAGCGCTTGATGGACTCCAGCAGCTTTTTCTTTGCTTCAGCCACCTTGGCATCAAGAACAATGGGATCGGGCTGCCATTGGAGCTGCGGCGGGAAGTCGTGTTCCAACATAGTCTACGCCTCCCCTCTCGTACGTGCTTGCTTCTGAAACGCCTCAGCATCATCGAAGCGTCGACAATCGAGGCACAAATCGATCTTGTCAATGTCGGCAGCCGCCGGACCTCCCGCCTTGGAAAGCACCCGTCGCGCATAATCCACTTCTTTGGCAACGGCGTAGGGCTTGCCGCACCGCGCGCAATGAGCCACCTCATAGGAGCACGACTCCCGCAAATCATCCTTGTTGAGCACGGCCAATTCGAAGTCTTTCGTCAGGGTAATGGCGAACAGCGGGCATACTTCCTGGCAACGGCCACAGAAAATGCAGCGGCCGTAGCTGATGTCCCACGTCAAGTAATTTTGCTCAGCATCCAATTCCATGGTGATAGCGTTTGCTGGGCAAGCGATGGCGCAGGCGGCACAGGCAATGCAGAGCTTCTCGTTATGCTCCGGCTTGCCGCGGAACCCGTCGGGCATCTCGAGTGGCTGAAAGGGGTAACCTATCGTGGCGTCACCTGTTTTGCCAATTTCTTTAAATAGCTTGAACATGGTCTACCACCCCTTTCCTGCAAGCGGAGAGTGGGTCCGGCGACGGCAGTAGCCCTCAAGCTGATCCTTGGTGAGCACCGTGCTCGATTTCTTGTTCACATCGACCACCGTCACACGATCTGTGCAGGAATAGCACGGATCCATCGAGCCGACGATGATAGCTGCATCTGCCACGGTATTGCCACGCAGCATGTAGCGCAAAATGGGCCAATTGGAATACGTCGCCGCCTTTGCTCGCCAGCGATAGCACTTCTGGTTGTCGCCCACCATGGCCCAGTGCATGTCTTCGCCACGAGGCGCCTCAGTATAGCCCAACGCATACTTATGAGGGGTATACTGCCAGTTCTCCGTTTGTATGGGTCCTTCCGGCGCACCATCGAGCAGTTGCTCGATCATGTCCAAAGAGTCCATGAATTCCTCGACGCGCACGAGCGTGCGGCTTTGCACGTCGCAGCCGTCATGGCTCCTGGCCGACATACCAACAAGAAACTTATAGCCATCGAAGGGATGGTCGAAGCGAACGTCACGGGCGATACCGCTGCCACGCACCGCCGGGCCCACCGGCGAGTAATCGCGGGCAACCGCCGGATCAAGCCTACCGATGCCGGCAGTGCGCGATTCGAAGTTCGCCGTAGAGACAAGCATATCAACCAAAGCCTCCACCTCGTTACGCAGCTCGCGCACATACTTGATGGTCGCAAGCTTCTGCTCGTCCAGAATATCGCGCCGAACGCCTCCAATAAGGTTCAAGCCATACGTTTTACGAGCACCAGTCAAGAGCACAGCCAGATCCATCGTCTTTTCGCGAACACGGAAGAAGTGCTGGAAGCCGGTATCGAAACCACAGTAGTGGCACACCAGGCCAAGGTTCAATAGATGGGAATGCAATCGCTCCACTTCCAAAAGAATTGAGCGGATATATTGGCCACGAAGGGGCACTTCAATGCCCTGCGCGTTTTCCACTGCCTCAGCATAGGCAACCGAATGTGCGTTGCCGCAGATGCCGCAGATACGGTCTGCGAGAAACGTAACGGCATCGTAGCTCAAACGGCTTTCGGCCACCTTTTCCATACCGCGATGCACATAGAACAGGCGATAGTCCGCGTCGATGATGTCCTCGCCCTCTACGAACAGGCGAAAATGCCCTGGCTCGTCAGAGGTAATGTGCAGTGGGCCCATGGGCACCTGGGTCGTCTCTTCGGCGTTGCCTTCATAAAGAAACGTGTAATCTTCAACGTCGGTCACAGGAGCTGGACGCCTGCGATAATCCATAGAATCCTTACGCAACGGATAGAGGTCTTCGAGCCAGTCGTCTGGCAGAACAAGACGACGCTCGTCGGGCAGACCCACGGCGCGCAAGCCGAACATGTCGAACGCCTCGCGCTCGCTCCATACGCAGGCCGGCACGCGCGGCGTCACCGAAGGGTATTCCATGGTATTGGGATCTACCTCGGCACGCACCACCACAAAACCAGGATCGCTTTCCTCCATAGAAAGCAGATAATAGAGGACGTAGCACCCACGCAGGGGACGTTCGTCGTTGGCCACCATATTGGGTAGCCAGCCCCCGCGGCCATAGTAGAGGAACTCTACCACGTCGGGCAGCATATCTACAGGTATAGTAATGGTCACCTGATCTTCAGCCTGCCACGTCGCATCGAGCACGACGCCCGGAAAGGTATCCCTCACGGCCTGAACATGGGTCTCTCCCACACGCAGTGTCGTTTGCTTCTTTGTTGACATTACTCGAACACCCCCTCGGGAACCTCAACGACGGCTAAAGCCGCCAAAGCATCTTCAAACAAGCTGTCGTTGGCGAGGTTTTCATCCTCATAGGACAGCACGATGGCAGTCGCATTCTCAATAGAACCCGCCAAAGGGCCTGGGAGCGCTACGCCGAGCACCAACACGAGCACGAGAAGCACTACCTCGGGGATAAGCGCCAGAACAGGCACATCTCCTCTTTTGACATCCTCCGGCGCCCGCCCCAAGGCAGAGCCGGTAATCATGCGCACTAGCGCCATGATGACCACAACAAGGGCGATAAGCACGAGCACCACCGCCCACCACACCTGCGCGGCTACGCCAGCGAGGATCATGAACATCTCACTGACGAACATGGCGAAGGGCGGGAAGCCCGCCAGAGCCAAACAGCCGGCAGCAAAGAGCACGCCCGTGACGGGAGCAACGGATATAAGGCCGGATATCTTGGAAAGGTCGCGGGTGTGGTACTTCATCATCACGTTGCCGGACAGGCAGAACATGAGAGCCTTGGTCAAACCATGAGCCACACAATGAACCAAGCCCGCAATAATGCCCAAAGGACCGCCGATGCCGAAGCAAACGGCAATGAGACCAATGTTCTCGCAGGAACTGTAGGCAAGTTTGCGTTTGAGATCGTTTTGCTTGTACACCTCGAAAGCTGCGTAGCATACCGACAGCACACCCAAGATCATCATGACTGTCTGGGGGAAGCTGTCGCCTACATTGGCAGCCGCAAGGATGAAAAAGCGCAGCACGATAAGAATGGCGCATTTCAAAAGCACGCCAGACAGCAGCGCAGATACCGGGCTCGGCGCCTCCGAATGGGCATCGGGCAACCAGGTATGCATGGGGAACAAGCCCGCCTTTGTACCGAATCCGATAGCCGCGAACACAAACGCTATCATAGTAAGCGAGTGATCCATGAACGGCGCATTGGGCAGAATGGCGGTCCAGAACACAGCCTGGTGAGGATCGGCCATGATATCGGCTGCATTCGCATAAATAAGCAGCGTTCCAAACAGTCCAAAGGCAACACCGGCCGTACAAACGATAACGTACTTCCAAGCCGCCTCTAAGGCGAGCTTCGTGCGGTAGACCCCAACAAGGAACACGGTAGACAGCGTCGTCGCCTCTACCGACACCCACATCATGATGATGTTGTTGGAAGTAACGGCAAGAATCATGGAAAACACGAACAGACTGAAGAAAGCATAGTACTGCTTGACCTGAGAGGGGCCGAGCTTCCCGTCAGCCACATCGTGAGCGACATAGGGCAGAGAGTATATACCGGTGCAGGGAGCAATGACCGCAATGAGGCAGAGGAACAGCGCGCTTAGACCGTCCAGATGGAACCACTCCCCCACAGCGAAGATATCGTTGCCCATGAAGGCCGACACGGAGAGCGTTAATCCGGCAACTGCCACAGCAATAAGCGCAATCACGTGAATAGCCTCATAGGCTGCCCTCGGGGTCGACTTTGACGGCAGCACGGCAATCAGCAGTGCTGCAAGTACGGGACAGCCCAAAAGAATTAGAAGTATAGTTGAGTAATCCATGGCTTATCCCTTCAGCTCGCAAAGATCGTCGGCATCAAGGGTGTGCGCATAGTGCGCCATACGCCACACGAGCACCGCCAGGATGACCACAGCGAAAATAGCATCGGTTGCAACGCCGATTTCCACCAGTTCCGGAGCCTGGGGCGCCAGAAGCGCCAAGGTCACATGGGAACCGTTTTCCATAAGGCAGTATCCGAAAATCTGCCTGAAGATAGAGCGCTGTATGACAATGCAGGTTAGACCGATGAAGAAATGAGCTAGTGACACAGCCAGCGTGGGCTTGACCTCGAGTGCCGTGGGCAGATCGATGCTCGAGACAGCCACAAAGCAGACAAACACTTCCACGGCAACGAGAGCCACCGATTTCATGGGGTTGAGTTTCGGAGGCAAATCAGCCTGTGCGTCTTTACCGATCTTCTTCAAAGTAAACAGCAGAATGGCGGGCACCAGCACCACCTTGGTAACAAAAGCCGTTGCCGACCAGGTGAACAGTTCCGTTGAACCGGTGACAAATCCAAGGGAGGCAAGAACTCCAACCAGCATCAGAGACTGGAATGAGTACAGGAAGGCCGCCGCACGCCCGGTGCGGGCAAGCACAACCATCATCGAGGTGATGATGAGGCATGCCCCGAGCACATTGACTAATGGGTAACTGAACATATTCACCACCTAAATTCCAATAACAAGGAACACGAGGGAAAGTGAAGCAATTCCCACGACGAACCAGGTGTAACGACCAAGATACTTATAGCGTGCACGCATAACCGAATTCTCGATTACTGAAGCAATGAGCATCACGATGAGCAGTTTGAACAAAAATGAAACAAGACCAACAAGAAGATCCAGTGGCGCCGCTGTAGTTGCCGCCCCAAAAGGAAGAAAGATGGCAACAAAGAGGCTGGCCACCACCAGTTGCTTCACGGACACCCCAAGCTTGATCATGGCAAGCGACGGACCGGAATAGGCAGCCAGAGGACCTTCTTGGATCTCCTGCTCAGCCTCAGCCAAATCAAAGGGCAGCTTGCCCATTTCGATATAGCACGCCATCGCGCACGCCACGCCGGCAACGACGATAGCCACGAACGGGTAGGCCTGCAGCGTACCCACAGCGTTCGCCATTATGCCGAGGTTAGTAGAACCCGCTGCAATGGCTGCAACAAACAAAACCAGAATCAGAGATGGCTCAACGAGTACGCCTACCAGAAGTTCACGGACGCCACCAATGGCTGTATAGGAACCAGCAGAGTCGATCGAGCCAAGGGCGAACATGAAACGCGGGAGCGCCATGAGGTACAAAACCGTAATGATGTCGCCGAGGAACGGCACAGGGCAGGCTTGCATAACCAAGGGAAGCCCAGCTGCCACGAGGATGAACGACCCCAGAAAGATCGGAGGGGTCAGGCGAGAAATGATGCCGCTCCCACCTTCTTTGACTTCGCAACGCCTCCAAAGCTTGGCCAAATCATAGTAGTCCTGCATGATGCTCGTTCCCTTGCGGGAGTGCATTTTCGCTCGGATTTTGCGCGTGATGCCCGAAAAGAGCGGAGCGAGGGTCACCAGAAGGACAGCCTGAAGTATCGCAACAATGATAGTCATGACATCCCCCTAACGGACCAAGATGATAAGCGCGAGGAAGAATATCAGCGCGCCAACGATGTAGACGATATAGGTGCGGAAATCACCGCTTTCCATGCGCCCGAACCACGACCCCAAATCGTTCACGACGGAGAAAACCGAGTTGGAGAGCGCCGGAGCGCGCTTCTCTGCCGGAGCAATGCCATGCACGCGGTCGCGATCGAAGCGGGAAAGAGTGCCCTCGGGATCATGCTGAGCAGACTCGGTGCTCCTTTTCTCGGGATTGAGCGTTCGTCCGAGCAAGCGTGAAACAGCCTCGCCGGCGCGATTCACTCCGTATCGAATGGCGTAGAGCGGACCCATGAAGTTCTTGACATTTGCCCCCACCGTGGAAGCGAGCGTCTCCATGGTCAAATCGAACTCGTAGCCGCAGGCCCAAGTTTGCGGATCGCTCTTGATGCCAGCCTTCCGATTGGCGGCGTTGCGCACAAGCACGCAAATCGCAATGACCACGGCCATGAGCACGGCCATAATGAGCGGAGATACCACCGAAACCGTATCCAGCGAAATGAGCGTAGTACCTTCAGCCACCGGCACAGCGGGCGCAACAAGGATAGAAGCTGCAATCGAGCTGATACTCGGGGCTACAAACGCTGCACCAATGCCAAGAAGGACGCAGGTCACCGTTAGCATCACCATGGCAATGAGCATGGGTGCCGGCACCTCGTGGGCCTTCTCTGCCGCATCGGATCGAGGACGTGCAAGAAATGTGACGCCGAACGCCTTCACAAAGCAGGTCACGGCCAGGGCGCCCGTGATGGCAAGAGCCACGACGGCGAAAGCGAACACAATGCGCATGACGAGGTCTCCATCCATGGCAGCGCCAATCAGCCCCTGATACGTGAACCATTCGGACACAAAACCGTTAAGAGGAGGAATGGCGGAGATGGCGAGAGAGCCAATGAGGAAGCACACCGCTGTTACCGGCATAAGCCGTGCCAATCCGCCCAGCACCTCCATGTTACGGGTGCCCGTGGCGTGCAGCACACTGCCGGCGCCCAAGAAGAGGAGTCCCTTGAACATAGCATGATTGACAAGATGGTAGAGCCCGGCCAGCAAACCAACAGCAGCAAGCCACGGCAAATCAGCGGCCCAGCCGTAAATACCGACACCCACCCCAAGCAGGATAATGCCAATGTTCTCCACGGAATGATAAGCAAGCAGGCTCTTCAAATCATGCTCGCCCAAGGCGTACACCACACCGAGCACCGAAGACACAGCGCCAATGACGATAACGAGCACGCCCCAGCTGATCTCTCCTCCCGCAACTCCAAGCAGATCGAAACATACCTTCAAGATGCCAAAGATACCGATTTTGATCATACCGCCCGACATGAGGGCACTCACGTTAGAGGGTGCAGCCGGATGGGCCTGAGGGAGCCATGAATGGAAAGGAACCATGCCGGCCTTGGCGCCGAACCCGAAGAACGCCAGCACAAAAGCGATGGTGGCTATTCCCGGAGCAAAAGCGCAGGTGCGGAAGGATTCGAATTCGAGCGATCCCGTAGCGCTCGCCATAGTGAAGAAGGAGAGCGCGATCATCAAAAAGCCGATATGAGCCATGATGAGATACAGGAAACCACCCTTAAGGGACTTCTCCGTCTGGTCGATAATGACAAGCACGTAGGACGTGAGCGACATGAGCTCAAAGAACACGAGGAACCAGAATGCGTTGTCGGCAAGAATGACCAGGTTCATGCTTGCGATAAACAAGTTCATGAAAAACCCGATGATACCGATTCCCTTGTCGTAATACTCGTCGAAATAGGAGAGCCCGTAGAGCCACGCTGCAAAGGCCAATGCAGCGATTACCGCAATGAGAAGTCCCGCGAGAGGATTCAATAGCAGCGTGAAGTTCGTGAACGGCATCGGGCCGACCCAGCTCGCATAGGTTGCCGTCTGGAAAAGGGCACCAATACCGCCGCTGAAGCTGAGAACCGCCGCCGCCATTCCGCCTATGCAGGCAATGGTCTTCGAGGCGGCGTGAGCCTTCGACGTGACCAGCGAGAAAACACCGGTAACGCAGGAGAGCCCGAGGGATAATAGTATGAGTTCCATCATCTAGCCCTCCTTCAAGTTCGTCGATCGATCCATCATGATTTGATTCGCCGCAACGGCGGCAATCATTTTGTCCTTGCGATTGCCCGTTAAAGTTGTGGCATCGCGTACGAAAAGCGCCTTGGTAGGACAAGCCTCGACGCAATGGGGCTCCTCGTCGGGCCCCAGGGTAGAGCAGAGGTCGCACTTAACAGCGCAGACATACACGCCAATATTCCAAGCCAAAAGAGGCGATGTGCTCTTCGGCTGAGTCGGAGTGGGATAGGAAATGCCGGCAACGCCCGCCGTGGACGTCCCCGAGGGATGAATCGCACCGAAGGGGCAAACAACCGCACAGAGCTTGCACCCTATACAGGTCTGCTCGTTGACAATAACAGCATCATCCGTGCGCCTGATCGCATCCACGGGGCAAACAGCTAAACACGGAGCCCCCTCGCATTGATGACAGGTAAGGGCCGCAGTAACCTGCGGCGTGATAGTCAGTGCGAGACGGGGCTCTGCCTGCAGCCCGGCCATACGATGGCCGTAGCTGCAGGCAGCCAGGCAGGTGCCGCATCCAATACATCTATCCGGCTCTATAGCGATGAAAGTATTCATCAGAGTCCTTTCGGGTTGAGTACGGAAGCGAATACGCCCCTATTGAGCCTCGGATGCCGGCACGATGTTCTGAGGAGCGGCCTCAGCTGCCAAGCGATCCTTGAGCGCTGTATAGAGAGACTGCATGTGGCGCTCCGCCCATACCTGGTCTTCGATGTTCTGGACCTCGCACGCGGAATACTTGTCCTCCGGCGTGCCGGAAAGCGGATCGGTTGCATGCATGGTCAAATCGTTGCACTTGCCAATCCACCACTGGTAAGTCATGTACACCGCGCCCTTGTTGATGCGCTCGTCAAGACATGCGCGGGTGATAACCTTGCCGCGACGGGAGCTCACCCACACCAGATCATCGTCTTTGATGTTGCGAGTTTTCGCGTCAGCAGGATTCATGTGCACATAACCCGGCTCGTCGGCCAGCATCGCCAGCACCTTGCAGTTGCCGGTCATGGAACGGCACGAGTAATGACCCACCTCGCGCACGGTGCAGAGCACCAGAGGATAGGAGTCGTCCGGCATCTCGGTCGGTTCAATGAAGTCATGAGCCAAAAGACGCGCCTTCTTATCAGGCGTAGTGAACTGGCCGCCCTTGTACAGCGTGGGCGTACCCGGACAATCCAGCGTGGGAACCGGCCATTGCGCATGACCGGCGCCATCCATCTTCTCGTAGGTCGCGCCGTAGAAGTTGGGGCACAGCGAGCGTACCTCATCCCAGATCTCCTTCGTGTCCTCATAGTGCATGGGATAGCCCATGCGCGTGGAGAGCTCGCTGAAGATTTGCCAGTCGTGCTTGCACTCACCCTTAGGAGGCACCGCTGCCGTGAAACGCTGGAAGGTGCGGTCGGACGCGGAGAACACACCGTCATGCTCGCCCCAGGACGTGCCAGGGAACACTACGTCGGCAAGGGCCGTCGTCTGAGTCATGAAGATATCTTGGCTGATGAGGAGCTCTAGGTTCTCAAGAGTCTCGCGCATATCGTTGGAATCGGGCTCGGTCTGCAGAGGATCCTCGCCGAAGTTGTAGAAGGCCTTGATCTTGCCTTCCTTTACGCCGTGGGGCAGATCTGTCAGCTTGAAACCAGGCTTCGCGGGCAGCGAGCCTGCCGGCAAGCCCCAGGCTTTCTCGAATTTCTCTCGATTGGCCGGATCCTCGACTTTCTGATAGCCCGGAAACCAGCTCGGCCACATACCCATATCGCAGGAGCCTTGAACGTTGTTCTGGCCGCGCACAGGGGCAAGGCCAGCATTATCGCGACCAATCTGATTCGTGATGCAGGCAATGGCTGCAATTTGATGGACCGTCTTCACGCCCTGGCACTGCTGGGTAACACCCATGCCCCAGCCAATAATGGAATTCGGTGCCTTGGCGTACATGCGAGCAGCCTTGCGTATATCCTCGGCACTGCAACCACAGATATCAGCAACGGACTCTGGCGTATAGTTCTTAATGGTATTCCACCACTCATCAAAGCCAGTTGTGTGGGCCTCGATAAAGGGAATGTCATGCAGATTTTCCGACACGATAGCATTGGCGAAAGCATTCATGAAAGCCAGGTTGCAGCCGTTGTTTATCTGGATATACAAATCGGCGATGCGTGCCGTCTCGATGGCGCGCGGATCAACCACGATGATTTTAGCGCCCTTTTCCTTCGCTTTTACAATACGACGGGCAACGATGGGGTGGGATGCCGAAGGGTTATAGCCAAACAGCAAAATCAAATCGGCATTCTCCATGTTCGGAATCGACACAGACATGGCGCCAGAGCCCACCGTGTCCATAAGGCCGATAACCGAGGGGCCATGGCAGGTACGAGCGCAATTGTCGATATTGTTGGTGCCCACGCAAGCTCGCGTAAACTTCTGCATAACATAGTTGGCCTCGTTTCCAGGGCCGCGGGAGGAACCGGTCAGCATGATGGAATCAGGACCATACTTTTCCTTGATCTCCGTAAGTTTCTTAGCGGTAAAGTCCAGAGCCTCATCCCAGCTTACGCGTTCCAATTCGCCGCCCTTCTCACGGCGAATCATCGGATGCAATATGCGAGGTGTCAGAATCTTCGTATCGTTAATGAAGTCGAAGCCCGAAAGACCCTTCAGACACAACTCGCCCTCATTCGTCACGCCATCCAAGCCTTCGGCACCGATAACCATGCCATCTTCCACGATAAGGTTCAGCTTGCATCCCGCACCACAATACGGGCAGACAGCCATGTGCTTTTCCATAGAATTAATCCTCCTCTAAGTTTGCGACGAATTACAGTTCGGAATTCAACGGGACACTGGAAAAAGCGCTCGACGCCACAGCGGCACGGGTACGGCGCTGACGCTGACGTTCAACCAACTCTTCCTCGTCTACCACCAGCAGACTGTTCGTCGGGCACACCGACACGCATACAGGCCCTGCTTCACGGTCGTAGCACAAGTCGCATTTCACGATGAATGCCTTCTGAGGGCTTTCCATCGAGAGGTTACCCATCGTGGCAACGCCCTTTACAGGATCAATTTGCACCGCACCATAGGGACACGCCAGCACGCAGCTGCGGCAACCGATGCACCGCTCTTGATTCATGGCAACCCTATCCTCGGCGAAATAAAGCGCTCCCTCAGGACACGCGGCTACACAAGGTGCGTCGGCGCACTGGTGACAGACAATGGGCGCTGAAACAGAAAGGGTCTTCACAAGATTCAGCCGAGGCTTCTCTACGTCCCCAGGCACCGCATGCTTCATCATGCAGCCCGCCATGCAAGTCTCACACCCGATACACAGGCCAGGGTCGGCCACAACGAATTTAGAACCCATGTATTTCCTCCTACTACTCTTCTCCTCTGACAACTAAGCCATCGCTAGTAAGACAGTCTTGCCCGACTGCGGTCTTCGCAATTCCCCCGAAGGTCGCATTCGCAACAAGTCGCTTTACCACGAGCCTCATGCGCCTGTTGATATGAGTGCGGCCGCCGCGCCTACGCTCCGGAAACGTCGGCAACGGGTCGCACCTCTTCAAAATGCACGCAGGTACCCCCTGCGGTAAAGCTATATGGAAGGTGAAGGATGTTTTTTAGACGACAGCAAGTGTCTTTCGGTGCGTTCACGGACGTTATACGCCCATCATTGCCGCTGCGCAAGGGTTAATTTTTTCTCAACCCACTTTGCAATGCGATCAGTTTGTCCGTGTTTCATTTTTGTATGTATTACACATGTATTACGAGTTTTGCTAAAATACTGGTATTTCTTCACCAATATGGGATCAAAAGTGCCTATTTCGCTTCAAAACAAGGATAGTGAAACTAGCAAAAAATTTTTCAGGAGACTTCTATGAGCAAACAGGCTACGCTGCAAATTCGCGTTGACGAAACCATTAAACAGCAGGCGGAGCAGCTGTTCGAAACCATCGGCTTGTCGACCTCAGAAGCGGTACGTCTGTTCATTACGCAATCGATCAACGAGCGCCGCCTCCCCTTTACTCCGCATTTGAACAACACCAATGGGAGCGTTTTAGCTTTTGGCAAACTGAGGCATTACGGGAATCCGGAACTCGTCGGTGACGAGCGATCCGCTTGGCTTCAGACCCAAAACGAGAAGCCCAAACGCGATCGCACTCGCTCCACCGCGCCAGACAAGCAAGATGTCGCCATCGTCGATGAGACGATTCTCCTGCGCTATCTGCTCGACGATGACTCCCGCCAGTCGGCTAAGGCTTATCGAATCATAGTCTCAAAGTGCGCGCAAACATATCCTGAAGTCGTAGCAAGAGCCGTTTATCTCCTTGAAGAAGACTACCACGTACCGCGATCCCTCATAGGCAATGTCATACCGCTTCTTGCTAGCGACCTTAGCATCCAAGACAGCACGGCCATTCGTCTTGCTGCACGTCTGTACGCAGGAAATCGGCTCAGTTTTACCGATTGCTTAACGGCAGCGCGCAGCACTTTGACGGGATATCACGCGGAATCATTCAACAAACAGCTTTCTAAAATTCTTTCGTAGCTCTCGCTTTATTAATTCTGCCCCAAATCATCGACGCCGCTTAATTGAGAGACGAGTTGAACCCAAACCATCCGCCAAATACTAGCCACATAAAAAGCAGGCTCGCCTCCGGCAGCGGCACGTGCAGGCAGATGGCGGCCGAGATGAGCGATGAGCGGGCTTCCTACAGAAAGCCCACGGCGATCTTCTGGCGCACGTACTGGCCGGGCGTCATGGGCAGCACCTCGTTTATGAACGAGACGCCCTCCTCCTTTTCCGCGATGACGTTCATGGCGTTGAACGTGCAGCCCGTAAACATGGCGACGATGAGCACCGCCAGTACAAGCAGCTCGCCCATCCTTATGACGACCAGCTTCGCGTAATCCACTCGTTCACTCACCTACCATACATTCCACTATCTGCGTTGTGACCCTAGGTTCTAATCAGAGTAGCTTCTAGGGCAAATGTTGTTCTTCCTCGCTCTTGGTTTGATAAACTCCGTCCTCCAATTGGGAACAAACCAAAACCAGAATTACATAGGTGTCCTAGATCCGTCTTCCCTAAACGAAAAGCCCCGGGGTTGACACGCCGAGGCAAGAGGAGGAGAGAGTAGCCCGCATGAGGGAGGGAGACATGCGGGCTCGAGATAATTGAATTAGATGCCGTCTACGCAGTTGCGGGCAGCCACGTAAGAAAGCGTCGTAGAATGACCGGACAGGCTCATGGGCACCTGCGGCGCGTAGATGTTGCCGTAGAAGCAACCGGCCGGGTTGCCGCCGGCGTACAGACCGGGGATGGGCTGGCGGTTCACGTCGAGCACGTGGAGCTTGTCGTCGATTTCCAGACCGCCCACCGTGGTCATCCAGGAGGATCCCATCTCGGCCGCGTAGAACGGCGGGGTGTCGATGGTGGTCATCCACTCGGCGGGCTTGTAGAAGTCGTCATCCTTACCAGCTGCGCACAGCTCGTTGTAGCGGGCCAGGGTCTCCTTAAACTTCTCGCCATCAAAGCGGCCGTTGTCCCACTCGGCGGCGTTCATCTTCTCGATGAGCTCGTCGATGGTATCGGCCTTGATGAGCAGACCAGCCTCGATCATCATCTCGGAGTGCTCGTCAGTGTCAATGCCGTCAACCAGGCGGTCGAACTTATGCGGCTTCACCTTGTTCTCGGAGTCGCCGTCCCAGAAGGCCCAGAACAGGCCCTCGGGCTGCTTGTCGATAACAGGGCCACTCATGAAGTAGCCAATTTCCTCGTTCATGAAGCGCTCGCCGTTCTGGTTCACATACAGAACCGGGGCTAGGGCGTTGGAGGGCAGAGCCCATTCCACCCAAGGTGTGATGAACGCCTGGGACTCGGTCTGCATCATGCGCTCATCGCTGCGCTGCACAACAGCAGGAGCCACGGTGCCCATCATATGGGACACATACTGGCCGGGGTCTTCCATCTTGGCGCCGACCCACACGCCCATCTTATGGCCGTCGCCGGTCATCCACTTCTGCCAGGTGCGGCAGGTGCGCAGGCCGATGGGATAGTAATAGTCCACCATATCGTCATCCCAGTCGAAGCCGCCGGTGGCCAGCACGACGCCCTTGGAGGCGTTGACGCGCACATAACCGTCGGGGCCCTTGGCCACACAACCGGTCACGCGCTTCGTATCATCGTCCTCCCAGCCCTCTTCGCGTTCGAGCTGCTCGGCCGTGGTGCTGAACAGGAACTCAACGCCCAGTTCAACTGCGTGATTGTAGATGGGGGTCAGCCAGTCGGCATCGGAGAGGTCCTCGCGACCCCACAGGCACACGCCGGGCTTCTCGTTCTCGCCCACCTGATGCTGAAGCGCGTACATGTTCCAGTAGGAATCGTTGTAGATGCCGCCGGTCTTCTTCATGTCCTCGGCACCCTCGGTCACCGTGTCGAAGTGCTTGTAGTAGCCGTAGTAGCCGCCCACACGCACCGGAATGCCCGAAGCCTCGATGATTTCGGTCAGGTAGTCACCCGCCTCGCCGGACTCATCGAGCCACAGCTTCACGATTTCCTGCTTGGATGAGGCGTTCGCACCGCCGAAGACATCCTTGACGATGGTGGCCTTTTCTTCCTCGGTGCACAGCACGCCCAGCTCCTTGAGCTTCTTGGTGCCGAACCAAGAAAGACCGGTGGGACGCGTAGCGCAGGGCGCACTACCTTTTTCCACGCACACAACCTTAGCGCCCTTTTCAGCCGCGATGCATGCAGCGGGAAGTCCGGAAATGCCAGCACCAACTACCAGGACATCGCAATCAACCACCGAGGTGATCTTATCCTCGGCAATGGGATCGAGCTTTGCCATGGACTTCGGCAGCGTCTGACCGTTGAACTCGATGGTCTTCGGTTCGCTAGCCGTGGCGCTCCCCGTTGCGGCCAAATCAGCTTCACCGGCCTTCTTGGGCTCGGCCGGAGCGCAACCAGCCATGCCTGCAGCGATCGCGCCGGCAGCCGTGGCACCGGCCATGCCGAGGAACGAGCGCCTCGACATCCCCTTTTCGTTCTTAGTCATTGTGACCCTCCTTTTGAGTCTCCATAAATGCTTCCGCGTCGTGCGGTTAGCAGGTACGAGCAGACTGTACAATGCCTGAAGACAAATCGTTTATCCCCTTACCAGATGCCCTATCGGGTATCGCGATATCGAGGTTTTGGCAACATCGATAGCGGCTAAACCGATGGTATAATCGGCTGAGCCGATAGTTGGGGAGGAACAACGGTGAATCAACGACAAATCGATTGCTTTATTGCCGTCGCAGAATGCGGCGGCTTCTCTGCAGCAGCCCGACAGCTCTATCTATCGCAGTCGACGGTCAGCCAACAGGTCATTACGCTTGAGAACGAATTGGGCTACTCCCTGTTCATACGAAAGGGCCACAGCATCGAGCTTACAGCTGCGGGCAACTACTTGCTCCAGCATTTCGTCGAACTGAGAAACGGCTACGATGCGGCCGTTGCCACCGCGAGCGCCATTGCCAAAGGAGGCGCCGCTCCTCTCCGCCTTGGCTACGACGGCCCTCTCTCCAGTCTCTGGCTGGGCCGCGCCTTGTTCCGCATCCCCAAAGACCCGGGGAATCCGCCCTTCACGCTCCGGCGCGATACCATGCCCCAAATCTCGCTCATGCTCACCGAAGGCATCATCGACGTGGCGATAACCGCTGATACCGAACTCGGTGGCCTGCCGGATGTCAAGTTCCATCCGCTCGCCGCTGGATCGCCCTGCGTTTTCTTCGCCCGAGGGAACAAGCTTTCCCGCCTGAAGTCGGTCACGGTGGAAGACTTGAAAGGCGAGACGCTCCTCAATGCCTACGGCGTGTCGACGACCCGCTTTCTTTCCGCAACCGGTACCGACCTTGAATCGAAGGGCGTCGAACTCCACAGTGCCATTAACTGCCGCGACGGCGATACCGCCTTCATGGCAGCGCGGGCCGGCATGGGAATATTCGTGGCGAGCCATTTATGCGATGCTTACGCCGAAGCCCTGGGGCTCGATTCGGTTGACTTGGACACCGATCTGCCCCTCATCAGCATGGGCGTCGCCTGGAAGGAAGACGATTCCCGTATCGACCAGCTCATTACGGCCGCCGAGCAGGTCGTCGGGCACTAACGCACGGAGGGCTCCCGCAGTGTATGCGGGAGCCCCCTTCTCTTCGATGTCGACAATGTCTATGCTGTAGCAGGCGTCTCGTTCGCCTCTTCGGGAATTGATTCCACTGTAACCTTTTACTTAGGCAGAAACGACATCGTTATAGCCTTTATGGTGCAAACCTCCACGCAAGAGCGGTACTTGAGGCATCAACCGTTGGACGCAAGGTGCGACTGTTGACTTTGCCCACCAGGCTCATAAAGGCACCGACCGGGCAAATTCGCCCACAGCACTTCTTGAATATTGTCACCTCAAGGAGTAGCAACACGGGAACTACCACCAAAGACCACGTAATGTCGCCGCCCGCAAACAGGACGATGACGAGAAACAGTGTTGCGAAGCTCAGTCCGATGGGGCACACGAGGCAAAAGACGGGGAATCCGAAAACGGCGGCAGAGAGCAGCGATCCGCCGAGAATGACGTGGCGGGAGTCGCAGCTTCTCAGCAGAAAAGTTGGTGCCGCTCTTGCCGTAGCGCGACGCGGTGGAGCCCTAAACACCCTCGACACGCTCGTTAACTTCTTTCTTATCCAGGATATGTATCTTGTGGGGTCGTCCTATTGGCCTATCGCATACGGGCAAATACCCGGTGATGTCATAGGCGATGATGAAGGCATTGCCACAGCACAGAGGCTTGGCGAAAATATGCAACATCTCCTAACGAAACTTTTTGCTTCTTAGCGTGCGCTCGCTCATTCTAACGACACTTTTAAGGCTAAAAAGTGTCGTTAGTGCTTTTTGTCGTGCTCCAATAACCGAAAACTGTCGTTACTCCTCTTACTACGACACGCCAAGATAATGATGCGATTGAGTGTTCAAAGGTGCTATTTACCCCCTCACCCATAACTTGGGAACAGCGTAAGCTAGGGGATTTTGGCGCTGTTGCGATGTGTAAACGAATCTACAAGGAACAGACA
>RAZB01000007.1 GCA_003612515.1 bacterium D16-34
ACCGTTTCTCTGTCATACATGCGGACTCCTTTCCCGGACCTGTGTTGGTCCAAGTTTTTGTCCGCACCCCCTTTTGCCGCTGAAAACACCGACGAGGGCACTTTTCCTGCCAAAACCTCGAAATTCTTACCTTATTTTTCGCCGAGCAGTGGGCGCGCGTGCCGAGTTCGATGGCTAAGTTCGCCGAGCTCGATGGCTGGGTCGAAGAGCTGGGTGCTCGTGCGTCGGGCTTGCTGGCTGGGTTCGCCGAACTCTCCGAGCAGGCATTATAGGTTCAATGCCGCAGCATGCGCTCATAAAAAGACGCCGCCCAAGGCGACGTCTTTAGTCATTATGCTGGAGGCTACGCGGCTTCTCTGCTGGATCCTACGCGGCTTCTCGTATATGCGTGCGCGTATGCGAGCATGTATGCAAGTGCACATACAAGCGTCTATGCGAGAGCACTAGACGCGCTTGATTACACGACCATCGCGCGTGTCAATTTGCAAAACGTCGCCGATCTCAACAAACGTAGGAACTTGCACCTCGACACCAGTCTCAAGCGTTGCCGGCTTAGTGGTGTTAGTGGCCGTGTCACCCTTAAAACCTGGCTCAGTGTGGGTAACCTCAAGCTCAACGAACATTTGCGGCTCAATACTGATCAGCTCATCACCCGCATATAACAAGCTTGCCTCGTCGTTCTCTTTAAGCCACTTAGCTGCATCGCCGATAACGTCAGCGGAAATTGCCAGCTGCTCATAGGTATCGTTATCCATGAAGTTGTAGTCTGCACCATCGTTGTAGAGGTATTGCATTTTCTTGGTCTCAAGGCGAACAGAATCAAACTTGGTACCTGAATTAAACGTGTAATCAACAACGCGACCAGTCTTGATGTCCTTGAGCTTAGTACGCACAAATGCGCCACCCTTACCAGGCTTTACATGCTGGAACTCGACAATCGTGCAGAGTTTGCCGTTATACTCAATGCACATACCATTACGAAAATCGGCGGTAGAAATAGCCATGTTCTCGTTATCCTTTCGTCCGCGGCTCCGCGTACGAAAAGCGAGCCGCCATCTGCGTCAAACTGGTTTAGTATAGCACGATTTAATTCATGCGCTTGCGTTTTGTGTCAAATGACCAAATGGTCACATGCGCCACCCTAGCTAAAGAATCACCATATCATGCGTCGATGCAGTAAACACCTCAAAGCCATCTTCGGTTACGACGCCAAAGTCTTCAAGACGCATACCAAATTCACCCGGCACATAAATGCCTGGCTCGACCGTGACTACATTACCTGCAACCAACGCTGCTTTATTACGCGGCGAAAGCACCGGCAACTCGTGAATCTCCAGCCCAACGCCATGCCCCAAGCCGTGCCCCATTTTGTTGGCGAAACCAGCATCGGCTAACACGCGCTCTGCAAGCTCGTGCATCTCGCACCCAGTAACGCCAGGTCGAAGCGAAGCTTCCACCTGTTCATTGGCGCTTCGAATCGCTGCGTATGCGTCGCGCATTTTTTGCGTCGGCTCGCCCAAAAAAACCGTGCGCGTCATATCCGAGCAATAGCCTGCCGCCTTCGCACCAAAGTCCAACACCACACACTGCCCCGCCTCAAGCTTCGTCTGACCCGGGATTGCGTGTGGGCTTGCGCCATTTGCTCCACAGGCAACAATTGAAGAAAACGCCAGGTCATCTGCACCATGACGCAGCATAAAACTCTCGAGCTCAATTTGAACTTCACGCTCAGTCATGCCAGGACGCATAAACGCTACGATATGAGCAAACGCGGCATCGGTTATTCGCTGCGCCGCACGCATTCGCGCAATTTCAACCTCATCTTTGACAGCGCGAAGTTTGCATATCAGCTCGTCGGTTTCGATCAGCCGGGCATCCTCATGTGAAAATGCATCCTGCAGCTGGCGAAACTCGCGAAGCGCAATACTGTCTTCAATGCCAAGCGCAGCATCACCGGTCTCCTGTTGCATATTCGCATAAGGCGCGCAAAAAGCCTCATCCCATGCGCGCTTTATAAAAGCCGCATGCGTTTGGCGCTCATCGCACACCTTAACACTTCCCTCACGAAGCGCAGCCGCACGCGCCGCCTCGCTATAGCGAGAGTCCGTGTGCAATATCGCCTGGTCGGCCACTGCTGAAACAAAAAGCGCATGAGCGGCTTCGTCGTCAAACACCTTATCAAATGCGCACAACCACGTGATATTTGCAGTGTCGCGTACCGAAAATGCATCAAGCGAACCCTTTTTGAGCTCCTCGCGAAGTTGCGCAAGGCGCAGCTGCGAAGTATCTGGCCTCCACGCCACCATCGCTGAGAGCCGATCCAGTTGATCAGATGTAAGCTGATCCCCTTCACGGCTTATATCAAAAGGGCGAATCACCAAGCCATCTTGGCAAGGAAAATCCTTGTAGTTTTCCCCCAACCGCTCATAGCTACCTTCACAAAGAACATCTAATGCATCGAGATAACCTTGAAAACCACGACCTTTGATCTGCGCGACGCAAACCGGAGCAATGACTGAGATCTGGCGAAACGCTTCCCTGTTCTCAACGTCAGATATATGCACTTCAACACAGGGAACATCAATGCCGCCAAGCGCATCACGCAACGCGTACGAGTAATGGGTGTGTGCGCCCGGATTGTAGATAATACCATCGTAGTTGAGGCGTGTATCGTGAATGACGTCAACGAGCGCGCCTTCGCTATTAGACTGAAACGCGTCTATGCAAACCCCGCGGCTCACCCCGTAGTCTTTCACGAGTTTTACCAGATCATCAAGCGTTTTGCTTCCATATACGCCTGGCTCGCGAATGCCTAACATGTCTAGATTTGGACCGTTTAGTAATAGGATCTTTCGCATGGTTGTTTTGTCCGTGCTTGTTTTGTCCGTGGTTGTCGTATCCGTGCTTGTTTTGTCTAAGTTTGCTTTATTCATAGTCGCACCTACCGCACCCGTCTAAGCTGTGGCTTGCCTCTACCAATCTTGAAGCTGCTCTAAGATGATGTCATCTTCAACGTCCATAAGCACCCAGTCGCCTACATCGCGCGGCAATACAAAGCGCACTTGACCATGGCGTGCTTTTTTATCGCGTTTCATAGCATCAAGAATAGCCTGAGGCTCAAAATGGCTTGGCAATTTCGGCAGCCCCAACTCATCTAATAAGGCATCTTGCGCATCCACCAGCTCTTGCGGCGTATCCACCAAACGCATACCCAAACGCACCGCAAATCGCATTCCATCTGCAACGCAAGCACCATGCGAATAAACGCCATATCCAGCCAGCTTCTCTATGGCATGACCAAGCGTGTGACCATAATTGAGACACTCGCGAACGCCATGCGACTCGGTTTTATCCTGCGCCACCACATCGGCCTTAAAAACCACCGAACGCGCAATGGCCTCTTCGGTTGCAGCCATATCGCGCGCAGATAATGCGGCGGCAGCATCGGTGAGCCAAAAGAAGAAATCATCCGAATCAATCACGGCCGACTTGGCAATTTCAGCGCATCCACATGCCCATTCGCGCTCATCAAGGGTCATGAGCACCGTCGTGTCGGCACACACATATGCTGGCTGATTGAACGTTCCAACTAAATTCTTGCCAGCTTGCAAATTGACGCCAGTCTTACCCCCGACCGACGAATCCACCATAGCAAGAAGCGTGGTTGGCACCTGAACAACCTCGACACCACGCATGTACGTAGACCCTACAAAGCCAGCTAAATCTCCAACAACACCGCCACCAAGAGCAACTACCGCACAATCTCTGCCCAAAGCAAGCATGGCCATTGCTTCGTATATTTCTTTGGCGACATCAAGTGATTTCGCATCTTCGCCGGCATGCACCGACAAATCGCTGACGCGAAATCCCGCCGACGAGAGCGCTTCTTTTGTCTGCGCAAGATACAGCGGTGCAACGTTGTCATCAGTAATTATAAGTACCTGATCAATTGCGCTAAACTGATCAAGCTTGCGCAAGGCATGCCCCAATTGCCCTAAAATATTTTGCCCGATGCGAACGTCATATGGCGTTTCGTCGGGAATATTTACCACTACTTTTGTTGCCGGCATAACACACCTGCTTTCTCTAAAACATCACGCACTTCATAGGCTATTGCCGACACTCCACGTCCAGCGGTATCGATAGCGACATCAGCCACTTCGTCATAAAGCGGCATGCGACTTTCGGCCAAATCGCGCGCATTTTCGATATCGCTAAAGAGGGGACGTGTAGAAAGATCACCGATACGGCTCTTCGCTTCATCTGCGGTTATACGTAAATGAATGACAAAACCAGCCTCTTTGAGCGTCTCGCGGTTTTCTTTTCGCTTAATGACGCCGCCACCGCACGAGACCAAAAGCGGATCCTTTTGCGACAGCTCTACCAAGACCTCTTGCTCAATATCGCGAAAACCCTCTTCACCTGCTTGGGCGAAAATTTCTTTCACCTTGCGACCCTCGCGGCGCTCAATATAGGTATCCATGTCAACAGCAGCTAATCCAAACGTGCGCGCAAGTTTTCGAGAAACTGAGGTTTTGCCTGCACCCATGAATCCGACAAAGAAGACCGGGCGTGTTAACTCGTAAAGCTCCATTATCGCGACACCGTTTTAAGGCGCTGTTTGTAAGCGTCAATAGCAGCGCGAATATCCACCATGTTGTCGCACCCAAATTTCTTCAGGTAAGCATTGGCAAGTACAAAAGCAACTTCGCCCTCAGCGACAACCGCACAAGCGGGCACTGCACAAGTATCGCTTCGCTCTTTAGAAGCAGCTTCAACCTCAAGCGTATCAATATTGACCGTATTAAGCGGCGTCATAAGCGTAGGAATTGGCTTCATAGCCGCACTGATTATCAGCGGCATACCGGTGGTCATGCCACCTTCCAAACCACCTGCATTATTCGAGGCGCGCACAAACCCAAAGTGCGAATCGAGCTCAATGGGATCATGTACCTTTGAGCCTTCGCGACGAGCAGCCTCAAAACCAAGGCCGAACTCAACCCCTTTGATAGCCGGAATAGAAAAAATTGCAGCACCAAGCTGAGACGTTAACCGCTCAGATCCGGTTGCATAGCTTCCCAAGCCAGGCAACAAACCGCGCACCACCACGCGGAACGTGCCGCCGAGACTTTCTCCGGCTTTTTTGGCGCGGTCGATTGCACGCTTCATGGCTTCAGTGGCCTCTGGGTCAGGACAGCGCACCTCGCTTGTCTCAATGGCGAGAGGTTCATATTGAGAAGCTTGGCGTATAGGATCGGTTTCTTTCATAGCCGCAGACCCTATGCTGGTGACGTAAGAGATAATCTCCACTCCCAGCTCAGCGAGGAATTCTTTCGCGATACCTGATGCCGCAACTCGCGCAGCTGTTTCACGGGCACTTGCGCGCTCAAGAATGTCACGGCAGTCATCGGTAGCTGTTTTCAGCACGCCAACCAAATCTGCATGACCTGGTCGCGGAGTGACTTCACGCACTAAATCAAGCGGTGCGTTTCCCGAAACCGCCATCCTGTCTGTCCAGTTTTTCCAATCGCGGTTTTCAACCACGAGCGCTATGGGAGAACCAAGTGTTCTTCCGAAGCGCACACCTGAGACAATTCGCACCTGATCAGTTTCGATAGCCTGACGACCACCGCGCCCATAACCAGCTTGACGACGCGCCAAGTCTGTATTGATGCTCAACTCCGACACCGAAAGGCCAGCCGGTACCCCATCGACAATGGCAGTCAATTGAGGGCCATGACTTTCACCTGCAGTTATATAGTGCATCCGCTGCTCACTCCCCGTCATGCGCAAAAGGTATTGACATGTAGTATGTGCATATTTATTCGGGGCGTATTGTACCGCAAGCCTCTACACGTTAAAGCCTGCAGCCTGCGCCATGATGTTAAAAAGTTCGTCGTCGGAAAGTATCAGATCAACCGATGCGATATCGCAAACAATTCCAACCGTTGCCACCGCTTGGGCAACAAGCATGCCAGCGCCATCATATGCCACACATCCACGGTTGCGCGCTTGGGCAACAAGCGCTGTTTCGCCATGGCCATAGACGCAATCAAAAACAACTTGTCGCTTGCTCAAAAGATCGGTGTCAAAGAGAGCGGTGTCGCCCTCATGCATGCCGCACGGAGTGGCGTTGATGATTAAATCTGCTGTTGAGAGAACTGTTTTAGCCGTCTGATAAGCACCAAACTTCAGCGTAGGTTCCTTATAAATTTGGCGAAGAGAACGATACTGCGGTTTCGCCGGCGCAAGATCTATGGTCGCATATGCCAGCTCCTGGAGACGCTCAACATATGCTTCTAACACAGCACGCGTACGTTTTTTATCGCGCCCGAGCATGGTCACTTGCTGGGCACCAGCAGCTGCGCATTCGTGCAAAATTGCAAGAGCGGTAGGACCGGTGCCGCACACAACCACCTTAGCGTTTGCAAAGGTAAAACCGGTGCGCTCAAGATAAGATACACACCCCTGCCCATCGGTGTTAAAGCCAATAAGCGCATCCTTATGGTTGACAAGCACATTCGCCCCAAGCGCCAACTTTGCAGATGCAGCTTTCGCGCTTGCCGCCTTATAGGCAGCTGGCTTATAAGGCGTCGTAATATTAATGGAGAGAAAGTCGCGCTTCGCTAAAAAGTCATCAGCCTCATCTTGTGTTGCCAGGTCAGCTAGTTTATAAGTCCACGGTAGCCCAAGCTTTTCATACACCGCGTTATACATAACCGGTGACTTGGAATGGCTAATGGGATGTCCTAACAAATAAAGGTTGCGTGAAGCAGCTGTGCTCATTCTTCGCTTCCCCTCTCATGCATCTCTCTTACCGATTGAGCAACCACACCGCCTTCGGGCTGTGCGTCTCCTAAAAGTGCTCGCTCGATGTTTCTCAAAAAGAGCGTATGGGTTAAATCTTGTTCAACAAGCGGTGCCAGCAAAAAAGCACGCATACCCAACGCGTGCGCACCGGCGACATCAGTAAAAAGCTGATCCCCTATAACCACGCTGTTCGCTCGCTTTGCATGCACGAGCGAAAGTGCGCGAAGATACCCGAATGGAAGCGGTTTTAAGGCCTTCGCAACAATGGGTAAATCAAGCGTTTCCGCCAGTTCAAGCACGCTTGTATGCCAGTTATTAGAAAGCAAGCAGATCGTTATATTTGCCTGCTTTGCTTGTGCAAGCCACACGACAATATCTCGTGGCACCTCGTGAGTATCGCGACGCAAAATCGTATTATCGATATCAAGTAGCACCGTGCGCAAACCCGCACCCAAAAGATCTTTCGCTATATCTATGCGCGACAGACGCGAAAAGTATCTATCCGGAGTAAAGAATGAGCCGGATGAGGGCATATGCGGTGTGCCTTGGTTGGTGGCCATAATCACAACAGGCCGTCCATCTTAGGAAAACGTTTCTTGGTGCTCGTCGTATGTTTCAGAGAAGTAGCACGTGGTTTTGCCTGCGTCATCGGTGTCGAAATAGAAGAAGTGGTATTTGCCCAATGCGTCCTGATCAGGGTTGCAAACTGCCTGCAAACAAGCAAGACCCGGAGAGCAAATCGGTGTTGGAGGCAAGCCGGCGTATGTGTAGGTTGAATAGGGTGTGTCAGCGTGCACCTCATCGGCGGTTGGCTCGTGCCCCACCTCATAGGCAGTCGTTGCATCGCTTTCAAGCTTGCCATAGCTTGGCTCGCCATCGGTTACCAAGCGGTTGTAAAACACCGCCGCCACCTGAGCGCGAACGGCATCGTCATCGTTACACTCCTTCTCAACGATACTTGCCAAGTTAACCGCGTCATAAAGCGTCAGCCCAACCGACTCAGGGTATGACCAGTCAAGGTCTTGCGTCTCAGTACCGAACTGGTCAAGCATCATGCGAATGATGCTATCAGCAGTTGCCTCATAGGAAATCTCATAGGTTTTTGGGAACAAAAAGCCTTCCAAGGAATTAGTGTCCGCAGACTCTAAGAATGGGTAGTCAGCCGCATAAACGCTTGCATCAGCTGCGGCAGCCGTAAAGTCGTCAGCGCTGATGCGACCTTGTGTTACCTCAGCAACTGCATCCGCTGTTTCAGCAAGCGTAGAACCCTCAGGAATGGTAAGCGCGTTATCCATCCCTGGCCCCTCTTCAAACATGCGAATAATCGTATCAAGGCTCGTTTGTCCCGCAATCATGTAGGTGCCAGGTTTGAGCTGTGTTGCTACACCCAGCTCATTAACACGATTGCGAAATTCAGTGGCGTTTCCAATCAAGCCAACCGCTGCAAGCTTCTCGCCGATTGCGTCAGCGCCTTCGCCCTCTTCGATAACAACGGTGGCTTCCTGATCAGCAGGAAGCGCAGCAACCTGCGAGGACGAACAGCTATTCATGATGGTGACAACACCCCAAATAACCGCACCCAACACAGCAAGCGCAATTACCAGCGCAATAATTGCTGGAGCCTTGCTTGGTTTAGGGCGAATATAGCTGGTGTCATATGTTTTGAATTGGCGCTCACCCTTAGCATGCGCGGCGCGCGCTGCGTGAGTAGGACGCTCTGAATAAGTAACTTGCTTGCGAGGTGCCATGGATTACCGAGGACCTTTCGTTTCGTGCTTAGTTTTTCGCTTGCGTATCAAGCCAAGCTTGTAAGAATAGACTGGCTGCTATCATATCCACTTTGCCACGCATTTCGCGCTCGCTTAATCCCTTTTCACGCAAAATCCGTTTCGCTTCAGTTGAGCTGAGACGCTCATCAGTAAAGAAAAGTGGAAGTTGTGACAGGCTGGCGATTTGCTCTGCGTGCGCTTTTACCTGCTTTGCCCACTGACCTTCTTCGCCGTCTAGTGACAACGGTAGCCCGCAGACCAAACGCTCGGGCTCCCAGTCTTGCAGCACACGCTTCCAAGACTTCGCACAAGATAAAACTTCTTGTGCAGGCAAAACACAAACCGGCGAAGCTACGCGCAGACCCGGATCTGAAACCGCAATACCTACACGCGCTTCGCCAATATCAAGAGCCAAAACTCGCATACCAACTAAACAATCTGACACTGAGGACAAACTAGCTCAGAAGCATCGCACGAGCCGCATCAAGCGCCTCGTCTATGCCCGCTGCATTTTTACCGCCCGCTTGCGCCATTTCTGGTTTACCGCCGCCACCGCCGTTAACAAACGCCGCGATGTTTTTAATAACACCACCAGCATTAAAACCAGCTTCAACCGCCTCAGGTGTACCGGCCGCCAGAAGCAGCGCAGCATCACCGTTGGTTGCCGCTAACACAACCGCGCCCGGTGCACTCATGCGCGAGCGCATGACATCCCACATGTTGCGCAATTGCGAAGTATCCATCTGGCCGACGTTTGCCACGATGAGCGGATAGCCGCCTTTTGCCTCAACCACGCTCTCAAGCACTTGAGAGATGCTGTCAGCTGCTGCTGCTTCACGATTGCGCTTCATCTTAGTTTGAAGCTCTTTTAGTTGCGCAACATTAGCTGCACAGCGATCCGAACAATCAAACAGCGGCACATGAAGCTTGTCTGCCACAGCTTTCAACTCAGACTCAACATGGTTGAGGTAATCAAGCGCATCAAAGCTGGTCACAGCTTCAATACGACGAAGGTTTGCACCAACGCTGGTTTCGCTTGTAATTTTTACCAAACCAATTTCGCTTGTGGCGCTTACGTGCGTGCCGCCACAAAGCTCCTGAGAGAAGCCTTCCATATCAAGCACGCGGACGTATTCGCCGTACTTTTCACCAAAGAGCGCCATAACGCCAGCTTCACGAGCAGCAGCAAGCGAAGTTTCATAGGCGCGCACCGTATGGTTCTCCATGACCTTTTCGTTTGCAAGACGCTCAACTTCTGCAATTTGCTCTGGCGCCATAGCCTCATAGTGCGTAAAGTCAAAGCGCAGACGATTTGGTGCAACCAAAGAACCAGCTTGCTTTACATGATCACCTAGCACCTTGCGAAGCGCCCAATGCAGAATATGCGTAGCGGAATGGTTGCGACAAATACGCGCACGACGAATGGCATCTATTGAAGCATGTACCGTCTGACCAACTGCCAAAGAGCCGTTTTCCATAGTCACGCTATGGGCAATCAGACCCTTCTCGGGCTCTTGTGTGTCGGTCACCTGAGCGCACGCTGCCGCACTCTCAAGTGCGCCCGTATCTCCGACCTGGCCACCCTTCTCAGCGTAAAACGGCGTCTTGTCCAACACAATTCTGCCTTCTTGACCTGCGTCAATTTGGTCAACCTGTGCACCGTCAACAACAATTGCAACAATCTTTGCATCGCAGGCATTTTCTGTATAACCCACAAATTCTGTTGCACCTGTTACATCGAGAATCTCACTCATGACGCCGCCATACGTAGACCAAGCGGCCTCGGCATCTTTTGTGTTAGCTGCACGCGCACGCTGGCGTTGCTCTTCCATGGAACGCTCAAACCCTTCCATGTCAACGCTGATGCCGCGCTCGCCTGCCAGCTCTGAGGTAACCTCAACTGGGAAACCATAGGTATCATGCAGCGTAAAAGCCTCTTCGCCTGACAACACCGTGCCATCCAAGGCATTGAGCGCCTCATCTAAGAAAGCACGTCCTTGGCGAAGATTTGCACCAAAACGCTCTTCCTCTGACAAAATGATGCGACGAGCCAGTTCGCGATTTTCAACGATCTCCGGATAAACATCTCCCATGAGGCGAACAATCTCATCAACATAGTCATTCAAGAATGGCTTATCTAAGCCCAGAAGATGACCCTTCATAACTGCACGACGAAGGAGGCGACGCAAAACATAGCCGCGACCCTCATTGGAAGGCAAGATGCCATCTGCAATCATAAAGGTTACCGCACGTGAGTGATCAGCCATAATGCGCAGTGATAAGTCCGCCACGGGGTCTTCACCATACACCAAGCCGGTAAGCTTTTCGCCCACTGCAACAAGACTGCGCAAAACGTCTGTTTCGTAGTTTGATTGCACGCCTTGCATGATGGCTGCCATACGTTCAAGACCCATGCCGGTGTCAATGTTTTTCTTAGGCAGCGGTACAAGCGAGCCGTCTTCTTGGCCGTCATACTGAGTAAATACCAAGTTCCAAAACTCTAAGAAGCGATCACAGTCGCACCCCGGTGCGCAATCAGGAGATCCACATCCAAAGTCTTCTCCCTGGTCAAAGTAAATTTCTGAGCAAGGTCCACACGGTCCTGTGGGTCCTGCGCGCCAGAAATTGTCATCTTCGCCCAAGCGTGAAATGTGATCTTCAGGAACACCGAGCTCTTTCCATATCTCGATAGTTTCATCGTCATCTTCAAATACCGTGAAATACAGACGCTCTTTGGGAAGCCCCAAAACTTCAGTGGAAAACTCGTATGCCCACGCGCACATTTCATGCTTGAAATACTCACCAAAACTAAAGTTGCCAAGCATCTCAAAAAAGCTTAAATGGCGACCGGTTGTACCAATGATGTCAATGTCATTTGTGCGAACGCACTTTTGGGCAGTTGTCGTGCCAATATAGGGCGCTTCGAGGTGCTTTTGTTGCAAGAAGTAGGGCTTGAATTGCACCATGCCAGCGCTTGTTAAAAGCAACGAAGGGTCATCAGGAATGAGTGACGATGAAGGCCAGCGCTTGCAGCCTTTATCCTCAAAAAACTTCAGATATTTTTCGCGAATCTCAGCACTTGTCATGTATTCCATTAGGACTCTTTCCTCACTTCTTCTTTCTATCTACTGTCTTTGGGTGCGGCGCTGTTGCGTCTTTTACCGGATCTGCAGGCGCATCCTCTTTTGCGCTGCCCTTAAAAAAGACACCGTTTTCAGCCACAATTCTTCGACCAGTTTTCTTCTCAAAATAATACACGAAAACAGATTTCATTACCGCGATTGCCGGTATCGATACCAACATACCCACAAGCGAACCGACCAATCCGCTCATCGCCCCGCCAATAGCCGAGCCGCTCATAAGCGCAATGAATGTTAATGCGGGATGCACATCAACCGAGTTCGACATGATTTTTGGCGAAACGAACGTATAGACAATCTGTTGGATGATGATTGTGCCAACCAGTGCTACCAGCGCAATCCAAGGGCTCACAAACACGCCAACAACCGCTGCGAGCGCGCCCCCTAGCCACGGTCCGACGATGGGAATAATATTTAAGATGCCAGCTATGCCACCAAGCGCAATGCCATTGGGAATGCCGGCAACACTAAACAATATCGCACAACCCGCACCGATGACGCCACATTGCAAAAGCGTGCCTTTGATATATCCGCCCATAACGCGCGAGAAGGTCATGTGCAGCATTTCAAAAGTATCGCGATGTTTGGTTCCCACTAAACGGCGACACTCTTGCCCAATAGCAGGCAAATCCATGAGCACCCAGAAAGCTATCACGAGCGCAAAGCCAATTGCAACAAAGGTATTTGCCACTCCAGTACCAACGGCCACAACCCCACTTGCGCTATTCTTTGCAAAATTGGTTGCCCAATCACCCAGTGCAGACAGCGCGCTGTTCAAATACTCTTGCACGGTTTTGTTCGACAAAACATCTGCATAACGATTGTATAGGTCGTTTCCCCAAGCGGTGATATCGCTAATATAGGTCGGAATTGACTGGATGAGGTTGTTAAACTGATCCCCCACACCAAATGCCGGAGAGAACATCAAAACCGCAATTAAGAAGAGCACCAGACACATAACAACGTAGGCAATGGTGGTGCCAATCACACGCGAGATGCCATGGTCTTGGAGACGGTTAACAATACCACGCAGACAAAAGACAATAACAACTGTCCACAGAACAATGCCCACCGGCACACTTAAGATATTGATGACGTAAATGCCAACGCCCGTCAAAATGATGATGCCAACAACAGTCCACACCACCATAAACGCAAATCGCGCCTTTGCGGATTTATCAACGTTGCGAACAAGCTGCTGTGTTTCAGGAAGTTGTTCAAGATCTTCAACTTCACTCACGCCGCACTCATTCTTACAAGAAACAACAGGCGCACCGCCTTTGGCCGCCTGTTGCGTATGTAAATCTTTAGCAGAATGTGCCATAGAGGTCTGCCAAACTCTTATGCATCGGGTTTTTGCGACGGCGCAACAGCTTCTTCAGTCACACCTGCAATCTCAGCGGCTTTTGTCTGAGCTGCCTCTGCGCTGTCTTGGCCTTGATAGGTGAAATAGCCCTTTGAAGCAGAAGCGCTCTCCTGCTGAGCTTGCGCCTTGGTATCCACGTCAGCCGCAGCAGTAACCGCATCTACCATGTCAGCAGCAGTTTTGTTGGTGATATCTGTTACCGCTTGACGAGCTGCAGTTTTTTCTTCGCGACTAGCACGCTGCTCAGCATGCTGTTCGCGCTCTTCAGCTACTGCCTCTTTGGTAACACGCGCTGCAGTAACAGCCGCGCCCTTAACCACCTGGCCTGCGGCGACAGCAGTTTCAGCCATTGAAGCCGGAATGCTTTGTGCGCCCTCTTGCTCTTGAGCTTTCTTCTCTCCAAGGGCAATCGATTCTTCGCTTGCATGCTTGATTTTAAATGCGCTGCGCATCTTAGTGGTTACTGAATTTAACAGGTTCATCGGAGCATTGGTGACCGTATCAACCGCATCAACTGCAGAAGATACCGAATCGGTAATGTCGGTAACACCTTCCAAGATTTGATCAACGCGCATGAGCTCAAGATTTGCCGCATCAACCGTAAGCGACACACGATCAACCAACGGATCAACCTTTGCAACCACTGGCTCAAGCGAGGCGGTAAGGCGCTCTACGTTGTCTAGTGTTGGTTCAATTTGTTTGCGAACATCATCAACGGTTGAACGCGTTTTGCGAATAGTAATAGCAAGCTCTACAACAAACCACACTAATGCAGCGCCAACAATGATGTATACAAACGGCAAAGCCGCATTTAAAAACTCAGCAAAATCCATCGAAGTGCCTCCTTGAAATCCGAAGCTCAACTATAGCACGTACGACTTAAATTCTATATGCATTCAGGTCCGATTTCATGGTGCTTCCATAGGAGTAGTAAATTGGTTACCAAACCTGCGACTTGCCGTTTTATTGGAGTGTTACACATATAGTTTTATGACATGCCTTATTTTGCACGTGGATCATCTTCGGCATCTAGCCGATCTCGCGCAAAAGCTTCTGAGCGGTAAGCTTCCCACCCACGCGAGCTTGGCTTATAAAAGCAGCCGCGAGTTAGCCCCTCGGGCAAATATCGCTGAGCAACCCACCCGCTCGGATAGCTGTGGGGATATTTGTATTCGCCATACTCGTTCGAACCAGGGCGATGCCTGTCGCGCAAGTAATCAGGCACTTGGCGAAGAGGTCCTTTTCGTACCTCATCTAATGCGGCAAAGATCCCCGTGCATGCAGCATTACTCTTAGGGGCGAGCGCGATATAGGTTGCAGCTTGCGCTAAATTGATAGCACACTCCGGATACCCAATCACTTCAGCCGACTTAAAAGCCGCCTCAGCAATTAAGAGCGCCTGCGGATCAGCGTTGCCAACATCCTCTGATGCTGCAATAAAGATTCTGCGCGCGATAAATTTAGGGTCTTCGCCCCCGTCAATCATGCGCGCCAACCAATAAAGCGTAGCATCCGGATCAGATCCGCGCATGGATTTGATAAACGCCGAAATAATATCGTAGTGCATATCTTTGTTCTTGTCATAAGGCAAACTACGATGAGGCGTGGCCATACGAATTGCTTCTTCATCAATTACTGCTGGCTTTTTGCGCGTACCTGGCTCCTGCAAATCCGCCGCAAGTTCAAGGGTGGTTAAGGCCGCCCGTCCATCGCCGCCAGCCAAGAGCAAAAGAGCCTCTTTTGCCTGCTTATCAAGTTTATAGCAGCCATCCAAGCCTCGCGAATCTTCCAACGCACGATCCACCAACAATGAAATATCTTCGTCAGAAAGAAGACCTAACTCAACGATACGTGAGCGCGAAATAAGCGCCGAATTTACTTCGAAAAAGGGGTTTTCAGTGGTTGCGCCAACCAATACAACAATGCGATTTTCAACAGCATGCAAAAGCGCATCTTGCTGCGAGCGATTAAACCGGTGAATCTCATCCACAAATAAGATGGTTCGTGCGTTTGACATGGTCAAACGTTTTTCTGCAGCATCTATTTCTCTGCGAAGGTCAGCAACCGTGCCACCGATTGCAGAGACCTCGACAAACGTTGCCTTGGTGGTTTCAGCAATCACATGGGCAAGAGATGTTTTGCCAGTGCCCGCCGGGCCAAAGAGAATGACCGAACTAAGCTGATCGTGCTCAATTGCATTTCGCAGCCACGAGCCCTCGCCCACCGCCTCGGATTGACCAACGACCTCTTCAAGCGAGCGCGGGCGCATACGAACTGCAAGAGGAGCAACCTTTGACTTACGTTCATTTTCGATTTCAGTAAATAATGTATCCATAAAAGATATAGTAACATTCGAACGTCTGTTTGTATAGCATACACGCACCTTGTATAAGCTTCGCCGCAATTAATCCATCGCAGCCCAAACGTTCATATGTCAAAACAGAAACTACTGCGATGTCAAGACTAGAATTCGAAGGTAGGGATACTATACTTGATACCAAGTTCCGCCTTCGAAGCCATACTTTTTGCGATGGACCGATGCTATTACTTGAGGGAGCTCAAGATCGCTGGCGAAATGGAGATTCGTATCCGTTGATACGAAAGCCAGGAACCCTGCTGCGAGCACCCACCTTTTGAGGTGGGTTCATCCTTCTGGCCGGGGGCGGAGCTCTTTTTTCCCTGTTACTGAACTTCAGATTGAGTGTCCAGTCGCTCGCAGAGCGCTTTGTATGCCACGCTTCGACACGATACCTCAACGGTATCTGTTGTGCCATCTTCAAACGTGCGAGAAAACTTTACGCGGTATCCAATCAACGCACCGGCAAATCCCGCTCCGAGCGTGTATCCAAAGTCGCTCACCAAACAATATGCGCAGTTGAGCCACACAGACATATCTGCAGATGACAAGCTTGAAGTAAACAACCAAAACAAGGGCATGCCAAACAAGGCACCCCCTACCACAGCTCCAAGCAATATCAATACATACAACACCCACGATGTTCCTTTATCGCGAATGCGCAAATAACTCTCAAACGCAATCAAAAGAGCAGGCGCCACCGAGGCTGCTATCTGCATGAGCGCCATTCCCACTGATACAGTGCCTAGCACCGATAAGAGCGCTCCTCCGAGCGTTACGATGATGCAGATAGCAAACGTAATCCAGGGAAGCGCCTGTCGCAGCGATGTACCAAATACCTGCTTTTCAGGGAGATGCTCGCAAGAGGTGCTCACTAAAGCCCCATGGGGATTGCGAAAAGAAACCTGCGAAGCGTTACGTCCAAGCCCCGAAAGCTCATCGGTGCGCACAATACCCCACGCAATCACACCCACGAGCACAACCACACCAAAAAAGATTGCCACGTCTTCCCCGCTCTACCTATTCCTGATGATGCTTTTTGTGATTCTTGCGACCTTCATGCAATAGACGCACGCGCTTCCACCAGCTCACATTATGCTTTTTTCCCTGATCAGAAACGCTGTCGCTGGTTTTTGTCGCTTCCGCAGATGAGCAGGTATGATTTTTTTCGCACTCTTTTTTTGCGGCTTGTGCTTGAGCTATCTCACCGCGCGTTTGCTGCATCAAATCTGAGTCATAACTTGCCCTCGTCAGCGGTGCAATAGCGCGGATAACCGCATCAATTGCATTGTCGATGTCTCTGCTATCTGCAATCTTAAATGACACCGACCCGCTAAAACCATCGTCTAAAAGCCCTGAATATGAAACCGTCACTGGTTTTGTTACCTTGCAAACACCTTGCAAAGCCTTCCCCGCCTCAAAGGCAAGCGCGTCTGCCATAGCATCAAGATGCGAACCGTCGGTTGTCACCACAAAATCAATGCTCACGTCGTTGATGGGCTCGTGTATGGTCAACGCATTTGTGTTGATAGTTGAGTTCGGAATGATAATCTTGTTGTTGTCAGTATCGCGAATAGTAGTATGACGCCAGGTGATATCATGCACAACACCCGACGAAGAGCTGACCGTAATGTTGTCACCTGGTTTTATGATGCGCAAAAGCGAAACTTGTAAGCCCGCAATCAAGTTCGCCAAAGTTGATTGCAAACCAAGCGAGATAGCAACACCGCCAACACCTAAAGCAGCAAGCAGGGCTGAAATGTTTACGTTAAAGCAGGTGGAAAGCATGACACAAATGCCTATTACCCACACAGCACCACGTACTATGTTGACGAAAATGGAAACTGAAGGTAAGTCTTTTCGTTCGTTGTAATGAAGCACCTTGCGCATAAAGCGTGTCGAGATGCGCGAAACAATTAACGTGATGCCCATAATGACCACCACGCCTATAACCATACCCACCCAATCAGAGTGAATAAAGCTCTCTATATGTTTCATGATCTCTTCCATACACCCTATACTAGCACGCTTTTTGGCGCGTCATACGATCTGCAAAAAGGGTGTAAGTAAGCCGTGAAGCGCCCCTACCACGAGTCAGGTTTAGTTGGGAATTCTTCGTGGTGCTGCCACAACACCACACTGCCCTGCGCAGTTGATGCTTTCACATCAATTATCCGCTGGTTCGAAGACCCGCGCCACTCAAGATCAAACGAATGTCGCGCCTGAACAAAAGGCCCGTCAACTAAAATATCGATCTCATCTAATAGCTCTTTTGCGCCTGGTGTACAATCGGCCTGCAAGTCTTCAAACAGATAGCCTGAATATGCCCACACATTAAGTCCTAAAGCGTGAGCGCGTCGCGCAATTTCTGCGCATGCGTGCGCCTGCTCGAACGGTTCGCCACCAGAAAGCGTCACGCCACTAATGAGCTTGTTTGCCTCAACTTGCGCCATAAGTGCATCTACCGTTGTTGACGTGCCACCTGTCTTTGGCTGACTGTCTGCATTATGGCAGCCAGGACAGGCATGGCTACAACCCTGCACAAATATTGCAAAACGCAGCCCCGGACCATCTACGATAGAGTCCGGAGCTACGCCAAATAGTTGTACGTTATAGTCAGTCACGTATCTACCCTGATCAAATAAGCAAATTACATGCTGTGCTTAACGCGATCATGCTCTTCGGAGCGCTTTGCGTCATTGAAGCGATCAAGCGTGCCAACCAAGTAACCAGTAATGCGACGAATGCGCTCAAAAGAAACACCATGCTCCTCTTCAGTGCGACCGCACTTCGGGCACACATCACCAATGATGCCGTTGTAACCACATACCGGATCGCGATCAACCGGATGATTCACCGAGCCATAACCCATGCCGCTTTCTTTCATATGGCGAATAACTGCCTCGAATGCTTCAAGGTTGTTCGTCGGGTCTCCATCAAGCTCAACGTAGGAAATATGACCACCGTTGGTAAGTGCGTGGTACGGTGCTTCGATATCAATCTTGTCAAAAGCACTGATGTCGTAATACACCGGTACATGGAAGCCGTTGGTATAATAATCGCGATCTGTCACACCAGGGATTACACCATAACGCTCGCGATCCATACGCACAAAGCGTCCAGACAAGCCCTCAGCAGGGGTGGCAATGAGCGTATAGTTCATGCCGCGCTCACGGGAGATGCGATCAACGTAGTTGCGCATATGACCCACGATTTCAAGACCGAGGTTTTGAGCGGCCTTTGACTCGCCATGGTGCTGACCGGTCAGAGCCACAAGCGTTTCAGCCAAACCGATAAAGCCGGTGGTCAACGTGCCGTGCTTGAGCACTTCGCGCTGCTCATCTGTCGGAGCCAATTTCTCCGAATCGATCCAGACACCTTGCCCCATCAAAAATGGTGCATTGTAAACGCGCTTGCGAGCTTGAATCTCAAAGCGCTCGTCTAATTGACCGATAACCAGCGCAAGCTTTGCATCAAGCAGATCGAAGAACAGGTCGATATCGCCTTTCGCGCGAATTGCCAGACGAGGCAAATTGATTGACGTAAACGACAGATTACCGCGACCAGGCGTAACTTCGCGCTCTGGATCATAGACGTTACCCATAACGCGCGTACGGCAACCCATGTAAGCAATCTCAGTTTCAGGCGTTCCTTTGTAATACTGAGCGTTAAAGGGCGCATCTAAGAAGCTGAAGTTCGGGAAAAGACGCTTTGCTGAGCAATGCATAGCAAGCTTAAAGAGGTCGTAGTTCGGGTCGCCCGGCGCGTAGTTTACGCCTTCCTTTACGCGGAAAATTTGTACGGGGAAGATTGGAGTTTCGCCTGATCCAAGACCTTCTTCGGTGGCAAGCAAGATATTTTTGATGATCATGCGACCCTCTTCGGAGGTGTCCATGCCATAGTTGATTGAGCTAAATGGCGTCTGAGCACCAGCGCGGGAATGCATGGTGTTAAGGTTGTGCACCAATGCCTCCATGGCCTGGAAGGTCGTACGATCCGTATCAGCAAGTGCCTGACGCGCGGTATAAGCCAAGCAGCGATCAGCTACTGGCGCATAAATGCCTGACTCAACAAGATTCTGGCGAATTGCAGACTCGAAAGCCTCATCCATAGCAAGCGTTGCCTGCTTGCCTGTTTCTGCCTCAACGCGCTCGATAAGCTTTTGAGCGAAAGCCTTAGGCTCTTCGGCATCAGTTAAAAGCTCTAATGCCTCTGCTAAGTGCTTGCGATACATCGTGCGATATGTCTTTGCCACGCCAATTGCCAGACCATAATCAAAGTCACATACCGACTGTCCGCCATGCTGGTCATTTTGGTTGGACTGGATGGCAATACAAGCCAGCGCTGCATAGCTTCCAATACCATTAGGCTCGCGCAGGACACCATGTCCGGTTGAAAATCCGCCCTTGAAAAGCTTACGCAGCTCAATTTGGCAGCAGGTAGTGGTAAGCGTGTAGAAGTCCATATCGTGAATATGGATGTCGCCTTCACGATGTGCACGAGCAAACTTCGGGTCAATAACGCACATCTCATAGAACTGCTTGGCAGACTCAGAACCATATTTGAGCATAGTTCCCATTGCAGTATCTGCGTCGATGTTGGCATTTTCGCGCTTCATGTCAGACTCAGAAGCCTTTGAGAAGGTGATGTCTTTAAGCGTTTGAATCAAGCGGCTATTAACATCACGGGCACGTGAGCGCTCTGCGCGATACAGGATATAGGCTTTTGCGGTCTGCACAAACCCAGACTCAATGAGTGACTCTTCCACCAAGTCTTGCACGCCCTCAACAGTTGGAGTGCCCTCAATAGCGCCTTCCTCCAACTTTTCGACAACCTTTTTTGAGATCTCCTCAGCCGCTGCACGATCTTGCATTGCACCGCAAGCCTGAAACGCTTTTTCTACTGCTTCGGTAATCTTTTCTACCTTAAACTCTGCGGTTCGGCCGTCGCGTTTAATAATGGTCGTGACCATGCGCCCGATCATCTCCTGTCCTGTTTCGTCGAGTAATACTTGTTACAGATTGTTGGTCGTCTGTTTTATGCGTATGAACTGTGTTTTCGGAAAAACTACTAACACGTTTTCCACAAATAAACCCCGGTTTTCCACAACATATTGTGGTTCACACGGTTCTCAACGCTAAGATATAGTACTCACGGATTTTTTTTAGACAAGGGTTGACTTCAAAAGTTTTTCGGGTTTGCAGGGCAAACGCGCTGAGATACACCAATCCTCCACAGTGTTACGCAAAACGCATTGCCTCACTTTCAAACGCCTTGCAGGCGTTGCCCACAAAAAAGCGCCACCTTACGGTGACGCACACAATCAAACGAGGTTCAGCACGCTAAAAAGCTGCCTTATTCAACCGTGCCGTAAACCTGTCCCCAAGCATGCCCGGCAATTGAAGAATTCAGCTGATCACACAATCGCTGGCGCGTGTACTCTCCCGGAGGCAAAAGCGAAAAGATCTCCATGAGCTCATCGGGCAAATCGGCAGACTCGGCTGCCACAATCACATCCAGACGTCGCACCTTAGGACCTAGCCCTGCTTTCGCCATAACCGCTGCCACCGCAGCGTCCTCGTCATCGGCCGGTACAAAAAGGCTATCAATAACCTCTTGCATAGCACCATAATGCTCAGATCTGTCTTTATTTGACGAAGCCATATCTATGCCTCACTATCAACATCACTTCGCGCTACATCAAAGCCCGCCGTCGCCGCGACAAGGGCTGACGTAAAGGCAGGTGTTGCATGTCCAGCTGCGCGCAAAAATTGCACGCCGTGTGCGCGAAGCTCGGTTGCCGCACCAATTAAAACATCGGGTGTGTAATAAGGATTGTCTTTCGTCATCTCACCTTGACGCGGGTTCACCTTTTTAACCACCAGCTGTGCCAATACAGGAAGCGGCAACGCGGCAACCGCCTCATCGGTCAGGCGAGCGGCAACAGAGGGAAGCCCCGGCGTGGCAAAGCCTGCAACCGTTGCACCATATTCGCCCATGACTTCAAGCGCTTCGACAAACTCATGACGTCCATCTGCCAGCAAGCCTTTGTCGTCAACATCAACCGATGCCACGATTGGCGCATCAGTTATCTGGCGAAGTCCCATGAGTGCGCATTTGAGATCCGTAGGATTTTTGAACCCATTCAAAAAATAGGCATCGAAAACCTCATTTGCGCAAAAACGGGCTGCTCGCGCATATTGGTCACGATGCTCATTAAGCGAGTTTTTGCTGGACGGATCAAGCGGCAGTCCACATGGCGCGATCTCAACCAAGGTATGCTGAGGCGTCAAAGAGCGCGTCACCTTCAAAGCATTGCGAACAATCTCTGACCCGCGATCTTCAAGACCGCATGCGCGTAGCCGGGCTGGCGTAATGCTCGCACAGGGCGCGACCAAACATTGCGCACCCGCAACGGTGTTCATGCGAAGCGCCTCTTTGATGGCTTCAGGCTCAACCAAATCGGCATATTCAATGTCTCCCGCACTAACGCCATTGCCTGTTCCGAAACCCTGAAGAAAGAGCACCTCATCAACTGGAGAAGAAAAGACAAGCATATCTTTGTGGAATCTCAATTCGATATCGGGCATGAGGGCTTCCTTTCTATCTGGGGGATTCTTTCCGATTTTTTCCGGTGGTTGTTTCCTGCTTAAGAGTATTCGTTCTGCGCAAACGCCTTGTTTTTGGGTCAATTTGTGCGCTATTTCGTTACATAATCTACCGTTTACGTGTTATCGAATACCGTTCACCGCTTCACAATATACCCATGACTCAAACATATGATTTTCAAGGTTGACCAGTATACTGCGAATTGTAGATGAAAGATCCCCTCCTTTTCATCTACCTGCTTTCCCATTTAAAGCAGCGCAGCGCTCGAAACGCTGCATCATCCCCTCCTTGTGGCCCGGTCGGAGTTCCCCTCTCCACCGGGCCAAAATTTTGCTACAGCAAAAAAGGCAAGCAAACCCATCAATCATCTCAAACTCAACTACCTCGATAGGATTTGCTTACCCACTTGGTGAATCTAAACCACGCTAGCTTTTCGCGCGAGCGTACAAGATATTGTTGGTCTCCAGCCAGCTTTCCACCGTACCAGTATCAAAACCATCTGAAGGATCCACCACTAATGCGTACATCTCTTCTTCTTGCAAGAGCGCATCCAATGCATCCGTCAGTTGAATCTCGCCACCGACGCCTGGCTCAACATCAGCCAAAAGCTCCATAACGCGAGGGCTGAGCAAGTAACGCCCAAACACTGCCAAATTTGTAGGCGCCTCTTCGCGAGCTGGCTTTTCAACCAAGCTCTCAACTTTCCACACGCCCGGCTCAATCTCTTGCCCCGCGATAACTCCAAAGCGGCTTACCTCTTCTTCGGCAACAGGCATAACCGCAATAACGCTCGCACCACCATGAGCGTCTGATACCGCTTGCATGCTGGGAAGCATCTGATTGTCGGGCACCAATACATCTCCTAGCAAAACATAGAATGCTTCGCCATCAATCTTATCAGCCGCGCAATGTACCGCATGACCAAGGCCTTTTGCTTCGTCTTGATACACATACGAAACGTTGTAGTTGCCAACCGTCTCAACGGCATCAGCGTAGGTGTCTTTGCCACGCTCACGCAGCAAAGCCACAAGTTCAGGATTGGGCGAAAAATGATCTTCAATGGCTTTCTTCTCGCGCGAATTGATGATAACCACTTCGTCTGCAGCAGAAGCGAGACCCTCTTCGACCACATATTGAATAGCTGGTCTGTCAACCACCAGCAACATCTCTTTTGGCTGAGCTTTTGTAGCTGGCAAAAAACGCGTACCAAGTCCTGCAGCAGGGATAAGTGCTTTCATAAACCGACCTCCTGATTAGTGCTTTTGCGCGCGCAGTTCTGCAACTTGCTCTTCGAGAATACTCATTTGCGCTTCAGTTTTCTTAAGGCCGCGAACAACCATAACAACATAAATCAAAAGCACCAGCCACATCAGCGCATATGCGGCAATAATAAACGGAGCGGACGGCAAAATGGTGCTATAAATTTCAGCAAGGACTGGATTCATCATAGTCTCCTAATTCTCTTCAAGTTCATCTTTGAGCGCCTGCACACGCTGCGCCAAGCGAACCTGGCGAAAACGCAGTCTGTACATACCAAATCCAAGTAAGATCATGCCGATCATACATACGCCAACCGTCATGCCCATGTCCCCTGTCATACCGCCTTCGCGCAACACGACAGGATGAATGCTCGAGGGAATCATGCGCGTGATCATCAAGCAAATTGGCACATCAACGAGCGCTATGATGCTCACAACTGCCGAATAGATGGAACGACGCTCTGGCTCGTCAATAAAACCACGCAGCACAAAATAAGCAATGATAATAAGCATCAAAATGAGATACGTGGTCAAGCGCGGATCCCAAGTCCACCACACGCCCCATTCAAAACGCGTCCACAAATCACCCGTGATCATCGTGCAAACAACAAAGATAAGCGATATCTCCATAGCAACTTTTGCACAGGTGTCATACCGCTGGTTTTTCGTCATCAAGAAACGAACTGAATAATAACCCGCAAATGCCAACGCTCCGAAAGACACGATAGCAACCGGCATATGGAAGTAGAAGATCTTTTGCGAAAGCAAAAGTTTCGACGACACCATCTGGCCACCGATCATCTCGGGCATTCCGTCAACAGATGCACCATTAACTGGTCCTGCATATAGAAATGCCATCAAGAAGCCGATGGTGGTAAGCACAGCGCCCGCAAGAACAGCCCAAAACGCTATTGCGTCAGGCCACTGCCCTCCTTCGGGCAACGCATGGCTCTTTTTTGCATTTGCCATTAAAAACCTTCTTTCACGCTGAAATCACAAAATCGTATAAAACCCAGCTCAACAAGAGCATAATTACGTCATAGCCCGCTGCCAAAAGCAGTGCCGGGTAAAACACGTCCATGGCACCTTCTGCTCCCACAATAATTGCTGTAGTAGCTGAAGCACAGGCAAACAAAAGCGGGAAAATAATCGGTACAAACAATACTGCTAGCATCACGTCTTTTCCGCGTGTATTTACGGTAATGGTTGAAAGAAGCGTGCCAATTCCAGCCATGCCAATCGTGCCAACCAACAGCGGTAACACCAAAAGCCAGAAGCTTTCGCCAGGGGTTACAGCTGTCAAGAAAAAGAAGTAAAAGAGTGGCACCGTAATAACTTCAACCGCAAGCAAAAACAAGATATTCGACGTTGCCTTTGCCAAAAAAATGACCGATCGATCAAGCGGAACGAGCAAAATACCTTCAAGGCACCCTTGCTCTTTTTCATGATTAAATGATCGGTTTAGACCAAGCAGAGAAGTGAACACGATAAGCGTCCACAAAAGACCACCACTGACCTGCAACAAATCAAGCGCCTGGGTAGTCTGACCAAGTGCTGCACCAAAGACCACCAACACGAGCAACGCATAGATGCCCATTGAGGTGATCATTTCTTTCGTGCGAAACTCTTGCTCAAGATCCTTGCGAAGCAGAGTTTTGTACTGCTGGAACGTTGACGGGGTTTTCAATACGACTGACATCTACGATACCCCCATTCCAACGGTTTCCCTATAGAGCAGAGAAAAGGCTCCGAATTCAAATTCTTCTTTCGGGCCAAATGCCACTTCTTTTCCGCGCGCAAGAACAAGGGCATGCGTGCACATATCAAAGCCCTTTTGCAAATCGTGACTGACCATGACAAATGTTCTACCTTCGCGCTGGGACGCAATCAGCTCATCAAAAATCTCTACTGCATGCGGATCAAGACCTGAATATGGCTCATCCAAAAACACCACATCCGGGTCATTAATGAGCGCACGCGCAATTGAGAGACGCTGCGTCATGCCTCGAGAAAAGGTGCGAACAACGTCTAAGCGGCGATGCTTAAGTTCAACTGCCTCAAGCATCTCCATCACTCGTTCGTGCGGGTTTTGCACGCCGTAGAGTTGCGCATATAAAAGCAAGTTCTGCTCTGCAGTCAAATCGGGATACAGCATAGAGTTGTGCGAAATCAAGCCGATATGCTCACGCGCCTTGTCGGCATCTTCCTTGAGGTCGATGCCCATAAGCTTAGCTGTACCTGATGTTGGTCGCGACAGGGTTGAAAGCATGCGTAAAAGCGTTGTTTTGCCGGCGCCATTCGGTCCAAAGATTGACAAAAATGCACCCTGTGGCACCTCAAGAGAGATGTTATCCACCGCTTTGCGCGTACCAAAAACTTTCGAGAGTTTTTTGGTAGTTATAGCCGCCTGCATGCTCACCTCACTTGCCTCTTACTAGTAATCAAGCACGTTGTCAGATTGCTCGGTTGCTGCTTGTTCGTCTTTGGTTTGTTCGTCTTTGGTTTCTGTGACTTCTTCGCCCGATTGACCAGCCTTATCGCTTTTGTCCGAGGCGTTTTCCTCGCTCAATTTGCGAGATGCGCCACGCCCACCAACCGTCGCAATCACAACACCGGCCATCAGCAAGAAGAAGCCTACCCACACTTCCGAAATAAGCGGGTTAACGCGAACATCCATGGCAAGTTCGCCATCAGTGCTCATGCCGCGATATACCACAAACAAGTCTTCAGTCGGGAACCCAATAACGCTTGCAACAAGTTTTTGCTGCTGAGTAGATTGCACAAACTGAATGGTCGGATCAACCGAACCAATAAAGTCACCATCACGATACACATCGAAGAAGACGCGATAAAAAATGTCATCGCCATTGGGATCTTGCACGACTTCGTTGCCGGTATAGGTCAACGTGAAGTCCTGAATAACCAGATCAGACGATGCAACATCGGTTTCTTCGTCGTAGCCTATATATTGAACGCGCTCGGTGACAAACATCGACGAACCAATGAGACCCACCAAAATGATTGCCATACCAAAATGAGCTACAAAACCGCCCAATGCCGATGCGCGATGTGCGACCATGCCAACTAGCGCGCTTCCAATGCCACATGAATGCGCCGATTTGTGCGCATTGATTGCGCGACCAATCATAAACAGTGAATTAAAGAACAAAAGCGAAGCTACTAATAAGCCCACAACAGTCAGACCGAGGTAATACCACGATGGCTGCATGGTTGAAAGCATCTCAACAGCAGACTCGTCATGAACAAGACCCTCAGCAGTGTAAGCTTGCGAGAGATAATAAGCCAGATTATCGTTATAGGTAGGCACGAGATATGCCACAAAATAAACCATCAGCACGGCAAAAAGCACAAGCGCACAAATTCCTGGAACCTTCGCACGTTTCACAAACTGTTTGCCTTGCGTGCGGCGCCACCCTAAAAGCGGGCAGACTGCCAAAATGGCCAAATAGATGATACCGAGCGGGCGTGCGATTGCGTCGAACGTGCCCGTTGAAACCTGCTGACCGCCAAACGGAAGCCAGGTCGGAAGCGCAGAGGCGATCGTTAGATATGCCAGCAAAATGGCGAAAACCACCATGATGACGTTGTTGAAATAGTAGGCCGCATCGCGCGAAACCATGCTCTCAACTTCGTCATCACCGCTTTCAGCCGGACCAAACGATTTGCGACGAATGACAAGGCCGATAATGCCAACCACCAGCGATGCCACAATCAATACGCCGAAAAGCACTAAAGAAACCGGGTCGCCTTCAAAGGCATGAACCGACTGAACCAAACCAGAGCGAGAAATAAACGTTCCAACGACAACAAACGCAAAGGTAAGACATGCGCACATAACGCTCCAGCGCTTAAAGGCACCACGCTGGCGATATACCGTAAAGGAGTGGATGAGCGCAACACCTACGATCCAAGAAAGCAAGCTGGCGTTTTCTACCGGATCCCAGCCCCAATAGCCGCCCCAGCCCAACACGACATACGCCCACACGGCACCAAGGCCAATGCCGATACCTAAGAACAGCCATGAGAACAGCGCATATCGCTGAGAGCGAATTACCCATTCTTTTGAAGAGTCGTTCACGATAAGTGCGCCAACAGCATAAGCAAAGGGAATAGTAAGGCCAGCATAACCAACAAACAAAGTAGGAGGATGGATTGCCATTGCCCAATGCTCAAGCAGCGTATTCATGCCAAGCATGGAGGCCGCCGCCGTGAGCTGCCCGTTTGAACTAAAGTAACGCATGGGTGTTACGGTGAAGGGCATGTTGCTCTCAGAGAACAACAGCACGCCGACAAACGCCGCTAATACCAACTGCGCCACCATTAAAGCCATCGAGTCAAGTTTGCGCAATGCTTTGAGATTGCGAACAGCTACAACCGCATTAAAGATTGCAATAAGCCATGCCCAGAAAAGCAGCGAGCCTTGACGCCCTGCCCATAAGCCCGAAAGCTTATACAACCAGGCAAATTCGCCAGAAGCATCACTGTGCTGATTCAAGACATACTCAATGGACATATCGCCACTGAAGAAGCAGTAGACCAAAATGCCACAACACAGCGTCAGCGCCAATGCCGAAACAATGGCTGCTACATGACCGCCCCACATGAGCGTGTCACCGGTGTGCGAAACCTTTTTGCGGCTCATCACATAACCTGCAAGCAAGCACACTACCGAAACGACAACGCCTGCGAATGCAACAAGCAAACCTATAAGACCAATGGTTGACATAGTTGTGCCATACCTCCTCTAAGGCAAGACCACCTTTCAGGTTGCCTCACCATGACTTCCTTACTACTTGCTCCTTATTGCGGAAGCGCAACTTCTGTGGCTTCAAACTTTCCGTCGCTATTAACTGAACCAGTTACAACAACAGAAGAATCTTCTTGAATCTCATCTGATAGTGCGCCATCAAAAAGCACGGGGATTGAAGAGCCAGTTTCGGGATCAACGAGCACGAAGCGATCTCCCTCACCTGCAGCTTTCAGGGTGCCCCCTTGCACATCTCCTACCACTTTAACCGGTTTGCCAACGATGTCATCTCCGTATTCCAAGAGTTGGAAAACCGGAAGCGCGTCGGTTGAATTCTCGTATTTCGATGGGCACTTGGTAACCAACTCAGATGCATTAAGCACGCCATCTTCGCCAATTTTGCCGGTGCAAATGGCAGTCACATCGTTGCCAAACGTTGTAGACACGCCCCCAGCATAGCGAACGCGCAAGTGTTTTGAGGCGTCGCCATCGGGGTTATAAATATCGAACGTCAGCACGTTGTCGACTGTTTCATAAGAGTTTTCTACGACATTGCCGCTCACTTGAATCTTTTGATCAACCATATTTCCGTTGGTGGCCTCTTCAATAGAGACTGTTTTTGCGGAGCTTGATCCGCCAACAACTGCAAGCACAATAACGAGCACAATGACAATAACGCCAGTTACTGCAATCATGCGACGTTTCGTTTTGGTGTTCATTTCCCGCCTCCTCCAGCGAATGTAGTCAAACGCTTATTTTTACGCAGAGCGTCCGATAAACAAAACCTCAATGGACGAACTACAGATTATCCCCATGAAGGTACAGCTATCTCCTAAAACCCCTTGTGCACCCAGTTAACTTACGCACACTTTACCTGTGCTATGTTGATATGATTACTCAGAATCTTGCCCCATAGTACAGAAACCCACCTTAAGCTTTTACTTAAGGTGGGTTCCCTCATTTGTAGCTAATAAACTCAGTTATAACTGAAGTTTATGCAGGCATGTTCAGCTTCTTCTCATCTGCCACTGAGATCCATCCCTCAGGAATTTCAGCGTCATTGTGGCATTGTGAGCACTCGTTAACAGAAGCGCGATGTGCCTTGTGGCAATCGCTGCACTCGTTAGCGCCGTGCTGAGCAACATGCGGGTTGCGCTCCATGTCAGCAGTCAATGCGATCAGGTCGTCACGCGTCATTGCGCCGCCGTCACCATTTGAGTGGCAAGCAGCATTCAGGCAGAACTCGTCAGCCGGAATACCACGAGCCTCAACGAGATCCTCGAGGCTGCGCTCTTCGAGCGGGTTGACATAGTTGCCAGTTACCCAGTTCATACCTTCTGAAATCTGCTCGCTCAATTGCGGAACGTGGCAAGACATGCAAGTTGCACCTGCGCCGCCATCCTCAACTGAAGCCTTGTGTGTTACAGCAAGCATTGAATGGGTATTTGAAACTTCGTTGCCCCACTTGTCAACACCAGTGGTGTTGTCGGCCTGGTCATACGTCTGGTTGTACGGATCCATTGGCGTATGGCAGATTGCGTTGCAGAAGCTAGGTTGCTCATGCCAAACCCAGAAGCCGGCACCGGCTGCAATCAAAACAACCACAACAATACCCACAACGATAGGCCACTTTTTCTTACCCTTTTTGGGAGCGGCTTCCTTGGTTTTTGAGTCAGTTGAAGCAGTTGCCTCGGTGGCGGCTTCCACTTTGGTTTCTTCACTCATAGCTCTGTAACCCCCTTTCGGTCTTTACTCTTCTAGCTTGTAGATTTATCCGAAGGATGAATTCTTCTCCAACCCACACTTACGGATTTACAAGCACTTTACCAAAAGCATCTTAACTGTCAACCTGAAAAAATCTATCACCCATTTAGGGGTAAATCTGAAAAATTGCCTTCACATCAAGAGGGGTATTACGATGAAATTCGTCATTGTTCAGGAGTTTTATCAGCAAATACATTTCTTATTTTAACCAATTTATTATTCAGCGCAAAAACATTCGATACGCTTTTTTGCATGATTTCATATGCTATATCGAAAATTGTGACATTCTTTTAACGGGCAAAGAATGGTGCATTTCGGGAAGAAACTAAACGCATCGCACACAACAATGAGCGACTGTTCTCACAGGCACCTCAAAACAACCTTCAAATATCACCCACCAACAATCCACTAAACAATCATTGACAAAGCATATCTCAACCGCCAAAATAATTATTTGCACATATACCTGGGGCATTAGCTCAGCTGGGAGAGCGCGTGGTTCGCAATCACGAGGTCAGGGGTTCGATCCCCCTATGCTCCACCAGGACTTTCAAGAAGCTCTCATACTGAGGGCTTCTTTTACTATGATTCATATATTTAAGGGAATGCTATGCCTACCATCGTAATGACTGACAATGACTTTGGCGATAGCTCATTTGAACGCGCCATGGTTGAAGCGGCCAATATCACCTTTGTAAGTGCTGCAGATGAAACCTCGCTGCCGATGACTGAACTTCGACAGCCAAAACAGCTCATTAAGAGCTTGGCCGAGGCAGATGGTGCCATCGCATCTTATGGAAACTACACCTCAGAAGTATTTAAGGCATGTCCCAAACTCAAAGTTGTCTCTAAAACAGGCACCGGCGTAGACAATATCGACGTCACCAGTGCCAGCGCTTGCAAAACAGCAGTTTGCAACGTGCCAGGCTATGGCACCGAAGTGGTATCTGATCATGCAATAGCGCTCGCGCTCACTTCTATTCGCCGCATTAACGAAATTGACGCTGATATGCACAACAACGTCTGGGATTTTCGCCAACATCGACCACTTGGGCAAATCAGCGGACGGACCTTTGGGGTTGTTGGGTTTGGCGCAATTGGTAAAGCATGTGCGCGCAAAGCTGCTGGTCTTGGGTTTAAGGTTGTCGTATGGGATCGCTCAGCCACACCGGGTACTACAACTCAAGAAGGCTATCCCTGCTTGGAGCTTGAGCAGCTCCTTGCACAGGTAGACGTCGTTAGCTTTCATGTGGCGCTTACCCCGCAAACTCACCACTTGCTCAATGCTGATAATCTTGCACTCTTAAAGCCAGATTGCATTGTGGTGAACACCTCACGCGGAGCTGTCGTAGACACCGTCGCGCTTGCAGAGGCGCTCAACGCCAACAAACTTTGGGGCGCAGCGCTGGATGTATTCGAAGAAGAGCCCCTGTCACCAGAGGCTCCTATTCGTCACGCAAAGCATACGGTCTTAACCTCGCATGCTGCATATTGGTCAGAAGAATCTATTGTCGAACTACGCAGGCGCTGCACGCAAAACGCCATCGATGTGGTGCTTGGCAAAACACCACAAAATTGCGTCAACCCAGAAGTGCTTCAAGCGGCGTGGGCGAAGTAACTACTGCAATGCAATCGCCAAACGCTTCGCAACCGCTTTAATAAAGTCGCTTGTTGAAAGCGTCTTCGGATTTTCAAGCGTTGTGATGCGTGCCAAGTCGCCGGTCATTTCGCCATCTTCAATGGTTCCCAACGTTGCAGCTTCGAGCTGGTTTGCAAAATTTACTAGCTCCGGCAACTCATCAAGCTCACCACGCTTGCGCAAAGCGCCGCTCCACGCAAAGATGGTAGCAACCGAATTCGTAGAGGTAACTTGTCCCTCGAGATGTTTGTAATAGTGACGCTGTACCGTACCATGCGCGGCTTCGTACTCATATACGCCAGACGGAGAAACCAACACTGACGTCATCATAGCCAGTGAGCCAAATGCAGACGAAACCATGTCGCTCATAACGTCGCCGTCATAGTTTTTGCACGCCCAGATAAAGCCGCCATCAGCTTTCATAACGCGAGCAACAGCATCATCGATGAGCGTGTAGAAATACTCGATGCCAGCTTGGGCAAAGCGCTCAGCATAATCGCGGTCGAATACCTCTTGGAAAATGTCTTTGAAACGATGGTCGTAAATCTTAGAGATCGTGTCTTTGGTGGCAAACCATAAATCTTGCTGCGTATCAAGCGCATATTCAAAGCAGCTTCGCGCAAAGCTTTCAATGGAAGCGTCAAGGTTATGCATGCCTTGCACAACACCAGGACCTTCAAAAGCAAAGACAACTTCGCGCTTTTCGCTTCCATCGGCGCCGGTATATACCAACTCGACCGTGCCCGGACCTTCCACGCGCATCTCAGTATTTTTGTAAACGTCACCATAAGCATGACGAGCAATAGTAATTGGCTTTGTCCAGTTACGAACACAAGGCTCGATGCAATTTACCACGATAGGCGTGCGAAATACCGTGCCGTCAAGCATCGCACGGATCGTGCCGTTGGGGCTTTTCCACATTTGTTTTAGGTCATATTCGCTCATACGTGCCGCATTCGGCGTGATAGTGGCACATTTCACCGCAACACCCAAGCGCTTCGTAGCTTCGGCCGATTCGATGGTCACTTGATCATCGGTGGCATTGCGATACTCTAAGCCAAGGTCAAAGTACTCGGTCTTCAGATCTACAAACGGACAAATGAGATCGTCTTTGATCATTTGCCAGATGATACGAGTCATCTCGTCGCCATCCATCTCAACTAACGGAGTTTTCATCTCGATCTTAGCCATGGTGCTCCTTTGCCTTAGTGCCCGAGTCAAACGATAAAACTGTCGAGCCCAACCCAATTTAAGCTACGTTGTTGCATATTGCATGCAGCTTAAAATCTTATCAAACAAATGATGGTCTATAGTAACCCGCAAAATAAACATAAGCATCACCGTTTCGATAGGTAACCTAGATTTAGCATTTGTTTGCATGATCAAATTTCACGAATAAAATGCTACAAATTTAGTGCTTTTTATGGTCTGTAGTGGGGTTTTGTAAAAGCATTTTCGATCACAAATAACAAATTTCGTCAAGTCTGTCAGCTTACGAGTAACTTTCCCGCACTGCCAAGGTTAACTTAATCTCTTATTTATAAGTAGCCACCTGGTATTTCGTTCACAAAATATTTCGTAAAATGGGGTTGAAATGTCATCAATTTTTATTGTAGTTTGTTACCAAGCTGTTGACGAAGATACCATAAGCAACCCTTCGACATAAGCTCATTGCATATTGTCCATGACATAAGAGAGGGGGACAAAACTAAATGAGTGCTACCACCGATTGCGATTTGAATCGCCGCATTATTGCCGTTTCACGTTTCATCGGCTCCTTTTTTAGCGACGATTCCCCTGCTTGCGAAGAGCAACACTCTGCAGGTGAAGAATTCACGTGCGATACCGCTCTTCGCCATGTGGCAAAGCAATCAGAGAAAGCATGTTCTCGTCTGGCAAAGCATGCGCACAATTAACGCTTACGTCAGCTCAAACTCGGAACAGTCAAACAAAGCAACTGATCAACATGCTTTCATTAAACCCCTCTTGAGGCTAGAGGGGTTTCTTTTTGCTGTCGTAGCGTTTTAAGACGGGTATACTAAGCATCATGGATACTTCGCAAAACACCCAAGATGAAATCCCTTATGAGGATTACTGCCAAACTACCGGCCCAAATGATGCCGGCATGATCACGCAGCAATTTCTTGCATTCAACACCGTCATAACGCTGCAGGCTTTTGGCCAGCCCGATCAGGTGTTATCCGCGTTTGAAAAAGCTCGCGCGCAATGTCGGATCTACGAGCGTCTTTTTTCGCGCACGCTTGCTCACTCCGACATCGCACGCATCAATAATGCACACGGAGCCCCTGTTGCCATCAGCAACGAAACCGCCGACCTCATTGAAGCGGCGCTTTACTATTGCCAGCAATCAGACGGTCTTTTCGACATCACCATCGGAAAGGCAAGTGCGCTTTGGGACTTCCATGAGGGGGTTGTCGCACCACAAGATGCTTTATCAGAGGCGCTATCGCACGTAAATTGGAGAGCGGTGCATGTTGAGCACACCGAGCAAGGCGCACGTGCATATCTTGATGATCCTTGCGCAGCACTTGACTTAGGCGGCATCGCAAAAGGCTGGATGGCCGACCGGCTCACCGAGCTACTAGAAGGCGAAGGCTTGTGTGATTTCATCGTCAACTTAGGTGGCAATGTCGTTGTGCGTGGCAAAAAGCCTGATGGGCAGCTGTGGCGCGTAGGGCTGCAAGATCCGTTCGACAAGACTGGCATCGTTGGAGGCATAGTGCTTGCGGATTCATCGGCGGTTACGAGTGGCACCTACGAACGCAGTTTTGTCCGGAATGGCACAACCTACCATCACATTCTTGACCCCAAAACCGGCTATCCGGTTGACACCGATGCGGCCGGCGTGACGGTCATCACCAAAAACTCTTTAGATGCCGAGGGCTATTCAACCACGCTTTTGGCGCTTGGCATTAAACGCGGGCTTGCATTTGCCCAGGATCATCCCGAGATCATCAACGTCTTTTTCGTAGACCAAAACAAGCATATCGAGAGCTTGCGATAAATGTGGGCTCCCCTTCGACAACGCGAAAGAGAGCCCCAAAGCTCTATATATGTAGTTTGTCAGACGAGGCCTTAAAAAGGTTTCAACTCTAAAGTGTGGGCCCAAAGGTATCAGCCCAAAGGTGTCAGCCCTAGGACAAAACCGTTTCTTCTTCGTCCTCTTCAACGATCTCGGTGAAATCTGCACCTAACACATCATTTTCCGGAATGAACGGCTCAAAAAGCGGTTCGCCATTTTGCGAAAGCTCAACCATGCCAGTCAAAACGTCTACATATTGATAAGATTGGCGCGCTGTGCGTCCGCGCTTACGATCAACTTCCATAATAAACAGCTGTGGATGCACCTGCATCAATACGCCTTCGCTCTCGATAATTTTCGAGCGACCCATATTGGCGCGTACCTTTAAACGCTGCCCAACAAAATCATCAAGCGTGTCATGAATGGAGTCTACGATTTTTGCTTGCTTCGCTAAATCCATGCTCGGTATCCTCATAATGGTTTCGGTTACAGTGATAACGGCTCAAAATTTTATCACGTCAGTCAAGCTTCTACATAATCTGCAAATTTGCGCCATCTTTTGCGCAAACCTGACAAGGTTACTAATCAAAGCAATGACTATGCGATGTACACTCACCGCTTGTTGAGCAATTTGTCCAACTCCTCATACGAGTGCGCACCCGTTTTGCTATATATGCCCTGTACATGCGAACGAACCGTCGCGAGCGACACCACGAGTATTTCGCTGATTTCCTTGGGGCGCTTATCACGCGAAAGCAGCATCAAGATCTCCGATTCGCGCTCCGTCAGGCCGTACTCCTCTGCCACTTCTTCGCACCGTTTATCCAGTTCACGATTCATTTTGCGCGGGGATCTTCGTAAGGTATAAACCCCCAGACGGTTTTTGCGTACTTCTCGGAGTTCATGTTAAAGGTCACCAGCGTCAGCAAACCAAACACGATCGCGCCAATCACGCTAAAAGTTGCTGCATCCAAAACAACACTTTCATGAACCACCATACCGATCATATTGCCACAGAAAAATCCAATGCCTCGAATGAGAAAAGTACGTCCAAATACTTGAGCTGGCGAACTATTAATAGTCCGAGCGATGGTATAGCTTGCGGTCACCAAAAGCATTTCGAAGTAATAAAGCGCCCATGCTTGCATAATGAGTGCTGGCAAAAACTCAGTTGTCGCAGTAAGAGGCCCCAAGAGCGCTGCAATAGTAACAACCGGTAACACGAAGCGGTAAAAACGATTCCAGATGCTTGCGACGTTCTGCACATCTGAAGGCCTCACCGTCAAAGCGTACAGCGCAAGCGCTGCCATAGCCCCAATAACAAACGTCACGACGCGAGCATACACACCCAAAGGCAAAGCGAGCGGGATAACGTGCATAAACCCAAAGACAGTTGCATAGGCTCCCACTATGGCGAACAGTCGCACGTATACCGGAACAATATGGCGAATATCTCTTTCGTGAAGCGGCTGTGCGCGAATAGGCTGCTCATCAGCAATATATGCTTCGCGAAAAACCGTACTCTTGCGAAGTGCGCCCAAATAAAAGGCAGCAGCCCCAACGACTAACGCCAGATGCAACACCTCAGACACCCACAAAGGTGCACTCACCTCAAGCGTGCTAAAAACGCCTTGCACCAACGCGATCATGACTGCAAACACCAGCATAGTTGCCATGATCATCTGCTTGGGAGAAAAGCATCTCACCACTTGAACGCAAATGGTGACGAAAAACGCGCTCAGGGAAGCTCCGATGATTTGCACCGCCATCATCGCCCACCACAGCTCAGGGTGCTGCAAGGCAACATAAAAAGCAATCACGACAGCAAACTGAATGACGAAATACCCAACCCACCACAATCGATTGCCGGCGAACTGTTTCAGGCGACGCCAACTAAAAAGCGATGTAGTAAATCCAAAAATCAAGCCAATAGAATGAGCATTACACGAATAAGCACGGACATTGTGCAGATATTCATCAATGTTGACATATCCAAGCCGCCAACTAGCAGATTCGTGAAGCACAAGCGAAGACGAAGCTATACAGACAAGCGCCAACAGCACTATAAGGGAACCGTGCGGAAAGAGGGACTGCGCCCCTTCGACACTCTTTTCATGTTGAGACTTTGCCTGCTTGACATTCATCTCCGCTTCCTCCCCTGCAACAATTTCAAACCGCAAACTTCGGTAGAATTTCTGCTTCACATCAGGCTACCACGCTTTAGTTGCAAGCGTTTCGATATTACACGCCCTCAACCTGGGGTTTTTCAAAATTCATCAATAGTTGATGAGAGAAACGCCTCCTCGATTCAGTGATTCCACAACACTTGCTGATCACACGTTTGCTGCTGGTTTATAGACTCAACCCATGAACTTGCTTGCGATAACCACTTCGTTAAGACAACAAGCGAAACGCAAGTGAGACAAACCCGACCAACCAAGGAGAGGAGAGACAGATGAAAGCTGTCAAAACGCAGAGCGTGTCGAGGGGACGCGTGCTGGCTATCATCGCAGCAAGCGTGCTCGCGCTGACGCTTATCTTGTGGGGATGTGCCCCCGCATCAAGCTCAGACGCCTCTACGCAAAAGAGCGGAAGCGCCGACACCGCCGCTGCCGCAGACGAAACGACTTCGGCTTCCATGTATCCAAAGTTTACTGATCGCACAGCAGGCTTATTCCCGGATACCTACTTCAACGAGAACTACCTCAACACCGGCAACCGCGGCTGCAACGCATGCCACGAGAATCTGTTCGACAAGATGGTCAACAAGAATGGGTATACCCACATCTTGAGCTATGTTGGCTACGACAAAAATGGCACATACAAAGATTGCGAGCCGTGCCATCGTGGTCACATGACGCTCACCGGCCCTTATCTTGGCGATGCAATGCATGCAAGCCACTACAGCTCTGAAATGTTCTTAGAAGCTGACGGCAACTGCTGGAGCTGCCATGCGGTCAATTCAGATGGTGAAATGGGCGAATACCAATTTATGCTGTGGGAAGACTATTATGATCAGGCAGCTTTAGGTGGCTTCCCGTGGCTGGCTGACGATGAGTCAACGCGCGCATGGGTGGAGTCTCGCGGTTATGCTGGTGGCTATCTCACCGAAATGGCCATTGATACCGACCCGCAAATTGAGGTCACTTTCGCCCAGGATACCACCGATCCTGATGACGTCTTCGTCGTTAATAACTGGGGTCCAGACGCCATTGATCTTGATGCAGTTTCTGCTGACGACAATCCGCTGACCATCACCGGCGTCAACAATCCACGCACGTTCACGGTTGAAGAGATTCGCGCAATGCCGCAAGTTGAATTCACCGCACAGCAGTCATGCGCAACCAATGGCGAAGGCGGCGCTCTGATGGAAAACCTCCCGATGGCCGGCGTTCCGCTCAGCTATCTCGTTGAGCAATGCGGTGGTCTGGTGGAAGGTACTAATGCCATCAACGCTGCAGGCAACGATGGCTGGACGGCATTCCCTCCCATGGACTTCCAGCTTGAGCTGCTCTATGAGGACACCTATGTTGTCACGCAAATGTATGGCGAAAACCTCACGGTCAACCAAGGCGCTCCGCTCATGCTAGTTCCCTGCGGCATGCCTGGCGCACAATGGGTAAAGCATCTCGGCACCATTGACTTTAAAGTTGCAGATCAGTTCATGGATGGTCCGACCTATGCTGCATCAACCGCACCGTCACCGAAGATCAACGTTAATGGTATGTGGTTCCAAAACGATGGCATCACCGCTAAGGTTGGCGAGACCATCAACCTCACCGGAGCTTGCACCAGCTGGGCTAAGTTCGTTGGCGAGTTGGATACCATCCGCTTCAGCTTTGACATGGGTCAAAACTGGGTTGAGTACAAGGTAACCGACGAGATACCTGACTTCGACAAATATCAGTGGGTGAACTACTCAATGGATTGGACGCCAACAAAAGCTGGCAAATACCAGGTCAAGCTGGACGCTATCGACACCGAAGGCAACCACATTACCAATCCAACCACCCTGTTTGTTACGGTAGAAGAATAAAGGAACGCGGTGATATTCATGAAAACACAAACGATTAAAACCGCAGGTGCATTGCTTAGTGCTGCAGCCTTAATCTCCGGTGGCGCTGTCAGTGTTGCCGCTGCCGCCCCAGCTGCCCCTGCGCAGCAAGATACGCAAGCTACAGTCGAGCTGGTCGATGTTGCAAGTGCCACTGTTGAAGAACGAGCAGTTGAAGGTACGTTTGGCTATAGCCAAGACGTCGTATCTTCCACAGAGCAGATCTCTTGCATCTTCTGCAAAGCTGCTGCTACGCTTTGTGCTGGTCTACCACAATATTCGGCACAGTTGGTCGGCTCTCACGTAGTCGTGAGCGGCGACAACGGTGTCAGCTTCGAGGCAAGCGTTGCCGATATGGCCGCTGACGAAGATGCGACCTCTTATGTTATGGCATGCGCTTGCGCTACCAACGCTGCTGGCGGCGGTGCTGTCGCAAACGCCGATGTCAGCGGTGTTTCACTGGCAAGTATCTTGGGCTACCTCGCAAGCTAGCGTGTCTGCTTAGCAGTGCTTCTGCTTAGCAAGCCCTCTTTTGTATGCCTCCGCGCCATGTGTGCGGGGGCATTTTGCTGTGTATAGCTTGTGAGCCGCAGCGCCTCGCCCGACCCGTTCGGCTTGCGCGCGGCTGCGCCAGTCCCACACGGCTTGCGCACGGCTTGCGCGCGGCTGCGCCTTGCCTGACCCGCAGGGCTTGCGCGTGGCTGCACCAGCCCCGCCGAAAGTGCCGATTTGCATAATGCCTGTTCACAGAGTTGACGTAAAATTTCGCGAGAATTGACACTCACTTTTTTCAAGGTTTTGGCTGGAAATTGCCCCTTGTCGGGGAATCTGGGAGCAAAATGGCTTAAAAAGTGCTCTCGTCGGTGATTTCGACCCCCAAAAACAGGCGATTTTCCCCGACAAGGGCACTTTTTAAGCCACAACCTCCAAAAAAGCTTGCAAAAACCTGCGAACCTCACGTAGCTCAATCACCTAGCCCACAACCGTCCTGCCGGTGATGCCTGCCGCACTGCTTGCTAAAACTCGCGTATTCCACCTCGTTCGCAACAAAAAACCAATCTGCGCGGGTAATCTGCACAGAAACTAAAGCTCGCAAGAAAACGTGGTGCATATACAAAGAAAACTCTCGCAGACACTATTGATCTGGGCAAACACAAAATACCCCAATGAGGGTGACGCACGTTTTTCCCTCGCAAACTACTATGACGCCACCTCGCCAATGAAGGCGCTGAGAAAACCCACATTCTTTAGGAGGGAAAAATGGCAGAAGGAATTTCACGTCGTAACTTTTTGTCGGGTGCAGCATTAGCGGCTGGCGCAGCAGCAGTAGCTGGCCTGTCAGGATGCGCTCCTCAATCACCTCAAGACGCTATGGCTAAGACAGGTGCTGCTGTAGATGAGGGCGGCATGGCAGTTGTTGGCAAGACGCCAGCTTGGCTTGGAGAGGCTCCCGAGATTGCCGCAGAAGATATCATTGATACCCGCGACACTCAGCTGTTGATCGTAGGCGCGGGCAACGCAGGTCTTGCCGCTGCGGTAACTGCACAAGATCTGGGTCTTGATTTCTTGCTCGCCGAAAAAGCTGGCACCGTTTCCACCACACGTAGCTGGTATGGCGCTATCAACGTTCCCGAATGCGCCGAAGCAGGCAAGTCTGTCGATACCATCAAGCTGAACAACGTTTTGCGCCAAGCTTTCTGGGGCAAAAACGATATGCGCACCACAAAAACCTGGCTCAACGAATCTGCTGAGATGCATGAGTGGGTTAAAAATATCATGGATCAATACGGTTTTGCAGTGAACTTCGATGCTGATCAGGGCGAAGGCCGCGGCGGCGTAGGCATCGATATGTATGTGCCTCCGATTCAGGTAAATTACAATCCGCGCGAAGACTGCCCCGAGGAAAACAAGGAGCTTTCTCGCAACCAAATCTTTGAGGACGTGCTTAACAAGCAAGGCAACGAGGTTCTCTATGGATATGACCTCGCAAAACTTTTGACCGACGAAAGTGGTGCGGTAACGGGTGCAATCTTTGAGACGCGCGAAGGATTTGTGCAGATCAACGCCGAAAATGTCATGCTTACAACCGGTGGCTATGCAGCAAATCCTGACATGATGGACGGCATCAACCCCATTTTGTCACGCTGCCTGACCGCCTCAGACTGGGAGCCAAGCAACACCGGCATGGGCATCAAAGCTGGTCTTTGGGCAGGCGCTATGAAAGATCCCGGCGCTGCAGCTTTCGTCTTTGACCGCGGCGCTGTTACTCCAGGCACAAAGGCTGGTTGGACCGAAGAAAGTGTCGCGGCAGGTGAGCCCATGCTGCCAACCGCTGGCCAGTTCAACCCTGGCTCTCAACCGTTCTTGAAAATGAATACACATGGCGAACGCTTCACCAACGAATCGGGCAATTATGACTGGCTGCCGTATGCTGCGGCTTCACAGCCAGGCGGCGTATACCTTGAAGTTTGGGACGCAAACTTTGCAAGCGACGTTGAGCGCTTCCATAGTCTTGGTTGCGCGAGCCTCACCAATTTGATTGTCAACACGCTTGGTGCTGGCACGGATGGCTTTTTGCAAGAATGGATCGATAAGGGTATCGTCATCAAGGCGGATACGCTCGAAGAGCTCGCCGACGGGCTGCTCCTTGAGGGAGATCACAAGAAGAACTTCTTGGCATCTATCGAACGCTACAACGAGCTTTACGACAAGGGCGAAGACGAGGACTTCGGCAAAGAGCCCTACCTTCTGTCAGAAATTCGCACTGCGCCGTTTTATGGAGTAACCTTAGGCGGCACGTTGCTTGATACCTCCGACGGATTGCGCATCAATGCTGACGGACAGGTTCTCAAGACCGACGGCGATGTTCTTCCCGGCCTTTATGCTGCAGGTAATTGCGCAGGTTCGCTGTTTGCTGATGGCTATTACAACCTCACTCATGGCATGGCTTGCGGCCGTCTGTTGACCTTTGCCCGTCATGGCGTACGTCACATCGCAGGAGATCTCGGCTAAACAACTCATTACATACTCAAATCCCTCCTCTGGGGACGGCATCGCAGTGGTGCCGTCCCTGTCTGCTTGTTAGAAGAAACTGGTTATGGGCATGTCGTACACCTTAAAAAGCAGGCAGCGTATAATAAAAAGAGAGGGATATAAAAGGGGAATTTCTATGAGGATAACTAGCAGCTGGATAGCAATTTGTATTGCAGGCATAGCCAATACCTCCTGCAACAAGGTGCTCAATTCAGACATCATAGCGCCTTTATCCATGACAGTACCCATCTGGCGTGATCTCATTTTTGCAGCCACAAACATAGCTCCCTACCTGGTAATTTTATGGGCGCTCCAAAAATCCTTTTTCCCAAAGGGCGAATCTTTCCTTACGAAAAGCTCTGTTGTGGCAATTTGTGCAGGCGCGCTTTGCGTTATTACCTACCTCACCTCATCAACCACTTCGATACTTTGTATAGGTTTTGCTCTTTGGGAGCTTGGTGGTTTTTGGGTTTATGTTCTTTATATACTAGCGCTTTGCCAACTCCCTAACGCAAAAAGCGCAGCGATATGCGTGAGCGTGTCAAGCGTATTTGGCATACTCGGACAAGGCATCTTGGTGGCATGCCCACAACAGATGCGCATAGTAATTGGAGTTGTGCTCCTGTTAACCACACTTGTACTCTCGCGACCCTTAGCCCGACAAAATTTGGATCTGTTAAACCATACAAAAGATATCGAAGCGGTAGAGTTTTCCAACCCGTTTTCTTTTATCAGCCCACTAAACCCAGCTTTCTGGTGCCTCTTCGTTTTCAATCTCGTTTTTGGCATTGCGCTTTCGCTGAATTGCGTAAGTGGCATTCCCGTTGACACTTCCTTGGTGTCCGCTGGTGTCGCACTGTGTGTGCTGGTATATCTTGCGTGGCCAAACAGGCTCGAAAACCATGTGGACCCGCTCGCTTGTGCTGCAGCGTTTTTAGTGGTTGCAGGCTTATTATGCGCGGTGATTTCGCTCTTTTTGCCTTTGGGCAATACGACAAACTACATCATCCGCGCAGGTGATATTTGTTTTGTGATCATCCGCTTCTTAGTGGTGTTTGGCATAGGCATACGAAATCGCTTAGGAGCGCTTCGCGTAATTGCATGGTCTGCAGTATTTACGAGCCTCGGCACGCTTGTCGGCACCTATTCAGGACATGTCATCAATGGCCTCATTGGAGTAAATGATGTGTTAGCCTGCAGTTTTCTGTGCTTTATGCTGCTTTCGTTTGTTGCTGCCTCCTTCGTGTGGTTCTCGCATTTCAGCTTCCGTGCGGTAATCTTTGGAGTGGAACCTCTAAGCCACACCCAGCCAATAGTTATGCCAGCAGAACCGGCACCCACAGAAAAGACGCTCGATGAGTGCTGTGACGAACTTGGAGACGAATACGGCTTAACCAAGCGCGAGGTTGAAATATGCGCGCTGCTTGCTAAAGGACGCAACGGACGCGCCATAAGCGAGCAGTGTTATCTTTCATACAACACCGTCAAAACGCATGTGAAGCATATCTATATGAAGCTTGATGTGCACTCTCAGCAAGACCTCATTGATTTGGTTGAGGATATGATTGCCAGCGCGCCCCTATCGAAAAATGAGCAGACAGACGAAACGCAAACCACTTCAACAACTAGCTGCGAGCATATAGCACGCGAAGCTTAAGCTGCTGAATTGGATTGAGCCGCACGCCGTGCGTTAAATAGGTGTCAAAGCTGCCATACTGCTGGTTAATTTCGTCGAAGAACGCAGCCAAATACGCAGGCCTTGCCTCCAAAAACGACATCAATATGGCTAACTCATGGGCGTTCATGCCCGCGCTCAGGCCTTCTACTTCTTCGCGAATACAGTCCGCGTTGATATCGTTAGTGATGAGATAATCTTGCATGATATCGTCATCGTGTACACCACACGTTTTCATGATGACCGCACAAATAACACCCGTGCGGTCTTTGCCATTCACACAATGTATAAGCGCTGGCACCTGTTCGGCAGCAAGCGCGCGCAATGCACGTCCCATCAGGGGATACTCTTGTACATAACGCCTATAATTCGCAATCATACGCTCTTCGGGAGCGCCATATTCGCCAATGACGCCAGCCGCAAAACGCTCCTTGGCGCTCTTGCGACGTCGTGTGGTCATGGGCTCAAGCTGGATGGTTTTCGCCCCCACCAAATAGGGCTCCGGTGCTGCATGCACCTCCCATTCGTTGCGAATATCATAAATGGCACGAATGCCTAATTGCGAAGTCAGAATGCGTGCCTCTTCTGGGGTAATGTCGCTTAATTGCGCCGAGCGAAAAAGCTTAGCACCCGCAAGAGAGCCACCCCCCAACGCGCGCATGCGAAATTGTCCGAGCACCTCGCATTCGCTCACGGCAGCACCTCAAACGCAAAGCCTGACACCAGCGAAGATGCCTCGCCGGTCTTACTCAGTGCCCGCACCTTCAATAAATAGCAACCTGCCTTGGTGGGCGTGTAAACAAAACTCCAGTTCAACCCAATATCATCAAGCGAATCTTCGGTAGAATATCCCGTCCAACTCACGCCATTATCCAAACTAAACTGAATTTGGGCAACCCCATGCTCGAAGTCATCAACGTAGCCCTCAAAGGTTATTGGCTCGCCGACGCGATGAATCTCGGGCGTTGAAGTTGCGTTGTTTTCGCTCACGCGATTATCTCCTCATGACCTCTCAAGATATGCTTCAAGTGCACGGCCGAGCGCAATATATTCATCCAGATCAAGCGTCTCACCGCGCCGTTTCGGGTCTATGTTGGCAGCTTTAAATATCTCTGGTAGTACTGGTAGTATACGTGCGCCACAAGCTCCCTGCCCTGAAAAATAGGTCTTACACGAATTTGCGATCGTTTTACGGCGTGTTGCGAAAGCGGCGTCAGCCATTCGTGCTGCACAACGCAGCACAGAGGCGCAAACCGGATCTCCGTTTTCATCTACGAGAGGTCGCCTGTCAAGCCGAATGACACTGCTGTCAACGCGTGGCGGCGGGAAGAAGTTTTGCGGGCTTACCTGAAATCTATCTATTACCTGGGTATAAAGACGAAGTTTGACGGTATAAGCGCCATAGTTTTTGCTTCCTGGCGTTGCTGACATGCGGTCGGCAACTTCTTTTTGCACCATGATCGTGGCCGAATCAAGTGCTGCAAAGCGCTCAAAATAATCGAGCACGATAGTTGCCGCAACCGCGTAAGGCAAGTTCGCCACGAGCTTGTTGGGAAATGGTGCGGAATGCTCCGCGAGTGCGGGGGGCTCTGCGAGTGCGGGACGCTCAGCCGGTGCGGAATGCTCCGTGGGTGCGGGACGCTCCGCGATAAAGTTGGAGCCCGCAGCGGCTAAAGCCAGATCAGCTGCACACGTAGCAATCTCTTCAGCACTCACATGAAGCGCATCGGCCGAAATGAGCGCAAAACGATCTGCTGCAAGCGCGGTGGTTTGCGCCAATACATCTACTAAATCCGCATCACGCTCGATGGAGATAATCCACCCCGCGCGTGCAAGGAGCGCGAGCGTGAGCGTGCCGATACCAGGACCCACTTCCAAAACGCCATCATCAGGCGAAAGATCAGCAAGCGTGACAATTTTTTGCACAATTGCGTCATTGATGAGGAAATTTTGCCCAAGCGAATACTTCGTGGACAGCCCATGCGCTTCCAACACAGCGCGCGTAGCCTTAACGCTTGCAAGCGGCGACAAATTAGACACCAGCTGCCTCCCTCGTCTTTGGGAAAACCCCTGTTGGCGTCTGCATTAAATAGGCGCTTGCAGGAAAAATGCGACCGCCGTCAAGTGCGCCTGCCTCATCAAGCAATCTGCCGTCGACTCCAATAAGCCCCACCCAATCATGGACGCGCTCTAAGCGAAAACCAGCAACAGCGAGCGCAGAACGAGCCTCCCCGACCAAAGATCCAAACCCATGGGGGTCGCCTCCTTCGCCCACAACAAACAGATCCACTGGTCTTTTCTGATCAAACATCTGCGCATAATAATATGGCTGCAACCGATCAAAAAAGGCTTTGAGCTGCGCAGGGGCACCCGAAAAATAGACCGGCGAAATCACCGTGAGCGCCTCAGTTTCATTAAGCAATGCACGCACGCGAATCATGCTATCGGCAATGACGCAATATAGTGGGTCTCTGCCCACGGTGCGTTTGTTGTTCTCGCAGACCAAACACCCCGTACACGGCGCTATGTCTACGCTTGCAATGCTCACTATCTCAACTTCGTCGCCGAGCGCGCGATATGCATCTGCAAGTGCCCAAGCGAGGGCTGAAGATCTTCCAACTGCTCGGGGGGAACCGCAAATAATCAGCCTACGCATAGCACTTCACCTCACAGCTTTTCGACATTGGTGCGTTTGTATAAAAGCTCGTGCGCATTTGAGTATAGCTGCGTCAAAAAGGCTTGACGCTCTTGCCCTGCAGCATATCCACGCACACTTGCCATCTGACCTGCAGTAAAAATAGTGTGCGCCGGCTCACAAGACATCCCGCGCATTGGTTCAGGCGTCATATAAGGCGAATCGGTTTCAGTCAGCAACCGATCAAGTGGCACGCGCAAAGACGCTGTGCGCACCTCATCGGTTGACTTAAACGTCAAAGGCCCACCAAAAGCAATATAGCAACCCGCTTCAACCCAAGGAGCAAGCGTTGACTCGTCCAAGTTAAAGCAATGCAGCAGCACTCCGGCCTGCGGAAATCCCTCTTCGCTCATAATCTTGAATGCCTCATCGTGAGCTTCGCGAAGATGAAGTGCCACTGGAAGCCCAAGCTTGCGAGCAACGCGAATCTGTGCACGAAATACTCGTCTTTGATCCTCGCGTGGCGAAAAATCATAGTGGTAATCAAGTCCTATTTCACCAATAGCACACACGCGAGAATCTTGCGCTCGCCTGATCAAGTCATCTTCGAGGCGCTCGTCATAGTGCTTGGCGTTATGCGGATGACATCCAAGTGCAAATCGAATCTCAGGAAGCACAAAGGCGTGAGCGGGGCTTTCACCTTGCGCCACCAACGCGTCAGCTACGTCCAATGCCGCGTTCGTTTTCGCAAAAAGCGCAGATGCACCATAGGCCTCACGCGCGGTTTGCGCAAACGGATATACCAGATCACGTGCCTGTTGTAAGGCGTGCGCAACCACATCAAAGGTATCGGGTTCATCTTCGTATACATCTACGATATCGCAGATAAAATCAACCCCGTAAACTGCCGCTTTCGCAAGTGCGGCTGCCGGAGATGCAAGCAGGTGCACATGTGCATGCGTATCAGCAACAAACCCCTCAAGCGCAGGATTCGGAGGCTCTACGACCCGGTATTTCCCCTTCTTTCGCTTTTGGCGAAAAAGCGCATCATCAAAGAGCGGCTCACCCGAAAACCGATCTATACCAGCATCGATTTGTGGCACGAGGGGCTGTTCACAGGCAACTTGCACGGTGCCAGCTTTATCCATGGGCTATTCGACCTCAATATCAATAGCGTCCATGTCAAGGCGCGGGAAGAGCGGATCGCCAATTTCAACAGCGTTGCCAGCGGGTAGCTGACCCCACGCAGATGCCGCCTCAATATCATCAACCTCGGTGATATCACCAAGCGAAAGTCGATTGAAGACCTCAGCTGAGGTGTTTGGCATAAAGGGAGCCATATACAGCGCGATAATGCGAATTGCCTCAAGCAGGTTATACATCACATATGCAAGCTCTTCGGCTTTTGCTTCGTCTTTGGCAAGGGTCCACGGAGCTGCTTGTTCAACATAGAGATTTGCCGCATTTGCCAACTTCTGCACAGCAGCTGCTGCGCCGGTGAAATCAACTTGCCCCATGCACGCGTCATATTCAGCATACAGCTCATCAGCGACTACTTTGAGGGGATTTTCCACCCCGTCAAGCTCAAGCGGTGCGCTCGGGACTTGTCCGTCAAAGTATTTCTTCGTCATGTTGAACACACGACTGACTAAGTTGCCCCAGGTGTTTGCCAGATCGGCATTGTAAACTTGCACCATACGCTCAAGAGAAATTGAACCATCGTGTCCAAACTGCACGTCGCTCATAAAATAATAGCGGTATGCATCAACACCAAAAATAGCCACCAGATCAGCAGGCTTTAATGCATTGCCCTTAGATTTGGACATCTTTTCGCCCTTAGTCAGCAAAAAGCCATGACCGAATACCGTATGGGTAATAGGAAGTCCTGCAGCCATCAACATTGCCGGCCAGATCACACAATGAAAGCGCGTGATGTCTTTGCCAACGAAGTGGTATTGCATCGGCCAGTTGGCATCAAACTCGCCTGGTCTATCCGGGTCCGCATAACCGATGCCTGTCAAATAAGCGAGCAAAGCATCTGCCCAAACATAAGCTACATGCCCCTCATCAAATGGCAGCGGAATACCCCAATCAAAGGTGGAGCGCGAAATTGAGAGATCCTTCAAGCCACCCTCAACAAACGTCACAATCTCGTTGCGTCGCGTTTCGGGGCGAATAAAGTCAGGATGCGCCGCATAGAAATCCAAAAGCGGCTGCTGAAACTCTGAAAGCTTGAAAAACCAGTTTTCTTCGCCACTTGCTTTTTGCACCGGACGTTTGCAATCAGGACAAACGAGCTGACCTTCTTCGTCTTTTTCAAGATCGCTTTCTGCGTAGTAGGTTTCCTCGTGTACGCAATACCAGCCTTCGTAAGAATCCTTGTAGCAATAGCCACGATCATAGATGTCTTGCCAGAATTTTTGCACGGTGCGTGCTTGGCGCGGCTCGGTCGTGCGCACGAAATCAGTGTAGGTAATATCAAGCATATCCCACGCGTCACGAAATGCCGGCTCCATAGAATCGCACCATGCTTGCGGCGTCAAACCATGTGCAGCTGCCGTATCAGCAACTTTTTGACCATGCTCATCCATACCCGTCACAAATGCCACGTCATAGCCATTCATACGCTGATAACGCGCGACGGTATCGGCAGCAACAGTGGTGTAGGCGGTGCCCAGATGCGGCGCCGCATTTACATAATAGATGGGGGTTGTAAATGAGTAGGTACCTTTTGACATGACGCTTCCTTCAAATCCGAGATATACGGCGCATAATTGTACCATGAGCTGAAGTCTTCTCACATACCCCACACAGCTTGAGGGCTCTGTGGAACCGTCTTACGTTATGCACTTTTGGTGACTGACCAAATTAACGCCGACTCACTTCGTATAATATGCGGATGCGAATTTTTCGCCCGACATATTCATCGTTTAAACGCGTACCAGAAACTGGCGCACCTTCACCATCGTATGTGCTGGTCAGTTGTGCACTTGCCGCCCTTTTAGCAACGGGTGGCTTCCGCGTCGGGCTGCTAGATATACCTTCGGCATATGCTGAAGAGGCTACCGAGGAAAGCACGAGCGCACAAGATGAAAGCGAAAGCACTGATGAGACCGAGGCGCCCGTCACCGGCAGCAACCCTGATACATCTGTCCCTGACGAGATTGATCCGCTGACTAAAGAAGTTGAGCGCACCTCCCAAGAATATGATGCCGCAAACGAGCGTCTCGCTCAGATTGAGGCACAGATTGAAGAGAACGAAGCCGCGCTTGCAACCATGCGCGAAGACCTTCCTGAGCAGCAAGAACGTGCTGCAAGCGCCTATCGCGCGCAGTATGAGCTGCAGCAGGAAAGCCCCAATATTATTGCGCTCTTTTTAGGCTCTCAATCTCTGCAAGATTTCATTCGCAACTTTGTCTATCTTGATCATATTCAAGCTCACAACGCCGCAGAAATTGAGCGCCTTCAAAATCTCAAGGAAGACCTTGAAGCCACCCAAGCAAGCCTCGATGCCGCGCGCGAAGAAGCAGCCACGGAAAAGGAATCCGCCGAAACCGCCCTTAAAGCGGCTCAAGAGGCGCGCGAAGAGAGGCAACGTCGCGCCCGCGAAGAAGCAGCACGACAAGCCGCCGAGGCAGCTGAGCTTGCTGCGAAGGCAGAAGCCGCTCGAGAGGCCGCTGAGCGTGAAGCGGCAAAGCAAGCCGAAGAAGCCAACGCTGACAAAGACGGTGATGAGGACTCTGACGAAGATACTTACGATCCGACACAGGATGAGAACTATATCGCCCCACCAACCGAAACGCTTGAGCCACCAACTGCCGATGGTGCCGATTGGAGCATGGGCAAAGACGCCTTCATTGCTGAATGGGGTGCACGTATTGATGCCTATCTTGCAGGTTCGCCGCTTTCTGGATACGGAACCACCTTTGCCCAAGCAGCATGGAACTACGGCGTTGATCCTCGCTGGTCGCCAGCTATTTCTAATACAGAAAGCAGCAAAGGAGCCTATTGCTTTGAGCCTTATAATGCATGGGGCTGGGGCGGAGGCAACGGCTGGACAAGCTGGGAGCAAGCCATTGATGCGCACGTTCGCGGTCTAGCGGCAGGATATGGCTACACCATCACGATCGCGAACGCGCAAAAGTATTGCCCGCCAAACTGGGAAAAGTGGTATATCAACACGTCGAACCAGATGGCGCTCATTTAGCGCAGTTTCGCCCGGCGCTCCTTCCAATCAGGCATCAAACGATCCATAAGCGCATAAAATTTCGAGTCATGGCCGCGCTCAAGCAAGTGACACAATTCGTGCACGACCACATACTCTAAACATTCTGGTGGATACAGCGCCAAGCGAACATTGATACAAATCCGCCCAGTTGCAGGTTGACAACTCCCCCACCGGCTTTTCATATTGCGATATACAACATTCCCGGCTTTTACTCCTAAAATTGGCTCCCATGCCGCAATGAGCGGCGGCACACAAGCAGATACCACCTCTCGCCAAGCAGCAACCTCTTCAGGCGTTGCCGCTTCTGCTTGCGCCATCAGTGATGTCGAAGCCTCTTTGCGCTGCTCATCAATCCAGCTTTTGTGCTGGCGAACAAACCGCTCTATCTCGCGCACAGAAACCGTCGAAGGCGCGGATATGACCACGACTTTGCCTGCATCTGCAAGGCGCATATGCACGCCGCGGATGCGTTTGCGGATAAGACGAACGCGCACGCCATCAATCTCATATTCTTGCGGTGGCGAAACTGTTGCACCATGACCTTTTCGACGACCAGCCACTTACAATGCATCCTCAAGCGCTATCGCATAGGCGTCGTTTCGTGAGATGCCAAATTGCTCAACCAGCTGTTTTGCAATGTCTTTTTTTCGCATGCCACAAGCACGAAGCTGGGCTGCCACCTCGCGCGCATCTTGTTGCGCACAGGCAGCAGCTGCATCATCTTCAGCTAAAGAAGGACCGTCAACAACAATCACGATTTCGCCTTTAATCTGACCCGACTGCTCTCGTTTGGCGAATTCTTGTGCAAGCTCAGGCAGCGGCATACGCACAATTTCTTCGTGCACCTTGGTGAGCTCTCGACATACCGCAGCCTCTCTTAGCGGAAACGTGTGCGCGAGCACCTCAAGCGCGCGAACCACTCGTTTCGGACTTTCGTAAAAAATAAGCGCAGCCTCAAGAGGTGCTAAACTTTGCAGCAACACTTGTCGCTGAGTATCTTTTCGCGGGAAAAACCCGCCGAAGTAAAACGTGGTGTTTTGCGTTCCGCTTGCTACATAAGCAGTAGCTGCTGCAACAGGGCCTGGCAAAACCTCAACAACTCCACCCGCTTCACGAACGGCTTTAACCAAGCGCATCCCCGGGTCAGAAACGCCGGGCATACCCGCATCAGAGCAATATGCAATCACTTCACCTGCGCAAACGCGCTCAGCCATAAGCTCTGCGCGCTGGGCGAGCAATGTTTCATCTAAACGTTCGAGCCGCTTTTTTATGCCAAGAGCCGAAAGTAATTTGCCGGTCACGCGCGTATCTTCGGCACATACCACATCAGCATGCTCTAACGCTTCGCATGCGCGCTGTGTCATATCTCCTAAGTTACCCAATGGCGTGGGGCAGATTACTAATTTTCCCGCTTTTTGCACCGTTGCTCCTGAATGTTTAATCTCGTCAGATTTCGAGGTGTTCGTTGTGGATACCACGCGCGCCTGCTAATTTTCGCTCACTTCGATCTCTAAAGCACCACCATCTTCAGTCGTTGCTCGAAGCGAAGAAGCAGCCACCTGTGTGTCGCGCTCGGCGCGTGCCTCGAACTCTTTTTCTGCCAAGTTGGCCTTTGCCACACTGATCATGAGCTTGATACGATTGAGCTGGTTAACCTCAGAGGCACCCGGGTCGTAATCTACCGCCACAATATTTGATTGCGGATACTGACGGCGCAACTCTTTGATAACTGCCTTACCTACCACGTGGTTTGGCAAGCAAGCAAACGGTTGCGCACAAACGATATTGGGTGCGCCCGTGCGAATAAGCTCAACCATTTCAGCCGTCAGCAGCCAGCCTTCGCCCATGGAATTGCACAGCGACAATACCTGGCTTGCATAGTCTGCAAGCTCATAAATATCAGCCGGCGGCTCAAAACGGCTCGATGCCGCAAGTGCTTTAGTGACAGGCGCGCGGAACTTCTCGACCACCTTAAGCGCAATACGACTGCCAAACGCACCCTTCGCAGATCTACCCAGCGGGTCTTTCTGAAAAATGCCACCAGCAATGCCAAAGAGAAAAAATTCGATGAGACCAGGCACCACCGCTTCGCAACCTTCGTGCTCAATGACATCGACAACCTGGTTGTTTGCTGTGGGATGGAACTTGACCAAAATCTCACCAACTACACCAACACGAGGCTTGGTGCCCTCACCTTGCAGCGGCAAGGTGTCAAAGTCTTCAACAATGCGCTTGACGGTCTTTTTGAACTCAGCGCGCTTAAGCCCTCGGGTGAGCTGTTCGCGGCACGTGCTCATCCATTGTTCGAACAAGCGATTCGCGCTTCCCGCCTCCACCTCATAGGGGCGTGTGCGGTACAAACACATCATCAGCAAGTCGCCATACATAAGCGCATATACGGCCTGCAAAAGCATCGACGGAGTGATCTTAAAACCGGGATTTTCTTCGCCAAGGTCTTTAAACGACAGCGCAATTACCGGGATATGCTCAAGCCCAACAGAAGCAAGCGCCTTGCGAATAAGCGAGATATAGTTGGTAGCACGGCAGCCGCCGCCGGTTTGCGTAATGATGACCGCCAGCTTATCGGTGTCGTATTTACCCGACATAACCGCTTCCATGATCTGCCCAGTGACCAGGATAGACGGGTAGCAAATGTCGTTGTTAACATATTTGAGTCCCGCATCAACCGCCCCGTGGTCAACCGAAGGCAAAAGCTCGAGGTTGTAGCCATTGCGATGGAAAATCTCAACGAGCAAGTCAAAATGGATAGGCGCCATCTGCGGACATAAAATGGTATAGCCCGCATCCTTCATCTCCTGAGTGAATTGTGCGCGCGGGAACTCCGTTGTTGTTCCTTCGCGCTGCTTGATGCGCTCGATGGTTTCCGGCGAAGCTTTCGCAGTAAAGGTATCGGGAGCCTCAATAGAGATGTCGAAGTTTGCAGCGGGGCACGCATGCGGCGTCATCTGCTCTTCGGCGCGTTCGTCTGCTTGATTTTTCAGGGCTGCCAACAAGCTACGCACACGAATACGCGCTGCGCCTAAGTTAGATACTTCGTCAATCTTTAAGACGGTATACACCTTACCAGCGGCCTCTAAAATCTCTTGCACCTGATCAGTGGTGAGAGCATCCAAACCACAACCAAAGCTGTTGAGCTGAATGAGATCTAAGTCCTCGCGCTCGGTTGCAACCTTTGCTGCCGCATACAAGCGCGTGTGATACATCCACTGATCAACAAGACGAATAGGACGCTCAAGGGTTCCCAGATGAGCAATGGAGTCTTCGGTCAATACCGCCAGGCCAAAGCTTGTCAAAAGCTCAGGAATGGCATGGTTGATCTCAGGATCGTTATGATAAGGGCGACCAGCCAACACAATACCGTGCGTGCCCGTCTGCTCCATCCAAGCAAGTGTCTCTTCGCCCTTTGCGCGAATGTCTCGCTTAAATGCTTCATCCTCTTCCCAGGCAGCATCAACCGCAGCATCAATTTCTGCCTGCGTTGGCAAGTTGCCTTGCGTATCTCTCATAAGCTCAGGATGCTCTTCGACAAGCTCAACATAGAGGCGCTTTTTGAGATGCTCTTTTTGGTCGTATGGCAACCACGGATTCAAAAATGGCATATTTGAGGTGCGCAACTCATCAATATTGAGGCGAAGTGCTTCAGCATAACTTGCCACAATGGGGCAATTGAAGTGGTTTCCCGCACCTTCGTCTTCTTGGCGTTCCCATTTTGAACAGGGGAACCAAATGAAGTCGGGGTGTTTGTCTAGCAAGTTCATGACGTGACCGTGGCTGAGCTTTGCCGGGTAGCACACGCTTTCTGAAGGCATAGACTCAATGCCAGCCTCATACGTCTTTTTCGTAGACAGATCCGACAAAATAACGCGATGCCCAAGCTTGGTAAAGAAGGTAAACCAGAATGGATAATTCTCATACATATTAAGCGCACGCGGCATACCAACGCTTGGACGTGTAGCCTGCTCTTGCGTGAGCGGTTCATAGTCAAACAAACGGTGCGACTTATAGGTAAAGAGATTTGGCGTAGCGTTAGCCTCATCAAAGGTACCAGCGCCTTTTTCGCAACGATTACCCGTAATGAAACGACGATGTTTTCCTGTTCGCTCGTCTTTACCAAAGTCATTAACGGTCAAAAGACAGCTGTTTGAGCAACCCTTGCAACGAACCGTCTTATGCGTAGGGCAAAGAGCCTCAATCTGCTCAAGCGAAAGGAGCTCAGAGACCGGTTGCTCCACTTCAACGTGGGAATCAAGCGTGCTAAATGACTCTGCGCGATCAGCACGATTTTGCAGCTTGTGAGCCTGCACCTGATAGCGATCGCGCGCCAAAAGTGCGGCACCGTAGGCACCCATATTGCCTGCGATATCCGGACGAACTGCGTTAACTTCGGAAAGTTGCTCAAATGCGCGCAGCACGGCGTCGTTTAAAAACGTACCACCTTGCACGATAACCTTTTCGCCAACGTCGTGCGGATCGCGAATTTTAATAACCTTAAACAGCGCGTTTTTAATAACCGAAATAGCCAAACCGGCAGCAATATCGCCTACCGTTGCGCCTTCTTTTTGCGCTTGCTTTACGCGCGAGTTCATAAATACCGTACAACGGCTTCCCAGATCAACCGGGTTCTGTGCCTCAATTGCGGTTTGTGCGAACTCAGCGACATCCAAATTAAGGCCGGTGGCGAAGCTTTCAATAAAGCTACCGCATCCTGACGAACACGCCTCATTGAGCATGATATGTTCGATAACGCCATCTTTGACGCGCAAACACTTCATGTCCTGGCCGCCAATGTCTAAGATAAACTCAACGCCCGGCAGCATTTCTTGAGCGCCGCGCAGATGTGCAACGGTCTCAATTTCGCCCGAGTCAATATGAAGCGCCTCTAAGAGCAAATGCTCGCCATAACCGGTAACGGTGGCATGCCCAATCGTTATAAGCGACTCTCCCGTTTGCGGATCAACCGGCATCTCATTATAAAGTTGCGAAATTGCCGCTTTTGCGCACCCCAAAACGTCACCTTTGTTAGAAGCATAATGCGACCAGAGCAAACGGCCTTCATCATCAATGAGCGTCGCCTTAAATGTGGTTGAACCTGCGTCAATGCCCAAATAAGCAACACCCTCATAATCAAGCAAGTTTGCACGCTCAACCGTCTCTTGCGCATGACGCGAGCGAAATTCTTGGTATTCTTCGTCACTTGCAAAAAGGGGCGAGAGACGCACGACTTCTGAGCCTTGGATGTCGCCTAAGTTGCGAAGGCGCTCTAAAACATCCTTGAGTCGCTCAACTTTGACCGTTTCACTTTTTGCGCCCGCTATCGCACAACCGCTCGCTACAAAAAGATGTGCATTTTCAGGCACAATAATGGCTTCATCGGTCAATTCAAGTGTCTCATAGAATCGTTTGCGCAGTTCAGGCAAGTATTGCAGAGGACCACCCAGGAAAGCTACGTTACCACGGATCGGGCGACCGCAAGCCAGACCAGAGATAGTTTGTGTTACCACCGACTGGAAAATTGAGGCGGCAATGTCTTCTTTTTTCGCGCCCTCATTCAGCAATGGCTGCACGTCAGTTTTAGCAAAAACGCCGCAGCGGCTTGCAATGGGATAAATTGTGGTGTGGTTTTTCGCCAACTCATTAAGACCACCCGCATCCGTGTTCAACAAAGCGGCCATCTGGTCAATAAAAGCACCCGTGCCACCTGCGCATGTGCCATTCATGCGCTGCTCAATACCCTGATCAAAATAGATAATCTTTGCGTCTTCGCCACCTAACTCAATGGCAACATCAGTTGCAGGAATAAAGGTTTCCACGGCAGTTTTTGAAGCAATAACCTCTTGAACAAACTCCACACCAAGCCACTGAGCCAAAAGCAAACCGCCTGAGCCGGTAATGGCAATCGTCATGGCCTTATCGCCGAAATCTTGAGCTGCCTCAGCAAGCACCTCCACGATAGTTGCGCGCACATCAGCATGATGGCGCCTATAGAGCGCATATTCAATCTGGTTATTGGCGTCTAAGATGGCTAACTTTACCGTCGTTGACCCAACATCAATACCCAGATGAAGCGTGTTGGCGGGCGTTTGTATAGCTTGCGTTTCAGTTTGGCTCATATCATTCACTTCCATACATCTATTGTTAGCCTACATGGCAATAGGTTCACCGGGTTTAATAAAAAAGAGTCGAAGCGCAATAAGCGCCATCTCTTCGCTGCTTTCATGCATGCCTGTTTCAATCCAGCGCGTGATCACACCTAAATAGGCCGCAGCATAAAAGGAAACGTAGTAATCAACAAAGGCATCGTGATCGGTGGCATAGTGCTCATGCAGAATTGACCATACCAGTTTTGAACAGACACAATCTTTGAGGCGCGGGCCAAATCCTGGATCACCTCCAGGACCTAACATTGCGTGCAAAAAGTCCCCCTGTTCGCGCAGATAGTCAAACAGCTCCACCAAAAACGGAAGCGGTTTTTTCAGCAGACGTAGTTTCACCAGATCCATCATGGACAATCTTGCCAGGTCATCTTGAAAATGCGCCAAATCTAACAGGATTTCGTCTTCGAGAGCACGAAGGAGATCGTCTTTGTCTTTGTAGTGGTTATAAAACGTGCCGCGATTCAAATCTGCTCGTTCGCACAAATCGTTAACGGTGATAGCATCAATACCCTGCTCTTCTGTTAACGACACCAAAGCAGCGCGCAGAGCCCGCTTCGATCGGGTGATGCGCCTGTCTTGGAGGCTTGTAGCATCAAATGCTAATACGGTATCCAAACCATCCCCTTTACTGAGGGTACCATTTTCAACACTACGCACATTATTGAACAGAGTGTTGAATATTACTAGTGTAATGGGACTTTTCCACAAGAACAACCCATTCGCCCACTTTAGGTGTCTTACGTCTCATGACTTCACTTTGCAGGTATACTAAGCGTATGGATCATACAAGCTCACACACGCCCAAAAAACCAACACCGCGCAGGGACTCATCAGCCTATAGCGCAAACCCCCACCTTTCTTCTGCCCCGTGGGGGCGCATTGTCGCGCTTGCGTGTGGTGTCGTGGCGTTAGTAGCGCTTGTCACGTTCATCAGCGCGCCTGGTTCACAAAACTCAGACGAACAGCTTGGCACCACTGGGTCTGACGAGACACAATCCACCGAATTGGCCGCCACTTCGGGTCACGTTTCTTTTGTAGCAGTGGGTGACAGCCTCCCCGACATCGTCTTGGCGGACTATGCTGATGCATGCGCGGGTGAAACAGGCGATGGTCTCTACGATTATTCGCCATTATATGCCCCGCTGAAAACGCACATTGAAGCGGCTGACCTTGCATATGTCAAAGAGGAGACACATCTGGGCGGAGACGAAATAGGTCCTCGCGGATGGCCTTCATTTAACACCACCGATTCCATGGCTGACGCCCTTGTTGATACAGGCTTTGACCTTGTTGGATCTGCAACGAACCACTCATATGACTGGGGTACGTTTGGAGCGCTTGAGCACAGCCGAGAAGTCTGGAATGCACAACCGGTCACCTTCACCGGAACCGCTTCTTCGCAAGAAGAAGCTGACGAACTTGCTCTTCGAGAATGCAATGGCATCACCTTCGCTCTGCTTGATTACACCTATGGCGTCAACGGATTTGATCAGTCAGACTTGCCAGCATATGCGGTAAATTTCATAGATGAGCAGCGCATACGCGATGATGTCGCTCGCGCCAAAGAAGAGGCTGACGTGGTATTGGTGGCTATGCACTGGGGCACTGAAAATCAAACTGAGCCCGACGAAGATCAGCTCGCATACGCGGATCTGCTGACCGAACTTGAGGTTGATGTGGTCTTAGGCTCTCACCCTCATGTAATCGGTCCTTTGGAGTGGAAGCAAGGCAGCTCTGGACACTGGACGCTTGTGGCTTATTCGCTCGGCAATTTTATCTCTCATCACGACACACCCAATCCCATAAACGAGCTTGAAGGAATGCTCAGATGTGATTTTGTTCGCAATGAGACCGGCAAGGTTGAGATAGAAAATGTCGAATGGACGCCTTTAGTAAACCATACCCAAGACGGTGCTTATGCCGTATATCCTTTGGATGGCTACACCAACGAACTTGCAGTTGCGCATGAGAACCTCAAAGAGCTAGAAGACCCGCTCACATGGATGCATGACACCTCGAATGAGATCGTCAACAGCTTAGGTGGAACCTTTAACATCACGCCCTTATAATGTCACGTTATAACTAATGTGCTTTTTGGTACTGTAATTTTTTAAGTTCATTTCGCCCGCCCGTCATGAGGAGACCACATGCAAATTACACCTGCTGAAATTGCCGAAACACTTGCCATGGTAAGCAAGCAGCACCTTGATATTCGAACCATTACCCTTGGTTTGAATCTGCGCAGTTGCACCGATGCCGACATCAACACGATGGCGCGCAAAGTCTATGATCGCATGACATCAGCCGCTGAGCATTTGGTGCCCACAGCAGAACAGCTTGAGCGCGAATTTGGCATTCCGATTGTCAACAAGCGCATCTCGGTAACGCCGATTGCTGAAATTTGTGCTGCATGCGAAGCAGAAGACCTCACCCCTCTTGCTATTGCCATGGACAAAGCCGGCAAAGAAGTGGGTGTTGATTTCGTCGGAGGCTTCTCTGCGCTCGTGCACAAAGGCGCAACGAAAGCCGATATGAAGCTCATGAATTCAATCCCGCACGCACTTGCCGTAACCGACAACGTATGTTCCTCGGTTAACGTGGGCTCCACGCGCGCTGGAATCAACATGGACGCGGTACTCAAGATGGCAAACATCATTAAGCAAACCGCTGAAGCAACTGCCGATAGGCAATGTATTGGCGCAGGTAAATTGGTTGTTTTCTGCAACGCCGTTGAAGATAATCCGTTTATGGCGGGGGCATTTCATGGGTCAGGCGAAGCGGACGAAGTAATCAATGTTGGCGTTTCTGGCCCAGGCGTTGTGCGTGCCGTTTTAGCCGATCTACCCAAAGACGCCGATTTGACGACCGTTGCCGAGGCCATTAAGGCTACCGCATTTAAAATCACGCGCGCAGGAGAGTTGATGGCTCGTGAAGCTTCATCCCGCTTGGGCTATCAGCAAGGCATCTTAGATTTGTCGCTTGCTCCTACCCCAGCCGAAGGCGATTCGGTAGCAGAAATCTTAGAGGCTATTGGTGTTGGCCAATGCGGAGGGCCGGGAACTACTGCAGCTCTTGCAATGCTCAACGACGCCGTTAAAAAAGGTGGCGTTATGGCTTCTTCTTCAGTTGGCGGCTTATCTGGCGCTTTCATTCCCGTCTCAGAAGACGCTGGCATGATTCGCGCAGCTGAAGATGGCGCGCTTTCAATTGAGAAACTTGAGGCTATGACATGCGTTTGCTCGGTTGGTCTGGACATGATCGCTGTTCCAGGCGACACCACCGTCGAATCACTTGTTGGCATTATTGCTGATGAATGTGCTATTGGTATGATCAACAACAAAACCACTGCCGTTCGCATCATCCCTGCTATCGGCAAGACAGTAGGCGATCAACTGGATTTCGGTGGCCTTTTAGGATACGCGCCGGTAATGCCGGTCAACAGCTTCGCCGGAACTGTATTCGCACATCGCGGAGGCAAAATTCCCGCCCCGCTCAATTCGCTCAAGAACTAAACCTCTTTAATGCCGATACGAATCGGCTGAAGGTATAAGCAAATAAGCTTAAGGTATAACAAATCAGCTTAAGGTATAAGCCGAGTTAGGAGTAAAAAATGGGTTTTTTAACAGGTAAAACGGCAATTATTACCGGAGCTGGATTAGCCAAGCTTAAGGATGGCTCTCCTGGCGCCATTGGATACGGCATCGCAATTGCTTACGCAAAAGAAGGCGCAAACCTTGTTATTACCGGCCGCAATGTTGCCAAGCTTGAAGGTGCCAAAGAAGAGCTTGAGCGCAACTATGGTATTGAAGTGCTCTGTGTTCAGGCTGACGTAAACGCCGGCGCTGACAACAAAGCAGTTGTGCAAAGCGTTATCGATGCCGCAATCGAAAAGTTAGGTCGCATTGATGTGTTGGTGAACAACGCACAAGCTTCTGCATCAGGCGTTACCCTTGCAGACCACACCACCGATCAGTTCGATCTGGCCATCTATTCCGGACTGTATGCAACTTTCTACTATATGCAAGCATGCTATCCCTATCTCAAAGAGACCAAGGGCTCGGTCATCAACTTCGCATCTGGTGCAGGGCTGTTTGGCAACTATGGCCAGTGCGCTTATGCCGCTGCCAAAGAGGGCATTCGTGGCATGTCTCGCGTGGCTGCAACCGAATGGGGTCCAGACGGCATTAACGTCAATGTGGTCTGCCCGCTTGCATGGACTGCTGCGCTCGAGAACTTCCAGGATCAATACCCCGAGGCATTCGAGGCAAACGTACATATGCCTCCGATGGGTCACTATGGCGATGTTGAGGCAGAGATCGGCCGCGTTGTAGTGCAGCTTGCTAACCCCGACTTCAAGTTCATGAGTGGCGAAACGCTCACCCTCGAAGGTGGCATGGGCTTACGTCCTTAAAGCGCAAATCTTTTTCTTCGCGTCACACAAAATTTCGTGTCACACAAAAGCCCGCTTGCAGTCAAAAAACTTCGAGCGGGCTTTTTTTCAAACGTTTGCTGTGCGCACATCTGCGCTTTGTTGTACGTGCCTGTTGGCTCAAAGGAGCTTTTAAGCGCACACTCCTATTTTGCGACGATGTTCACCAATCGACCTGGAACAACCACGACCTTTTTGACGTCTTTACCATCAAGGTCAGTCGCAACCGCCTCACGCGCGCTTGCCTCAATCACATCATTTTGCGCATCAGCGGCAACGGTAATGCGAGCCTTCACCTTACCGTTAACCTGCACTGCCAACTCAACCTCATCGGCTTTCGCCTTATCTAAATCATAGGTCGGCCATGCCTGCGTATGCACCGAATCTGTGTGTCCTAAAGCAGTCTGCCACAGCTCGTCTGCCCAGTGCGGCGCAATGGGCGCCATAAGCTTCACGAGCACTTCAGCTACTTCGATATCAAATTCGCGCGAGAACTCTGATGCTTGACGCTCGGCAGCAGAGCAGCGACGAACGTAATCACCGATAGCATTAGACAGCTCCATGATGGCAGCAATAGCGGTATTGAAGTTATTGCGAGCGAAGTCATCAACCACCTTGCCAACTACGCGATGGCGCTCACGTACCAGCGTATCAAGCGATGCCTGCGCTTGCTCAGGTGTAGCACCTTCCTGATACAAGGTCTCTTCGCCAGCATCTCCTACCAGGTCATAGACCTGGCGCCAAATGCGGCACAAGAACTTATACATGCCGGCCAAGCCGTCTTCGTTCCACAACTTCTCTTTGTCGGGCGGTCCCATGAACAACATGGCGGCGCGCACCGCATCAGCGCCATATCCCGCAATCATTTCCTCGGGAGATACGACGTTACCCTTCGACTTGCTCATAACCTCGCCATGGGAGTCAAGCACCATGCCCTGGCACAGCAGGTTTTCAAATGGCTCATCAAAATCAAGCATGCCCTCATCGCGAAGCACTTTGGTGAAAAAGCGGCTGTAGAGCAAATGCAAGATAGCGTGTTCAATGCCACCGATGTATTGATCAACCGGCATCCACGCGTTTGCTTTGGCCGGGTCAAAGGGCAGCTTGTCGTTGTGCGGATCGGTATAGCGCATGTAATACCAGCTTGAGCACGTAAAGGTGTCCATCGTGTCGGTCTCGCGCTTCGCAGGCTTGCCGCAAACTGGACAAGTAGTGTTAACGAAGGCCTCATGTGTTGCAAGCGTTTCACCAGCAGCCAAATCAATGTCTTCGGGCAACATGACCGGCAGCTGCTCTTCGGGAACAGGGACAACACCACAATGTTCGCAATGAACAGCAGGAATGGGATTACCCCAATAACGCTGGCGACTAATCAACCAGTCACGCAGGCGGAATTGCACGCTACGACGCCCGCGACCCGTCTCCTCAAGCGTCTTAACAACAGCCTCTTCGCCCGGCGAATGCTTGCCACCAAGCATGCCAGTATAAGGACCCGATTGCACAAGGTAGCCCTCTGCGGCATATGCCTCAGGCCAATCAACCGAGGTCACTACGCGCGCCTCTTGATCCTTCAATTCAGGATAGAGCGGATCGTCCTCAGACAAGATGATAGGAATAATAGGCAGATCGTATTTGCGAGCGAACTCGAAGTCACGCTGGTCTCCGCACGGCACTGCCATAACAGCACCTGTGCCATAATCAGCGATAACATAGTCAGCAACCCAGATAGGCACGCGTTCGCCATTGATGGGATTAATGACATACCTGCCGGTAAAGACGCCGTGCTTTTCGTGGTCTCCTTGCGCACGCTCGAGTGCTGAAATCTTTTTGGCAGCCTCAACCAGCTCCATAACAGGCTTTCCATACTCAGTGCCAGCAACAAGGTCATGAAGGCCTTCGTATTCAGGTGCCAGCACAAAGAAGCTACAGCCAAACAGCGTATCGGCACGCGTTGTGAACACGGTAATAAGCTCAGGATCGGCACTGGCCGCTTCGCCCTCTTTAGGGACCAGCTCAAAATCAACCTCTGCGCCTTCAGAGCGGCCAATCCAATTTGCCTGTTGCTGCTTAACGCGCTCTGGCCAACCTTTAAGCTGATCAAGGTCATCCAAAAGCTCTTGTGCGTAGTCGGTGATCTTTAAGTACCATTGCGTCAGGTCGCGCTTCTCAACCTCGGAGTTGCACCTCCAGCAACGACCCTCAATAACCTGCTCATTCGCCAAAACTGTAGCACAATCAGGACACCAATTTACCGGGCTATTGCGGCGCTCAACAAGCCCGCGTTCCCACATCTTCAAAAAGATCCACTGCCCCCAACGATAATAATCAGGGTTGCATGTCATGACCGTACGATCCCAGTCATAGCTAAAGCCCATGCGCTTAAAGCTTGCCATCTGCGTGTCGATGTTTTGGTACGTCCACACCGCCGGATGCGAATGATGCTTAATGGCAGCATTTTCTGCAGGCAAACCAAACGCATCCCAACCCATAGGGTGCAGTACGTTAAAACCCTGCATACGGCTATAGCGCGCAACAACATCACCATAGGTGTAGTTGCTCACGTGCCCCATGTGGATATCACCTGATGGATACGGGAACATCTCAAGCACGTACTTCTTTGGCTTGGTGGATGTTTCGTCAACTTTATACAGATCATGCTCTGCCCACGCCTGCTGCAAACGCGGTTCAATTTCATGCGGATTGTAGGGTTTCATAATGAAAGCTCTCTTTTTCCAGGTGCCAAATTCAGAATGTTCATATTATAGTAATTGAAATTCAACGTGCACGCATGCGCTCGGAAAAAATTGTGCCAGCTGCACCTTCGCACCACCAAAGGAGAAAAAGTATGTATGTTGAGACGCCAATTTCTGTTCGTTATGGCGAAACCGACATGATGGGTGTGGTCTATCACGCCAACTATCTACTGTATTTCGAAGATGCACGCATTGATTTTTTGAACCATGTTAATTTTTGCTATAGCGAACGCATTGAGGGGCAAGGATACATGAGCCCAATTTATGAGGTGCAAATCAAATATCACGCTCCCCTTCGCTATGGCGAATGCGGCTTCGTGCGAACCTCCATTGCCAAAAACCAACCGATAAAGACCGTCTATCATCAGGAAGTGTACAAAGAAGGCATGACACCAGGGAAAGATGCTCCCCTGGTGGATGCCTATGTAACCGTTTGCGTTGTAGAGCGCGAAACCTTCAAGCCGGTCAATATGAAAAAGACGTTTCCCGACTTGTATAACACTTATGCATCGGTACTTGAATCAAGCGAAAGCGTGTGACCCTCTTTTGCACCCCACGCCTCAAGCTGAGAGGTGAATGCAGGCGAAAATGCGTTGCCGCCTGCCACGAGTAGCTTAAGTGATGGAAGCGATGCAATGTCGATATAGGTGAGGTTGGTGTTGTCGCAATACAGCTCGGTAAGCGTTGTTGACTTCGCCGTGTTAAGCTCAAGCCCAGCGTTATATCCGCATATAAGCGTCACGATCTTGGGATAATTCGTCAGATTGATAGCTTTAAGCTTGTTGGTTCCGCAGTCCAAATAGGTTAGCTGTGGTGCCTGACCGCTCAATGTTGTGAGCTGATTGTTTGCCGCATAGAGGCGTACGAGTGCCGGGTAGTTTGACAGGTTGAGCGTCGCAAGCGCCTGATTGGCAACATTGAGCTCGGTCAGCTTGGGCGCATTGCCTGAAAGTGTGGTCAACCTGTCTTTTCCTGCTGCTTTGCTGGCATCATACTGACACGTCAACGTGGTGAGATTTGATGCAGCTGAAAGATCAAGCGCCTTGATGGAGTTATTTGAGCAGATGAGCGTGATAAGCGCCGATGCTTTTGACAAGTCTAGTGACGTTAAGCTGTTGTCGCTGCAGGTAAGTGTCTGCAATTTCGTCATGCCACTCAAAGGCAGCGTGCTCAAAGCGTTGTAGGAGCAATCGAGTGTCGTAAGCTGAGAGGCACTACCAGAAATGTGCGAAATCTGATTCTGATCACACGCTAGTGTTTGCAGCGCAGGATAGTTCGACAAGTTGATGGTGGTCAAACTGTTTTTCGTACATACCAGCTTTGTGAGCGATGGCAGCTTGCCGCTAAGTGAGGTAAGCCGGTTGTTGTTGCAATCAACGCTGGTCAGCGTGGTGTATTTCGATAAATCAAGCGTTGAGAGTCTGTTGGAGGCACAGTTTAAGTTCGCAAGCGGTGCCGATGTCGGCAGTACCAACGTGGTGAGATTGTTAAACGAGCAATCCAAGTTCTTTAACGATGTACACCGGCTCACGTCAAGTTTGGTAAGGCCGGGAAGCGACTTGGTTTCTTGCTTTGTTGATGATGTTGTTGGATAGGTAGTTACCTCAAGCACTGAAATGCCAACGCTATTGAGCTGGACGCTGACAACCTCAGCGCCGCCTAAAGTAGCAGGAACAACAACCGTGTCGTCGTTGCCTTTATAGTCGGTAATATAAGCGCCATAGCCATAGTCGCCACTTTTAACGGTATAGGTAAACGACGCTGCAGAAGTTGTTGAGCCATCAGAGGTTGTTGGATCTGATGGATTGCTTGGCGAAGTTGCGCCGGGCTTTGTTGTAGTTCCGGGTGTTGTGGTGCCAGGTTTCGTCGTGGTTCCCGGTTCTGTTGTGCCGGGTTTTGTGGTGGTGTCGGGCGTTGTGGTACCGGGTTTTGTGGTGGTGCTTGGCTTGGTAGTCACCTTGCCATCGCTTCCAACATATTTATTACCGACCATCTCGTTGCGCGCCATGGTGCCATTGCTCTTCAAAAAGCATCCGTCAACCCACGTGTTTTTGACCATAGCGCCTGATGAGGCAAAGTAATATCTATTGCCAGACACGTTTTTCCAACCAATGGCCATCTTGGCAGTTGAAGGATCTAGATAATAACGAGACCCTACATGATCAAGCCAGCCACTTACGCGCTCGCCCGAGCTTTTAAAGTAATACCATGCGCCACCGATTTTTTGCCAAGCTGTCTTCATGGCACCATTGCCCGGCGCAAGATAGTAATACTTTCCGCCAATCTGGGTCATTCCTTGCGCCATATATCCACCCGACTTCAGGTAATACCACACGCCACCGGTTTTAAGCCATGAAGACTCGAGCGTGGCACCTGAAGAAGCGAGCCAGAACCAATCAGAGCCAACCTTAAGCCAGCCATTTGAGCACATTGCACCACTGCTTGGTTTTAGGTAGTACCAAACACCGCCAACCTTTTGCCAGCCCGTTGCCATAGCTCCGCTGCTAGGAGACAGGTAATACCAGGTGCCGCTGACTTTTTGCCAGCCGGTTGCCATAGCTCCGCTGCCAGGGGCAAGATAATACCAAGTGCCATTAACTTGCTGCCAGCCTTCTTTCATCCAGCCACGGGCATCAAAGTAATACCACTTGCCCGATATGTGTTGCCACCCGACAGCACATCCTCCTCGCGAATATGCATACCACCAGCTCGTGCCTGATTTTTTCCATACTCCAGCCTGCGCCGCATAGGCATATATGGGATCTTTGGCTACTGCGCCAAACGCGAGTGCCGAGGCGCCCGCAAACATACCAAGCGTCAAAGCGATACCCAAGAAAGCTGAGATCAATAACCTTTTTGGTTGCAATTCCATACGATTAACCCCCAATCGCACAGTACAATCTTTAAAGGCGAAGTGTAGCATACATGTCACCCTGTTAAGGGCAAATGCGCAAGCGAATTGCCCCTTAAAAACACCGAACAAGCCAGATAATTCGCGCAAGCAAGCCGAACAAGCCGAACGAGCCGGATAAGCCGCACAAGCACAGAGACTCTTAGCACCACGATGCGCGCATAACCTCCCAGGCTGCATCGCGAGCGGCCTCAATCTCAGCAATTTCGCATTCATCAAGCGCACGAAAACGCCCTTGTCGTTTCAAGTAGGCCTCAACGCTTGCAAACGTTTGCGGGTTGCGATTCAACGTAAACTTTCCACCACAAACTCCGCTTATCGCAGATCCCTCGAACTCAGCCAAATACCAAAGACCGGTATCAACAATATCACGTGCAATATCCACAGTTTCGTCTACCGCACAACCCCAACCGGTCGGGCATGGAGCCATAACATGAATAAACCGCGTGCCGTGAATATCACGTGCTCGTTCAACCTTGCGAACAAAATCCGGAAGGTATCCAACCGATGCGGTTGCCGCGTAAGTAATGTCATGCGCCGCAACAATCTGAAAGAGGTTCTTTTTATTTGTCAGACAACCGTGTGCATGCTGACCTGCCGGAGTCGTTGTTGTCTTTGCCCCAAATGGCGTAAGAGAACTTTTTTGGATTCCGGTATTCATATACGCTTCGTTGTCGTAGCAGATGTAGAGCACATCATCATTGCGATCAATGGCTCCCGAAAGCGCTTGCAAACCAATATCTGCTGTACCGCCGTCTCCTGCAAAGCCAACAACCGTGCAATCATCAGGCTTTTTGCCTTGCGCACGCAATCCGGCTTCAATGCCAGTGAGAACTGCGGCCGTTGCCGCAAAAGGCGTAATCATGGCATTGTTAGCAAATGAAAGCTGCGGGAAATTGAAGCCAACCGCACTCATGCATCCTGCTGGCAACGCTGCGATTGCATGAGGCCCTAGTACCTTAAGCGCCGCTCTCACCGCAAGCGAGCCGCCACATCCAGCACATGCTTTATGACCGAAAAACAATTCGTTATCTGAAATCGTAGAAGCATTGAGCGCCATTATTCATGTCCTCCTACGTTATCAATACCAATAAAGCGCACATGTTCGCCTGCACTTTGCTGGTTAGCCATACGCACAAGAGCGCGATATATGTCGCACAAATCATCAACCGAAATGTCGTCGCCGCCAAGACCGCCAATAAAATTGCAGGTCGGAACCGAAATGCCAGCCTGAAGGAGCGCCGAATTCACGTTGGTGAACACCGTCCCTTCGCCACCAAACGAAATATCTTTTTCAAGCACGCCGATAGCTTTGGTTCGCATGAGCACGTGCGCCAACTCATCTTTAGGGAATGGGCGCATATAACGAATGCGTACCAGACCTGCGCGAATCCCCTCTTCGCGCAATTGCTCAAGCACGCTTTCTGCTAAACCAGCAATCGAACCGAGCGTCACAAGCACCACTTCGGCGTCATCGGTGTGTGCTGTCTCCAACATGCCGGTGTATCGACGTCCAAAGATCTGCGCAAAATGCGTTTCGATTTCTTCGATCACCGTTGGAGCAGCCAACATATCGCGATGTTCCCAGTACTTAAAATACTTGTTGTACTCAGGGCCTGCCGAGTATCCAATGTTGACCGGATGCTCAAAATTGAAACTGTTTGCGGCCGGCTCATACGGCGGCAAAAATGCATCTGCCTGCGCCTGCTCGGGAACGTCAACGGTCTCATAGGTATGAGTAAGTGCGAATCCATCCAAGTTAACCATCACCGGTGTCATCACGCGCGCGTCTTCTGCAAGCGCGTAAGCCATAAGCGCCATATCGAGGGCTTCTTGGTTATTTTTAGCATAAGCTTGAATCCAACCATGATCCAAAAGCGCTAATGAATCGCGCTGATCTCCGTAAATGTTCCAAGGCAGCGCGGTTGCACGATTAGCGTTCATCATGACGATCGGAAATCTTCCACCAGCTGCATAGGTCAAACATTCTGCCATGTAGAGTAGACCTTGGCTGGACGTTGCAGTGAACGTTCGCGCGCCGGTTGCCGACGCACCAATCGCACACGAAAGCGCCGAATGCTCTGATTCAACATGTACGTATTCAGCGTTAAGCTGTCCGGATTCGACCATTTCAGAGAGTCGCTCAACCACCACCGTCTGAGGGGTAATGGGGTAAGCTGATATCACCTGAGGGCGCGCAAGGCGCACGCCTTCGGCAAAGGCTTCGTCGCCAGAAAGAAATTGCTTCATGCGCCATTCGCCTCGCTTTCTTGGATCATCGCTAGCGCATTGAATTTGCACACGCTGACACACACGCCGCATCCCTTGCAAAAGTCCAGGTCAACCGCGACGGGAGCCCGCAGTGCGGCATGTGACTGCGCATCGGTTGTTGTACCTTGCGCGGGCACTTTGTAGATAGCGCCATCCGGGCAGTAAAAATAGCATTGATAACAACCTGTACAGGCGCCTGCATCAATCACCGGGCGCTCATTTCGCCATCCTGCGTTTTTGGTAACTAGATGACCTGCAGAAAAGCAGGTTGTATGAGCGAATTGCTGCGGATCGAGTTCACCGGTTTGCAGCGTGCAAATAACGCTTTGGGGACGAGGTGTGTGCGACGAAGGCGCGCTTACACTTTGCGTGGGAGCAGCCGTTATTGCCGGCTCGGTGGCACCGAGGGCCTCGGCGTTGTCTTGTGTGCCAACTTCGCCAAAAGCATTTGCGGCTTGATTCGCAAGCGCGCAGGCCGCATCAACAACGGCAATGTTTTTGTCGTGCAACTTCGGAGCCATATACAACCGAATTGCTGCATGAACATCAATGGGTTCAAGCCGGTCGCAGAATGCACAAAGCGCGCCCAGAAAAACGGTATTAGGAATCGGTCTTCCGAGATGCTCTGTCGAGATTCCGTCGGCATCGAGAGCGATAATTCGCTTGTCACCAAACGCGGCACTTGGTTTGGTGGAGTTTATAAGCACCACGCCACCAGGTTTAAGCTCTTTATCCCAGTCAGCACCGAGCAGCGTCTCGTCTAAATACACAACAAAATCTGCCTGCTTAATAGCGCTTCTATCCCCCAATGGAGCATCATCCATTTTGGTAAATGCACACATTGGAGCGCCGCGACGCTCCGGACCAAATGAAGGAAACGCCAGTGCATATTTCCCTTCATTGAGCGAGGCTGCCGCGCCCAAGAGTCGAGCAGCAGTGAATGCACCTTGCCCTCCTCGACCATGCCACAACACTTCAATCATAGATAAGTCACCTTGTGTTTCGCCTGATTAAAAACTGACTAATTTTCTCTGTCGTGCGATATTCACAACAATTGTAGCGTATCTACCAACCATTAAACCTTATCCTTATGGCAAGAAACCATTTAAGCAAACACAAGGAGAAGGTTGCTATGCAATGGCTTTCACGGCATCAAATTGTTGCTCTTGTAGGCTTTAGTTTTGTTTCGCAAGTCAACATTTTATACATCCCGTGAAAATCGAGTAACACAATCAAGTTAACCGAGAGATTGGCGCATAATAAACCCACCTAGACCAACACATATCTCAGAGAAAGTTCAGCTTTTCACGTATGGATCGGCAGCCGCAGCATACTTCTTTTGATCAAGAACAAACACGCGAACTCAACGCCATAAACACCACGAGCCCTACCGCCGTAAATAGCGCTGTTAACAGCCAGGATACAACGAGGCGCCTCCGTGGTCACCATGCAGCTGAAACCGCCGAAATGCCTCAAGCACCTGCGCGTAAGCCGAACTTTATTAAGCGCGGATTAGATCATTGGTTTTCTCGGCTCTTAGGCGCTGTCTCATCGGGAGACTTAGGGGGACAGCAAGAAGAATATGCTTCGCATCGCACCACGCGCGATTACATCTTCAACACCATTGGCATCACGCTATGGGGCATGGTTTTCCCGATTCTCACCATTGTGGTTACTCAGCTTGTTGGCGTTGAACAGGCTGGCATGTTTTCTATGGCCTTCGTGACCGGCATGTTGCTCATGTATTTGGCAAATTATGGTGTTCGCACCTACCAGGTTTCCGATCTTCAGGAAACGCATTCTTTTTCTGACTATCAGGTAAACCGTTGGATCACGTGCATCATTATGGTGGTTGTCAGCATCGCCTACTGCACTTTGCGCGGCTATGGATCTGAGATGTTCACCATCAGCTTGGGAGTATATATCTACAAGATGATCGACGGCTTGGCTGACGTCTATGAAGGGCGCCTGCAGCAGATGGATAAGCTGTATCTAGCAGGCATTTCTCAAGCTTTGCGCTCAGCTGTGGTGTTGATTGTCTTTTCGGTGTTTTTGTTCCTAACGCGCAATTTGCCAGGTGCTTGTATTGCCATGGCTGTAGCTGCTGCTGCAACTTTTATATTGGTTACTTTTCCCCTCGCGCTTTTTGAAACGCCTAAATCTGACCGCATGCGAGTTTCAAGCGTGGCGCTGCTTTTCAAGCAATGCTTCCCGCTTTTCGTTGCGCTTTTTCTGTATGCACTCATCGACAACATGCCAAAGTTCGTCATGGAAGGTGTGCTGAGCTACGACAACCAGCTCTACTTCAACGCACTCTACTTCCCAGCACAAGGTATTCTGCTTACCGTTGGTCTTATCTACAAGCCGCTTTTAGTGCGCATGGCTGAAGCGTGGTCGGATCCTAGCAAACGACGCCGCTTCGATCTCACCATCATTGCGATGTTTGTTCTTATCGTCATCATCACCGTCATAGTTGCACTCTTCATGGGCTGGATTGGCATACCACTTATGAGCCTGCTGTATGGCCTTGATTTCGAGCAGTTCCGCGGATTGTCTTACATCATGATTGCCGCAGGTGGTGTCACGGCTGCAATTGACTTCCTCTACCAAGTGATCACCGTGCTTCGCCGTCAAAAATCGGTCACAAAGCTCTATCTAATCACGTTTGGATTCTCGCTGTTTGTGCCCATTTTGCTGGTCAACTTTACCGGCTTGCCGGGCGCTGTCATTGGTTACTTGATCGTCATGACCATTCTTTTGGTTTTGCTTGTCATTGAGTATGTCAGCATCCGCCTTGATTTGGCCCAGAAACTGGGCATGGATACTTCCAAATCAGGCGAGATGCCCAACGCATCCGACACTGCAAAGCTTGCCGTCATTCATGCAGATGACGATGCCAACGACAGATCAGCATCCTCATTAAGATCACACCGCGCAAACAGGGCGAGCTCTCATCACGGCCAAAATCCTGCGCGCACAGCAAGCGACAATAACGCTCGCACAACGCGCATTCGCCGACCCTAACGCCGCAGCGGGGCTTCACGCCGCGGCCGCCACACTGCGGCTCTCACAATGCCGCGGCTCCCACGCTACTGCAACCCGAACGCTGCGGCTGCCCTGGCGCGGCGACCCCTGGCGCTGACGACGCGTAATCCGACTCCGCGCATAAACGCAACCGCCTTTGCGAGCAACTTTCATCAAAAAATAATGCGGTTTTGGCTGGAAAAGTGCCCTTGTCGGGCAAATGCGAGGGATTTTGTTACCCAAAACACCGACGAGGGCACTTTTTAAGCCATTTTGTTGTCTGATTCCCCGACTAGGGGCGTTTTCCAGCCAAAACTTGCGAAAAACGCCACGCGGTGGATGTCACCGCGTGGTCGTGTCCGCGTGGTCGTGTCCACGTGGTCGTACCCGTGTGGCTGCGTCTGCACGCCACCCGCCGCATAGCAAGAAGAGCGCAGCGGGTACCGCGCACGATGCTTTAAAAGCGAGCGTAGCGCTCCAAATTCTTTTTGAGTGTCTCAACAAAGCGAATGCCCACTTCATCAAGTTCTTCGCCCTTGCGAGCGACATAACCGAGATGCAGCGTTTCGTCAGTCTCAAGTGGAACGGTATCAAGCGAAGAGCCGTCAGAGATTCCCACCAAAATTCCGCTCGTGATGGTATACCCATTCAATGCGACAATCAGCTCAGAGAGCGAAGCGCGGTCGGTGCACGCAATGCTCTTTGCGCGCGGCACCTGTGCAAGCGCTTCTTCGGCGAAACAAGCTGGTGAACCCGGCTCTTGCTCGAAGTAGATATAGGGATAGCCTTCCATGTCTTCCAACGACAAAGTGGCCGCATTCACCATCGGGTGGCTTTTTGGCAGCGCCACACGAGGCGTCGACTGGATCAGCTCATGAAACTCAAGTCCTACAGCGTCAAGTGCCGCGTCAATCTCGGCTGCCGTTTGCGAAGTTTGCACGATTACGCCCAGCTCAGACGCACCAGACACCACATCGTCGATCACACCTTGCGTCGTGCGATCGCGCAATGCATACGAATACTCATCTCCACCCAATGCCAAAACGGTGTGGGCAAAGGTCTGCACGTCAAATAAATAGTGCTGTCCTGAAATTGCAAAAGTTGCTGCCATGAGTTATTCCTTCTTTCCGCAAACGCCTACTGAGTGTTGGTGCGCTCATCCACAAAGCGGCTTGCTTTGTGTTCAGAAGACGTACCGAGTTTTCCCGCATCATACACGATAACTTTAGCTGGTCGAACACCAGTGTGTGTCTTCAGCGCGCCTTCTACACGCTTTGCAACCACATCATATGGCTCATCGGAACCTTGTGCGCGCTCGACAGAAACCTCGTATTTCGTTGTAAAGTCCTGATCATAAACGCGAATTGAATACTCGCCTGTCAGGCCTTTCTCGCCACGAACCACATACTCGATATCGGTTGGGAATACGTTGACAGCGCCAACGATAAACATCTCGTCTTTGCGCCCGGTAATATGAATGCGAGCAAGGGTGCGACCGCATTCGCACTTTTCGTTGTTGACATAGCCGATATCGCCTGTACGGAAGCGAATCATCGGACGCGCTTTTTTCGTAAGCGTGGTATAGACCAACTCGCCAAGCTCGCCGGGAGCAAGAATTTCGCCCGTGTTCGGGTCTACCGTCTCAACCAAAATCTGATCTTCCACAATATGAAGGCCGTCTTTGGCCTCACACATTGCAGCACACGCGCCATAAATGTCTGAAAGCCCGAAGAAGTCTACCACTTTCGCGCCCCACAGCTCTTCAATTGCTTCGCGCGTTGACTTGATGGAACCACCCGGCTCACCTGCAACAATAATGGTATGAATGGCGAAGTCGGTCTTCGGATCAAAGCCTTTTTCTTTCGCTTTTTCGCCAAGGGTCCACGCATACGAAGGGCTCGTCCAGATCACGGTCGGCTGATACTGCTTCAACACAAACAGCAAGCGATCTGAAGGCACCGCGCCAACCCAAATTGCCAACGCGCCTAAACGCTGCGCGCCAATAACGTCAGGGCCTCCTACGTACAGGGCGAAATTCAGACCGTGCACATAGCGGTCGTTGGGGCGCATGCCCGCTTGCCAGAAAAGACGAGCCTCGGTATCTTGCCACAGATCGAAATCCTCTTGCGTAAACGGGCTCACCGTTGGCACGCCGGTTGAGCCTGATGAGGTTGCCATAAAGACAACTTCTTCCTCTGGCACTGAACACATCTCGCCAAAAAAGCTGCCTACATGTTGCGTATCGCGCTCAGTCTTTTTGTCGATGAAGGGAAACTTTTGGATGTCAGCAAGCGTTTGGATGTCGTCAGGAGACACGCCTGCCTCGTCGAACGAACGCTTGTAGTAGACGGTGTTTTCATACGCATAGCGAACCATCTCTTTAAGGCGCTCCAGCTGCATTGCTTCAAGCTCAGGACGAGGCATGCACTCAATTTCGGGGTCGTAGTATTTCTGGTCGTAAGGAATGTCCTTTTTCGCCATTTTGATGCTCCTTAAGCCGCGTATGTTACAAAAAATTTTAAGCCTTAGCATCAAACCACGAACAACCTCTAATTACAACCATTTGTGTCATATGATGTTTTAATCGAGTGCTATCTATTATTTATATTACCAGGCTTTTAGTTTTACCGAAATTAATGCGCGCTTGCAACATATTGTGCCATATAAGGCTCTATACTAATCAAGGCACCTCACAAAGATTCGTTTGAAGTAATAACCGCAAAATGCCTGGTCGTCGTAAGGAATCGTTATGACCCTTCAACAACTTCGCTACCTTATTGCCATCGCCGAATATGGCTCAATCAATGCTGCTGCGCAAAACTTATATGCGTCGCAATCAAACCTTTCCATTGCGGTAAAAGAGCTCGAACAAGAGCTTGGCATTACCATTTTCATGCGCAGCAATCGCGGAGTAACCCTCACCAATGATGGCACCGAGCTTTTAGGATACGCCCGCCAGGTCATAGAGCAAGCCGATATGCTTGAATCGCGCTATGCCGAAAATGACAATTCGCATTTGCGACTGGCTGTCTCAACACAGCACTATGCCTTTAGCGTGCAAGCTTTCGTCAAGGTTGCCGAAACCTGCAATTCCGACAATTACGAGTTCATTTTGCGCGAAAGCACTACCGCAGAAATCATCGAGGACGTGCGCACATTTCGAAGCGAAGTAGGCATTTTGTTCGTTGACGCGTTTAACCAACAGGTGCTGCAAAAAGCCTTCAATGACGCACATGTAACCTTTTATCCCCTCTTTGACGCGGCGGTTCACGTGTTTGTGGGTGAACATCATCCCCTTGCGCACAAAAGTGTACTTTCACCTGAGGACTTAGCCGGTTTTCCCCGCTATTCGTTTGAACAGGGAACTACCAACTCGTTTTATTATGCCGAAGAGCCACTCAGCTATTTGCCCCATACCCGAAATATCCGCTTCTCTGATCGCGGCACCTTAACCAACCTGCTTACCAGCCATAATGGTTTTACCCTTTCAACTGGAGTTTTGTCGTCTGAAATGATGTCGGGCATCGTAAGCATTCCACTCGATACCACCGAGGTCATGCAGGTTGGCTATATCATGCATACTGAACGCAAGCCGTCGGAGCTTTTGCTTCATTACATAGACGAACTCAAGGCCATCATCGCTGCGAACCCCACCGTGCAAGCGCCATAAAACACAGGTTCACGCCGCAGCGCCTCGAAGCCCCAAGGCTCGCGAAATCACAATTTCATAACGCCTGCTCAGCACTCATACACCTGTAACGTTACCAATAGGTACCCGTTATTTTTCAGGCGCCCTCCAATCAAGTGGTGCACAAGGTTGCTTCATTTCTCCATCGTATAGTCAAAGCAACCTTTCTTAAAAGGCGAAGTTTCGTCATCACAGACAAATCTTCAACACACAACTTAGGAGGCATATATGAGTTGCACGACTCTTTTGGTAGGAAGAAATGCAACAAATGACGGCTCAACTATCATCGCTCGTAACGAAGACTGCGGCGATGGTTCGTTTAACGCCAAAAGCATGGTTGCCATATCACCTGATAAACAGCCAAAAACCTACACCGGCGTCACCTCGCACCTCACCATTGAACTGCCCGACAATCCACTTCGCTATGTTTGTACGCCAAACACCGATCCGACTGATGGCGTATGGGGTGAGGCGGGCATCAACGCCGCAAACGTTGCGATGACCGCCACAGAGACTATCTCTTCAAACGCTCGCGTTCTAGGGGCTGACCCGCTTATTTGCTATCAGCCCGCAAAAGGAACGCCAGGTCAACCAGGCTATGAACCAGAAGTTGCTGGTGGCATTGGCGAAGAGGATCTTGTCACGATCATCTTGCCCTACATTCACAGCGCCAAAGAAGGCGTTAAGCGCATGGGTGCATTGCTCGAGGAATATGGCACCTATGAAATGAACGGCGTTGCTTTTAGTGACGAGCATGACATCTGGTATATCGAAACTATCGGAGGTCATCACTGGATTGCGCGCCGTGTACCCGATGACGCCTATGTAGCTCAACCAAATCGTATGGGCATCGATCGTATTGATTTGGCGGACGCATTTGGCGAACAACATGATTACATGTGCAGCGCTGACCTGCCAAAATGGATGGCAGACAACCATTTGGATGTCACCATGTCACATGATGCAGCGCTTGACGAAGGCTTTTTCGGCATCCCGACCATATTCAATCCGCGCCAAGCATTCAGCAGCTATACCTGGCTTGATATCGTCTATAACAACCCGCGCGCCTGGTATATGTGCAGTGTGCTCAACCAATCTTCGCCGCTATTTCACGGAGACAATCCTGCCTACAACGTACACAGCATGGATATCCCCTGGTGCATGACGCCTGACGTCAAAATATCGGTTATGGACGTGAAAAATATTCTCTCTTCAACCTACGATGGCACACCCTATGACTGCTATGGCAATCTCGGCGATCATGAGTCTCGCCATCTTTATCGCGACATTGGCATTAATCGCACGTGCGAAACATCCATCCTGCAAATTCGCCCCTATGCTCCGCGTGCTGCTCAGGCAGTTCAGTGGGTAGCTTTTGGCTCAGGTCCTTTCAATACCGCGATTGCCATGTATACCAATGTTCGCGAAATACCAGCTTATTTGGATACTCCGCTCAAAGTCAGCACCGAGAGCTTCTATTGGACAGACCGTTTGGTGGCAGCGCTTGCCGATCCCGAATACTTCGACAACATGGAGGCCATCTCAAGCTATCAGCAAGAAACGCTGGCAGCCGGCTATGCCTCACTGAGTACCACCGATAAGCTCATCAGCACTGAGGCAGACATGGATGACGAAGGAACAATCAAAACGCTTGAAGGCGCCAACGCAAAGCTTGTAGAACTCGTAAAAGCCGCCAATGACCAGCTTTTGGGTAGCGTGCTCTTCGAACGGAGCCTCAAGATGCAAAACGCATTTGGCGCATCTGACCACTGATTCATGGCCGCCGGTTCGGCACGCCGTGGGCGCCGACAACGCGTGGCGCCGGCGCCGCTGAACCGTGGTATCGCCGCGGTGCAGCGCTTCTGATCATACGCAAAAAGAGTCGGGGCACATCTGGTGTCCCGACTCTTTTATTCAATGGCGCAAGCAAACAACTACAACGTGCGCCACGGCAACCAACGCAGCAAGGGGCGAGCTACGTCAGATCGTCGTCATCAACAAAAACCAGCAAGCCAACTTGCGCACAAGCTTTAAGCTTCAAGCGAGCTGACCGGGTTAAACGTATTCCAGAATGGCCAAACAATAGGATCGCTGCTCAAGACTTTCTGCTGGGCTTCGCTCAACAGATCCTTGCGAATAGCAACCTCATACACGAAGTTGTCGAACCATTCATCACCGCAGACAAAGTAGCCGTTGTTGCCGGTCTTCTTGCCGCCGTTTTCGGTACCCCAAGAGTTTTCGATCTTCCACTTGGTCGGCTTGCCATCGCGAAGGTCAACGCCTGCTATAACCATAGCGTGCGTCGGCAAGCTCTCATGCATAGCAAAACGATCGGCTTTGTCCATGTCGAATTTCACGCCAAACATGTTCTCGAGATCATACAGCTGCATGTCCATAACCCCTGCCATACGATCACAATGCTGCAAAACGTCGCAGCCAAACCAAACTGGCTCGCCTGCCTTCAACTGCTCAATGACCAGCGTCTTTAACTCATCCATCGGCACGTTCAGATAGAGATTTTCACGTTCAGGAATCTGATCTGAATCTTCGATGGTGTACATGCGGTTGTAAGGATTGTTCTCGCCCGGCACATTGATAACGCCGATATAGTTTGCAACATCAATGGGTACATATTTCTTAGCGAACTCAAGCGGCGTCAGATCATAATCCGCATGATATTTTCCATCGGTATCTTCATATTGGAAATCGAACTTAACGGGCGGCTCACCAAAGCATACGGCGAGCACGCGATATACCTCATCAAGCATCTCTTCCTGTGTTGAAGTGGTATCTTTGCCTTCCTGTGCCAGCTTGCGCAACTTCAAAGCGTCCTGACGAAGCAGATGCGACAAGAAGGTATTCACTTCAGCGGTGTCATTGGTGCAATGCGTCTCTGACATGGCCTGATGCGGAACAACGCCATATTTTTTAACGAGCGCAGCCACCATGTCCCAGTCGCCGCCGTCCTGCATTGGTGCGCTTATCAGCCAATTGACCTCGCGGTCGTCAAGCGACTTATCAGCTGTGGCCACAATATGCTCCATAAACCAAGCGGCACGCTCAAGCTTATTGAAAAATGCCAGATAAGCTTGCGAAAGCTCAAAGCTTCCCTTCGGTAATTTGAGATTTTTCTCAATGTGGAAGCGGATGGTATTAAGACATGCAAACATCCAGCAACGTCCTGATTGCAGCTGATTTGCAACAGCCTCTTTGTCCACGTCAATTGAGAAGGCGAAATTGGCAGGAGACAGTCGCTTGAGCACCTCAACGTCTTCTGCTGACTTCAAAATACCATTTGTGGTAACAGCCTTTTGAGCAACTTGCTGAGTCTGAGCCTTCTTAAATGACTCGGACATTTTCGCTATTTGTTCTTTCGATAACTTCATAACAAACTCCATTCTTTGGTGTTGTATACCCTAAAGCCCTTACTCAAAAAGCGTCCAAGGTTGAGTCGGACGAGATTGCAAATAACCATCCATCCAATTCCACAGTGGGTGCTGCTTGAAAAATTCATCGACGTCGAATTCGACACCATCAGCACGGCCATAACGACCCCACATCTGAATCTTTTCCATTTCCTCAGGCCCTGCGGCTTTTGCATCGCATGAACCAGCCGGGTAGAACGGGATGTTCCATACCGCATCAGGGTCATCGGCAAAGTACTGCGGATCGACGTCATAATGAGCACAAATGCAACGCGATGAGGGGTTGTTGTAACCCATATACACGTCGTAAGTATCAGCTAACATCTTCTTGGCAACTTCTACATCAATCTTGCCGTAATACTGATCGATCAATTCCATCCAGCGCTGACGACGTGCACCGGTTTGCTGACGCGGGTCGTTAAAGCCGTTATCCTTGCACTCAAGATTGCGAATACGAGGATCAAAAACCGCGTTGCATCCAAAGAAGCAACCATTCTTTGTCCGCTTGAGCGCTTGATATTCCAAGCCCTGCTCATAGCGCGCAATTTCGCCAGTTTTCTTATCAGCAATCAGCCACGCGTTGGCATAGCCGCCGTTGTTGTCTCTGTTCAGGCGCTCAACGAACTCGTCAATACTTGACGAAAACTGGATTGCGTCGCGAATGCGTACCCATTCAGGAACGCCTTCGGTGTCGTAGCGATCAAAACCAGCAAGCGTCGTTTCGGTGACCGAAAGCCCATATGAAGTGACGTAAAAGTCTGTCATGGAACTCAACATGCAAGGACCTGATGCTTGCATGATAAAAGTTGCTCCTTCATCAGGCTCAACACGCTTGCAAACATTAAAGTACTGACCACTCCAAAACTCATCGAAACTCTCATGAGCTATAACCGGCTTGCCATCTACGGTAGCGTCGCCTGTTGCAATAATGGCAGAACAATGTTCTTTGCGATGTGTCTTCATCTGCGGACGAGACATCAGTTTTGGCGCTGCTTGCGGCCACCAATAACCAGTGATTTCCATCCAATCGTTCCAGGCAATCACATCGTCGATGCTGGTTTTTACGCCAGCTGCCGTCAAGCCATCAGCCATACCCTGCAGCTCATCAATATAGCGCTCAGGAATCTTATCCTTATGAAGCGTTACCGCCTGTTGTGCAAACCATGAATACTCAACGCCAAACGACTCGAGTGTCATGTAGGTATAAACCCTGATTGCATCGGCATACTCATCTGCCAGCAAATATCCTTCCTGAAAACCGCACTCATAGGGAGTGCCCTTCACGTGAATATGCTGCCAGCCGTTTACTTGATCAAGGGTTGCCTTATCAACAACCGCCTGTTGTTTCTCATCAAGCATAGCTACTTCTTTCTCTTGTTAGTCTTACCATCGCCGCACACTGGTCTTACCATCGCGGCGCGCAGGTCTTACCATCGCCGCACACTTAACCCAGATGACGTTTCTCGTAGAATGCCTGAAGTTCGCCGATCATCTTTTCGAGTGTAGGCTGGTCTTCGTATGCCATATGACCGTTTTCGTGAACATGGTATTCAATGTGTGAGGTAATGCTTTCTGGCAAGAACATCTTAGAAACCGAATGCTTTACGTTCCAATAAGGCGTGGCTGCATCATGGATGCCACCGAAGAACAGCACGCGGCAATGTGGGTTGCGGCGAAGCGCTGTTCCCATGTCATATGCGGTGTTGGGACACACAGGACTTCCCATAGTGCCTGGTGCTTGATGCGTCCAGTTCCAGTCCTCGTTCACCTTAAAGGACAGACCAACATAGTTCGGTGAACCTTTAAAGCCCGTCTCTTGCACAAGCATCATCCATGCCGAAGTATCAGGGGTCATAATGGCGTCGCCCGAAGGATCCTCGCCAGCGAAGAATTCGTTATCGCCTTGTACATCCATATAAGCAGGTTCGGTAAAGCGCGTATCATAACGACCGGTAAACAGTCCCTCATCAGCCATGATGCTTTTGCGGAAGGTATCAAGCTCAATGCGCAGATGCTTCTTCTGAATAAACTCTGCCGGCAAGCCAATCAGCTCGCTCATCTGCTGAGCAATTTTCATTTCCTCATCTGCAGGCAACGTATCACTGCGAATAAGCGCGCCGCCTAAGACTTCGTCAACAAACTTCCACGCGCGATCAAACCACTCAAACTGATCGACGCCCTTGCCAGCCTTGCCAAAATAGTTTGCAGTGGCAGCATATACCGGCGTCATGCCCATGTAGTACAAATCGTTACCAGCAAGCGTTGGCGCATAATCCAAGATGGTGGACTGCTCAATTACGCCCGTTAAAGCTATGCCGCGCTCACCAAGAACACGCATCAATACAGAGTTGCGCATCGTGCCATACGATTCGCCATACAAATAGAGCGGCGAATTCCAGCGCTTATGCGTGCTCAACCATGCCGCGATACCACGAGCAAAGGCATCAGCATCACCGTCAACGCCCCAAACCTTTTTCGGATCAAACCCTTCAGCGATCTTCGAATAGCCCGTTCCCATGGCGTCTAAAAACACCATATCGGTAAAGGGAAGCATCGTCCAAGGATTATCCTCAGGCTTTGTTGGGCACGGAAGCTGCTCAAGCGTACTAATGGGAACATGGCGCGGACCCATACCGCCAACGTTGACCATAAACGAAGAGCCGCCCGGGCCACCATTCCATAAAAAGGTCACGGGGCGATCTGACGTATCAGCCTCATCGGTTACGTATGACAGCGCAAACATATGACCGATAAGCGTGCCGTCATCTTGGTTGATCTGCAAACACTCTGCCGTCGCCTCATAATCAAGCGACTGCGATCCGCCTTTCCAGGTCTGTTTCACGCTCGCCGCCTCAGGCACGGTCGCTTGAGGCTTTTTTTGCGAGGCAGCGTCCCCTATGGTTACGGTAAAAGAATTCGTTGTTTCACTCATAATTACAAGCTCCTTTGTTGTTTGCTTGTCGTTTGTTAAAAGCATGTTCTAAAGCGTGATATCACGCTTTAGAACATGCGCGATGATGTAGTAGTAAATAAAGCCGATCACAATCCAAATAGCACCTACCGTCAGTGCAACCTCTTTTACCGACAGCATGATGGCGAAACATATGATGGTGCCCAGCACCGGGAAAATGAGATGCATGAACAGAGCTTTTGCACCTTTGCGCTCCTTGAGTTTGAACCAGCAATAAATGACAACGCATAAGTTCAACAAGCCATAGGTGGCCAAGGCGCCAAAGTTAGAAATCTTTGCTACGGTGTTCATGTCAATGCCGGCAAAATGCACAACCAAAGTCAGGACAATTGAAAGCGCGATAATAAAGATCACGGCATTCAGTGGTGAGTTGGTGCGTTTGTCCATCTTGCCCATAAATTTTGGAAGGGTACCGCCGTTTGCCATCGTATACATAACAAACGCGATAGAGTTCTGCTGAGCAATTGCAGTAAAGACACCTTGTGCAAGCGCCACGCCAACTGCGCACAAAATTGCAAGCCACGGACCGGTAATCATACGTGCGACAACATAGAATGCGTTATCGGTATTATTGGCGAAGTTAGCTCCGGTTGGGTCAATGCAGGTAGCGACGAAGCACTGAGCAACGTAGAGTACGCACAGCACGAGCGCCATAACAAGCATTGCACGACCAGGACCGTGTTTCGGGTCGTCAGCCTCTTGCGTCAAGGTTGCAATAGCGCCAAAGCCAACATAAGACATAACCGCCAGCGATACAGCCGACATCGTGCCGCCAAAGTCAAACTTCGCCGGATTATATACGTTGGTAAGCGAGAAGCTGCACGTGTCGGGGTGACCCACAATGTAGACCACGCCAAGCACGACAAAGATTGCCAAAATTACCAACTGTGCAATCAGCGCAATCTTATTAACCGCCATTGCAGTTTTCATACCAATAAGCGAAACTACTGCAACCACAATCAAGAAGGCAAAACACAGAGCCAAAATTGGTATCTCTGGCACCATAGAATGGATTGCGATAGCCGCAATTAAATAGACCAATGTCGGGCTGACGAGATATTGTAGAAGCATTAACCAACCGGCTATAAAGCCCATGGGCTTACCCATAATATGGCTTACATAGGTAAAGATAGACCCTGACGATGGGAAGTGTTGGATCATAATCCCAAAGGAAAAGACCGAGAACAACACCGCCACAAAGCCAATCAAAAACGCCAGTGTCGGCATGCCACCAGAGTCAGTAAACACGCCACCATAAATTGCCATAGGCGAAATGGGAACCATACAAATAAGACCCCAAATTACCATATCAGGCACTGTTAAGGTGCGCTTGAATGCAGAATTTGCTTGCGCGGGCTGGCCACCAGTAGCCCCGCTCTTTGCGGGCGCGTTGGCAGCAGCAACCGAAGCAACCTGCGCTTTATTTTTATTCGTAGTCATTTCTTTTCACACCTGCCTCACGTAAGGCGCACTTTCCACTTCGTTTGTTGTGGTGAAGCGAAAAGCACGCCTCTGTTTCTTCACTTACTTCTGATCGTTCTTATCAGAAGCATCTTTGTCAGGCTTTTTCGGTGTCGAAGCTTCGTGATGATTCTTCGTTGCATCATGCGACTGCTTTGCCGCAGCGGTGGTCTCTTTCACTTTGCGCTGTGCATCTAACAGGTCGGAATATGCTTCAACCTGTTCTTTATAAGCTTGCGCCTCAACAGCATAGTCATGAGCTTCTTGCTCAGTTTTTGCCTCCTTGGCTTCAGCCTTTTGCTCAGCTGCAGTTGCTCGTTTCGCCGCTGCCGTCACATCGCGCGGAATCCTTACCGCCTCCACCTCGTCTGACGGAGCTGCCGGCACTCCAACCTCGGGTTGTACAGGTGCCGTTTCAAGCGCCTGGATGCTTTTCTTAAGACCCTTTGTTTTTGCGGTTGGCAGGCCTGCCTTATAAGAGATCAACGTCGGTTGACTCATTACCGCCACACCCATTGCCGTATTAGATACACCATTGGTCTTTACCGGACGGTTGATTGCAGCAGGGTCGTCTCCAGCTTCAATTGAAGGTGATGACGGATGATGTCCGCCGTGTCCCAAATACTCTTCGGGAAGCACGATTTGCTCGTTTGGATCCCAGAGCTTTTTGATAGGCATACCCATGGGGTTTTGACCTTCGCTCATCATCTCAGAAGGAACGTTCGACAAAACCTTACCAGGCTTCTTTAAGCCCTCGATCTGCCAGGTAAACGGAGCAAATACGTTCGATGAGTCAACCCAGTTATGGCGTTTAGACATCTGATACATAACAAAGCAAATGGCGAAGGTAACCAAAATGATAGCAACGATAACGCTTACATACACAACAGGGCTACCTACCTCTTCTGCAACCTGTGCAGGAGGAATAATGGCCAAAACGATACCAAACACACAAGCAATTAAGCCAACGCCAGCAACCAAATATGCTCCAAATGTTCCACCGGGAACCTTGAACAAGCGCGGACGATTCGGTTGGTCATGACGCAGTTTCAGGAATGAGACAAACATCAAGACGTAGTACATCATGTACAAAATCGTGATGGCTTGCGTAATCAGAATTACAAAGCCTTCAATGTTAGGAATAAGAAATACCAAAAATGCTACAACGGTCATAAAGCCCATCTGCATATACATCAAGCGGCTTGGCATGCCATGCTTGTTGTTGTTCTGCATAAACTTCGGCAAGAAGCCCGAACGTCCTGCTTGACCAAGCATAAATGACGGACCAGCCAGGTTAGTGACCAATGAAGCCATTGAAGCACCAAGACCAACCCAAACGAATGCAACATAAATCCACGGGCAGCTAAAGCATTCGCCTAAGATACGGTAGGTCTGATACAAGCCGTAAACTAGATTCATTTCGCTCACTGGAGTTACGATTGCAATACATAACGTACCAGCAATAAAGATGATCAGCGTCAAGATCATGGCAATAAAGATTGACATGGGGAATTCTTTTTGCGGCTTTTTCAATTGCTTGATGTGGGCAGCATTCATATCAATGCCTGCAAAGCTGAAAAATACACCAGCAGCCAGTGCTAAGGTTGATAAGCCGTGCCACTCAGGAAGAAGGTTTTGTGGGGCGAATTCAACGTTTGACACGTGTCCTTGTGCCAGCCATACGCAGGTCATAATAACCATAAAGCCCAGCGGAATGAATGTGCCAATGATTACACCGTATTTAGTAAGACCAGCAAAAGCCTTAACGCCTTTCGTTGAAACCCACGTCAAGCCCCAATAATAAGCCAACCAAGCAATCATGATCAGCAATTGGAATTGTGGATGGTTCATGAAGTTGACTGCCCAGTCCCAATCGGGCGTATAAAAACCGATTGTGGCGGCTGAGGAGGCAACGCCTGAGCCAAAGTTGATAGATGTCTGGAACCAAAGGATTAACAAACACGAAAATGCGAATCCAGGCCCTAGTGCCTCACCAACCCAACGGAAGATGCCACCACGCTGACCCCATCCTGAAGCCAGCTCTGCAGCAACCAAACCCGTCGGCAGGAAGAACACTATTGCACCGATGATAAAGAGTGTGATTGACGACAAGCCATAATAAGCCTGTTGTACGTCGTTAGCTACACTACCAATAATGGTGACGTTCATCATGACGAGAGCCATTAAAGAAATGTAGTTACCAGCATTCTTTTTCGCCGGTGCAGCCGTTGATTTCGCGGATGATGCATGAGATGTACCCATAGCGTACCCCTTACTCGAAATTGGCTGCACAGCAAGATGGGGGCTGCCCGCACCCCATATTGCTGCCTACACAAACGCTCGTGAAGAGAGTCTTCAAATCTAGGATTTTCCAATTCCTTCGACGACACATTTAGTGTGCGCGTTTAAATTTTCAAGTGGCTCACGCAAAGGTGGTTTGTTGGCTGCGTGTCAAATAACTGATTCCGTACTTACACCAAAATATGTCAATTTATGCATTGTTTTCATCATCGTTTTGTAATTTACTCATATTTAAAAAATCACTTTTTACATATTTCATATACATGTATACATAAACGCGCAGATGACAGACACCAAAAGACACACGCGACTTTGCACGGTCTCCATACAAAAACCCCGCAACACTTCTGCATTGCGGGGCTCTTAAAGCAAGAAATAACGTAAAAATGAGACTAACGCGTATTACTTACATAGGGCACTTTGTCTTTAAGCAAAACGTCGTGTGCGCCGCCCTCAACAATAGACGTTGCTGAAACCAGCGTCAGTTTCGCCTTGTCTTGGAATTCAGGAATGGTGAGCGCACCACAGTTACACATGGTTGAGCGCAGCTTTAACAGCGTTACGTCCATGTTGTCTTTCAAGCTGCCAGCATAGGGCACATATGAGTCAACACCCTCCTCAAACGAGAGAGACTTCTTTGCGCCGCCCAGATCATAACGACCCCAGTTGCGCGCACGAGCAGAACCTTCGCCCCAGTACTCTTTCATGTAGGTGCCATTGACCATAACTTTATTGGAAGGAGACTCATCAAAGCGGGCGAAATAACGGCCCAACATGACAAAGTCGGCGCCCATAGCAAGTGCAAGAGAAATATGGTGGTCATAAACAATGCCGCCATCAGAGCAGATCGGCACATAAATGCCGGTTTCGCGGAAATACTCATCGCGCGCTTTAGCAACTTCAATGGTGGCAGTTGCCTGACCGCGACCAATGCCTTTTGTCTCGCGCGTGATGCAGATAGAGCCGCCACCGATACCAATCTTGATAAAGTCAGCGCCTGCATCTGCTAAGAAGCGAAAACCCTCGGCATCAACAACATTACCCGCGCCAATCTTGACCGAGTCACCATAATGCTCGCGAACCCACTCAATGGTCATCTTCTGCCAGTCAGAATAGCCCTCCGAGCTGTCAATGCACAAAACGTCAACGCCCGCCTCAACAAGTGCCGGCACGCGCTCAGCAAAGTCACGCGAATTGATGCCTGCGCCTACCATGTAGCGCTTGTGCTCATCAAGCATCTCATTGGGGTTTGATTTGTGCGAATCATAGTCTTTACGGAATACGAGGCTGACTAGGCAATCGTTTTCATCAACAACCGGAAGCGAATTGAGCTTATGATCCCAAATGATGTCATTTGCTGCCTTTAAGGTTACGCCATCTTGCGCCACAATCAGTTTTTCGCGCGGTGTCATGAAGTCAGAAACAAGCTCATCCATACTCATCCGAGACAGACGATAATCGCGCTCGGTTACAACGCCAAGAAGCTTTCCGTGGGGCGCTCCCCCTTCAGTAACTGGCATCGTAGAATGGCCGTGACGCTCTTTGAGCTCAATCACATCTGCGAGCGTCATATCAGGAGAAAGGTTAGCATCAGAGGTTACAAATCCTGCTTTGTAGTCTTTGACGCGCGCTACCATGGCGGCTTCATCTTCAATTGATTGATTGCCATAAATAAATGACAAACCGCCCTCGGTTGCTAATGCCACCGCCATACGATCATCCGAAACAGCCGCCATGATTGCCGAGACCATCGGCACATTCAAGCTCATGGGGCATTCTTCTTGCCCTTTGCGATATTTGACCAGCGGAGTTTTCAAGCTTACCTTTGTCGGAACGCAATCTGCGGGGGTATGCCCGGGAACCAAAAGATACTCATTAAAGGTACGAGATGGTTCTTCGAAATAAAATGCCATGGGGTTCTCCTTGATTTCAAAAGACACCTTTTGGCTATTATAGCCAGCGAATCAAGATTTCAGTATATCGCTCATACAAAAACCTACCAATACAAAAATCGCGCCGCCCATAGGCGACGCGACTGGGAGGGAAACGGGTTCTGATCGGTTATTTCTCGGCCAACATCTTGCCAACCATGCGTCCGAATGTCGCGCAGCGACCAGCATTGATACCAGCAGCAAGGTTGGGATAGGTGCCCGCATAGAAGCTGCCTTGATCGTTGCCGATCACATAAACACCTTCAATAACATTGCCGTCTTTATCGAACGGCTGCAAATCTTCGTTGACTTGAATGCCGTCAAGGGTGCATAAGGTCAAACCACAGTTTTTCACCGAACCATAGAAAGGTGGTGTTTTGATAGCGCTCAGACGGAAAGCGTCTTTGCCAAAGTCTGGATCGTTGCCGTTTTCGTAGTTTTCAGTTTGACGAGCACACGTCTCTAAAAACACGTCCTTGTCTTCACCTTCAAAACCGAGCTTGTCGGCCAACTCTTCAAGCGTATCCGCTTTCGCAATAAGACCAGCCTCGACAAACTCTTCCATCTCGGGCCCAATCCAAATATCAAGCATATCGGGGAATGCATCATGGTCAGAGCCGCCCTCGGGCTGCATGTAAATGGTTGAGCAGCCAACCGTGTGGAATATCGGCACATATTCTTTCCAGTCGCCATCCCAGATTTGGTGCCAATAGCGCTCATTGACCGGACGCTTTGAGGTGGCGCCAAACACATAGTCATACGGAGCGCTTTCGTTGTGGAAGCGCGCACCATGCGGATCCACGCGCAAGAACGGCTGCGACGCAAAGAAGAAGTAGCCAAAATCACTACCCGTCTCATAGGGGCTACCCATCTCTTGCTCGGCATTTAGCAAGCAACGATTAAACGTCAGCGAAGTGTGCACCGCATCCATCTGAGCGCCTGCCCACATAAGCGCTTTAATGCCGTCGCCCGTGCATGAAGGGAACGCATCAAACGTGCCCAAGCATGAATAGCGGGTCGGTTGAAGTGCCTCATACATTTCCTGGTTATAGGCATATCCGCCAGTTGCCACAATGACACCTGCAGCTGCATTGATGCGGATCATGCCATCGGCACCTTGTGCATAAGCGCCTACCACTTTGCCATCTTCGACAATAAGCTTTTGCATGGGCGTTTTATAGCGAATTTCGCAACCATCAAACGAGGTGAAATAGGCATCCAAACATTCAGATACTTGCGGTTCGCGCTCTTCGTAGCCTGCCCCATCGCGACCATTGGTGCCATGACCGGTTGGCCAATCGGTGTAGAAGGTGTCTTTGGGCATATTCCACTCAAGCTGCACCTCAAGACCATCTTTTGCAATCACATCGGCATACCAATCAATTGCTTCGCCAGAATTGAGCGCCCATTTGCGATACAGCGCCGAGTGAATTTGACCGTCGGCGTAACGATCCATGTCATTCATGATGGCCATCGGGTCAATCTTTGCAACGTCGCCCATCTCTTGCTGGAAGCGAGAGTTCACCGCGCCCAATGCAGAAGAACGCACGCCATTGCCATGGTCACCTTTCTCGATAAGCAGCGTCTTAGCGCCATTTTCAGCAGCGGAGCAAGCCGCGAAATAACCAGACGTACCCGCACCAATTACTAGCACGTCGCAATCGATGGTCTCTTTGCACTCGTCATCAGAAATAGCCGGCTCTTCGCCAAGCCAAGCCGCACTTGTCGTGGCAACTGCAGTGCCTTGTGGGGTTTCAGCATCCACGTCAACAGATGCGTCTTTTCCACTTTGCGGCGCGCATGCAGAAAGTGCGCCAACAGCTGCAAGCGAGCCAACCGCAGCTGCTCCACCTAAAAATGCACGACGAGATAATGTTGAATCTGACATTTTTCCTCCTTTTGTCCCTCCCAAACGGCGTCCGTTGCAACGCCTTGAAGATGAGCGCAGTATGACGAAGCGGATAAGGAAAAACATCGCCTAAAAGCTGGGTTTTGCGCATAATCACCGCTTTTAGGTGAGGGTGGTTTTTTACGTGTAAACTATGATGAGTACTACTAATTTCACGCAATAGGGTCGCACAACAGGGAGGGTTATGTCGACACCTCGCAAAACAGCCAAAAAAGCCATCCGGCCACATAAACAGTCAGCCCAAAAGCATACCGGGTTTATCTCTAAGCTCGAAGGAACGCTGAAGTTTCACTATCTGGGCATTGGCTTTATATGGGCTTGGGTCTATTGCTCATATGAAACGCCAGCAGTCTACCCGCTGCGCAGTGGCATGGGTATCAATGCTGATGATTCTTGGATTGTTTCAGCTACTGTCGTCACCATTGCCCTTTTTATTGGCGGCATCCTGCTTGGGCGACAACAAAAGCCAGCCTCGTCTACCTTGTCACTTTTGGCAGCATGCTGCGCCACCATTGGCACGCTGCTTTCAACCTCAACGGCACTCCCCGCCGAAATCACCATTTACACAAGTGGAACTCTCACTGGTTTTGGCACAGCTTTTCTGTCAATCATCTGGGGGCAAGCACTGGCAAAACTTGACACCGAAACCTCAGAGCTTGCCATTCCGGCCGCATCAATCATCATGGTTGCAAGTGCGCTCGTATTTCCCTATTTGCCGCCCGCTGTTGGAGCTATTGCAGCTGCATCATTGCCACTCATATCAGGTCTTTTGCTCGTTGTTACTCAGCACGAACTGAATGTAGCAGCACCCCTTTCCGAACCGAAATCTGATGCTTTAAACACGAATGCAACCCCACCACGGTTGCATGTTTCGCCTCGCATTATCAAGATGGCGATTCTTCTGTTTATGGCATATGTCACCAGCGGATTTTTAGAGGCGGTCTTCCCGGACAGCAACAGTGTATTTTCGGCTCTCACTATTGATTGGCCTATCATTATTGGTTCAAGTTCTGGCGTCATTATCATGGTGTCGTTCTTGCTCTTTGCTCAACGACCCACCTTCGATACCTACTTCAAGGGAATAGCACCGCTTGTGGTGACCACGCTGGCACTTGCAGCCTGGAATGACACGGCGGCTCTGTTTTTCAAGTCAACGTTTTTAGCCATCACCAACACCATTTTGACGGTGGCAACATTTCTTTGCGTGGTGAATGCAGCTCAAAGAAGACAAGACAATGCAGCGCTTGGTACTGGCGTTACGCAAGGCGCATTACAACTTGGCGTACTAATTGGCAATATCGCAGCTCAGCAATTCATGGCTCACTATGGCCAAGGAAGCGACAAGCTGCTTTTTGCCATTGCCGCACTCTCCATACTCTTTTCTTTGGCGTGGTACGTCTATCCCACCGAACAAGATCGCCGCTTAGGATCACCAACGGCAAGCACTACAATCTCACGCACTACCACATCGCCCGATAACACCAACGCATCTTCAGATAGCACGCTTGAGCTTGTTTGTGACCAGCTGGCAAGTATGCATAGTCTCTCAGGGCGCGAGCGCGAGATCTTAAGCTATCTTGCACGTGGCAGAAGTCAGCCCTACATTCGCGAGGAACTCATTTTGTCGAAGAACACCGTGGCAACGCATGTCAAGCACATCTACCAAAAACTTGATGTGCATTCTCGCCAAGAACTGCTTGATCTTATTGAAGAGGCAGCATTGCGCGCTTAAAGCTAGGCTCCCATCCACGCTTGAACAATAGGCGCATACCCCATAACAATGATAAGCACAATGAGTACGGGCAGCACATAGCGAAGATACGGCAGCATCTTGTGCGGGAAGCGCATACCATTTCCCGTGTCTGCTTCTTTGAGGAAATTCTGAAAGCCCCAGCCTCGCTTCGACGTACAGAAAAGCAAGAAGACTAAAGCGCCCAAAGGAAGCACATTGTTGGAAACGATAAAGTCCTCAATAGCTTGAATGTTCCCAATGCCCGGCACATCCAAACCAGCCCAAACATTAAAGCCAAGCACGCAAGGCATAGACAAAACAGCGAGCAAAATGCCATTTACCAAGCAGGCGCGATTTCGTGACCATCCCCATTGGTCAATGGAGAAACTCATGATGTTTTCAAACACGGCAATGATGGTTGAAAGCGCCGCTGATGCCATAAAGATAAAGAACAACGTACACCACAGCTGTCCAAGCGGCATCTGTGCAAAAACACTTGGCAGCGTGATAAAGATGAGCCCCGGGCCACTTCCTGGCTCAACACCAAACGCAAAGCATGCGGGGAAAATAATGAGGCCAGCCATAAGCGCCACCAGCGTATCAAGCCCGGCAATACGCACAGCTTCGCCGGTGAGCGCAAAGCGCTTGTCCACATAGCTTCCAAAGATAGACATTGAGCCAATTCCAACCGACACCGTAAAGAAGGCTTGACCCATAGCGGCGAAAACGGCATCAACAAAGCTGCTCCAACCGCCTTCAAACAACTTGCCGAAATCGGGCATGAGATAGAATTCGAGTCCTCGCTCAGCGCCAGGCAGCGTCACCGCGCGAATACAAAGGATGACAAGCACAACAAATAACGCCATCATCATGACTTTCGTAATGCGCTCTACACCATTTTTCAGACCTGCGCGTGTCACCAATACGCCGATAAGCACAACGGCAAGCATGAACACCATCATCATGACCGGGTCAGCCAAAAGCCCATTAAACACACCCTCTACAGCAGGCGCTTCCATGTTGTCAAACGTATTGATCGCGCTAAAAAATGCATATGCGAGCATCCACCCTGCAACGGTCGTATAAAACATCATAAGCAGGTAGTTACCCGGCAGTGCAACCCACTTAAAACGATGCCACTTAGAACCCGCGGGCTCGAGCTCATCGAAGCTGCGTGCCACGCCCTTTTGACTTGCGCGACCAACCGAAAATTCCATCACCAAAATCGGCAGTGCGAATATCGCCAAAAACAGCAAGTACAAAAGAACAAATGCGGCTCCGCCATATTGCCCAGTGATATAAGGAAAACGCCAAACATTTCCTAAACCGATTGCGCAACCTGCACTGATAAGAATAAAGCCAAGGCGGGAGCCAAATTGTTCACGAGACGCCACGCTAACCTCTTTCATGTCGAACTTTTGCCATCACAATATAACTGATAACCTCATCTTTACCCTACACATTTCGCAAAAACGCGCAATAACCCTTATAAGCTTCGTAAATGTCAGCTTTGCTTGTCACTTCCCACGGCGAATGCATAGACAAAACTGGCACACCAGAGTCGATAACATCCATGCCATATTCAGCGGGAATATAGGCAATCGTTCCGCCGCCACCAGCGTCAACGCGTCCGAGCTCGGCTGTTTGAAATGCAACGTGAGCTTCATCCATGACACGACGAATGCGTGCAACATATTCAGCACGCGCATCGTTTGATCCGCTCTTTCCGCGTGCGCCCGTGTACTTGTTAAACACCAAGCCACGACCCAGATATGCCGAGTTTTTCGCCTCAAAAACGCTTGGGTATGCCGGGTCAAAACCAGCAGACACATCAGATGAGAGCATGCACGAGTTACTGAGCGCATGGCGAAGCGCAAGGGCGCCATCCTCTTGTGCCAACAGCATAATCTCAGCTATCGTATTCTCGAAGAAACGCGACGTCATGCCAGAAGCGCCAACGCTTCCTATCTCTTCTTTATCCACCAAAATGCACACGCTACAGCGCTCTAGTTGCTCATCAGATACAGAGAGCTGCGCCATAAGTGACGTATAGGCACACACACGGTCATCTTGTCCGTAGCCAATTACCATAGAGCGATCAAAGCCCAGATCGCGGGCGCGTCCTGCAGGCACCACTTCAAGTTCTGCCGAAAGGAAATCTTCCTCTTCGATACCATATTTATCAGCAAGCAACTTAAGTGCGAACGCCTTTACCGGCTCCTTTTCATCCTGCGCGCCCTCATGCTGCTCCCCTGAAGCGTTGTCTTTTTCTGCAGGCTCAATAATCATCGGCCTATTGCCAACCAAAAGATCAAGTGCCTCGCCTTCTACCACTTCAGTTGCGGTTTTGCTCATTTGCTTGTTCGCAAGATGAATCAATAAGTCCGTCACGCAAAAAACCGGATCAGCTACATCTTCGCCCACGCATACCTCAACGACGCTGCCATCTTTTTTGACAACCACGCCATGAATTGCCAGCGGCAAGGTTACCCACTGATAATGCTTGATGCCGCCATAATAATGCGTGTCTAACAGGGCGAAATCATTTGACTCATACAGCGGATTTTGCTTGATATCCAAACGCGGTGAGTCAATATGCGCACCTAAAATACGAAGACCTTGCTCGAGGGGCTGCGTACCAAGTTGCACCAACATGAGCGCCTTGCCTTGCGCAGCTGCCCAAACCTTATCTCCAGCTTTTAGGGTCGTTCCTTGTGCGAGTGCCTCCTCAAGCGAAATGTAGCCGTGCTCTTTTGCCAACTCAAGCGCAGTCTTTACACATTCACGTTCAGTTTTGTTTTCCGAAATAAAGCTTTTATAGCTATCAGCCAACGTGTCCAGCTGCTCAAAATCTGTTGTGGTATAGCTTTTCCAGGCACAAGGTCGCTCCATTGTTCGCCATCCTTTCCATTACGCTAATTGTCGTACCATGACGTATTTCATCCTCATATATTAACCTTTTATGAAGATAGGTTTGTCATTAGTTCGTCAAAGTAATCACTTCAAGTACTCTACTGAGTGAACAAATTACAATTTACCTCTGCGCTTGAGAGCCTGTTGAAAGGTTAGCAGCATGTTAGAGCTCGTCGATATTTGCAAATCATACGTTACTCAAAGTTTTACGCAAACTGCACTTGACCACGTATCTGTTGCTTTTCGCGATAACGAGTTTGTTGCCATCTTAGGTCCTTCAGGATCAGGCAAGACCACCATGCTTAATATCATAGGTGGTCTTGACCACTATGATTCTGGTGATCTGATTATTGATGGCGTGTCCACCAAACAATACAAGGATCGAGATTGGGACACGTATCGCAACAACCGCATCGGTTTTGTTTTTCAAAGCTACAACTTAATTCCTCACCAAACGGTGCTTGCGAATGTCGAACTGGCGCTCACACTTTCTGGCGTCTCCCGCGATGAGCGTCGCACGCGCGCAGTTGAAGCACTAACGCGCGTTGGCTTGGGCCATCACATCAACAAAAAGCCCAGTCAGCTTTCGGGTGGTCAGATGCAACGTGTTGCCATCGCACGCGCCCTCATCAACGACCCAGAAATACTGTTGGCAGACGAACCGACAGGAGCTTTAGACTCAAAAACCAGCGTCCAGATCATGGATTTGCTCACCGAGATTGCCAACGATCGCTTGGTCATTATGGTTACGCACAACCCTGAACTGGCCGAACAATATGCCACGCGCATCGTTAACCTCGCCGACGGCGTCATCCAATCAGACACTGATCCGTTTGATCCCACAACAGAGATCAATGAGCGCACCGCCAAGCCCACCCGCCGCACAAAAATGTCTTTCTTCACAGCACTTTCGCTGTCATTTAAAAATCTCATGACCAAAAAAGGCCGCACACTTATGACGGCCTTTGCCGGATCTATTGGCATTATTGGCATTGCGGCTATTTTGTCTCTTGCAAATGGCGTGAACAACTACATTAAAACCGTTGAGGAAGAAACGCTTTCTGAGTATCCCTTGCAAATATACTCACAAGGTTTCGACATGACTTCTATGCTGATCTCAAGCAGTGTTGAAGGAGCGTCAGATGGCGAAGATGCAGATGAATCTTCTGCCTCAAACAATGCCTTTTCGCTCAATCCCATAAGCCCCGATCAAGCAGCAGATGGCGAAGTTGGCATTGCTGAAATGATGACATCTATGTTTGGCTCTATCGGTTCAAACGATCTTGCTAGTCTCAAAGAATATCTCGACAGCGGTGAAAGCGGCATTGAGCCTTATGTCAACGCCATCGAATATTCCTACGATGTCACTCCTCTCATCTTTGGCTCCAATGCCCAAGAGCTTCATCAAGTTAACCCTGACGTCTCCATGCGTCTTTTAGGCATTGGTTCAGGGACATCTTCTAATTCATTAGTCTCTTCTATGATGAGCACCGACACCTTCTACGAAATGCCCTCAGATGAACACCTCTACGAAACACAATACAACGTAAAGGCTGGTAGATGGCCTGAAAATTACAACGAAGTCGTGCTGGTCACCACACCAAGTGGGCGCATTTCTGACTTTATGCTCTACACACTTGGTCTGCGTGATACAGCGGAACTTGAGAGCATGGTTCGCCAATTCTCTGCCGACGAGGAAGTAGACGTTCCAACCGATATTGAACCGGTGTCTTATGACGAGGTGCTTGGCATTACCTTCAAGTTCGTCAATCAATGCGATCTTTATTCCTACGACAGCACCTATAATGTGTGGGTTGATAAGTCAGACGACGACGCCTATATGCAAGATCTCATAGAGCAGGGTGAAACTATCCATATTGTAGGCATTGTCTCACCTGATCCCGATGCGACCGCAACCATGTTAAGCCCTGGCATTAATTACCCTGCCTCCTTAACCGATCATGTTATTGAGATAGCTTCTCAAAGCCAAATCGTAAAAGACCAGCTTGCAGAGCCCACTATCAACGTCTTTACTGGCGTACCTTTTGCCGATGAGGCTGAAAACGAGCGCGACGCTTTCGACATGAGTTCACTTTTTACCATTGACGAAGATGCGCTTCAAGCTGCATTTACCGTAGATGAGGCAGCGTTGGGTGAAGGTCTTGGTAATCTTGAGATTGACACTTCTGCGCTCAACATTGATCCGACAACCCTTCCTGCCTTCGACCCATCAACGCTCAACATTAACCCCCAACTCGATTTGAGCAAGCTCGATCTTGATTTTAGCGATCTGTCGCTTGACCTATCTGGCGTATCTATGGATGGCGCGGTGAACACCGAGCAGCTCGGCTCCCAGCTTACGGGCGCGCTCGGAGGTGCCTTGGCAGGTTTTCCTGCATGGTACCAACAACATGCGAGCGAATTTAGCGGAGAAAACGCGCTGCAAGATGCTATGACCGCCTATCTGTCAACCGATGAAGTGCGCACAACTATGTCACAGGCAATTGGTGCAGCACTTGAAAGTTCGCTCGACACTGAAAAGCTTCAAAGCCAGATCAGCGCTGCAGTTGCAAGCCAATTACAGCCCCAGATTGAAGCTAAGATCCAGCAATCACTCGCGCCTGCCATTGAAAGCGCACTGAAAGCATCACTCGAATCGTCTCTTCAGACGGCGCTTGCAAACTACATGCAAACCGCCCTGACTGCAGCAGGTCAGCAAATGGCACAAGCCCTTGAAGTCCAGATCAATGCAGCTATGCAAAACATGACCTCTCAATTGCAAGCAAACATGCAAAACGCCTTGCACGTTGACGCATCAGTTTTTGAAAACGCCTTTAGCATGAATATGGACGAACAAGAGCTGACCGAACTGATGATGTCGTTTATGACCGTTGAAGATGCCTCTTATGACAACAACCTCAGCAAACTTGGCTATGCGGATAAAAATAGTCCATCAGGCATTGACATCTATCCTATTGATTTTGAATCAAAATCCGAGGTCATCAAGATTTTGGATGATTACAACGAGCGCATGAAGGCCGACGGCGATGAGGATAAGGTTATCACCTACACCGACTTCGTCGGCACACTTATGGCCTCAGTAACCGATATCGTCAATATGATTAGTTATGTGCTGGTGGCTTTTGTGGCAATCTCGCTCGTCGTAAGTTCCATCATGATTGGCGTTATCACCTACATCAGCGTTCTTGAGCGCAAAAAAGAAATTGGCATCTTGCGCTCCATTGGCGCAAGCAAAGGCGATATCAGTCGCGTCTTTAATGCAGAAACCATCATTGTGGGCTTTACCGCAGGTGTTATTGGTATCGGACTGACAGCACTTGGATGCATTCCCGTCAATGCCATCGTCTATTCACTGTTCGACGTACCCAACGTAGCGCTTTTGCCTTGGCAAGCAGCCATCATCCTCATTATCATCAGTGTTGGACTTACGTTTTTGGCCGGCCTCATTCCCTCAAGCGCAGCAGCGCGCGAAGACCCGGTAGAGGCGCTTCGAAGCGAATAAGACCGACACGAGCCAGACACACAAAAAGGGGCGCCTTGGCGCCCCTTCGTTTTGCATGCTTCTCAGCTGATTGGCCTCAACTGATCAGACTCAACTGATCAGACTCAGCTGATAAGAACTCGCCCGAGATTAGAACTCGCGGAATGATGCCTTCGGGCAGAAGCAAATCGGGCACTTGTCAAAGTCGTCGCCCTTATGGATGTAGCCGCAAACGGGGCACAGATAGAACTTGTCATCATCTGGAGCATCCAAGTCATTGTAAGCAGCCAAATAACGCTCTGCATGTACAGACTCAGCAAGTTTTGCACGAGTGAATACCTGAACAGCCTTTGCGTTACCCTCTTCTTGAGCCTTCTTGATGAATGCCGGATACATCTCAGAAGTCTCAAAGATCTCACCCTTAGCACCAGAAATGAGGTTCAAATCGCTCTCGTGCGTCTCAGGAGCCTCAGCAGTAGGCTTTACATAGTCAGGATCCTCCTCGGCTACCAAACCAAATTCAAGGTTGATGTGAATCTGCTCTGCAGCTGAAGTTGCCTCGAACAAACGAGCGATCTGGTCATAACCCTGCTCTTTTGCAGCCTGAGCAAAAGCTGCATATTTTGCAGATGCACCCGTCTCGCCCATGATGGCTGACTTTAAATTGTCAAGCGTTGAACCAACTGACAACATCGGATCAGTATCGGGCATCGCATTAAAGTTATGCGAGTTTTCTGCTGTTGGAATTTGATCACGTACTTTCATGAGTTTAACTCCTTGTCGCGAAATACTTATCAAAACTGTCACACATACCTTAGCAAAATGCGTCTTGAACGACTGACAAAATGCCTTCGCGTCAAAAAATCTATATGTAACAGACTCTGAATACTATAACTATCGAGACCCAATAACAAGCGATGCAACCAAATGGTTGACCGTTGCTAACACGATACACACGCAAACGCTCTCATTTGAAGCGTGTTTCGCTTATAGAACTTTAGCGATTATCCACCATTTCGGGATGCAAATCATGTTGCGAAAGTCGCTGCCAAGCAACCTCTTCCCAGCGCGTACCAGCTCGCCCGTAGTTGCAATACGGATCAATCGAAATACCCCCGCGTGGCAAGAACTTTCCCCACACCTCAATATATTTTGGATCCATAAGGTCAATGAGATCTTTCATTATCACATTCACGCAATCTTCGTGAAAGTCTCCATGATTGCGAAACGAGAACAGGTACAACTTTAAACTTTTGCTCTCAACCATGCGAACATCGGGCACATATGAGATATAGATAGTTGCGAAATCAGGCTGTCCTGTAATGGGGCATAGTGAGGTGAACTCAGGGCAATTAAACTTGACGAAATAGTCGTTGTCCTGATGCTTGTTCTCAAACGTTTCCAAAAGCGTGGGATCGTAATCAAACGCATAAGCTACGTGCTGGTTTCCCAGCAGGGTTAAGCCCTCATCCTCGCGCACACTACACCCATTTTCACTCATTTTGCATCCTTTCGCATATACAGCGGGTCAACTAATCCATTTACTTCAAACGCACGCGCTCGGTCTATGCACGTGGCACATTTACCACACGGCTCATCTCCGCCCTCATAGCACGACCACGTTAGCTCATAAGGCACGCCCAATCTCATGCCTTCGGCGACAATATCAGCCTTTGACCAGGTGACAAACGGCGCTTCAACATGCAATTGATCGGCACTGCCAAGCCTTATGGCACTATCCATGGCTTCCACAAATTCGCGCGAACAATCTGGATAAGCGTCCCCCGCCCAATCATCATGATGCGCTCCATAATAGAGCGTCGAGCACTCAAGCGAGAGCGCCATCGAGGCGGCACATGACAAAAAGAGCCCATTGCGAAACGGCACATAGGTGCTCACAACAGGCGCGTCTTGTGTGCATGAGAGCTGCTCATCGTAGCTTTCATGCGGGATTTCAGAATCTGAATGCGACAAAAGCGAGCAAGAACTATCAGCAAAAATTGCTGCAACGTCGATCATTTTAAGCGGCACACCATAATAATCAGCAACTGCTTGCGCTGATTGCAATTCGCGCACATGCTTTTGTCCGTATTGCACAGCGAGCGCTACAACATTTTGGCTGCCATAGCTCTCAATGACACGAGCGAGCAACGTTGTAGAATCAAGGCCGCCTGAACAAAGCACCAAAGCGCGTTGTTGTTTTTGCATTACACTCCCCTTTGCGTTGGAGGCCAAATAAACTTGTGCAGTTGAAGCTGAAAACGCACATCAACAAGATCATAGCGTTTCATATACTCAACGATTTCTTTCGGCTCAATGCCACCAAAGACCGGGCTGAGCAAAACGTTTGTCTGCACGGTTAAGTTGTTGTCTTGAACGAGCCTTCGCGCACATTCGAGGTCGTCTTGTGTGCCCACCACAAATTTTATGGTGTCACGCTTGGTCAAATATGCAAGATTTTCGTGCAGCATATAGTCTGTCATGCCTGATGAGGGGCATTTCCAGTCCATCGTAAAAGACACATATCCACGCGCATCATTTGACGTTTGATCATCTGGCGTTTGACACGGCTTGGGCACCGATTGGCGAAGGTGTGCAAGTGTTTCCAAAGACAGCGCACCATTCGTCTCAATCTCAATTTCGAAAGCACGATTGTCTGTTGTTTTCATACCAAGAAGTCGCTTAACAAACTGTGGCAAAGCTGGCTGCAAAAGTGGCTCGCCTCCGGTGAGTGTTACGCACACACACCCCGCATCCACTACATAGTCCACCAAACAATCAATGTCTATGTGTTCGCCCTTAAAGCAAGGCTCACATGCCCATCGCGTGTCGCAATAGGCGCAATGCAAATTACAACCGCAAAAACGAATGAATGTCGCAAGACGACCAGCTTGCAACCCTTCACCATTAATGCTCACAAAGCGCTCGGCAACCGCAAGATTCATGAGCGGCGACTACCTTCGCCATAATAGATAGCACAGTTGTTAGGCGTCTCATATACGTCCACCTGGCTGACCGGAAAGCCCTGATCGGCTAGCTGATCGAAGAAGTACTTTGCTAAATTCTCGGCCGTTGTGCGAAATGGCATGATAGAGAGCGTGAAGCCCTCTTCGTACAAACAATCCAAAGTCTTTTGCTGAAGCGAGCCCTCTTCAATCACAAACGAATGATCAAGTTGTTCAGTGAGTTGGCGAAGCGCGTGCTTGAACTCTGCAAAATCAACCACCATGTCTTTCATAGTGCCTTCCTGCTGCAGTTCATCTTGCGCCAAATAGGCCACAACACGCCAACGGTGACCGTGAAGATTTTCGCATTTGCCATGATAGTCAGTTAAAAAGTGAGCGGCATCGAAGTCGCTTTCGGTTCTTAATCCATACATACTTTTGCCTTTCGTGTTTCTTGGCATCATTATACAAAAAGAAGCTCCCGCAAAGCCGAAGCTTCACGGGAGCTCATACATGCAACGCATCAGCTACATGCTTTACTCGCAAGTGCTGCGCTTACAGCGTCTCTGCCTCACTGGCATATCACGCCTGCGTCAGATACATTACAGCTGTTCGCGGCGACGTGCCACCACTGCTGCGCCACCTGCTGCCAAGATCAATCCAAGCATGATCAAAGCAAACGTTTGGGTGGTATCACCAGTTTGAGCTAGCAGGTGCGGAAGGCCTAAGAGCGTCTTGGCATCTTCGCCACCATTAGCACCCGCGCTATTTGCGCCACCGGTACCAGGCAGAAGCGTTCCGGGCACTTGATCAGCTGGGGTGTCACCGCGACCGTTGTCTACCCAGTTCGCCTGCATCGTGCCATATGGCTTACCTGCAGTTGAGACGATGTAGGTAGGATTCCAACGATCATCTACGCCGTCGCCATCAGTATCAATTGGCGTTGAGTAGTCGGTATAGATCGGTCCTCGACCATCTCCGATGTCGATGTTGGTGTCAGGCTTCCAAATACCATCTTCATTGCCACCTTCAGAGCTGGGCTTCCACTCACCAGTGTTGTCAGTGTCAATATTTACGTCCGGCTTGCCATCTCCGTCGGTATCAACATTGATGTCAGGATAGCCATCCTTGTTGGTGTCGATGTTGATATCCGGAATGCCGTCTTTATCAACGTCAATTTGGATATCCGGCTCGCCGTCGCCATCGGTATCAATGTTTACGTCCGGCGTACCGTCACCGTTGGTATCAATGTTGATATCCGGCTCGCCATCGCCATCCGTATCGATGTTTACATCAGGCTTGCCATCGCCGTCGTTGTCGATGTTCACGTCGGGTTTACCGTCGCCATCTTTGTCAATGTTGAGATCAGGCTCACCATTACCATCGGTGTCGATGTTTACATCAGGCTCGCCGTCACCGTCGGTGTCGATGTTCACGTCAGGCTTGCCGTCGCCATCTTTGTCGATGTTGAGATCAGGCTCACCGTCTCCATCTTTGTCAACGTTGATGTCAGGTTCGCCGTCGCCATCAGTATCAATATTGATATCGGGCTCGCCGTCACCATCTTTGTCGATGTTAATATCGGGCTCACCGTCACCATCCTTATCAACATTTACATCAGGCTCACCATCGCCATCTTTGTCGATGTTGATATCCGGAATGCCGTCGTCATCCTTGTCCACGTTAGTGGGCTGCTTGCCTTTTTCAGCAACCGCCACAACAACCTTTTGGTCAGAGGTGATGTTGGTCAGATCAACCTTGCCAGCATTCACAAGATCGGGACGGTTTTCGCCATTTACGAAGACGTACTTCACTTCTTCGTTGTCAGGATACGTCCAGCTCACCGTACGATCTGAGCCGCTCGTTACTTCGCCAGCACCAGAGATGGTACCGGTATTTGAGCCAGTAATAACTGCTGAAACGGTGAACTTTTCAACCTTGAAGGGGGGTGCGGACAAAAACTTGGACCAACACAGGTCCGGGAAAGGAGTCCGCATGTATGACAGAGAAACGGT
>RAZB01000008.1 GCA_003612515.1 bacterium D16-34
TAGCGGATCCCAGTCGTTCCAAGAGTTGACTATCTTCGCCATGACAGTCTCCTTTCTCTGGCAGCTCTCTCAGGGCTGCCCTCTCTCGTTTCAAGGTGATCGAAACACCTTTCCAGAGAGTCATCTTGCGGCTTAATCGCAGCTCAGACAAAGGGTGACGGGTCTAACGTGTCAAGCAACTTGGTATAATCGTATGGCTATGTAGCAAGAAGATACTATTAGGAAAAAAACGCAAACATATTAGTTACAAAAGTTATATTTTGTAACTTTAACGTGACGCCTATGAGCGCAATAGTATTAGTAATGGTAATTTGTGGACGAAGTTTAGAAATATGCGTAAAACGCTAAACTTTCACAAGCGCGAAATTTTATGCATTAAATTATCTTTGTCAAGCGTAAAGGTATGCAAAATTTCATTTCTACCATGAATGGCTTGATCCAGAGGGAGATTGTAGGCGTGTATTTTGGCTTCTAAAACAATGGCCATATAACTCATTGGTGCTGCACGGATGTCTTTAAAATGTAGTATAACTACCTAAAGACGTCACCAAGTAAGTTAGGTTTTCGCTGCAGGATTAGTAGTTAGTTTTCTTGTAGATAAGCTTGGGACAGAAATGAGGCAGTAAATTGTTGCCAGATCTTATGTACGGTGCCGATGTTTTTCAGACTCCTGAACTTCGTACCAAAATGAAAATTCTTCATGCCGTTAATAAGTCGCTTGACAAGATTACCATTGCCGAGATTTGTGAAAATGCTGGAATTTCGCGTCAAACTTTTTATCGGCACTTTGAGAGTAAATACGATATTCCCTGGTGGTATTCAATTTTCTGTCGTCAGTTTTATCTGAATTAAATCGGGAGGACGATTGACTGGAAGACGGGGTATTATCACCATTTGCGACTGATTGCTCAGGAGCGAGACTTCTTTCGCAAGTCAATTCAATATAGTATCAATACGCCGTTTGGACAAACTATCATGCCCGAGAACAGAAAGACGGTGCTGCTCGATACGCTTGAGAATTATCGTCATATAACAGTGACTGACAATCTGTATTTTATCGTGGAGGTCTTTTCAAAGCTTGAGTGCGAAGTTTTGAATGACTGGTTTCGTTCTGATAAACCAACAGATTTGGTTCGCTGGACTGACGATTTGGTTAGCTTGGTACCAGATCGATTGTATCGGGCGCTTCACATCGAAGAGCCAAGCGGTAATTCGCGATGAACTTTGTCGCTTTTTGCCGAACAAAGGTTGTAAAGTGTGAGAGTTGTCGTACAATAGCCAATGCACATTTAAGTGCGCCAGCGTGACGCAATGGTAGCGTAGCAGTTTTGTAAACTGCCTGTTGCAGGTTCGAATCCTGTCGCTGGCTCCATCTAAAACACCTGATCAGGGGGCTAAATGGTTAACATTAGCCCCCTGATCTTATCTGGTCTCAATGGACGCAATCAATGACCTTTGCAGGCGGAATCTAGACCTGCTCTCTGCGTTTGCCAGTCATTTCTTCAGGATCCAATATCCAAGTCTCAGTAACATCAAACGAAGCTGCCATTGCTTTTCCGATATCGGCCTTATGCTCTGGAGAATACTTCATGCAAAGCGCTACTAAAATTTTGCGCTTTGTCACATCATCGGTGACCTTGCGCAAATGTCCTCGCACGATTACTGACGCATACGTAGTTGTAAAATTGTCCTTGTCAAAAAAAGCGTGGACGTCGGTAACGATTGTGGCGCTCACCTGGTCGCTCAAGGCAAAATCGTCAAGCTTGTGACCGTAGGTATTGGTGGTATGAAAGCACAGCTTGTCGTCAATGAGTGCATACGAAAGCGGAACTCCGTAAGGAAAACCATCCTCATCCTTGGTGGCAACAACACAGTATTGACCCGCCTCCAAGACATCTATGCATTGCTCAAACGTCAATTGTCGATCTATGCGGCGCATTTCATATTGTTTCATCGAAGATCCTTTCAAGCCAGCTTTGACGCCCATGAAAAGCGCTTATGCAAAATTCCAAGAATTCATATAAGCAATTTGTTCGTCAGTTAAGGTGTCGATCTCAACACCGAGCGTTTCAAGTTTTACGCGAGCAACGCCATCGTCGATGGCAACCGGCACGTTGTAAACCTTGTTTTCCAGTTCATCGGCGTGTTGATAGAGATACTCAGCGGCTAGTGCCTGATTTGCAAAGCTCATATCCATAACAGAAGCTGGGTGGCCTTCGGCGCATGCGAGGTTAACCAGTCTGCCTTGCGCAAGCACGATAATGCTGCGTCCGTCTGCAAGCGTGTACTCGTCAACGAGTGGCTTGATTTCCTCTTTGCGAACAGCATGCTGGTTGAGCCATTCAAGATTAATCTCTGAGTCAAAGTGACCGGAGTTGCAGATAATTGCGCCATCTTTCATATTCTCAAACGCCGGCCCGTCAACAACCTTGCAATTGCCCGTAACCGTAACCCATACATCTGCGAATTTGGCAGCTTCAGCAGCGGGCATCACGCGATAGCCTTCCATATGCGCTTCGAGTGCTTTGAGCGGGTCAACTTCGCACACGATAACGTTCATACCCATGCCGCGTGCGCGCAAAGCAAGACCGCTACCGCAGTATCCGTAGCCAGAAATGACAATAGTGCGCCCGCTTAAAAGCCTGTTTGTGGCACGAATAATGCCATCAAGGGTTGATTGACCGGTGCCATAATGATTATCGAAACAATGCTTGGTGTTAGCGTCGTTGATGTTGAAAACTGGGTATCCAAGTGCACCTTCGGCTGCCATAGCCATCAAACGAACAACACCGGTTGTTGTCTCTTCGGTGCCACCAATGACGTTTGCCAGCTCTTCAGGGAATCGCGTATGGAGTGCGGTATCAAGATCTGCACCATCGTCCATGATAATTTGTGGGTTAGTGCCAATGACAGCCTCGATATGCTGGTTGTAGGTATCCATATCCTCACCCGCAATAGCATAAACCGAAATGCCAAAGTCACGAACGAGTGAAGCGGCGGTGTCGTCTTGTGTTGAGAGTGGGTTTGAAGCGCAGAGGCTGACTTGAGCGCCAGAAGCCGCTAAGGCGCGCATAAGGTTTGCAGTCTCAGTGGTGACATGCATACAGCAACCAATGCGCACACCCTCCAAAGGCTTTTCTTTGGCGAATCGTTCGCGAATGCGAGCAAGAACAGGCATGTCTTTATCTGCCCAGACAATTCGAGCGAGACCTGCATCAGCTAAATTGATGTCTTTGATGTCGTAATGAGTGGTCATGATACCTCCGCAATTCTATTGAAGCGCATGTAATTTTGCTATGCGATAGGGTACCACATGGGCAAAGCGTGCATATCTTTGGCGCTATTTTGTGAAGAGAGTCTGCAAAGGTGTGAAGAAAATACGATAATTTGCTGATTAAAACAGAAGAATTGGTAACGAAAAGGCATGTAGTATAGCGCTTGGGTGACAACTTACTATACTGATATCTTGTGTCTTTCTGCGGATTGACCTTATTTTGCCAGCTATTATGAAGGGGTTTAGGGAAAAGTGCTTGACCAGTTTTTCTCTCAAATTTCGTTCGTTGATATATTTAATTTTTGCGTCTTTATCACGTTTACGATTTGCTATACCTATCAACTTTATTACGTCTTGGTTGTTCTTACGCGCAGACCAAAGCAGCTTGTCGCAAAGAAGAACCATCGCTACGCTGCTGTAATTTGTGCGCGCAATGAAGCTGCTGTAATAGGGGATTTGGTTCACTCTATAAAAGTACAGAATTATCCTTCTGAGCTTATCGATGTGTTTGTTGTTGCTGATAATTGCACTGACAACACGGCAACTGTTGCCAAAGATGCAGGTGCTATTGTGTTTGTTCGCAATAACGATACCGAGATTGGCAAAGGCTATGCACTCGATTATGGCTTCAAGATCATCTTGGATCAGTATGCTGATAAAGGATATGAAGCCTATTTCGTGTTTGATGCTGACAACGTCTTAGACGTGAACTATTTCCGCGAAATGAATAAGACCTTTGATAACGGGGCGAAAGCATCAACTAGTTATAGAAACTCAAAAAACTATGGTTCAAATTGGATTTCTGCTGGTTATGCCATTTGGTTCTTGCGCGAAGCAAAGTTTTTGAATCAGGCGCGTTTGACGCTTAATACGTCATGTGCGGTTTCTGGAACAGGCTTTTTCATTGCGGCTGACATTATTAAGGCAGCAGGTGGCTGGAACTGGCATCTGCTCACAGAAGATATTGAGTTTTCTGCAAATAGTATTCTTGATGGCGTGCGCATTAGCTATACGCCAACAGCGGTGCTCTATGACGAACAGCCTATCACCTTTAAGGATTCTTGGAATCAGCGATTCCGTTGGGCGAAAGGTTTTTACCAGGTGTTTTGGCACTATGGCGCGCGCCTTGCGAAAGGCATTGCCACCAATCCGAAGGGTTCTCGCTTTGCCTGCTACGATATGTTGATGACTATCGCACCAGGTATGTTGCTTACGGTGGTGTCGGTCATCTTTAACGCCATCATTATCTTTTTGGCGGCTACGGGCATGATGTCAACGGGCATTATGATTGCCTCGTCGATATCTTCGATTCTCTTTTGCTTATTTAACTATTTGGTGTTTATGTTCCTTTTCGGGGTGCTAACTACCTTTGTTGAGTGGGATTCAATCCATGCGCCTACTCGCAAAAAAGTGCTCTATATGTTCACGTTCCCCTTCTTTATGATCACCTATATTCCTATCGCTTTGGTAGCGTTGGTGAAGAAGGGTGACTGGAAACCCATTACGCACTGCATTTCTGTGGATGTTACTGAAATGTCTGCGCAGTCAAAGAGCTTCACCAAACACGCGCAAAGGTAAGACAGGCTATCTCTTTAACACCATGTAGTCGCAAAAGATCACTTGCGGCAAATAGCGTTGCGCCTGATGTCATAACATCATCAATAAGGAGCACGCGTGGCGGCAGTGGTGCTTTTGTATTGAGCGAAAATTGTCCGGTCATATTTTTCATTCTGTCGCTCCGACCAAATTTGCGTTGATCTTTACTGGAAGGCCTCTTGAACAAAGAAGTGTAGGGAAGCGTAGTTTGCTTGCTAATGAGCTGCGCTAATTGTTCTGCGTGATCAAAGCCACGTCGAAGATATGCCTGTTTTGTTGCAGGGATAAATGAGATAGTTGGCATCTCTGTGGAGTTCTTAGAGATCATGCGAGGGTCAATCATGTGTGTCATGGCTTGTGCCAAGTGCTCCCCAAGACGCCGCTCTCCTTCGTCTTTCCATGTCCTGATAACTTTCATAGCAGAAGCGGTATACACGGTGACGCTGCGGCAGGTGTCGAACGGAAGTTGAGTTTTGTTGGCGGCTGCAAGGGATACTGAGTTGCATTCGCTGCATTGTACATAACCAAAGGGCGCGCCACATTTAGTACATGCTCTACTCTGATCTATATAGGGAAGATTAATCCGACAGATCTCACAGAGTATTTCTCCTGGTTTATTGCAGACAACACATTGTGTTGGCCAGAGTGTTTCAGCCCCTACGCTTGCGGCGAAATGTAAGCCCATTTTGATGAGGCTTGCAGGCGCGAGTGGGGCAGAGGTATGTTTCACTGAATTCATATCTTGCAGTATTGCAAACAATGACCTCTAGATATGCACGCACATCAAACGGGATTTCGCGCGAATAGCCCTCTATTTGCACCTCGGCTATATGTCTCTTGTATCTGACTTTAACGCGTTTTGTATATACGATAACCACCGCAGAGAAATCGCACGCATTTTACGCGTATTTCGCATGACAAATCGGTAAACAAATATGCTGTCTGGTAAAATAACTACGCTTCTTCTGAGTCTGTAGTTGCGGGTATTCAAACCCTAGTCCAAGGCAGATGCGGTCAAAAGGATCCACGTAAGCCACGTCATTGACGTGACGATCATGGCGTATCCTAGAGGTAAGTCGCACCGCCTGGCGATATGTGGCATTCGGCTGCTCCAGGCGAGAGATCAATGGCGCAAGCTCAGATCCAGTGCGCGAGTGTGGGGTCAAAAACTAGGTCAGTCAGAAGAGGCTTTGTTGAACTGAAACGGATGGAGGAATGTGCATGTCGCGTTCTATGACAACAAAGTTTTTGGGAGTATTTGTTGCGGGAGCCTTAGCCTTGTTTGGTTTGGCTGGTTGCGCTTCGCAAGCTAGTTACACTCCGCCTGAGAAAACACCAACGCTCAGTAGTCCGACAATTGCTCAAGATGGTGTGCTGCGTGTTGGAGTTAATACTGGTAATGCTCCTTTGGCTGGTCAGCCTGCATCTTCGTCAAAAATTGTTGGTTTAGATGTTGACGTAGCTGCTGCATTGGCTGATCAATTTGGTCTTAAGCTTGAGTTGGTAGATGTCGGCACCGATGCCGAATCGGCGCTCACTAACGGATCGGTTGATATCGTTATGGGTGTTGATAAGGCTGATTCAGCTACTACAACATTTTGGACATCGGAAGCGTATCTGCCTACTGCAGTAGCTCTCTTTGCGCTTCCTGATAACGATGCAGTTCCTACCAATGAAGAAACACCTACTATTGCTGCACAAACTTCATCAAAGAGCTCGTGGGCAGTTTCTAACGAGTTTGATAATGGAACATTGGTTACCACTGATGACCTGAAAAGCGCATTTGCGAAACTCGAATCAGGAGATGTGCAATATGTAGCAGCTGACGCAGTGATCGGAACATATGCTGCACACAGTGCTGGCTATGATGTGCACATTGTTGCCTTGATGCAGCAGCCAAGCGGCTATGCTGTTGGCGTGTTGGATAGCAATGCTGATCTTAAGCAAGCTGTTTCCGATGCTCTTACCTCTCTGACCGGAACGGGTGTCGTGGGTGTTATAGAGACCAAGTGGCTTGGTTCGGTTCTTGATTTGTCGCAGATTCCGCTTACCGCAGGTGCAACTGCGAGCGCTGCTGATACAACAAGCGATCAGACGTCGACCGAAAACACTGACGGCGCTGAAAATACTGAAGGTGCTGACGAAAATGCGCCGTCTGATGACGGAGTTGTCCCGGATGATACGACCAGCGATAACGTAGATCCTGCTGAAGGTGATATGGGCACTGCTGAGGGTGAAGTAATCTATGACAACACCGACTCTGTAGACAATGGCTTAGCCGCGGATGGAACAGGCATCGAAGGGGATACTCTCTAGCCTTGACTGTGCAAGCATAATTCACTCAAGCCGCAAGGGCGTGAGTTTATGTTTAAGAATTGTCTCGAAGGGTTTGTGAGTATGAATTTCACCGATCTTGGATATGCGAAACCAGATCATCTGCGCTCTTCGGTGCAAGGTGTCGGCGAAGTTATCTATGGCGCTGGAAAAACATCACTTCAAATTGTGGGTATTGCGCGCGCGTTGCTTGAGCAAGGTCAATCGCTTGTGCTTGCAACACGCGTCAGCCCAGACAAGGCGCAAGAAATAGATGAACTCTGGCATGAAGCATGCGTACAATCGCCGGTATGCGCAACCAAATCATTGACCTACTTTAGCGAGGCAAGTTTTTTTCGTATTGGAGATAATTTGCCTGCAGATGGGCTGGGTAGTGTCGTAGTTGCTTGTGCTGGTACATCTGATTTGTATTGTGCTGAGGAAGCGGCGCTTACCGCTGAAGCGCTTGGTAATGACGTGTGTCGGCTCTATGACGTTGGGGTTGCTGGAATCCATAGGGTTTTGGCGCATCAGGATGAGCTCACGCGTGCTCGAGTGGTCATCGTGGTAGCTGGTATGGAGGGTGCCTTAGCCAGTGTCATCGGGGGTCTGGTTTCGGCGCCGGTCATTGCAGTTCCAACTTCTGTTGGTTATGGCGCTAGTTTTGGTGGTGTGGCTGCGCTTTTAGCAATGTTAAACTCGTGCGCCTCGGGTGTTTCTGTCGTTAATATCGATAATGGTTTTGGTGCAGCTTATCAGGCGCATCTTATCAATCATCTGCATCTGGCAGCCGAAGGATCGTCGGAAAAATAAGAGAGGTTATTCGTGGATCTCATTTGGGTTCTAAGCGAAGTTGCTACACGCAAAAATATCTTGAATCAAACCATGCTTCAGCTTGATGAAAAGCGACGAGGACAAGTGCATCTTGTCTTAAAGCAAGCTGTACTTGCTGATAAACATTACCATGATTTGGCTGAAGTTATTGAAAGTATCGATGGGCTGGCAGTCTCAGAGCGCATCAAAAATCACATGCGACAGATCTATCAGATTTTGGCTCAGGCAGAAGCGCAAGTTCATGGTTGCGCTGTTGATAAGACTCATTTTCATGAGGTTGGCAACGCCGAAGCCATCAGAAATGTTTTGGCAGTATGTGCGGCAGTTGAAGCATTTGCTCCAGCAAAGATCATTGCAACCCCGGTGCAGACTGGCGAAGGAACGGTTGTGTGCGCTCATGGTGAATTGCCAATTCCTGCGCCAGCAACAGCTGCCATTCTCGAGACGGGAATTCCTACGTGTGAATTCATGTTGCCAGGTGAGCGTTGTACGCCTACAAGTGCTGCTTTGATTGCATATTTTGTTAACGAGTACAAAGAAAACCCGCTTGGTCTTTAAAGTAGTGACAAAGCGGGTGTAAAAGCTCGTTTTTTCTTTAGGTGATTATAGGCTTAAGCCGATTATGCTTAAGTTAGTTGAGGAAGTCTTCGAGAATCTCTTGCTCAGCTTCCTCTTCACTCAGTCCTAGCGTCATGAGCTTAACAATCTGATCACCTGCAATTTTGCCAATTGCGGCTTCGTGAACAAGCTGTGCATCTTCGCTTGCAGCTTCAATACCAGGGATAGCGGTAACTTTCGCATGACCCATGATAATTGCGTCGCATTGGACGTGTCCTCGACAGGCTGCTTCGCCAATGACGAGCGGGTTGAAGATTTGAACTGAATCGTCTTGTGCAACCGAGCGAGAAATAACTTGTACGCTTGAGTCGTCGCCCTTAAGCTCCACTTTCATATTTGAAGTGGCAGTTTGCTTATCATGCGTGAGGAGCTTTTCGGTCAAGATTAATTTAGCACCGGCGCCAAGCTCTGCATTTGTGTCGCGAACGGTGGAAGACACACCGCGCAGCTGCACCATTTCCATTTCGCAGTGCGCGTTTTCTTCCATGATGACGTTGGTGACAGGGTTAAGAATGCGCTCACCAGTGCCAGAACCTTCGCCATAATGTTTTTCAACATAGCGAACACGTGAGTTTTTGCCACAGTAAAAGGTATGAATGCCGTCGTGCTCGGAGGCTTGATGGCTTTCGTTGTGGATTCCGCAACCGGCAACAATAGTTACATCGCAATCTTCGCCAATATAAAAGGTGTTATAGACAACATCTTTAAGACCTGCCTGCGTCACGATAACTGGAATAAAAACCGTCTCTCCGCGCGTTCCTGGAGCAATATGAATATCAATTCCGGGATGGTCAGTTTTGGTTGAAATTTCTATATTTGCAGATGAGGATCGCTGCACAAGCTGTCCGTCTTTGCGAATATTAAACGCACCTTTGGGCATGCCGTGAATGTTGGCGATTTGCTCTAAGAGCCCCTCATCAATAGGGGATAGATCTACGGCCATGATTTCTCCTTACATGGATAAGCGCACTAGCAGGTAGTGGCGATCTCGGTCAGATGAAGTTCGGTGGGCTCAGTAAGCTGGCAGCCTGGAACGCCTTTTGCCACAAAGCCCAAGGTGGGCAGCAGCTCTTCAGGGGTGCCGGTGGCGGCAATTTTGCCATCGCGAAGCAAGATGATTTCGTCTGCCAGTTGAATGATGCGCTCTTGGTGCGAAATGATCACAATCGAGCGTCCGTCGCGAGCCTCATGGATGTCGCGGAAGGTTTCAGTAAGGCGATCGAAGCTCCACAGGTCAATGCCAGCCTCAGGTTCGTCATAGATAGCAAGCTGTGGATCGCGCGCCAAAATCGTTGCAATTTCAATGCGTTTTACTTCGCCACCAGAAAGCGATTTGTCAACTTCGCGCGTAAGATAGCTTGCTGAGCATAAACCAACTTTTGCGAGATATTCGTTGCAGGCCAACATGGGAAGCTTTTTGCCCGCAGCAATATCTAAGAGCTTCTTGACTTTCATGCCCTTAAAACGAGCTGGTTGCTGAAAGCCATAACCAATACCTAAGTTTGCGCGTTCTGCAATGCTTCGACTGGTGATGTCTTCGCCATTAAAGAGAATCTGTCCCGATGTGGGTTGCTCGATCCCCATAATGAGTTTAGCTAAGGTGGATTTGCCGCCACCATTTGGTCCGGTGATAACAGTGAAGCGATCATCGGGGATAGTTAATGAGAGATCGTCAATAATACGCTTGGTTTCTTGTGCTCCCTCAGACACAGGAACCTCGAACGTGAGATTTCTCAGTTCTAACATGGTTGCGCTACTCACTTCCTTTTGGCGTGTGGCCAATTCTTAATATGTTACATATTCAATATCATATAAAACTAACATTAGCGATCACTATTATACCTAAAGCAGAATATTGCGAAGGTTTTGGCTTGCTTGTTGCTTATTCACCTAATAAGTTTACTTTCGTGAGATCCATTGCACTTGCGTCCGCGGCATCTTTGCTACCAAAAGCGCAGATCATTCTCACATCAAGCGCTTCGCGAAGAACGGGTGCAATACTATGGAGCGCTTCTGTTGTAGTGGCAATCATCTCGGATCGGAATTGCGCACGATCTTGAGGCGTCCATTGGGCGAAATACTGCGCATCCTGAGAGCGCACCAGAGCACGAACCTTTTGAGGCGCATCGAACGCGGCAACAGACGCAACTATGAAGCCTTCCAGCTCACTTTGTGTAGGAGTGAAGTTCTCGAGCCAATCTGGCGCACCCTCAAAGCGAGCGATTGTTTCGTCAAGATGAGGGTCGCGATATGAGTTGAAATATACATCTCCAATATATGAGGACGTGAAGTTTGCTCCATAGGCGCCACCTTTAACGCGAACTTCATTCCATAAATAGTCATAACTTAAAGCTCGGCGCGCCACTGCCCATATACCCGAATAGGCAACATCAAGTAATCGGCGATTATATCCTTGAGCCACATAGCTTACCTCGCTTGGTATGACAAACACTTCGTTTTTAGCGCGTGGCTCAGGTGCTGACAAGATGGCATCACCATTTTGTGTCTGCTCGCAAAGCGGGTTTGCCGCCCAGAATGCGTCATAATCATCATTGCTTCCAGAAAAACTTACCAAGCAGGTGTTATCAGCAAAAATTCGTTTAGCCAGTGATTGCAGTTTCTCTACCAGCTCATCTTTTCTCGCATCGAAATCATCAAGGAGCGCTTTCACGAAGAGATAAAAATCAACGCCTTTGAGTGTTTCGCGCATCAATGCTGAACGCAAGAAGTAGGACGCCATTCTTCCAAGCGCATAAACGTGACCTGAGGTAACAAAGTTTTGTTCTAAGCTAATGCGCACCTGAGACAAGATATCGCGAATTCTGTCGGTGTCGGTAAAGTCAGTGGAAAGCATGATCTCTTTGCTCAAAGATACAAGCCAATTGACGTTTTCGGAAAGCGCGGCACTACCAACGACGAAATAAGCCTCAAAAGCGTTTACGTCATGGGGGCTGGTAAATACGTCAGTGAAAAACGTTAGCGAGCCCAGGTAGTGGTTAATAAGCATATCGAGGGCAGCTGCATCGTGGGTGTCGGTTGCAAGCTTGCTGAGCACCAGTCCCAATATGCTTACGTAGGGAATTTCTTCAAACGCAATATGGTTTAAGCTGAAATAGCGATACGTATAAATGACGCCGTGGAGATTTGCGTCATGGCGCAAACAGGGAAGTGGGCGCGTTTTGTCGAGCGCATACTTCGGTTCGGCTGGCGCATCGGTTAGATCAGAAAGACTCAGATGGGGAAGCGTTGCAAGCGCTTCAGGGCTATCAGGGGTTTTCTGTTCGCGACGCAGCTGGGCTTCCGCATTTGCAATGCGTACATAGTCATCATCAGTAAAGCTTGCTTGTGCATGGGCGATGCGCTCTGCTTCTGCTGTGTCAACGTCGTCTTGGTCGGGTACGATTTCCACACATGCCCAGTGTTCACTCTGTAAGAACACATCTTCAATAAGTTGTTCGAAATAGTTGTCATCAAGCGCGCTCTTTAAGAAGGCGAAATCATCTTCGTATTTAAGATAGGTACAAGCTAGAGCGTCATCATAGAGCCATCCGCTTAATGCTGCCATAGAAAGAGCCACGCCGTCAGCCATGTGGAAATCAAATTCGCGCATCTCAAATTCCGCGTGCGAAAGGGAAGCGGCAATGAGTGTGTGATCAAGTCCACCTTGCACCATGTCTGTTAACGTGTCGTGAACAATGCGCTTAAAGGTTTCAGCTGCGCCAGGTTTTGCACCGCGAATTTGCAAGAAAGCGAAAGGTTGCAAAAGGCTGTCTGCTAAAGCCCCATGAACGTCATCTGCAATGCCTGCATCTAACAAAGCGCGCTTCAAGGGTGCCTCATTTGAGCCCATGAGCGCGTCAAGCAAAATGTCTACCGCCACAATGCGGGTGCGCTCACTGACATCCCCGATGACATAGCCCAAAGCGGCACAAGCGTTTTCAGGCGATGTTGCCATCTTGTGCGCGATGTGAGGAACTACAACAGCGCTTTGTGTGCCAAGCGGGTTAGGGGTCAGGCTTGGTAGCCCGCGACGTGCGCGCTCTTCGTCTTTTGCGCGCTCTTCAGCTGCCACGGGTACAAGATATTGCTCGTCCAAAAATGACAACATGTGCTCTACGTCAAGATTGCCATAGAGTGTAAGGTAGCTGTTGTCGAGGCGATAGTGACGCTCGTGCTGTTCGAGGAATTGTTCGTAGGTAAGATCGGGAATAGCAAAAGGTGCTCCGCCCGATTCATATTGATAGGCGGTGTCGGGAAAGAGCGCAGACTGCATGTAGTCATACAACAGCGAGTTAGGATCAGAAAAAACGCCCTTCATCTCGTTGTATACAACACCATTGAGCATAAGCTTAGGGTCGCTATCTTTGTTGGCAAACATTTCGCGAACAACTTCTTCGCCAGCTAATACGTCGCCCTCGTCGGCTTCAAGGTCCGCTTTAAGCTCCCAATGCCATCCTTCTTGCTGAAAGATTTCAGGTTTGACGTAGATATTGGGGTGCAGCACGGCATCCATGTAGACATCGGTGAGATTGATGAGGTCTTGATCGTTGGTGCTTGCCACCGGATACATGGTCTTATCGGGAAACGTCATTGCATTGAGAAACGTTTGCATGGATGACTTGATAAGGTTAACGAAGGGTTCTTTGAGGGGGAACTTTCTCGATCCGCAGAGCACTGAATGCTCGAGAATATGAAAGACACCCGTGTTGTCTTTTGGTGGCGTTTTAAACGTGATCGAAAACGCTTTATTGTTGTCATCGTTTGCAAGATAAAGCAAACGCGCCTTAGATGCTTCATGAAAAAGGGTATAGGCAACGCCATTGATTTCGGGGAGTTGTTCTTTTGTTTGTACGCTAAATCTCGCAAGGGATTGTCCGATCTCTAGTTCCATAGCTACCTCTTTAGCACTTGTGAGTCATATGAGAAAAAATCAACAAACATTGTGCCATAACTCAGATATATCTGAGTTAATTTGTTTCCACATCGTCGGTGCGAGCGATAGGTGCCAATCCTTTTAATCGAGCGGCGTTTGCAAGCGGTTGTGTGACGGTTATGCGTTTGGTACTTGCGCGCTTTTGAGGCACTGTGCTAATCTCGGTGGTAGTTTTATTGGTCTTTTAGGAAGTTGTGGCGAAGAGGTTTCATGCACGCTGCTCCAACAACACCATCCGCTTTGCTTGCAAACGTTGTATTTTCAACGTTGCTTGTTGGCGCATGGTGGTGGAACAGAAGACATTGATACCCGGGTCTCACGGCTTCTGATTTCGTATACATATCCAGAAGAACCCTCGGAGATCCGGGGGTTCTTTTTTGTGTGTGCGGAAGTTTTGACTTGAGATGAAAGAGAGGAAAAACCCATGACAAACCAGGTGCCTTACCGACTTTATCTTCGCGAAGATCAAATTCCAACGCAGTGGTATAACCTGCGCGCCGATATGCCAGAGCCTCCCGAGCCAATGCGTTTGGTTGACGGATCAATTGCAACGCACGCAGATCTAACTCCGGTTTTTTGTGATGCGCTCGTAGATCAGGAATTAGATGACGATGTGGCTTATGTCGATATTCCAGAAGGCGTTCGCGAGATGTATAAAGTGTACCGGCCGTCTCCTTTGTGTCGTGCGTATAATTTAGAGCGTGCGCTGGGAACGCCTGCTAAGATTTATTACAAGTTTGAAGGCAACAACACATCCGGATCCCACAAACTTAATTCGGCTCTTGCGCAAGCTTACTATGCCAAAGAGCAGGAGTTGGAAAAGATCACCACCGAAACAGGGGCTGGTCAGTGGGGTACTGCGCTCTCTGAGGCAGCTGATCACTTTGGCCTTGATTTAGACGTTTTTATGGTGAGATGCTCCTATGACCAAAAGCCCTTTCGACGCAACATCATGGAGACGTTCCACGCTAGCGTCACTCCATCTCCTTCTCAGACAACCGAAGTTGGAAAGCGGATGCTAGCCGAGCATCCAGATTCGACAGGCTCGTTGGGCACTGCAATTTCAGAGGCGGTAGAGCGCGCCATGAATGTGCCTAACAATAAGGGTCGTTATCAGCTTGGCAGTGTGTTAAATCAGGTCGTTTTACACCAGTCTGTTATCGGGCTTGAGAGCTATATTGCCTTTGAGGAATTGGGCGAATACCCCGATATCGTAATTGGATGTGCGGGCGGTGGTTCAAATCTGGCAGGTTTGATTGCGCCTTTTATGCGCGATAAGTTGCAAGGTATAAAACCGGATACGCGCTTTATTGCGGTTGAACCAGCAAGCTGTCCGTCGCTGACGCGTGGCAAATATGCCTACGATTTTGCTGATACGGGCAGAACCTGTCCGCTTGTAAAGATGTATACCTTAGGTAATGGTTTTCTTCCAAACCCCGATCATGCGGGTGGTCTTCGCTATCATGGCATGTCTCCTATTGTTTCAAAACTCAAACACGATGGGTATTTGGATGCAATTGCCGTCAAGCAAACCGATGTATTTGCGGCGGCTGAAATGTTTGCGCGCCAAGAAACTATTTTGCCAGCACCAGAGAGCGCGCATGCTATTTTCGCCGCCATTGAAGAGGCGAAAAAATGCATTGAAACCGGGGAAGAGAAGGTCATTTTGTTTGGTCTGACGGGCACGGGATATTTCGACATGTATGCTTATGACGCATTTAATCGGGGCAAAATGACCGATCATATCCCCAGTGAAGAAGAGCTGGCAGCTGGTTTTGCCACGATTCCGATAATTCCAGGTATTCAGGAGGATATTTCAGAGTTGTAATATGTATGAATGAAGCGATGGATTTTATTGGGATGCATCACTGTTTAAATTGATTTACCGTATAATTTGGCTATGTTGAAGGGAGTTTAGAGGTGTCAGAAAAACAGCCTACTTTTTCACACATTACCGTCCATGCTGAAGATGAAGATGATTTCGTAATCCAAGCAGGGGCGAAACCTTCAACAGCCAACCCTGAGGAAGCTGTTTTGCAAGCTGAAAAGCAAAAAGCAGCAAAGCAGCCTGCAGCAGATGCTCAAAGGCAATCTGTCCCTAAAACTCAGGTAAAGTCAGCTGAAAAGCCGGTGAAAAAGCCCACAAAAGACGATGGATATCATGAGACTACCTTGGAGGATCTGCAGAGTAGTCCTATGTCATCCATGCAAAAAGTGATTATTGCGCTTGCGCTTATTCTTATTGCATGCGCTGTTGTATACTGCGTCTTTTTTATGAACTAGCACAAAGATAAAACAGGCAAGGTAGTTGCTTGGGTGCTGGGAAGGTGGACAATGCCCAAACACGCTTCACATAGTAAGAACAATTCAAAGCATGCTCAGCAAGGAGTAGATGAGCGCTCGTCAATGCGTAGCTATGATACACAAGATGAGCCAATTGGTTTGACGCAAGCCTTTACGCCACTCGATCAAACTGATGAGTTTAGCGCTTTAGGTGCTACAACTGGCCGTCACGCAAATGGCTTTAGCTATAAACCCGATGATGGTTCAGATGAGTATCCTGATGCTTTTGAAAGCCTTGAGCCTGTTGTTGAACCGCCGTTGCTCTTTGGCGATCAGTCTCAAGCTATGACAGTTGCTCCAACACGGGGTCGTCATGGCAAAAACAAAAAGCCTCCCTTGTTGCCGCATCAGAAAAAATCGCGTCGCATAAGGCGTATTTTGATTGTGATCATGGTTTTATTGGTGCTGCTTATAGGTGCAATTGTTTATTTGGGTTGGCAGCTTTTTTCCGAGGCGAACTTGTCGGCTTCGCAACAAGTTCAGCAGCTTCAATCAACTGAAACCGAAACAGAAAGCCTTCAAGCTGATCCATCTGCAACAAGTGATGCGGCTACAACAACTGCAAAACGCACTGAAGTGCCAGATTTGCTGAGTATTTTAGGATTAAGTGAAAGCGAAGCGGTTACTCAGCTTAAGCGGGGCGCTTCTGTGGTATCAACGCGTGACGTGTCAGAAGAGGGAAGTGCCATTGTGAAGCAAGAAACCGTAGCTTTGCTTGAAGAGCCTGCAGATTCTCGCTCTGGTACACCAACCGTCTATTTGGGTCTTAATGCTGATGGCATTGTTGTTTCGGCTGGTTATTCTGCGGCTACAGCCTCGCTTGGATATGGTTCAGTGAGTTTTTCTGAGGCAATTGAGAAAGAGCAGATTATCCAAAAAACATTAGCAGAAGCAGGAGTTACTATTTCTGATGACGCTATTGAGCTTCCGAGCGATAGGTCAGAATATGCCACGTATGCAAGTGATGGCACGACCGTAACTGCCGAGAATTGCTCCTTCTCAGGTCCGGTTGATATTAACGGTGAGACCTATGAGTGGTCAGCAGTTCTTACTTATAACTACACCACATCAAATGCGACAGGGAATTTGGCAGATACGATTCGCATCATCTATGTGTATATAGATGCCCCTGGTGCTCAAGCACCCATTGAAGAGGCCGCCGAAGGCGATCAAGCCGCCGAGGGTGATCAAGCCGCTTAAGGTAACCAAGCCGACGAAGGCAACCCAAACCAACTGAGAGATTGCACGGAAAACGCCACCTCATATGAGGTGGCGTTGACGTATCGGGCGTTTTTAGCTTGCAGATAGATTATTCTTCATAGAGTGAAAACATATCTTTACCAACGCCGCAAACTGGGCAAACCCAATCCTCGGGGATGTCTTCAAACGCGGTGCCTGGTTCGATTCCTCCATCAGGATCTCCCAGTTCGGGATCGTAGATGTACCCGCATACATCACAAACATATTTCTTCATAGTTGAGTTCTCCTGTTCTTGAAGAGGGGCTGTTGTATCTATCTCCAAAAGATCAGCAACAAACGCAGGAATTTCTGCATAGTCACTAATCTGAGGATTCCAATTTACGCGCAACGCGGTATCGCTTACGTTAAAACCAGCATCGCGTAGTCGCTCTTGCAATATGCGCGTGCCTTCGCCACTCCAACCGTAACAACCAAATGCTGCTGCTCGCTTATTTTTGAACTTGAGCGACTTGAGAAACGTGAGCCATCCAGAAACGCCTGAGAGGATATCGTTAACAACTGTTGGCGAACCCAGCGCGAGAGCTTTTGAGCGAAACACATCAACCATGACATCGTTTTTGTCATCGGTCTCAACGTTGTGGACAACCACGTTGGTTTGTGGGCTTACGCGTGAAATTTCGTCAGCTATAGCATGTGCAAGTTCTTTGGTGCCGTTCCACATGGTTCCATAGCAAACACATACCATGTCTTCTTGATATGCATCTGCCCATAAAGCGTAATCTGCAATAATCTGCATGGGGTTATCGCGCCAAACAACACCATGAGAAGGTGCAATGATTTCAATTGGTAGCTGCAGGCTATCGAGTTCAGCAAGCTTACGTTTTACGTTTTGTGCATAGGGGTTCAAGATGTTGACGAAATATTTGAGCGCTTCGTAATGAAGCAGCGCTTGATCTGCTCGATCGTTAAATAATTCTTCAACGGCAAAATGCTGACCAAAGGCATCCATGGAGAACAAGATGTTGTCACCGGTCAAAAAGCTTGCAAGAGAATCTGGCCAGTGCATCATGGGCATCTCTATGAAAATGAGTTGTTTGCCGTTGCCGACATCAAGGGTGTCGCCTGATTTCACGACGTGAAAATTCCAGTTATGCTTTCCATATTGGCCCTCAAGGGATTTAACTGCGTTTGCGGTGCAATATATAGGCACATCAGGGATTTGCTGCATAAGGGCGCCAAGAGCACCCGAATGATCGCACTCGCCATGATGAGCAACGATGTAGTCAATAGAAGTTAAGTCTATCTCTTGCTTGAGATTTTCAATGAAGTCAAACCGGTGCGGAAGCCAAACCGTGTCAACGAGAACAGTTTTTTCTTCTTCGATAAGGTAGGCGTTTTGGCTGGATCCGTGCTCGATGCTGTAGTCTTCGCCATGAAAGTGTTTGAGTTCCCAATCGAGATATCCTATCCAACTAACGTTGCCTTTAATACGCTTTTTCATAGCACGAACTCCTGGGGCATATACATAGTTCGATGATTTCAGATAGAGCCTACCTGGTTTCTCTGTGGAATACATGCGCTAAGGTAATTTGTCATGAAATAGTGAACGTACTATTGGTATGCTGCTAATATCACAAAGCTAGTCTTTGACCGTCTTTTGGTCTTTGACCGCCTTCGCAAAACAAACAAAGAGAAGTTCTTGCAACTTATGAGCGAAGTGGTACAATTTCTAACTTGTGAACAGAAGTGAGGCGAAAGTCTCCACCTGGTTCGGCGCTTTGGCAGCTGATGGGTTATTCAATATAAGCACTGTCTTATGTGATGTCCCGCGTGCGCCAAAGCAGCGGGTTTTTTATTTTGTGCGCTAAGCACACAAGAAAGGAAGGTGAGCGCAATAGCTGCTCAAGAACCTCGGCTTAATGAACAGATTTCTGTTCGTGAGTGCCGCCTGATTGGCTATGACGGAACTCAGATGGGTATCTATCCTACGGTTCAAGCTCAGCGTATTGCTGATGATGAAGGATTAGACCTCGTTGAGATTGCACCAAACGCTGATCCGCCTGTATGCCGCATCATGGATTATGGCAAGTTTAAGTATGACCAGGCCATTAAGGCAAAGCAGGCGCGTAAGAACCAAAGCAAAATCGAAACAAAGGAAATGAAGTTTCGCCCGAAAATTGATGTAGGCGATTACACTACCAAGAAAAAGCACGTACTTCGTTTTCTTGATGCAGGGAACAAAGTCAAGATCACAATTATGTTCCGTGGTCGCGAAATGGCTCATCCCGAGCAAGGTCTCACCATCCTTGAACGTTTGGCAGATGACTTGAAAGACATGGCAGTCATTGAGTCTCAGCCAAAGATGGAAGGCCGCAACATGCATATGTTGATTGCCCCGCTGCCTGCAGCGGCTAAGAAGAAAAAGGACGAATCGAGTAAGGAAGAAAGGACACAGGATAATGCCTAAAATGAAGACTCATCGCGGTACTGCTAAGCGTTTCCGCGTTACCGGCTCCGGCAAGATCATGCGTGCAAAGGCTTATAAGAGCCACATTCTCACCAAGAAAAGCCCGAAACGTAAGCGTAATTTCCGTCACGAAACCGAAGTTGCTCAAGCTGATCAAAAGGTCATCGCTCGCAACCTTGGCCTTCGCTAGAATTTAAAGGAGCTCTGATACGATATGCCTCGTGTAAAACGTGCAGTGAGCGCACATAAGAAGCGCCGTACCGTTCTTACTCGCGCCAAGGGTTACTATGGCGCAAAATCTCGCTCTTATCGTGCAGCGAAAGAGCAGATGCAGCATTCTTTGCAGTACATGTATCGTGATCGCCGCAATAAGAAGCGTGAGATCCGTCGTCTTTGGATTACTCGTATTAATGCTGCTGCTCGCATCAATGGCATGAGCTATTCAGTATTCATGAATGGTCTGAAGAAGGCTGGCGTAGAGCTTGACCGCAAGGTTTTGGCTGATATGGCCGTAAATGATCCGACAGCGTTTGCCGCGCTTGTTGAGGTTGCAAAGAAAGCTCTGTAAGCTTTTAAAGCTTATTTAGTATGCTAAAGGTCGCTTCGGCGGCCTTTTTTGTTTCGCAGCCCAGGTCATGGGAGCGATAATCATGGGCGGGATAAAACTAAAGTAGGTTTGTTTGCTAATTTGAAAGCTGATAATCAGCTTCGTCTTCAAATGCGGTTGATCCATTCATCATGTCAGTAATGAAGCATTCAACCGATTCTCGAGCAGAGCCATGCATGCCGCTCACAACTTCGATGCCTGATTGCTCAAGCGCTTGTCGAATATTCGGATCGATGGTGTTGGCAAAAAACAGATCGATGCCTAAAGATGCGAGAAGCTCTGCGGTAGAAGCAGGAGGTAAGCAAGGGTTTGGTAAGTTCTGGCATTCCGTGATGACTCCGCGTTCTACGGTGTAGCACATATAACTAGCACAACGTCCGCTATGCACAGATACATTCAAGCCATCACTGGCTACTGCAATACGCATACCGTTCCTTCCCTCAAACAATGCTATAACCTTAGCGCTTGTTGTGAAGACTTTCTGTACGGTTTCGCCAAAAGGGCAATATAGTTTGGTAGCAGGGGGTAAGAGGCAAATAAATATTGCTGCAAACAACAAAACAGGGCAAACAAATTGTTTGCCCTGATCATAGATGGTGCCCCCAACGAGAATCGAACTCGTGTCTCAGCCTTGAAAGGGCCGCGTCCTGACCTCTAGACTATGGGGACAAAAGCTAGCTTCTTAAAAGCAGCTTTAATAGTATCGCAAAGTCTGCCATGTATTGCAAGAATTTTTTTGCGCTCTTTTTGCAGGCGTGCGGATACGATGGTGCAGACGGTGTTATCTGCGTTATTATGAATACATGACTAATTCATCACATGAGGCACAGCCCGATTTATCAACAGAAATAACGTTAGAAGAACCCGCTGCAGAGACCATTGCTCTCTCTGCTGCTGATTCGTCGCATGAAAAGCCGCTTGTCATCGTAGCTCACGCGTCAGTTGGCTCAGGGCATCGCAGTGCAGCTAACGCCATTGCGCAAGCGCTGAGGCTTCAGCAAGAAGAATTACTCTCAGGCGAAGTTGCTACTATTACTGGTGATGTAGAGGCAGATCAGCTTTTGCGTGAGGTTGATATTGAAGTAATTGATATTCTTGATTATGGGCGTGTTGTTTTCGATGGAAATAAAACAGCCTCGCTTTTTACGGGAGCCACTCGTCCGATATATGACCTGACATGGCGCTATACGCTTACTGGTCGCATTCTTTGGTCGGGGGGAACCATTTGGTCGCGCATCATGTATGCGCCGTTTACTGAATATGTGAGCAAAAGAAAGCCCGTCGCCATTATCTGTACGCATATTACCGCAGCGAATGCCGCGGTATCAGCGCGCATGCTTACTGCTCAGCGCTTTCCTATCGTGGCAGTCCCTACAGATTATGAAACCGAAGGGCTGTGGCCGCAGTTAACTTGTGACTTATTTTGCGTGGCTAATGAGTTTATGGCTGAAACACTTCGCCCGCGCAAGATTCCTGAAGAACGTATTTTGATTACAGGGATTCCAACGCGCGAAGATTTCCGTCGTGAATTTGATCGAGATCAAATTCGAGAAGCGTATGGCCTTCCGCAGGACAAACGCGTGGTACTTGCACTTGCAGGAGCGTATTTGCCAAGACCGTATATTCACTTCCGCGCAGCGCTCGACAAAACGCTTCCTTATCTGCATCTTTTTGAACCAACGCTTCATTTTGTTTTTGTCGCAGGAGAAGACAAAGAGTATGTGCGTCATTTGCAAACGCAGTGTAGGGAATTGGGACTCACCAACGTAACTATTCTTAATTATGTTGAGGATATGGCCGCTTTGATGGCTTTGAGTGACTTGGTTATTTGCAAATCTGGTGGTTTGACGGTTACTGAATGTTTGTGTGCAAAGGCACCGATGGTGTTGTTGGGCAAGGCATATGGGCAGGAAAAAGCCAACGTAAATATGCTTACCGGAACCGGTGCGGCACTTCATGTAACCACCGCGCGTGAGCTATTAGACACGCTTCGCCATTATGCTTACAACCCAGAAATGGGTAGAGCTATGCTTATCAATGGCTCGTATTTGCGAAGACCGGATGCTGCACGAGATATAGCAGCGGTATCTATGGAGCTTGCCGCGCACCCGAAAGACCCAACAGATCCCATTTTCCGTAAACATTTCCTCAAGTTTTATTGGGGTAGAAGGCCAGCTCATGTCCGTTAATCAATTTAAGAGTTTAGGATTGTCTGACCCGGTGCTTAGCGCATGCAAGACATTGGGTTATACCACGCCTACCCCCATACAAATACAAGCAATTCCGAGTGTGCTTGCTGGTGAGGATGTTATGGCTGAGGCTCAAACGGGCTCAGGCAAAACTGCAGCATTTGCGCTGCCCGCGATGGATGCTTTTGGGCCGACGAAAGGTTCAAAACCGAGCGTGCTTGTTGTGACGCCAACGCGTGAACTGGCACTTCAAATAGCCGAGGTGTGTCAAACGGTTGCTAAACACACGCATCATCGTGTGGTCTCAGCGGTTGGCGGTATATCCATCAACCCACAAAAAGACCAGATCAAACGAGGTGTTGACGTGCTTATTGCAACGCCAGGTCGTCTGCTTGATTTAGTCTCGCAAAAAGCAGTATCACTTGCAGGCGTCTCTCTTTTGGTGCTTGATGAGGCGGATCGCATGCTCGATATGGGGTTTTGGCCAGATGTGCGCGCCATTATCAGTCATGTTCCCGCATCAAGACAAACGCTTTTGTTTTCGGCGACACTTGAGGATGCGACATTTGATGTCGGAGAGGTCTTTGCTCGTCAACCGAAAAAGATTTCAGTGTCGCCTCAGACGCGCACAACTGATCAGGTTGAGCAGTTTAAGCTCTTGCTTCCGCAAGATGTTAAGCCGCCTTTTTTGCAAGCCTTCTTAAGTGAGCATAAACAAGAGCGCATTATTGTGTTTGCGCGAACGAAAAATCGTGTTGATACGGTTTTTCGCCGTCTAAGCAGATCAGGCATTGCGGTTGATAGGCTGCATGCTGATAGGTCGCAAAACCAGCGACAGCGCGCGCTGTCTCAATTTGCGGCTGGCAAGGTGCAGGTATTAGTGGCAACCGATGTGCTTTCGCGTGGCATTGATGTGCAAGACGTTGATTGGGTTGTCAATTATGATTTGCCCCGACAACCACAAGACTATGTGCATCGAATTGGAAGGGCGGGAAGAGCGTGCGCTACAGGCTGCTCGCTTACGCTTGTAACGCCTGATCAAAGACAAGAATTCCAAGCATTGGAGCGCTATTTGGGTGCTCAAATCAAAGATTTGGAGCTCTCGTTTTTCGACATGGATGAGGCAACGAAGAAAGCGCAAGCTCGCGCTGTTCGCGCCCAGGATAGGCGAGATCCTGAACTCCAAGCAGCGAAAAGAGAGTTCAGTGCGCGTGCAAAACGCAAGCAACGATCTGCTGAGCAGGTGAAAAACGAGCAACATGTACATGCCCATAAACGCTCATCTTCTAGAAAACCAAAACATCTTACGAATGCCCAGCACACAAGCAAGCCAAAAGCTCAGTCTTCTCGATTGAAGAAAAAGTCTGAAACCACGCATACAAAATCTCGTCAGAAGCAAACTAATGCGTCGCATGGTGCGAAAAAGGGACAAGCAAAGTACAGGCGTTCAGTAAAATAGGTAGTTAAGTAATCCACTTACGTAAAGCTTGTTGGCAGGTAAGGATTGTGGTGCTCAGTGCAAGAAGTGCAGACGATCAATACTAAATTAGTCTCAAATCAAACAGAGCTCTTGGCAACAATCAAAGAGCTTGTTTTAGAACACTATGACGCTTCAGGGGCAAAGTATGTGTTTGTGCCTCACGCAACCTATAAAGCATTGGTGCAGCAAACACTGGTAGACGAGCGGTCTTGTGTTGGGAGTCGTATTTGCACCTTTGATGAATGGGTGTGCGATCGCTGGGAGCTTTTTGGTGATGGGCGAGTGCTTGTAACGCAGATCACCAGACATTTGTTACTTTATGAGGTTGTATTAAACAGGCTTGGTTCTAAGGCAACAACTGGCATGATTGCCATTCTGGAAAAGCTTATAGATCAAGCGTATAACTATCTGCTCGAACATGCACACGACGAAGATGTTGTGGCTGTATTGAGCGGAGAGCAGCAAGAAATACTTGATTGTCTTTGGGATTACCAAAAAGCATTATCCGAGCTGAACTTGTGCGAAAAGAGCGAAGCGCTTACGCTTTTAGTGAAAACAGCGCCCACGCCAGCGCTTGTGATACACGTTGGAAGTGGGCAATCAAGTTATGTGCGAAAAAGCTTTCTGGAGGCTTTGGCAGAAAAAACGCGTGTCTATGACGTGGTAAATATCTGCGACGGGGTAAGTGCACATCCAGAGCGCAACCAAGAACTTACCTGTTTGCTTAATCATATCTTTAAGCCGTGCGATGCGCCGCTTGAACCTCACGGTGCTTTGCAGTTTCTGCTACCAATGGGTAAATATGCAACTCCAGCTTTGCTTTCTGGCGCAATTAGCGATGCAGTAGTAAAATCGCGTAGTAAAGACGTTGGATGCATGCGCGTTGCTCGTGATTGTCCGCAGGTCTGCGTGAGTATGAAAAACCCTCAAGACCTCTTTGCTAATATTGCTTCTGTCTTGCTTGATCAGGGAATAACGGTACAACTAAGCGATACTGTCGCGTTTGCTGATACGGCGCTCGGTCAGGCGCTTGAGAGCTTGGTTGAACTGTTTTATGGAAAAGACCAGATAGCTGTAGCAGTGCCTACAGATTTTATCTTGAGCAGCTTTTCAGATATTTCGCCTGCGCAAGCGCATGAACTTAATGCGAAATGGCGTCTTGATCGTACGGTAACAGTTGATCGAATTTGCGAAGATATCAAAAGTTCGTCTTCTTTTGCAGAGCGAGTTATTACTTGTTTGGAGCAAGCGGATTGGGATGGTCTTTTTGATGCGCTTGACGAGCGCATAAGACAGCTTGCAAGTTTTGATGATGCATGGCTCACCCTTCAGCAAAAATCGCTTATGCACGCTCGAACGTTTGTTGAAGCGTGCCGCACGCTCCATAAACAACCCGAAGATTATTGGGAGCTGCTTTCGCTTCGCAAAATTTCTCGCACCATACAGACGAAATTGCCGGGAACTTCGCATCAGGATACAGCTGATGTGATATTTACGACGCTCGAGCGAGTTTCTCAGTCAGCAGAGTGTTGCTATTCCTGTGTGATTATAGGAGATCTAACCGCTCATCAATACCCGGTTCGCTCCCGAGAGGACAGCGCTGATACGCTTCTTGAGGTGTTTGGGGTTGCACAAGCGCAGATGGCACTCCAAGAAGCTCGTGAAGTGTTTTTCCAGGCGCTTGCAAGTGCACGAGATACGGTAATGCTTGAGCGGGTTTTATTCGACGAAGCATCTGATGAAGCATATCCGGCGGTCATGTTCGAAGAGGTTGTCGATTGCTATCGTATGTCCGATGCTTTTGATGCCGCCATAAACAAACAAACGGGGCTTCCGTGTGCCCTTGATGAGGTGGTGCACATTCAACCTGAGGATCAGATTTATAAGCAAGCAGATTTGTTTATAAACCAAAATACAGATGCCGCAAGTGCGCGTAGCGTACAAAGCCAAGACAGCTGGGCTCTTCCGTCCACGAAAGTTCCAACCTCTCAAGCAATAGACTTAGTCGTTTTGCCTCGTGTGAGGCTTGAAGGATGCACCTCAACACAAGACACGCTTCCTCGTTTATCAGCTTCTGCACTCGAGAATTATCTAGAGTGTCCTTATAAGTGGTTTGCTTCGAGTCGTTTGAGTTTAGGTTCACTTGATGCCGGCTTTGGGCCAGTGGAAATGGGAACTTTTTCGCATGCGCTCTTAAAAGAGTTTTACGAGGTATTTAGGGGAGAAGGGTATGAGCGTGTAACTCCGGACAATTTGTCGGAAGCGCAAAAGCTCTTGTCGGATCTTTTCGAAAAGCGGCTTGTAGGGGAGTATGAAAAGAGCGCATACGAAACGCCGCTTATCGCAAGAACTGAAATTGAGCGAATAGAGTTGCTGGAGTTGAAAAAACGACTCTGCGTTTCTCTTGAACGCCAATCGCGTCTCTTGCCCGGTTTTACTCCACGACATTTTGAATATAGTTTTGGCATGAATGAGGACGTAGAAGTTAAATATGCTGGTTGCATATTGCGGGGAAGTATTGACAGGATAGATATTAATGATGCGGGTCAAGCTGTAGTTATAGACTACAAAAGCTCAATCAAAACCAGTCATCAGCTTGGTGTGTGTTCTGAAGTTTGGCAGGCATGTGGGGTGGTTTTGCCAAACAAAATTCAATCGCTGGTATATGCGCAAATTGCACGAAAGTATTTAGGTCTTGATGTTGTGGGAGCGCTGTATCTCTCCTTGGGAAATGTCAAGAAGGATGCAGATTCGCTTGCTGGAGCTTTTGATCACATTGCGCTTGGGTCGACAGATTTGTTAGGGCTGTCTGCTGATAAGGCTGCGGTTCCAGGAAAAGCTGCAACAGATTATGGGGTTCAAAGTTTTACCGAGCTGCTTGACCATGTGGAGGCTGGTATTGAAAAAGCCGTTCAGTCGATGCTGCGTGGAGAGATTTCTCCCCAGTTGCGTTCAAAGCATGAAGGAGTATGCATGTATTGTCCTGTTAAGTCTTGCGAGTTAAGAGATCAACGATGAACCTTGAAACATGTACTCCAGACCAAAGAGAAAGCATCTGTTGTGTTGCTCGTCCGCTCCTGATTTCAGCTGGCGCTGGTTCAGGAAAAACATTTACGCTTACTCAGCGAATTGCTTATGCGCTCTTGCCAGAATCTGGACCGGTGGCTTCTGATATTGATGAAGTGTTAGCAATTACCTTTACCGAAAAAGCCGCAAGTGAAATAAAAGCGCGCGTCAAACGAACTCTTCGCCAAGAAGGTCTTGCGCAAGAGGCTCTGAAGGTAGACGGCGCGTGGATTTCAACAATTCACGGAATGTGTTCTCGTATCTTGCGCGCACATGCACTTGAAGCAGGGCTTGATCCAGAGTTTACGCTTTTGAGCGAAGCTGAGACATTAGCACTGAGAGACGAGGTTATTGAGGAGATTATCGGCGAACAAGACAATGAGTCTTGTTATGCATACGCTGATTTGTTCGCTGAATATGGCACGAAGTCTTCCTTCATGCGCGGCGTCTCAGTTATGAGCTTGCTGCAAGAGCTGCTCTCGAAGGCGGCAAGTCTCAGAGGTGGTCTTGATGTTGAATTAGGACCGGTGCCGCTTTCTCCAAGCGAGCTCGTGAAGTATTACCTGTTGAACTGCGAAGAATTTGCTGGTGCGCTTGTGAGCGCTAAATCGGGAAAAACAGTTGATGCGGCTCGTGTGATTATGGAGCAGTCAATTGATGCGTGCGAGAAGTTTTTGCAGGAGCATCCAGAATGTTCGGGCACTTATTCTCAAGGTGAACCTACTGCTGATCTGCAAAAAGAATACTTCAAAGTTGCAGACCTTTTTGAGAGTCTCCCTTGGATTTCGCTTCCATCGAAAAGCTCGTCAAAGGAGTATTTCCGAGCTTGGCAAATGCAAGCTACCTTTTTGCTTAACGAATTGCAACTCGCACTTGCACGCCCCTATGCTGACCAAATTATGGCGCTTGCTCGAGACATAAAAAGCAAAGTTGATCTGAGAAAGCGGCAATTAGGCAAACTGGACAATGATGACCTGCTGCTCAAAACTCAAGAGCTTTTTGAGACGTATCCTCATATTGCCAAGCGATACGAAAATCGCTTTAAGCTCGTTATGATTGATGAGTTTCAAGACACGTCGCAGTTGCAAGTGGATATGATTTCACGCATGTCAGGTGAGAATTGCGCGCATTTATGCACGGTCGGTGACGCACAGCAATCCATTTATAGGTTCCGTGGGGCAGATATAGCAGTCTATGAAGCGCACAAGTCATCAATGTGTTCTCCTGAGATTGACGCGCGCTATATAGAGCTGAAGAAGAACTTCCGTAGTCATCGTGATGTGCTTTCATTTGTGGATAGCATTTTTTCGCAACCGCGATCGTTCGGAAAAGACTTCATGTCTTTAGAGCCTCATATAGAGAGAGCTTCTCGATATGTAAGCAATGATCCGCGAATCAATCTTTTGCTTGTGTGTCTAAAGAAAAAAAAGGATGCAACCGTTTCAGCTGCCGATGTAAAAGCCGAGAAAGCTCGCTTGATTGCAGAACGCTTTAGTGCTTTGCGAGAAGCTGGTCATCGGGCGGGAGATATGGTTGTTTTGCTTGGCAGAATGACAGATGCTCAAATATATGCGCAAGCGCTTCGTGATGCGGATTTTGAATGCGTCATTACCGGTGGGTCTTTGTTTGGCTCTGCACCAGAGGTGCGCGTTCTTGAGCGGCTCGTGCAAGTGCTGGTAAATCCTCTTGATGGCGAGGCGCTCTTTGAAGTTCTTACCTCAGACATGATTAACCTCTCAAGCGATGAGTTGTTGTATTTGTCTTCACGTTTTGATGAAGAAACGCAACAGATGCGCAAGCAAAGCCTTGCTAAAGGTTTTAGGCGTGTAGCTCAAAGCGAAGAAGTTTGTGACAATGCGCTCGGTTTAGCACTCAGGCTATTTCGTCAAGCTGAGGATGAATTGGATAAGCTATCCTTTTCGCGAGTGGTGACAAATGTGATTATCCGCTCAGGATGGCTCTGGCGCCTTGAACAGCAAGGTGCAACAGGTAAAGCGCAAAGCGCAAACATCTTAAAGGCCTTACGACTTCTTGAAACGCTTGAGCAGGATAGGCACCTTGCACCTGCCTCTTTGGCTGAAGTATTTTCAGCAGAGTTGAGCGAAGCGAAAGAAGCCCCAGGCTCTTTGAGTGGATCAGGGGATGATGTCGTCAAAATCATGACGATACACGCATCAAAAGGTCTTGAGTTTCCTATTGTGGCTCTTGCTGAATTTGAGGCAAATGAGCTCAGCGAGAGTAAGCTTACTTGTCTGCCAGGGGAGGGTGGCTTATATCTTTCGCTTGGAAGCAAAAAGAGTTGGGATCAATATGCCAACCTCAGTAAGAATCACAAAAACGGAAAAAATGGCTATCTTTCTGCGCGATATAGTGAATCGGGCGAGGTAACCTCCATTGATACGCCGAGCCTTTGTCTTGCGAAGGCAACTGAGGCTTCTCAATACGGCTACTTGCTCTATCGTATGGCATGTGTGCAAGACCAGGCTGAGGCGCGTCGCAAGCTATATGTTGGTCTGACGCGTGCAAGTGAAGCTTTGGTGGTGGCATTTGATGCAACCTGGAGCGCTCAGCAGAAAGCATATTGCGCCGATGTGTTGGTTGAGGACATACGCTGCGCACTAACCGATGCATCTGACACCTTCTTTGATAGTGACACCTATGATTATGGTGGAACACAATCTGCTCGGCTCTTTAAAGTTATGCTGGGAGAATCTGAGCAATCTGATGACGATGCTCAAGACAACGACATAGACGATGATCAACCTGAGGCATCAAACAGTTCGCAGACCGTAGACGATATTATTGAAACGAGCGATGGCCAGCAGAGCGTCGAAGAGTTCATTGTTCCTGCAACTCCGCTTGGCTTTGCGGCTTGTGTTCGCACTCCTTATGAGCGAGGTCCGGTCTTTTCATATTCGTCAATTGCTGACCATGCGCCTTATGAAAGCGTGCAAGTTACGCAAGATCAATCGCTCGATGCATCGTCTGAGACGCAAGAAGCGCCTGACGATAGCCTCAACCAAAAAGACACCGCCTCTCAAGCGACGTCGCTTGGTAGCGCTTTTCATAGGTGTGCTCAGTACGCCATAGAAACAGGGATGATCCCTGATCGCGCACGACAAGAAAGCATTTCGCACAACTATGCATTGTCTGAGCTACAGCTTGAGCGGTTGTATAAAGCTTGCGATGCTTATTTTGCCAGTGAATCTTACGCACAAACGCTCAATTTCAAATACCGCCAAGCTGAGGTGCCCTTTTATGTCGGTGTTGAAGATGGCTATTTGGAAGGCGAAATTGACGCGCTCTGCTTTAATGATGCAACTGGAGACGCTTTTGTAATCGATTACAAAACTGGCGGTAGTCAAGCCGAGACAGACGAGCAATTGCATCAAAAGCATCTTCTTCAAGCGAGTTGTTATGCCTATGCACTTTTGTGTGGAGGCTTTACGAGTGTGGTGCTCAATTTTGTGCGCGTTGAGCAGCTCAACCCGTCGGGGGTAATGCAGGTGGTCAGTTATGCCTTTGATGTTCACGATAAAGAGCGGCTTGCTCAGCAAATAGAAGCGCAGTGGAAAAAGTCCTTAGACAATAAGGAGTGATAAAAAAGAAAATAAAACGTAGCCCGTTGACTACAGGTGGCTATAGAGCGCATGTTACGATCGTTTTGGCGGAAATCAATAAAACAAAGTATGGATCAAAAGCCTATTTAATCCAAATATCCGCCAGTAATACCCCAACGAAAAGACGCCCTGAACAGGCGTCTTTTCGTTTGTATCGCAGATGGTGTGTGGTAGTGCAGCAAGCGCTAGTTTTTCTTTCGATACTCATCGTATGCTTGAATAACCAAAAGCTCGTATTGTTTTCGAGTACCTTTGACGACGGTGTCTAAAATGAGACCCGCTACGAATAAAAGGATGCCGATAAAAACAAGCGCTACAGCAAGAATTGCTGTTGGAATGCGAGGCACGAGTCCTGTTTGGAAGTACTCGGCTACAACTGGAATACCAAAAACGAAACCGATCACTAAAAAGATAATGCTGAGCCAACTAAATAGTGCAAGAGGCCGATAGTCTTTAAAAAGCGACATGATCATAGCGAGAACTTTTGAGCCATCAGAGATGGTATTGAGTTTCGATTGGCTACCTTCAGGTCTATCGCGATAATCAATAGGCACTTCAACGATACGCCAACGCTTGTCAACGGCATGAATGGAAAGCTCTGTTTCAATTTCGAAGCCGGGTGAAAGCACTGGGATGGTTTTTGCGAAAACTTCATTAAAAGCGCGATAGCCCGTCATGACATCTGAGTACTGAAAGCCATAGAGCAGCTTAATAAGGTTGCGCACTAAGTTGTTGCCAAACCCATGAAATGCGCGATTGTTTTCTTCGCCATATGACCCGTTAGAGAGCCTATCACCCACAACCATATCGGCTCGATCTGCCATAAGTGGGGCCAGAAGTTCGACAGCGGATTCTGCGGGGTAGGTATCATCGCCATCAACTAAAACATAATAGTCTGCATCAATATCGCGAATCATTTGACGAACAACATTACCTTTTCCTTGGCGCGGCTCGTATCGTACAACGGCACCATGATCAGCCGCGATGGCAGCCGTGTTGTCAGAAGAGTTGTTGTCGTACACATATATGGTGGCATCTGGTAAGACGCGTTTGAAATCATCAACAACTTTACCGATTGTGACGGCTTCGTTGTAGCATGGAATGAGCACTGCGACAGTTGCTTGTGGCAAGCTCACGGTATCTAGCATGAAGTTGCTCCTTGGTAACGCTGATTAAAGCCTTTATCTTACTCGAGTACATAACATTACGCTAGAATGTTGAAAATTATCCTTTGAATCTTAAAGATTTGCCAGGCTGAAAGGTAGACCATGCAAAAACTCATAGCGCAAATAATGAAATTTGGCGTTGTTGGGTTGATTGCCTTTTGTATCGATTACGGATTGATGGTTTTTTTGACCGAGGTTGTATCTCTTAATTATTTGATAAGTGCAACAATCTCTTTTACCGCCTCGGTCATTTTTAACTATCTCGCCTCTATGCGCTACGTGTTTAGGCATAAAGCGGGCATGTCAAGACGCAAAGAGTTTGTAATATTTGTTATCTTGTCAGTGCTGGGGCTTGGTATCAATAATGGCTGTATGTGGATAGGTGTTGAGCTATTTGGCATAAGCTATCTGGTGGTAAAAATTGTCGCCACGGCTGTAGTAATGGTTTGGAACTTTGTGACACGCAAGAAGTTTTTGGATGCCGGGGATGCTCCGGGCGAAATTCTTGAAGATATAGAATGACTTGATACCCTTTTGACCAGGCAAAACAGATGGTGCCCTTGACAGGATTTGAACCTGCGGCTTTCTGCTCCGGAGGCAGACGCTCTATCCCCTGAGCTACAAGGGCACGTGAGCGTTAATTATACGACACCATGAGTATCTATGCGATAAAATTTCATGAGCAACAAATACGTAATCAGGATGATGTTATGACGCAACTTATTTCTCAAGATCAGCAAGATGGTGCCAAAACTGAAGAAGTCACACTTGAGCGCATGAGCTATGGGCGAGATGCGATAGGGCACCTGCAGTGCGGAAAGACAGTTTTTGTCGATGAGGGCGTGCCGCAGGATGTAGTGAAGATCAATATAGAGAGCGAAAAAGCTTCGTTTGCACGCGCACGTATTGACAGCATTATTACACCTTCGCCGTTGCGCGTAAAAAGTCCTTGTATATATGCGGGAGTATGCGGTGGTTGTAGCTGGCAAAACCTCAACTACGATGCGCAACTTCAAGCAAAACGCGAAAACGTTGTATCTGCGCTTGTTCGTACTGCTCATTTTGATGAGGCGTGTGCACGCGCGCTTGTTGCAGAGGTGATTGGTTCTCCAGAACCATGGGGATATCGAAACAAACTTGAGCTGGGGGTTACGCGTGATGCGCAAGGAAAATTGCTGCTCGGGATGTATGGAGATGCCAGCAATGAGCTTGTGCCTATCGCATCGTGCAAACTTGTGCATAAAAAGATCCAAAACGCACCAAAAGCTTTGCAGGGAGCATTACGTTTTTTGCAAGGAACACAAGATTTGGGAGTATTTCGAGTAGGTGTTCGACACAGCGACAAGACGGGTGAGTGCGAAATAGCTCTGTGGACTCGTCCCGGTGCTTTTCCTCGCGCAACTGTTGCCAAAACGCTCAATAGCGCTCTTGGGTGCACAAGCATTGTTCGCGTTATTGCTGAAGAGGGCAAAGCGCGCAAAGTGAAACAGGTTGAGTGCTTGGCGGGTAAAGGTTTTTGGACTGAGTCTATGGCTCAAGCTCGCTTTGCAATAAGCGCTCCGTCGTTTTTCCAAGTTAACACCGCGCAAGCAGAGCAACTTGTCCGCAGTGCAATACAAGCGCTCGGAGGCGTCTTTGATGGCGATACACCACGAGGGCTTGCAGGCATGCTTATCGGAGATCTTTATGCTGGCGCCGGCACTTTTTCTGTGCAACTTGCGCGGGCGGGTGCTGATGTGATTGCTGTTGAATCAGCCGGATCATCAGTGCGTGATTTGCGAAGAAATGCGGACATGAACAGGGTTGATATGGAGGTGATCGGCGGGGACGCGGCTCGAGAGCTTCCGGAGCTTGGCGGCCTAGATGCGCTTATCGTTGATCCTCCGCGAGCGGGATTGGCTGATGGAATGGTCGCAAGTATTGCAAGTGCGCATCCGGAAAAAGTGGTATATGTAAGCTGCGATACGCAGACATGGGCGCGAGATGTTGCTCGATTTGAAGAGGCTGGCTATAGGCTTTGTCAGGTGCAACCCGTTGATCTCTTTCCGCAAACTTATCACGTTGAGGTTGTCAGCGTTTTTGAGCGTATGTAAGCTTTACCTCGTGCGCATTATGTTGAAATTATCCAACGGTCTGGCAACCTTATACCGTGTATGTTCTACGGTTTTTGGTCAGAGTTAGTGCGCGGCTGGTATACTTTTCGTTTGTACGCAGTTCGTGCGCCATGCTAGGTTGCGCAATTTTTCGCAATTTCGCAATGCTATCGAGCAAAATGAACTGTTAAGCAAATATGTGATCGAACGTAAAGGAGCCACACTATGGCCGTTTATACTCCAGAATATCAGCCCACGGGCGAAGAGATTGCAGTCATCAAAACCAATAAAGGTGACGTTCGTGTAAAGCTTGATGGAACTGGTGCTCCGGTGGCAGTTGGCAATTTTATTGAGTTGGCGAACAAAGGCTACTACGATGGAATTAAGTTTCATCGTTATGTTCCGGGCTTTGTTATTCAGGGCGGAGATCCGAACACGCGCGATCTGACTCGCGAAGATGTAGCCACTATGGCAGCAAGCCCGATGAGCCGACTTGGCACGGGCGGTCCTGGCTATACTATTATTGATGAGTATCGCACCAATCCAAACAACGTGCACGAAGACGGCGCGTTGGCTATGGCGCGTACTGGCATGCCAAACTCAGGTGGCTCTCAGTTTTATTTGTGCTTAGGTCCGCAACATAACCTTGATTCTGGCTATACGGTTTTCGGTCAGACGCTTGAGGGTTTTGATGTCATCAAAGAACTCCGTGCTGGCGATGAGATCTTAGGTATCGATGTCGAAAACGAAGCATAATAAGACACTTTCGCATGTAGTTGAAACGAAACGCAGAGGATGCAGATGAACAACGAGCTATTCCAGCAGGCAAAAGCAGCTTACGCACAGCGCGATTACGAGGCTGCGCTTAATGCCTACACCGAATGCTTGCAAGACGCGAGCGACCAACTCGCACCAGGTGAAGTAGGACTTTTGTATCACCAGATTGGCAATTGCCTGATCAAGTTGAAAAATCCTACTGAGGCCATTGAGGCATATGCGCAAGCAACAGCCGATGCGGCTTATGATGCGTGTGGCGCGGTTAACTACAACCTAGGCATGGCTTATGCTTCGCTACATGACTATGAAGACGCCGTACGCCATTTTGAAATTGCTGTTTCAGATAGGCGCTACGCTACGCCATACAAGGCATATAGTGCAATGGGTAACGCGCTTATGAAGATAGGCAAAAGCGCTGAAGCTGGCGTTGCTTTTCGCGAAGCAGCGCTTGATGAAGCCAACCCAGATCCAACGAAAGCGCTTTTGAACCTTGGCGTATGCTTTATGGCGCTCGATCGTCCGCAAGATGCCGTTGCATCATATGAGAGCGCGCTGCAGTTTGACATGCAGCCCGAAACCTCAAATAAGATGTATGCGAATTTGGGTCAAGCGTATGTTGCTTGTGGTCAGATGCAAAAAGCAGTTAATGCATTTGAGGCTTCACTTGCAGACAAAACATACTTTTTGTCTGACTCGGCTAGCGTAGACTATCAGCGTGCTATTGGCGCTGTTTCGCAAGGCACCTCTGAGATAACTCAGGCGCTTCCCGTTGTTGCAGCAACTGGCGCAGATATGTCTGGCTTAGATGTTATTGCTGATGGAACGCCAATGTATGCGCCTATTGATCCTTATGCAGAGCAGCAAGGAGCACAATACTATCCGGAGGCATACGACCCTAATAACCCTTATGCGATTGCAGGCAACGAAGATCGCTTCTTCAACTCAACCGAACAAGAGATTGATGAGTGGGCTAAACAGCTTGCCAAGCAAGATCGCAAACGTCGAAACGTTGGGCTGAAGGTACTTGTCACCATCATTTTGATCGTCTTAGTTATATTCGGCGCGGGTGTATTCTTGTATTCGCAAGGATGGGGCTTTCCTTCTCAAGAGCAAGTGGTAGAGCAATTGTTTGCTGATCCAAAAGCTGCTCCAACATCGGTATTTAGCGAAGACGTCAGTGCAGAAAATGCTCAAACAATGGTAGAGCCGGTGGTGCAAGATTCTTCGCCAACTATTGATGGCATAGATAAATCAATGAGCAACTCTACGGTATTTGTTACCGCAACAACACCTGAGGGTGGTTCAGTACAATACAAAGTGTCTCTTGTGCGCGATGTATTGGGTTGGAAAGTTGCTAGTGTAGAGTTGTATTTCCCAAGTCAGGAATAATGACACTGAGGTGTCGTGAGAAGAAAGGCAAGAGATAATGGCAAAAGAAAAGACTTACAGCATGATTAAGCCTGATGGTGTTCGCAATGGACACATTGGCGAGATTGTGAATCGCTTCGAGCGCGCAGGGCTTACTATTGAGCGTATGGAGATGGGCATGGTAACCCCTGAGCAGGCAAAGGCAAATTATGCTGAGCATGAGGGTAAGCCTTTTTATGAGGGTCTGATTGCATATATCACCTCCGGTCCGGTTGTTAAAATGGTTATTTCTGGCGAAGGCGCAGTTGCAAAGTGCCGCTCACTCATGGGTGCCACTAATCCAGCTGATGCGGCCCCCGGCACGATTCGCGGAGACTTTGGCCTGATTATGGACGAAAATGTAATCCATGGTTCTGACTCAGTAGCGTCAGCAGAGCGTGAGATTGCTGTTTTCTTCCCAGAGGCATAAAGACAAACAGAATTCTCATGTGATTTGAGGAATACGTCCTGTTTACTGGCTATCCTCCTTTGTAAGCATTCGAAAGTTTACAATTGGAATATGATCAGGAACAGGACGTTTTTTTATAAAGGAAGTATGAAGGGGGACTAAGCGTGCTATATCGCGTAATTGATGCCGAGGAAAGAGATGCTTTGGTGTCGGCGTTTATGCAAGAATACGAGGTGGTTGCCCCGGTAAAACGCGGTCGCGGATATGTGTTTGATGTTATCGAATCTCCTGATGAGATAGCTTATGACTACTCAACAACAACAGCTTCGCTCAAAAAATATCTCTTGCCACCGCGCGAAACGCTCATGACATTTAATGCGGTAGATAATTGCATTACTGAGCATGCTGAATGTATCCCACCGCGTGTGATTTTTGGTGCGCATGCATGCGATATAAACGCCATCAATAGGCTTGATCAGGTGTTTCGTGATGGACGTTACCCCGATCCGTATTATACGGCGCGTCGTGAAGCAACGCTTGTAGTTGGTATGTCTTGTATGCCAACTGACGATTGCTTTTGTCATTTATGGGATGCCGACGAAGCGCGTTTTGGCTATGATCTGTTCTTGCATGATATTGGCGGCAGGTATCTTGTTTCTATCTCAAGTGTTGAAGCTGCAAATATTTTAGAGGCAGCATGCAATCCGCGTGTAGCAACCGATGAAGATCGTTCAGACTTCAGGCAAGCGACTCGTACGCGTCAATTGTCTTTTAATCAAAACATTCCTGACATTCAAGACGTCGCCATGCTGATGGACGCCTTCCATAAGGATGAATTTTGGGATGAGCTTGGTGGTAGGTGCCTGTCGTGTTCGGCCTGTGCTGCGGTTTGTCCGACATGCTTTTGTTTCGACTTACAAGATCGTCTTTCGCCTGATGGCACACAAGGGGAGCGCTATCGTGTCTGGGATGCGTGCACCTCTCCGCAGTTTGCTGAAGTTGCAGGCGGTCACAACTTTAGACCTGATGGAAGAGAGCGCGTTCGCCACCGCATGTATCACAAGCTCAACGGCTTTTTAGCAAACTACGACCGCATGCTGTGCGTTGGGTGCGGGCGTTGTGTTTCTGCATGCAAAGCCGACATTAATCCAATCAGAGTGTTGGAATTCTTTGAGGAGAAGGGTTCAGAACATGATGCTTAGAGAACCGGCACGCGTGGTTGAGGTTAATCCGCTGGGCAATATGACAACACCCCTTACCGGCGAAGAGTTGATGGCGAATAACCCGTATCGACCTTGGCCTGCGCGAATTACTTCAATTACCGATCTGACGCCTACTGAAAAACTCTTCGAGTTTCGCCTCATTGATGAGCGCATTCGTGAAGCATTTCGCCATGAACCTGGTCAATTTGTTGAGCTTTCTCTGTTCGGTGTTGGAGAAGCTCCTATTTCAATTTCGTCGTCGCCTTCAAAGCGCGGCTTTATCGAGCTGTGCGTCAGGCGCGCAGGACGTTTTACCGAAGCGCTTCACGCTATGCAATGTGGCGACATTGTCGGTATTCGCGGGCCGTTTGGGCGCGGATTTCCTTTTGAGCGTATGAAGCATCATGACATTTTGCTTGTTGCTGGTGGCCTCGGTATCGCACCACTTCGCTCGCTTATCAACAACATTCATGATGAGCGCTCAGAATTTGGCAAAGTTACTATTATTTATGGTTCGCGATCTCCATCCGAGGTAATGTTTCGCGATCAGTTTGAGATGTGGCGTCATCGCAAAGACTTCGATCTCTATTTGACCGTCGATCATCCTGATGACACATGGGATGGCGAAGTGGGACTAGTGACCAAGCCATTTGAGCACTTGGAGTTGGACGCACGTCATACCTATGGAGCGGTGTGCGGACCTCCCGTAATGTATAGGTTCGTCATTGATGAGATGCGCAAAAAGGGCATCGAATACGACCACATTTATTGCAGCTTCGAGCGTCATATGAAGTGTGGCATGGGCAAGTGTGGCCATTGCCAAATTGGTCATCAGTATGTCTGCATTGATGGTCCGGTATTTAATTATTGGGAAGCAAAAAACATTCAGGGGTCGATGTAGTATGTCAGAGACCTATCCACAAGGCCGTCGCTTAAACGGCAAAGGCGTTCGTGATCGTAACCGTCCGGTGCGCGTGGTAATTGCAAGTTTCGCCAGCTGCTTTGGCTGCCAGTTGCAGATCACTAATATGGAACAGCATCTTATGGATGTGCTTGGTCAGTTTGAGTTGTGCTATTGGCAACTCACGTCAAGCGATCCTATGCCTGAGTCATTTGACGTGGCTGTTGTTGAGGGCGCTGTTACCACCGAAGAGGCCGAAAAGCAACTTCGCGAACTGCGTGAACGTGCCAAAGCACTCATTGCTATTGGTGCATGTGCTACTACAGCTGGTATTCCTGGCATGGCGGCAAAGGGCTTCTATGAGCACCCCGGCTCGGTTTATGAGCATGTGCCGCAAGCATGCGGAGCTATGATTTCGCCGCGACCACTCTCCGCTATTGTCGACGTAGATTTTGAGGTGCGTTGTTGTCCAGTTGATCCGTATGACTTTACGATCATGTTGCAGCGCGCGCTCTACGGTTCCAATAAGCTGGCCACAACGCGTATGTTGTGTAGTGACTGCAAGCGCAACGAGACATCTTGTTTCTTTGGCGAAGGTCAGCTGTGTATGGGGCTGGTGACAAGTGCTGGTTGCGGTGCGCGATGTGTCAATCTGGGTCGCCCTTGTCAGGGGTGTGCGGGTATTTCGCCTCATGCAAACCTTGCTTCGGCACGTAAATCTTGCGAACGATATGGTGTTTCAGTATCTGATTTTGATGAGAAGCTTGAAATGTTTAACCAAACCAATCAAGCAATGCATGAAGCTGAGTAGGAGAGAGTCCTTATGACTAAGACAGCTATTTCGGTAGATCATATTGCACGCGTTGAAGGACACGGAAATGTGCATGTGGTTATTGAGGATGGCGAAGTCAAGACTGTTGAGATGAATGTCGTTGAGCCTGCGCGTCTTTTTGAGAGCATGGTAAAAGGTCGTAACTTTAACGATGTCCCCTATATTGCATCTCGAATTTGCGGTATCTGCTCTTCTTCGCATGTGGTAACAGATCTTTTAGCCATCGAGCATGCATTTGATATCGAGGTGTCTGACAGGACAAAGGCGCTTCGAGAGCTGTTGGTATATGGTTCATATCTGCAAAACCATGCAACTCATCTCTTTGTGTTTGCAGCTCCTGACTTTTTAGGAACGTCAAGTATTTTCCCCTTGTCTGAAACTGATCCCGATCTGTTTGAAAAAGCGCTTAACATAAAGGCGCTCGGCAATGAGCTTTGTACGAGTATTGGCGGCAGAAGCGTTCATCCGATCACCGCAGTTGTGGGTGGTTTTACTTCTGAGATTAGCTCAACAGAATATCTGGTACTTGCCGATAAATTGGAAGCTGCGCTGCCATTTGCACTTCAAACGGTTGATTTGTTTAGAACGTTTCGCTGTCCTGAGCTCCAAACGGCTGGAGATATGCTTGCCATGGTGCAAGATGACACCTATCCGGTTTGCACTTCGCGAAATGCGCTCTTTGTGAGGTCTGGTCAGGTCTTTGATGCTCAAGAGGTCGACCAGGCAATTGAAGAGTACGAAGTTTCGCACTCTGCGGCGCTTTTGGCGCGTGTGCGCAAAACGGGTTCGCCGTTTTTTACAGGAGCTTTGGCGCGCATCAACGCTTCTTGGGATTATTTGTCAAAAGATGCGCGTGTTGCTGCAGCAAAGGCAGGGCTTCGTCCTCCTGAGTACAACACGTTTACCAATAACGTAGCGCAAGCAATTGAGCTCGTTGACGTTTTGATTCGTTGCTCAGAGCTTTGTCGAAAGCTCGCTTTAGCTGATGGCTTTGAGGGAGATTCGGCTCCTGTTTCGGTTGTCGCACGTGCTGGACGAGGCGTGGGCTACACCGAAGCCCCGCGCGGAGCGCTTTTCCATGACCTGACCTTTGACGACGAAGGTCGTGTGGTGCAAGCATCAATCATTACGCCTACTTCGCTCAACGTTGCAAACCTCGAAGCAGATATGCGCATTTTGGCAGAACAGCTGGTCGCAGATGGTTTTGACGAAGATGCAATTCGCCTTGAGATTGAGAAATTGGTGCGCGCGTATGACCCGTGTTTGTCATGTAGCGTACATTAAGAGTCTCTATTGCAAAGGAATCTTGTAATCATTTTGTAACCTTTCTTAACTTTGATTAATTCAGTGATGGTGACCAGATGAATTTCCTTAATGAAAAAGGGGTTTATCCTGCTGCTATGATAGAATTTCAAAGCTAAGGTGAAAATTGAGTGACACAAGGGGTTAGCCTGTATGTCCTTTCTAGATATATTTTCGGGGCTGACTGGCCAAAGATCTGCAGATATGGCCATAGACCTCGGCACTGCAAATACATTGGTTGCTATTCCTGGTGAAGGTATTGTTGTTAACGAACCTTCTGTAGTTGCTATCGAAAAGAATACTCATCGTGTCTTGGCAGTTGGTCATGAAGCTAAAAACATGATCAACCATACACCTGAGGCATTTTCGGCCGAACATCCGCTTCATGACGGCGTTGTGGCTGATTACGATGTAACTGAAGCAATGATTTCGGCGTTTATCAATCGTGCAGCACCAAGAAAGTATCCTTGGCAAGCAAAGCCTCGTATTGTTATTTGTATTCCGTGTGGTGCAACTTCTGTAGAGAAGCGCGCAGTTTTTGAGGCTGCGGTGCAAGCAGGAGCGCGTCAGGCATATTTGATTGAAGAGCCTATGGCAGCTGCCATGGGTGCTGATTTGCCCGTAACTGAACCCACGGGTTCTATGGTGGTTGATATCGGTGGTGGCACTACCGAGGTTGCCGTTATCTCATTGGGTGGCATCGTTACTTCCTCATCGCTTCGTTTGGCGGGTAACCGCATGGATGAGGCAATTGCTATGCACCTACGTGATCTGTTGGGCATTAAAATTGGTGAGCGTACCGCTGAGATCATCAAGATCAAAATTGGATCTATTTTGCCCTTTGAAGACGGTCGTGAACGAGACATGATCATTTCTGGTCAAGACGTTATCACCGAGCAGCCCAAAGAAGTTACCATCCAATCTGAAGACGTTCGTGCTGCTTTAGTGGCGCCTTGTGAAGAGATGGTGCTTCATATTAAGGAAACATTTAAAAAGACAAATCCTGACCTTGCTTCCGACATCATTCAAAATGGTATTTTGCTTACTGGTGGCGGTGGTCTTCTCTCAGGTTTGGATCGCTATTTAACCGATAAGCTTGAGATTCCGGTGTGGACAAGTGAGACGGCTCTCACCAATGTTGTAATGGGTTGTTTGAAAGTTCTTGAAACGCCCACCGCGCTCAAGCAGACGCTCATGCGTTCTAAATAAAGGAAAAGCCGGAATATTACATGGCACTCAACTTTCAACAAACAGGCTCGGTGTTCGTGCGCCGAGTCTTGCTCATTGTTTTTATCATTGCCTCGGTAGCAATGATGTTTGTGTATGCCCGCGAGGGCGAAGACGGTGCGCTTCATAAAGCTCAAGCAGCGTTTTCGGGAGTCACGGCACCTTTGGAATATGCTGGTGCGGTGGTAAGTAGCGCAACTGAGAATGCGGCTGATAGTGTCGAGAACATCACTGCAAACGATGAGACACTCAATGGTCTACGTGAATATAATGCTGAACTTGTTGAGCAATACGCGCAGTTCGAAGAATATGCGAAGGAAAACGAACGACTTCGCCAGCTGCTTGAATTAAAAGATACTTATAGCCTTGAAGGTGTGGGAGCACGCGTTATCGGACGCAGCTCGCAAGCGTGGTCACAGACAATTACGCTTGACAAAGGCGAAGCTGATGGGGTGGATACCGGGCTGACCGTAATGGGATCTTTTGGTGTTGTGGGTCAAGTTATCTCAACCACACCTCATACCTCTGTGGTGCGTTTGTTGACCGACCCGCAATCCGGTGCTGCTGCCATGGTGCAATCAACGCGCGCTGAAGGTATTGTGCGTGGATCATTAGAGGGGCTGCTCTATTTGGAAGGGCTGCCCATTGATGCAGAGATAAACCCCGGTGATATCGTTTTAACTTCTGGTTTGGGCGGAAGCTATGCAAAAGGTCTTCTGATTGGAACCATTGTTACCATTGATGAGCGCTCAGGGCACGCAACCCGTCGCGCAGTAGTGAGTACCAATAGCGAAGCGCAAGCGCTCGAGGAAGTTCTCGTGGTCTTCTCGGCTGATTCAAAAGCGCTGCCAGATGAAGATACAGGCGATGACGATACAACCTCAACGGAGGAGCCGTCATGACAAACGAACGCAGAACTTTGATTGTGATCATGGGTGCGCTGCTTTCAGTAATCTTACAAATTGTACTTGCGCCTGCTATTACCGTATTTTCTACACAGCCAAACTTTATGCTGGCATATGTGTTGACAGTCTCTATCGTCTGTCCTCACCAAGCAGATCCGGTTTTGCCATTTGTGCTCGGGCTGCTTTATGACCTTATGGGAACCGGCCCTGTTGGTGCAATGGCGTTGCTTTTCACCTTGGCATCTTTTGGCGCTTCTCGGGTCTTTATTGTGGTTGAAAATGATACGCTCTTTATGTCTCTTGCTATCTTGGCAGGAATGCTGTTTGGCGTCGAGATGTGCTATGGGCTTATCTTGATGCTTATGCAGTTACCAGTGAGCTTAGCTGATGTCTTTTTGTATCGTGCGCTTCCTTGTGCACTTTATGATTGCGTTGTGGGATTGATCATCATGGTGATCATGATGCATGTGCTGACTGGTTCTAAACAAGATCGCGAGATGCATATTTCTCAATTGTGATAGGAGGCGTCTGCATTGATTGGTGCATTCATAGCTGCAGCAATTGCTTTCGTCGCTGCTCTCATACTTGTGGTTGTATTTTTCGCGGTTCGCTCAAAACACACCTCTGATCAGGTCGGATCTAAAAAGCCTATCAACGCTATTGATACGCTTGGGGTAAACTCTTCGCTGCCTGAGCATTCGCAAATTAGCGCAAAGCCTTCAGTGACCGAAAATACGCCACTTTCGCAATCAACTCCTGCAGGGAATTTAAAATCTCGCTTTGCTGCCATGGGCGTTTTGGTGGCTGCAATTTTTGGCACGCTATCGGCAAAATTGTGGAGCATGCAAATCATGGAAGCTTCGGCTTACGAAGCTGAGTCTGAAGAGAATCGGTATACAACCGTATTTAAGCCGGCACCTCGCGGTCTCATTTTTGATGCCGATGGAGTTCCGCTGGTGGAAAACCGCGTAGCGCTTACGGTGTTGGCTGATCCTGATGTTGCGGATAGTAGAACGGTTGTGCAGCGGCTATCTGCCTTGCTAGGTGTTCCTCATAATGTGATTCGCCAACGCATTCAAGATGCTTCATCAGGAGCGCAGTCGCAGCGTGTGGTCGTAAGCGATGCGCGCATGCGAGACGTAGCATTTATTGCTGAGCATGCCGATGCCTTTCCTGGCGTAACCCATGAAGAGCGCACCATTCGCGTATACCCGTATGGTGCGCTGGCTGCACATGTGTTGGGATATGCCTCAACAGTGACCGCTGAAGACATCGAAAAAGCTCGCGAAGGGCGCGCGCTGGAGCTGGGCGATGTTGTAGGTCAATCGGGTGTTGAGATGGCCTATGATGACCTGCTCGCAGGAGATCATGGGCAGCGAAAAGTTATGGCTGATGCAAATGGCAACATTGTGCAGCTTATCAGCGAGACTCAAGCAACAAAGGGCTCTGATATCTATCTCACCATTAAAGCTCCTATTCAATATGTGTGTGATACCGCCCTTGCAAAGCTCATTGCACCCGACAATGCAACGCTTGGTACGGGCACAGGAACCGCCGGTGCGGCAGTGGTGATGAATGCAAAAGATGGTGCAATTTTGGCCATGGCAAGCTATCCGACCTATTCGCCCACCACGTTTGTTGGCGGCATCAACGAAGATATTTGGAGCATTTATCGCGACGATGAACATCATCCTATGGTGAACCGCGCCATCCAAGGCTTATATCCAGCTGCGTCAACCTATAAAGCGTTTACCGGCTTGGCTGCACTTGAATATGGGTTCGCTGATACGTCTCGCACGTGGAGCTGCTCGGGCGAGTGGGATGGTTGGGATACGGGAGATATCCAGAAGTGCTGGAAACACTCAGGCCATGGCACGCTCGATTTTCGTGGAGGCATTGTTAATTCGTGTGACGTCGTGTTTTATGACATTGCGTATCACTTTTTCGAGAATCGTGGCAGCGTTGGCGAAACCGCAATGCAAGACTTTATTAAGCGTTATCGCTTTGGTGAACTTACCGGTATTGAGCTTTCTGGCGAAGAGAGCGGATTGGTTCCAACGCCTGAATGGAAAGCTGAGTATTTTCGCGATTACCCTGAAGATGCCGCATGGCGTGGAGGTGACTCAACCAACATGGTCATCGGTCAGGGCTACGTGCTTACCACGCCGCTCCAGGTAGCGTGTGCATATGGTGCCTTGGCAACGGGAAATATCATGAAGCCGCATCTTCTTAAAGAGGTTCGAAATGACGCCGGAGACGTAGCGTTGTCATTCGAGCCTGAAATTGTTGCAACACCTGAAGTTAATCAGGAGCACCTAAATATTGTGCGCGATGCTTTGCATGGGGTTGCAACGGATAATGCTGAGATTGCCAAGGAGTTTTCCGACCGCGGCATAGACCCCTCTCTGGTTGCTTGCAAAACTGGTACGGGCGAGGTTGCTGGCAAAGACGACTTTGCGTGGTTTGCCTGCTATTACCCCTTTGATGATCCGCAGTATGTTATCTCTTGTTTGGTAGAAGAAGGCGGCGGTGGCTCTTCTACCGGCGCTCCATTAGGTGCTGAACTTTTGGCAGCCACTATTGCTGCAGAAGATGGATCGCTGACCACCGTCAACGCAGTGCAAGGGTATACCGGTCGTTGGATTGAGTATGTTGGCGAAGACTCGGGTCGTACAGACTAGTAGTGTGCATGTTGAAACCAGAAAGGAGATAGGGTGGCTTCGCTTCCGCAAATAGATTCACTGAAAACTGCTCAGCATAATATGCCAGCAAATGCCAAAAAGCGTAAAGCGCCCTGGCTCAACTTACCCTTTTTACTGGTTATTGCGCTTTTGGTTGGGTATGGCCTGGTGATAGTTTATTCGGCGGTAAGCGTAGATGCAGACTATAGTTTCTCTCGTCAGCTGATGGGCGTTGCTGCAGGCGCAGTGCTTATGCTTGTTGTCTGGCGCATTGATTATCGTGCGCTTGCGGGCTTTACGATGGTGTTCTTGGTCATCAACGTGGTGCTTATCTTGTCGCCACATATTCCAGGATTGGGCACTGATGCTGGTATGGGTGCTAAGTCTTGGATCAAGCTTGGTATGCAAATACAACCAGGTGAGTTCGCCAAAGTGACCGTGGTTTTGATGGACGCAAGCATCATGGCTCGTTATGGCGGAAAACTTGATGACCTGCGAGAATACTTAAAAGCGCTCGGACTCATGCTCGTGCCATTTTTGTGCATCATGACACAACCCGACTTAGGCACCGGACTTGTTTATTTGTTCATTGCGGCGGTGTCGCTGGTAGCAGGTGGTGCGCGTCCGAAGTATTTGCTGATAACACTTGCTGTAGGAATTGCAGCAATAGTTGCAGTGTTTGCGCTCGATGAGGTGATCAAGTCTTCAACGGGCGAATATAAGCTGCTCAAACAATATCAGCGCAACAGGTTGTTGGTCTTTTTGAACCAGGATTCAAACAATCTGACCGATGAGGGCTACAACCTCAAGCAAGCCCAAATTGCTATTGGCTCTGGTGGCTTGTTTGGCAAAGGTCTATTCAACGGAACGCAACATTCGCTTGGACTGCTACCTGAAGCGCCTACCGACTTTATCTTCTGCGTGCTTGCTGAAGAACTCGGGTTTTTTGGGGTTTTGGGCTTGCTGGCACTTTATGTTGCCCTGATTTTGATCTGCTTTGGAATTGCTTATAACGCTTCCGATTTGTTTGGAACCGTCATTGTTATGTCTATTGTGGGTATGTGGCTATTTCAGATACTCGAAAACATTGGTATGGATTGCGGATTGATGCCTATTACTGGTATTCCGTTACCATTTGTTAGCTATGGCTCGTCGTTTATGGTTGTAAACTTTATTATGCTTGGTTTGATTGGCTCTGTATGGAGTCATAAGGCAACCTTGAGGCGCTAAGAAAGAGAAGCTTTATGAAAAAAATGCCTATCGATATCAAAGAAGTGCTTAATGAGGCAACTAATATTCAAGCCGCACGTCAGGTGCCGCTTTCCATATCTGTCTATATTGACGATACGGCTCCAGCGGATGTACAAGCTTTGGTTCGCCAGGCTTTTGCAAGCGCCTCTGCGCAAGCTCGCGTCTCTATTCTTTATGTAGGAGATCGCGACTTTGCTCCCTATGCTGGAGATGATATGGCGTGTGTGGTTGCCGGCTTTGGGGAGCAAATTGGTAGTTATGCTCGTCAGCTCCAAAAAGCTGGTGTTCCAACTATGGTAGTTACCACAATGCCTGAAATTGTCTCACAGTTGGCAGAAGCTTCTGGTTGCCCAATTGCAGAAGCAGATTTGCTGTCTCCTTATGAGACGTCTGAAGATGTCGAAGAGCCGGTCTTTTTAGACGAACCTTTGGCAAATGCGTTATGTGACCGAATGGGGCAGTGGGTCGTTGCAGCCTGCGATGACAAAAAGCTTGCCTTTGCGCTGGCATTTCCTTTTGTGCGCAGGCCGCTGTCCATGAACGCAGTTAAGTCAACCTCGCTGCAAAATGCGGGTGTTGGCCTGTTTACTATTATCCCTGGTGCTGATTTGCCTATCATGACGCTTAATCAGGCAAAAATGCTGCTCATGATTGCCGCAGCATATGGCGAGAGTCTTAGCATGGAGCGCGTTAAAGAGCTGGCTTGCGTGGTTGCAGGTGGCTTTGCCTGCCGAGCTGTTGCTCGTCAGCTTGTTGGAGTTGTGCCAGCGCTTGGTTGGGCAATTAAAGCAGGAATTGGATATAGCGGCACCTATGCTATGGGTCGTGCTGCAATTGATTATTTCGAAGATGGTTGTAAATTTTGCAAGCTTGAAGATGTAGTTGTTGCTGCTCGCGATAAAGCGATTAAGGCGGCAACCAAAAAGGCAACCGACAAAACGCAAGCACGTGCGCGCAGTATGGCGCAGAAGGTTTCGCCTGCAGTAGTAAATGTTTATGACCAGGTAATGGCTCGGGCAACGAAGGTTGCTGATGGAATTGCTGGAGTTGCTGGGGGAGTATCCAGTGTTGCTGGCGGTGTTTCAAACGTCGCTGGTGGCGTAGCTGATGTGGCGTCGAATAGATTCGGCAGTGCTGCTCAGGCGCGCAAACGTAAATAAATCTCGGAGGTAGAGCACGTCCATGAATCTATGGCCTCAACTTGAGCCGCTTTTGTTACAAGCGGAGCGTCCCGCGCGCTATATCAACCACGAATTTGGCTGCGTTCGTAAACCGGATGCAGCATTTCGTTTTTGTATGATTTATCCTGACACCTACGAATTAGGGCAGGCCAACCAAGCGCTTCGCATTTTAGTGAACGTGGTAAATGCTGTTGACGACATGGCAGCAGAACGCGCATTTTTGCCCGCACCTGAGTTTTGTGATGTGATGCGCAAAGAGCATCTTCCGCTATTTTCGCTTGAGAGTTGTGCTCCGGTTAACGAGTTTGATGTTATCGGTATCACGCTTCCACACGAGCTTGCGGCAACTAATATTCTTGAGACGCTTGATCTTGCCGGCATTGGGCTGCATGCATCTGATAGAGGCGAAGACGATCCCTTTGTATTCGGTGGCGGGCCGTGTGCATTTAACCCTGAGCCCTATGCGCCATTTTTCGATGCATTTAATATTGGAGAGGGCGAAGAGGCACTTCCTGAAGGCTTGATGATCGTGCGTGATATGCGTGCGCAGGGTGCTACGAGATCTGAGATCTTACATGCGCTTTCGCAGTTGGATGGCTGGTATGTGCCATCGCTGTATGCTTGGCGCACCGAACAAGATGCGCAAGCAACCGGGTCGTGGCTTGAACCGCTTACCCCTGACGCGCCAACCACTATCGAAAAGCGCATCTTTGAAGGCTTTGCCGAAAGCCCTGCATGGGAGCCGTGCATTGTGCCTTTCACCGAGGTTGTGCATGATCGTTTAAATGTAGAAGTGCTACGCGGCTGTGCGCGTGGGTGCCGATTCTGCCAAGCGGGCATGATGTATAGGCCAGTTCGCGAACGAAGTGCAGACAACATTGTCTCGTCGGTGATTGCTGGTCTTGAGGCTACTGGATACGACGAAGTGAGTTTGACTTCGCTCTCTACGACTGACCACTCTCAAATTGCTGAAATCTTGACGCGTGTTAATAAAGCGTGCGAAGGCAAAGGTGTGCGAATCTCGGTTCCGTCTCAGCGCCTTGATTCGTTTGGTGTTGATATGGCTGAGTTAGTGGCAGGTCAGAAAAAAGGTGGACTTACCTTTGCGCCAGAGGCTGGCACGCAGCGTCTTCGCAATGTGATTAACAAAAATGTCACCGAGGATGACTTGTTTGGGGCTATTGATGCGGCATTTGCTGCTGGTTGGCGCAGGTGCAAGCTCTATTTTATGATTGGGCTTCCAACTGAGACTGACGAGGATATCAAAGGCATAGCCTCTCTTGCTCAGCGTGCTTATGATCGAGCAAAAGCTGCGGTGCCCCCAGAGCAACGTGGCGCAATTCGCATGAGTATAAGTTGTGCGCTATTTGTTCCAAAAGCGCAAACTCCGTTTCAATGGGATGGGCAAATAGCGCCTGATGAGGCCATTCGTCGCGTTAATCTGCTTCGCAATTCGGTTAAGTATAAGGCGGTGGATGTGCATTGGCATGATCCGAAGACCTCCTTTGTTGAAGCGGTCATGAGCCGAGGTGGTCGAGAGGCGGCTGCGTGGGTAGAGCAAGCGTGGATGCGTGGTGCACGATTTGATGCATGGACGGAGTGCTTCAACGAGCAAGCGTGGCGTGATGCGGCGGAGGCTATTGGGCTGAGTCCTGAGGCAATTGCGCAAACCTCATATGAGACCGATTATGTTATGCCATGGGCTCATATTTCCACCGGTGCTTCGCAAAAGTGGCTTGCGCGCGAACGCAGGTTAGCAGAGCGCGAACAGACCACACCAGATTGCACCTATGAGCAGTGCTCAGCGTGTGGAGTTTGCCCGCATTTGGGTATCGATAACATGTTGGCCAAGCCGCGTGTGGCATCAGGATCAAATAGTCGCGTTGCACAGGAAGGGGAGTAAGATGGCTGAACAGCAACTATTTCGTCTTCGTGTGACATTTAAGAAGCAGGGTCGTTTGGCGTTACTTTCGCATCTTGAGATTGCGCGTGCCCTTGAGCGAGCGGTGCGTCGTGCGGGGTTGCCATTTGCAGTTAGCCAGGGGTTTTCGCCGCATATGAAAATTGCATTTGGAGCTGCACTGCCTGTGGGCGTAGGTGGAGCGGCGGAGTTATTTGACTTGCAACTGACGCAATATGTTCCTGCTGATGAGGTGTTATCTGCGTTGCAGGCAGCCAGTGTAGAAGATCTTATGGTGACTGCCTGCGAATATATAGAATCGAAAGCTGCAGCTGCTTCGGTGGCTTATCCAATAAGCACCTATCGCGTTTGTTTGTCTGAACCAATTGATAGGTTAGAAATTCCCGAAATCATCCACGTTGTGCGCAAGAAGAAAGAAAAAGAGCTTTGCGTAAAGGATTTTGTGGTGGGAGATATTGCTCACAAAGGCGACACGGTTGAGTTTTCTCTTGAGTCAAAGCCGACAGGAAGCTTGCGACCGGATGTACTCATGAAGGCGTGCCTTGAAGGTTTGCCGGTGCACATTGTAAGTTTTGAACGCATTGCTCAGCGAGCCTAAAGCGCTTATTTTGTTGCATCTCGCCAGCGATCCAGGTGCGGAAGAAGTGTTGCCATAAGGGAAACCGCTTCTTCGCGAGAGATATTGAGGGCTTGTGCCTCCATATCGGCGGTTGCCTCAATAAATTCGTCCATATTGACGCCTTTTGCAGTAAACTCGCCATCTTGGTAGCAGTACTTGCAATAATGCTCGTTTGTTTGTCCATCATGTTCGGTGCCGCGCAGGTCAGGGTCTGTTATGGGCATGCTGCAGCATTGGCAAAAGTAGTCTTTTGGCATATTGAAGAAGCGCTCAAGCGGCACGCCAAATGTCACACAAATGAGCTTGACCATATCAACGCCAGGAGTTGTCTCTCCATTTTCCCAGCGAGACACGGCCTGTCGTGTTACATAAAGCTTATGAGCCATCTCTTCTTGTGTGAGGTTTGCTTCTTTGCGAATAGCGGCAATAATCTCTTTCATATCCATAGGTAGTTCCTTCATCTCGGGACGTATGCTGTGTTGTTATTGTCGCGTGGCGAAGCGGCGAAGACAAGCAACAACCCGTTGCGTTGGGTGCTCTACTGTTTAATGTGGCTTTTGTTGCTGATGGTAGTACTTAATGCAAAGAATTAACACTGTTTTCAATAAGATCGTGTAGCTCTTGTCTGCTCGAGATGCCAGCTTTTTCGTAAATATGTTTTACATGAGTACGAGCTGTTGAATGAGAGATTACGAGCTCTTCTTCAATATAGGGAAGAGATCTTCCTTTTGCCAGCAGGCGAAATACTTCGGCCTCTCTTGGGGAGAATTTACACAGGTCTATAAGGTAATCAATGCGCTGATCAGTGGTATGAACTAGTTCGCCACTTTCGGAGCTCTTTTGAGATAAATTGTTGACGTCTAGTTCTTTAAAGATAAAGAAAAACAGAACAACAAATGCAATCACTGCTAAGAGGCTGAAAATGGCTATCTCGGCTGAGTTGGTGATATTTTTGACACCGAATATGTCACCTAGAATAAACCCGAGATATGAACCAGCATGTTGAGCTACAGCACACCAACCGAATACATGAATAGTTGATCCCTTGGCGCGAATAGCTACATAGGGGAAAATGAGCAGAATTAAGCACTCGAAGAGAATGCTTCCTCCTAACACGCAAGCGATAGAGATGATATTTGCTATGGCAATATTTAGTACGAGTAACCCATAGCCAATGATAAAAACTGGTACAGAGAATCGGTAGAGAAACAATATAGGAGCACTTCGGCCAAAGAGTATGAGCAGTAATGCATTAACAACAAACATTACTGCCATTACTAAATAAATGAACTCGCTATTTTGAGCGGCGGTATTGCCGAAGACAGCTAAAACCCGAAGCATGCCACAGGTGAGACCCATGATAATGCAAGAAACTAGAATTTTGGTGAAGCCGTTTTGCCAAGTTACCTATGGTGTCGTGCCTAGGCATTGCTCATCCGTACAAAATATAAGAATGACGGCTGAGGCAATGGGGAGGCAAACGATTACGGTGAAATATGCCGGCCAAGGCAATATGTGAATAATTGCAGACGCCACAGCGGCGAAAAGACATGAAAAAGTGACGTGTCCAGCAAGTCGATTGATACTTAATTTTTGAAACAAAGCACCCCAAGAAAGCAAGAGCACTGCATTGCCAAGTCCTACAAGCGAAGTTGCTGTAATCATAAGTTCGATAGAGTCAACGAAGTTAAGTGCCAGAATCAGCAGTACCGTCCCAAGTGAAGTTGAGCTCGCTGAAAACGCGATAACCCATTTGCCAGAATTAAGTACATCGAATCGATGGATAAGAAACATCATGACAATAAGACCAAGGGAAACGGTGGCTGAAAAAGCAACGCGAACAAACAGAATTGAGTAAGAGGGATCTTTATCTATTATGAGTTGCGGACAATTGACAACAACCGAAAGAGAAAAGGCAAAATAAAAACCAATGCCAAGCATAAGCCATGGTTTGTAACGCCAAGAATCTAAGATCTCAGACAAAGTTGTTGTCTTTACTTGCTTTTGTGTCATCAGGACACCCCCTCCTATACTTTTATCATATGCAACCTGGTTATTCTTAGCATCAGCCATAATGGCCGATATGAGTTATATTCAAAAATCGTTTCCTCTGGTTGATGTATCTCCTTGCTCTCCTGTCGTAAGTTTAACCTGTCGGTTTTAGAAAGGAGAACAAATCATGCAAGTATCGAGGAGGGGTTTCTTTAAAGGTGCTGCCTTGTCCGGAGCTGCTGTAGCAGCTGCTGCGGTTGGTGTCACTACACCTGGTATGGCTTTTGCAAATGAAGAAGCATTGGCAACTGGAAGTGTTGAGAATCCATATCTTAAACCTTTTGGGGATGACGTTAGCTACTTACCGGTACGAACCGTACAAGAAAAACCAACGTTTCGTAATGGCGTTATCGCCTATGAAGATCGAGACATTCCTGCTGATGAACTGCAACGCGTCGATGCGTGTGACTTTTTAGTGATCGGTGCTGGCATTTGCGGTATTGTTGGTGCGCTTAAGGCAGCTAACGAGGGGGCTAAGGTTATATGTGTCGAAAAAACTTCCCGTGGTCGTTGTACGTGGGAGTCGATGGGCGGTTATGGCACGCAGGCGCAAGCAAGCAGCGGAAATGAAGTTGATCCTGCGCGCTTTGCTGATGCTATTTTGCGCGGGTCGTTTTTCCGGGCGTTACCTGAGGTTGTATGGTCTTATATTAACAATTCGGGAGAGGCGTTAGATTTCGTTCAGGAAATGCTCAATGCTTCAGAATATGAGATTGAGATGTACAACACAACGCAGCCAGAAACGGGATACGATTTAGTTACTATTCAGGCCGAGCATAAGTTCAAGATTACCGGACCGGTTGAATGGAAAGCACATATGACCGGCATGTTCCCAATGGCTGCACTTACTTCTGTCGCCAATGCCATGGATAATCTTGATTTACGATTATATACCGCAGGCGTTCAACTTGTCCAAGATGAATCAGGCAAGGTAACCGGTGCTATTGTGAAGGATGAAAGCGGTTACTATCAGATTGATGCTGCAAAGGGTGTTTTGCTTGCAACGGGCGGATATCACAATAATCTAGAAATGATGAAAGCATGGTTGCGTCCTGAAGATTTCGCTACACCATATCAGGAGGATGCTGCACTCGGTGATACGGGTGATGGCCATATGATGGGTCTCAGAGTGGGAGCTAATATGGATCCTATTCCTCATGCAACCATGATCTTTAGTGGGGGATATCCCGATGAAGAGAGCAGACGTTGTCCAGCGAAGCAGATTGTTCGAGCAGTTGCTCCTTTAGTCGATCAGCGCGGACGTCGATTCTGCAATGAAGCGCATCAGAAAGAATGCGTAGCAAATGCGCTTAACACCGCTCACACATACAATGGTGGTGCGTGGTTTATTTTCGATCAAATTGTAATGGATACAATCAAAGAACCGCTTGATGACTATTTCAACAATGGAACCATAGCAAAAGGTGAGACTCTTGAAGATCTTGCCAAAGCGCTGGGTATTCCTGCCGATAGACTAAACGACACCATAGAGACGTGGAATAGCTATTTTGAGCAAGAAACCCCAACCGATTTGGCGTTCCGTCGCGACCTGGTATCAGTTAATCCGGTTGTTAAAGCCTTTACCGAGGGAAAAGTGCAATCTAGTGCGTTACCGGTTAAGCAAGGACCTTTCTATTCTATGACGTGCTCTTCAACGTTTTTGACTACGGTTAGCGGCTTGATAATTGATGAATCATGTCGTGTGTTGGACACAAATGGAGAGGTAATCGAAGGGCTTTATGCTGGAGGTAATGTCTCTGGCGGTATGTATTCTGATGTGTATCCGCGCCATTTACCCTCAACTTCTGTGGGAAGAGCTGCGACGTTTGGTTTTGTGGCTGCTCGTCATGCCACGAAGGGAGAATAATGATGAAATTTAATAAATTGATTATGGGCTTAAGTGTTAGTGTATGCGTTGCTTCGCTTTGTGTAGTCCTTGCTGCTTGTTCAACATCAGGTGAGGACGGTCAATTGAGTGCAACAGGCGACTCTTCGGAAGTGCCGCGTCTTCTGAAGATCCAGCACTTGAAGATTTAATTGCTAATGCATCACCAGATGATCCTTATGTAGCCGATGAGGTCTGCCTGAGTTGTCATGGTGGTACGTATGAAGCAGTTGCTGAACTTACCGACGAATATGGAGACTCAAACCCCCATGCAGGTGCTCATGGAAATGGAACTATGAGCTGTGGCTCTTGTCATACTGATGGTAAATCTAAGCCAACTGACGAGAATAACTATTGTTTAAACTGCCACAATTGGCCACGTGAGGAGCAGGCTTACGTAGAATACATGGATCTATAGCATATGCTCTTGAGTTTGAAATAATAGGTACGTTGAGCCTCGTATAATGCGAGGCTCATTTTTTATGAAAGCGGGGTATCTGAGGCTTAAGTTAGAGAAAAACTATGTTTGGTAGTTCCCGGATCTCTAAATACTTCTGATAATTCGATGTTACGATGGGAGCTCTCTAAAATGTAACCCATCTTCTGTAAATAAGAACTCCATCGAGCCGTTGCATATAGTACTAATCTTATCGATGCTGTCCGAGAAGATCCTTACATCGCAATCTTTAGAGTCGATCAACCGATTTACCGAATTATCTGATATCTCATTGCCGAAGTTTTTAATACTGTTGCCGCCGTCAATTAAAAAGCTATCTATTGGGGTCGCATCTCCTATTGGGGTATTTTTCAGCGCTTCTCCGAGCCCTTTAGAAATGAGTGACAGACCTCCCAGTAGTTTCTGCTCCATAGTATTTGTTGAATATTCCTTTAAGGCATTGTAGGTATCGGTATACAACTGTCTATATTTAATATTTTGGTCATGTATCTGAGTAGATTTCTTCCTTAAATAATCTTCTTTGAAGTTTTCATTCAGAAGCACTTCAAGGTAGACAGCAAACGAGTACATCCCAAGCGACAACTTGTAATCCTTGAAGTCCTCTTCAACTGACTTAACTCGTTCTTCGATATTTGCGCCAAAACGAACAATGTCTTGTTTGCTAACCTTCTTAGCGATCTGATTTCTATAAAAAATGATGTTCTCGTGAGCTAGTCGTTCAATAGACTGGACTTCATTGAGCTTACTGTCTAGAAATTTGCTATTATCCCAATTGAATTTGTAATCATTAAGGGTGTCGATTAGAAAATGCAGGCTTCCCTTTATTTCTGACCTATCTTTATCCTTTATGTAATTGAACATTTCCTGCTGCAGTTCCTGAATCTCGTCAAGCTTCATGTTGATTTCGATTACTACCGCCGATATTACAAGGGTTGTAGGGTTAATCGGCATTGTTGCATTTATGTTCATGGGGGCGCCATCTACGGGAGTCCACCTCATTTGTCCGATGATCTTCCCGTTGTCATCCACAATCGTTCCAAGAGATCCTTTGCCGTCTTTGGCTTGAGCAAGTGTACCGACCTTTCCTAAGGCATCACCTTTGTAGAGCCCATCCATGGCAACTTGCATACTTCCTTTGATATCTCTAAACATAGGGAGAAAAGAACTAAGTGCTGTCCCTGCAAAAATGACATCATCCCAAGGTATATTGTTGTAGCTGCTAAGTTCGATATGACCGTTTTCCAATTCTTCGTTCGGTACAATTTCTATATCAGTAAATATGTCAGCTAGTTCTTTCTTAATGATTTTTTTATTCATGCCTTGGCTTCTTCCCCTTAAAACGCAACTTTCAAATACATATTAGCTCATTTAGTGGAAGTGGGTTTTTGCCTCTAGCGACAGTAGATGAGTTCTGGCAAGATTCGTCGGAGATCAAGCTCGCTGGAGTAATACCTATATATTCCACAACAGTTCTGGCGGATTCAATACGAGATTCATGCTGATTAAGCCAATTTGGACAATTTAAGCCTCGTGGGGTCAGAACTATTTTTGGTGAACTCCTAAGACAGCAGACCTAAAATCAGACCTATTTTGATAACTCTGCTTATCTTTCAGAATGAACCTTTCTTGATCTGCCGCCAGGACGCATTCTTACTCCGTGTTTTTTCAGATGGTTTCTCACGGCGGTGTCGCTCACCCCATAGCTCTTTGCAATCTCTCTTAGAACGATTCCCGACTCGTATTGGGTAATCCACTCTCTGACCATCTCTTCAGTTACCCGCCCTGAAGAATTGTCTTTACCTCAAGGTCGTAAAATAACCCCTCTTGATTGCAAACGTTTCGAAATGGTATTTCTATTGAATCCTGAGAGCTTAGCTATTTCATTGATGTTAGAACCGCTCTCATATAACCCAACCCACTCGTCGACATTCTCTTCTGTAGCAATACGAGCAGATACCACATCCAATCCCATAGACTTAAGATTCCTGCAAACCGCGGAATGTGAGAGGCCAAGCTGCTTACTTATTTCTTTAGGAGAAAAGCCTTGCTTATACATTGAGACCATTTGATCCAGGACATCATCAGGGGTTTTGTTTGGCGCAGTCTTTCTTAATTCAATGCCACGTTTGATAAGCTGCGATCTTATTGTCGTCGAGCCAACTCCGTGCTCTCTAGAGATTTCATCTAAGGTTGAGCCGTCTTTGTATTCCTCAACCCACTGGTCGATATCTCGTTCCTTTATGTTTGGTCTCTTTTGAGATCTTATTTTTGTGTCTATCTTTTCCAAATGGGACTTAACTTTACCGACACTAACCCCGTACTTATCTGCAATACAAGTCAATGAGGCACCATTTTCGTATAGCTTTTTCCATTCAAGATCATGCGCCTTTGGCCTGAATGCAGTCCTATCAAATGAAACACCAATTGAACTTAGATAACGATAGATGACTCCTTTGTCTATTTGTTCCAGGACTGATATATCCGGCACATCCATACCTTGTCGATAAAGCTCAAGCCACTTATTTCGAGCTTCTTGGTTATAGGATTTGTGGCGTATTTTGACGCCAAACGCCTTCAAGTGCGTCGTTACAGTGGTCGGCGTAGTATCAAATCTGTCTGCAATCTCTATAGATGAAATGCCCATCTGATAAAGATTCACCCATTCATTATACTGAGCCGCCTTATTACGCGCCTCATAGTACAGCTTACTTATCTCATCCATATCAACAGCAAGATTAACCTGCTCTGAATCTTTACCAAGGATCGCAAAAACTGCAGTTATGGCAAACCCTAGACCGCTTTCGTTATTGTCTCTACTTTGAGTGCAGAAGATGAAGTGCGAATCTGTGTACTCATTTCTGTTTTGACAGTTTTCTATAATCCTTATGACGTAATAACCCGAGTCAGACATCCTTATCGTCTTTGTTTTATCTATTCGTCTTTGCTCGGGATTGTCGTGCCAATGCTCTCCGTCATATTCAACAATTAAGCCTCTATAGCCGCCTTTGTTATTCAAGCAGTCTTGAATGCTGTCGCCAGTAACTAAAACGTCGGGATAAACGGTGCCAGAATCGAGCGATAGGGAAGCATTATTTTCAACGGAACAATCGGGGAAGGCTTTAGACAGATAGTAGACGAGTGCCCACTCTGGGAAAGTCGAAGACGTTGATGGAGTTATTTTGCTTCGGATTTTTACCCCATGCTCAATCAATCGTTTTCTTACAGGCTCAGTTGATTTGATTCCGGCAGATAAAGCTATGCTTTTTAAAGGCTCACCTGACTCATAACGCTTTACCCAATCTAGTATTTCACTATCAGAAACCTGATAATATCCGCGATTCTCCTTACGAAGAGCGATATTATTTTTCTTTAAATGATTTCTTATAGATGTATCGCTTAGTGAGTAGGCATCTGCAAGTTCGGATACGCTCTCTCCTTGAAGATATCTTTCTGAGATTTCCTTAGAGACATCTTTGTCGACTCCGTGAGATATCTTGATATTATGGTCACGAAGATACTTCAAAACGGTTGTGCTAGTAGCTCCGTAACTCTTTGCTATTTGCGGAGTTCCCATTCCGTTTTCGTATAAGTCAATCCACTCATTTACTATCTCATCTGTAACCTTTCGGTTAGTTTCGTATCCCTTACGCATTGTTATGCCATGATTCTTCAAGTGAGTAGCAACTGTAGACACACCAATATCATATCTTTTCGCTATTTGAGAGGCCGACAACCCTGTGTGATAGAGATGAGCCCATTGACTTTCCATCTCCGGCGTGACCAGAGATAGAGTTCCTTTCTTTCTCATCTTTATACCGCGTTTCTTTAGATGACTTCGAACTGTCTCGTCATTCACCTCAGATTCTCTCGCTATATCTGCAACTGATTTCCCAGCTTGGAAATCAGCTACCCACTTATCAGTAATATCAGGCGTAACTGTAGTTTTACGCATCGCAATACCGAGTTTATTCAGATGGTTTCTGACGCATGTTCCGCCAAAGCCAGAAATCTTTGCAATGTCGCGAATAGAAAGCCCATCTTCATACAGGCGCTCCCATTCTTCTTCTATTTCTCGAGTAATCAAGGTAGCCGTTCAAAACCCATCAAGCTATTGAAGATCAAAAATGTATATATCCATTATAACGATGTGCCTATTGCTCAAACTTCTACCAGACACAGTACCCCACAGTAGCCAACCTCCGGCAAGACTCGTCGGAGATCTAACGGATTTGGCTCGAAAATCAAAGCGAATAAGCCGTTTTAAACCGTTTAGGACGTTTCAGCCTCGTGGAGCCAGCTCAAACAGACCTAAAAGAAGACCTATTTTCATGATCCCGTCATCGGGAAAATAAAAACGGGAGCCAAAATAGCTCCCGATCTTGTGTTAATGGCGGGATGTACGAGACTTGAACTCGCGACCTCCGACGTGACAGGCCGGCGCTCTAACCAACTGAGCTAACACCCCAAATGGGAAGTTTGAAATGGCGGGATGTACGAGACTTGAACTCGCGACCTCCGACGTGACAGGCCGGCGCTCTAACCAACTGAGCTAACACCCCGTTTCAAACAGCTTTGCTATTGTACTGATTGTTTTGGTTTGGTGCAATACCTATTTTTTGGCGATTTGATGAGCGGATGAACGTTACTATAAGAATTCACGTTTAAAAAGCTTTCTGCACGCAAGGGAAGGAGGCATGCCCGTGCGCGTATTTAAATATCTCAAACACGCCAAAGGCGCTGTTATCCTTATTATTTGTTTGCTGCTCGTACAAGCAATGTGTGATTTGGCGCTTCCGAATTTTACCTCGCAAATTGTTGATGTCGGCATTCAGCAGGCAGGCATAGAACATGCAGCTACCGATGAAATGTCTTCGGATACCTACGACGACATCTGCGCTTTGCTCTCCCAAGATGACGAGGCAACATTTAAGAGCTCTTACGACGAAACTAACTCTCATACCTATAAACTCAACGCCTATGGAAAACAACACCAAACACAACTCGATAAAATGGTGGCGCTCCCTTTGGTGCTCATTCACGATCAGACACAAATGCCCGACCTTAATTTTCGCGAAGCAATTGATCGCTATCACGAAGGTAATGCCACCAAAGAAGAACTTTTCGATCTTGAGAGCAAAGCCAAAGACCAACTGGATATCACTGACGATGCTCAGCTAAATCAGCAAGCCATCGTGGCCGCGCGAAGCGAATACGAATCACTTGGATACAATCTTTCCGATATGCAAATGGGCTATCTTGCTCGCGTTGGGTTGCTTATGCTTGGGCTGGCAGCGCTTGGCATGGTCGTGGCAATCTGTATTGGCTTTATTGCCTCGCGAACTGCTGCAAGAATTGGCGCTATGCTTCGCGAACAGCTCTTTACAAAAGTCGTTTCGTTTTCAGAAGCGGAAATCCAGCAATTTTCTGCAGCGTCGCTTATTACGCGCTCCACAAACGACGTGCAGCTTGTGCAAATGGTCATCGTCATAACGCTTCGCATGGTGCTCTTTGCTCCCATTGTGGCGCTCGGCGGCATCTTTATGATCGTATATACCAATCCTGCTATGGGCTGGATTGTGGCACTTGCGGTTGTGGCCGTTATGGGTGTCGTTTTGCTGCTCATGAGAATTGCTATGCCCAAGTTCAAAATCATGCAAACCCTTATTGATAAGGTGAATCTTGTTGCTCGCGAAATACTTACCGGACTTCCGGTTATTCGCGCTTTCGATAGGCAAGAATTCGAAGAATCGCGCTTTGATTTAGCGAATACCCAGCTAATGCGCACACAATTGTTCACGAATCGCGTTATGACCTTCATGATGCCAGCCATGATGCTGCTTATGAATGGCGTTTCGGTGCTCATTGTTTGGGTAGGCGGTTTTTATGTGGACAATGGGGTCATTCAAACTGGCGATTTGATTGCATTTATTACCTATGCCATGGTTATTATTATGAGTTTCTTGATGATTGGTATGGTGTCAATCATGCTACCGCGTGCCGATGTTGCGGCAGGTCGCATTAACGAAGTTCTTGCGTGCCAGCCAACCATTACCGACAGTGCACACGCACTGCAGGCCGACATTGCGCTTAATGACTCGCTCGCGAACACCTTTGACGCGAAACCAGCCGGCATTGAAGTTCGGTTCGATAAGGTGAGTTTTCGCTATGCAGACACCTCTGAGTGTGTCCTTGAAGACCTCTCGTTTGTAGCTGAGCCAGGACAAACGACTGCCATTATTGGTTCAACAGGGTCGGGCAAAACTACCATCATCAAGCTCATCGAGCGCTTTTTCGACGTCTCATCTGGTGCTATTCTGCTCAATGGGATTGATGTTCGCGATGTGTCTCAAGCAACCCTCAGGTCTCAGATTGGATATGTCCCACAAACTGCATTTCTCTTCGGGGGAACCATAGCAACAAACGTGGCGTATCGCGATGAAAACATGGATGCCGCGCAGATTAACACTGCGCTTGATTGGGCGCAGGCAACTGAATTTGTTTCCAGTAAACAAGATGGAATCAACGCAGAAATCTCCCAAGGTGGCACAAATGTGTCAGGCGGGCAGCGTCAAAGAATCTCTATTGCACGCGCGCTCGCAACACCTGCAAGTATCTATCTGTTTGACGATTGTTTTTCTGCGCTCGACTACAAGACTGACGCCGCTCTTCGACATGAGCTTGCCGTAAATCTCGGCGATGCAACAAAAATTGTGGTTGCGCAGCGCGTTGCAACCATTATGAGCGCAAATAAGATTATCGTGCTTGATGACGGACGCATTGTGGGGCAGGGAACTCACAAAGAGTTGCTTGAGCAATGTGCTGAATATCGCGAAATTGCACAGTCACAATTAAGCGAAGCTGAGTTGTTTGGTGGTGAGAGCTGTGAGTGATCAAATGCGTAGAGCTCCCATGCCAAGACCTCATGGACCTCGTGGACACATGGCGCCAGGGGAGAAAGCAAAAGACTTCAAAGGAACCATGCATAAGCTGATCAAGTTCATGGGTCAGTTTAAGGGTGCTTTGGTAGTCATGTTTATCTTTGCCATCGCATCGACCATTTTTAATATCGTAGGTCCGCGCGTACTTTCGCTTGCAACAACTGAGTTATTCAATGGTGCAGTTGCAAAAATCAATGGCACAGGCCAGATTAACTTTTCTGCTATCGGCACAATTCTTTTGGGTGCGTTGGGGCTGTATTTATTTTCGGCGTTGTGCAGCTTTATTCAAGGTTGGGTTATGACCTCAATTTCGCAAAAAAGCTGCTATCAGCTGCGAAAAGACATCGTGGGAAAAATTGACAGACTCCCTATGGGTTATTTCGAGACCTCCTCAACAGGAGACACGCTCTCGCGTATCACCAACGATGTCGATACGTTGGGGCAAAGCTTAAACCAAGGTGTGACACAGCTGGTAACCTCAACAGTTGCTATCGTTGGCGTTTTGGTCATGATGTTTTCTATTAACTGGGTTATGACATTGGTGACGCTTGTGATTTTGCCGCTTTCGGCAGTGCTGGTTATGGTTATTGTGAAGCACTCTCAAAAGTACTTTATTGCCCAGCAAAACACCCTTGGAGCCATCAATGGCATTGTTGAGGAGACGTTTTCAGGGCACGCGATCGTAAAGGCGTTCAATCAAGAAGATGGCACGTGCGAGCACTTTAGCGAAGTTAATGAAAAGCTACGCACCTCGGCGTGGAAGTCGCAATTCTTAAGTGGTCTTATGCAGCCAATTATGAATTTTGTTGGTAATCTCGGATATGTGGTTGTTGCTGTTTTGGGTAGTTTTTTCGCCATACAAAGCATTATTACGGTTGGCGATATTCAGGCATTTATCCAATACGTGAAAAACTTCATGCAACCTATCACGCAGTTAACGCAGGTTTCAAATGTTTTGCAGCAGATGGCTGCAGCTGCAGAACGTATTTTTGCTTTCTTGGATGCACCAGAAGAAAAGCCTGATCAGGTACTAGCGAAGACGTCTTCTGTTGCGTCGGTGGTTGATTTTGACCATGTTCGCTTTGGCTATGATCCGCAAAAGCCCGTCATCAAGGATTTTTCGGCTCATGTGAGCGAAGGTCAGACGGTTGCATTGGTCGGACCTACAGGTGCAGGCAAAACGACCATGGTTAAGTTGCTTATGCGTTTTTATGATGTCGATGGTGGGTCTATCAAGCTTGGCGGGAAAGACATTCGTGAGTTTGATAGGGACGATTTGCGTTCAATATTTGGCATGGTTTTGCAGGACACGTGGCTTTTTAGCGGAACTATTCGCGAAAATATTCGCTATGGCAAGCTGGATGCAACCGATAAGGAAGTTGAAGCGGCGGCAAAAGCTGCTTATGCTCATCGGTTTATCTGCACGCTACCACAAGGTTACGACACGCTCATCGCAGAAGATGCGAGCAACATTAGCCAAGGCCAGCGGCAACTGATAACAATCGCACGTGCAATTTTGGCTAATAGACGCATGTTGATTTTGGACGAGGCCACCTCTTCGGTTGATACGCGTACAGAAGAGCGAATCCAAAAAGCAATGGATAACCTCATGGAGGGGCGCACCTCATTTGTTATTGCGCATAGGTTGTCTACCATTAAGTCAGCGCATCTGATTTTGGTTATGCAGCACGGTGACATTGTCGAGCAGGGCACCCATGAGCAACTTTTAGCTGCAAATGGACATTATGCACAGCTCTATAACGCGCAGTTCGAAGCCGACGGACTTGATGTTGATCAGGCAGCTTGGCAATAGCATAAAAATCATCCGCGGATACAGAGCTTTGTCTTCTGTGGTATAATTACGTTTTTACGGGCATAAATCGTGAGGCGTTCAAGCAGGGCTGATCGGTGGCACGCGGATTGATATTTCTGATTCGATAGGATCTTCATGCCTCTTACTGGCGGCGATACACATAACACTTTGCATAAGGAAACTGACGTGCATACACCTGTGCGTCTTGCGGTGTTTGATTTTGACGGAACGAGCATTGAGGGCAACTCTCCGGTAATGCTAGTGAGATATTTGCTGAAACATGACATGCTTAAAAAGCGTGATGTATTTCGTATATTGATGTGGGGAGCAGCCTATAAGTTGCGCCTGCCCCAAAACGAAAGCTGGGTTCGTGGTCTTGTTTTTTCAGCATTCGAAGGCAAGCCGGTAGAAGAAGTCAATCAGTTTCTTGCTGACTTTTATGACACGCATATCGCCAAGCGTTTTCGTCCTCAAGCAGACGAAGCTATGCGCAAGCATCAAGAAGCGGGAGATGTTGTCGTGGTGGTTTCCGCTTCGTTTGAGCCGATTATTCTTCGTGCTATGCAGCATCATCCTTTCACGATGCAGGTGTCCACACGCATGAAGGTGGCGCCAGATGGCACGTATACGCGACAAGTTGACGGACAGCCAATAGAAGGCCCTGAAAAGCTCGTTGCCGTGCAAAAGCTTGCCAATGAGGCGTTTGGTGAAGGGGCATGGGAGTTGGTGGCTGCATATGGCGACCATCATTCAGATAGGACTATCCTCAGTGCTGCTAAGCAAGCATATGCGGTTGATCCAGATCGTCCACTCACGCGCACCGCTCGCCGGCTCGGATGGCCAATACTTGATTGGTAGACACGTCTAAAGCCTTGAGATAATTGTTGCCCTGGTGAACTAATTTACCTGATGATTCGCCTAAATATTGATATAAATATGCTGCGAATTTTTTTTGAGTCAGGTAAAATGAGTGCATATTTGTGTGTTTCAATTAGTAACATATTACGTTATAGCTTATACGAAAATTCGCCTGTATTACATTGAAGGAGGTTGGGGCATGATTGAAAACAATGCAAATAATTCTCCCAGCCACAACAATGAGCGGGATGTTTCTTATGCTGAATACCTAACACGTGCGCAAGCTGCGCTCGCCGCTGGAGATCAACAGCTCAGTATGCATTTGTATCTTACTGCGTTTGAGCGTGCTCGTAAGGAATCCGGATCACTTATTCCAGATGCAGCGCTTTTGGGTTTGCGACATGCGTGGGAGCTGGCATGCTCGCTCAAAGAACGCTCTATGGCAGAGTATGTCTTTGAACGTCTTGAGCCATTTCTTAGTAGCGAAGAAATATCAAAATGCGCTCAACAGTTGCAAGAACTTGCACTTGACAAGCTTGAAGAATTTGGTTTGTCCCGTGAAGAGTTAGAGGGAATGACTGAAATTATTTCGCAAGACCTGATGGGTCTTGATGGATCTCAGATTGTTCATATTGATCAATTCCCGTCGTCACTCATGCTTCCGGGCATGCCAAAAGCCAAGCAGACCATACCTAACGTGGGAAAGCCACAAAATCCTGCTGCTCAGGATCAGGTGCCTACTTCTTCTGAAGCGGGCAAGCCTCAGACATCGCAAAGCACAAAACCTCAACAAGGCGTGTATGGCGAACATCTCACCTACAACGATTTGGTTGGTTATGATCGCGTTGTTGAGCTCATGCGTGATCTGGGTATTGGCATGCAAAATGATGCAACTTTCCAAGAGTTGGTAGCAAAGCTCAATGCTCGCCACGGAGTTGATAGTGCGCCTGCACTTGACTCCATGCTTTTCCGTTCAGGTGCCCGCGAGGATGCTGATCGCTTTATTATGGCTACAGTCGGGGAGCTTGGCTTGCCTGCAATTCGTATGCGTATGGAAGAGAACTTTCAGGGTCATGCGGTGCTTTGCGTTATGGCTCAAGCAGAAAACCAGCCTAAGCTTGCACCTAATCGTATGAACTTTGAAGGTCCTGGCATTTTGGTCCTTGAGGATTTGGATGAATGGATTGCTCCATCAGGAGAGGTAAGTCCTGAAGAATTAGGCGGTCTGTTTATGGCGTCACTTACGCGTGGTGCGCGTGAGGCGGTTAGCTTGATTCGCTCAGCAGTTGAAAACCCTGAAGTATATGTCTTTGCTTCAGCGGCACAAGATACTGAAATTGATCCATTCTTCTATAACCTCTTAGAGCCACTCACCATTGTTGAGATTTCAGCTCCAACCGATGAAGAGCGCAGAGAAATCTGGCATGAACTTGCCAAAGAGCATCCGTCAATGCGTGGCATTAACGAAGACGATCTTGTTCGCTATTCTGCAAACCTCGCGCGTTTTGATCTGTATATGGCTGCTCGAGATGCACTTGAGGAGGCATATAAAGCCTCTTTGGTGTCTCGTTCTTACATTCCGGTAACCACGGATAACTTGTTTGATAAACTTGCTGCATGTCAGCCGCTTGATTCAGATGAATATAAAGCCTTAGAGGATGCTGTGCTAAAAGACTTCAGTGCTTCGCTTGAGCATCTGGAGGACTTACTTGAGGGAGAGGGAGAGTAGGGACATGGACGTTACTCGTCGTTGCGATTATGCATTTCGCATTTTGCGTGTTGCGTGCCAGTGTGGAAAAGAATACGTTTCGGTGTCTGATATATCGGAGCGTGAGGGCATTCCATATGCATTTGCTCGAAGCATTCAACACGACTTAGTTAAGGGCGGTCTCATTAAGACAGTTCGAGGTGCTCGTGGCGGCTTGGCGCTTAATTGCGATCCTGCTCAAGTCTCAGTTAAAGAAGTGCTTGAGATAATTCAAGGTCCTGTTTCAGTTTCGACATGCGTACACAATTCAACCTATTGCGAGAATTGTGGCACCTGCGTATATAACAGTCTGTGGCGTGGAGCAGATCAGCTGTTAAACGTCTATTTCGCTTCAATTAGCTTGAAAGACATCATTGAGATGGGTGGCGAAAATCCCATTGTTCAGCAGGCGCTTTCGGTGCGTGCGGATGATTCTCATGACGGCAAAGATGCCAACACTATGACATTTGATGAAGCATGTGCTGGTTTTTTGAGCGAAGTGCCTACCTTTGAAAGAGAGACGGAGTGCGCCTAGACGCCTTCGTAGATAAAGTTTTAACTGAGGGTCAAAAATATAAGCGCACGCTTCCATGGCGCTATATTGATGACCCTTATGCAGTTTTGGTTTCCGAAGTGATGCTTCAGCAAACTCAAGTAAGCAGAGTATTGCCTCGTTGGGAGCGCTTTTTGGCGCTATTTCCCACCCTTGATGCGCTTGCTGCCGCTGATCAAGCAACTGTTCTTGAGCAGTGGCAAGGTCTTGGGTATAACCGTCGTGCCCTTGCTTTGAGGCGCTGTGCAGAGATTTGTGCGCAAAACTATGGCGGCAATCTCCCGAAAGATATTAACGAGCTTATGGCTCTTCCAGGAATTGGACCTGCAACAGCAGCAGGGGTTCGTTCGTTTGCTTACAATCTGCCAAGCGTATATTTGGAGACCAATGTACGCACAGTCTTTTTGCATGAACTTTTTCCTGATGAGGAAAACGTGACCGACAAACAGCTTGTGCCTTATATTGAAAAAACATGCCCAGAGGATGATCCTAGAACCTGGTATTATGCGCTGCTTGATTATGGTGCGCATCTGAAAAGCTCTATTGGCAATGCGTCTCGCAGGAGTGCACACTACGCTAAACAATCAACCTTTGAAGGCTCACGCAGGCAAAAGCGCGCATTCTTGGTGCGAGAAGTATTAGCGGAGCCGGGTATTAGCGTAGATGCGCTGGCCGAAAAGCTTGCAACGTTTGAGCAACAACATGCCCGTGAGGCAATCTCGCAAGCCGAAGTAGAAGATATTCTTAACGATCTTGTGAGCGAAGGCTTTTTTGCGCGCACGGGAAATACCTTTATGGCGTAAAGAGATGGTGTAAAGAGCAGATAATGGGCTTTGTAGAACTATTCCTTATTGCAATCGGACTTTCGATGGACGCCTTTGCTGTTTCTGTCTGCAAGGGCTTGTGCATGAAGCGTCTCAATGTACGCCAAGCGCTGATCATCGGTTTGTTCTTTGGTATTTTTCAAGCAGGCATGCCACTTATTGGGTGGTTTTTAGGAAAGCAATTCGAAAGCTTTATTACCCCCATTGACCACTGGATTGCATTCGCTTTGCTCGCTTTTATTGGCGCAAAAATGCTCTTTGATGCGTTTCGCGAAGATGATGAGGCGCTGGTGTGTCCTGCGGATGGGAAGCTTGACTATCGCGAACTGGTAATGCTTGCAATTGCCACCTCAATTGATGCGCTTGCCGTTGGTATAACGTTTGCGTTTTTGCAGGTCTCAATAGTGCCAGCAGTGTGTCTGATAGGCGCTACCACGTTTGTGCTTTCAGTAGTTGGCGTTGTGCTTGGGCATCGCGTCGGAGCAAGGTATGAAAAAGCCGCCAGTATTATTGGCGGCGTTGTGCTGATCTTGATTGGGTTAAAAATCTTGCTTGAGCACTTAGGCTATATTGGATAGCTACTACATTGGATAGCTGCCCAAAACCTTGACTTCGCGCAGCTTGAGGCGCAGACAGTTAAGCGCAGTTTGAATATGAGGCTCATTTACGTTGCCTTCAAATTCGATAAAGAACATATAGTCACCGAGCGCTTGCTTGGTAGGACGAGACTGAATAAGCGTCATGTTGATATCAGCATAAGCCAGCTCAGACAAAATCATGTTGAGTGTGCCCGCACGGTCTTGCTGCATGAAAAGTGCAATGCTGCTTTTGTAATGGTCGCCTGCAAATACTTGTGGATGTCCTTGTCTTCCGATGAGATTAAACACCGTCTGATTGCCAAAGTGATCTTCAATTTCACCGGTGTATACTTTTGCGCCATATAGCTCGGCAGCAAACGCATTTGCAATACCTGCGATGCTTTTGTCTTCCATTACCTTGCGAACGCTATCGGCTGTTGATGAGGTGATGATAGTTGAGCGGCCAGGAAGCTGTTCGTTGATAAAGCGCCTGCATTGTGCGATGCCTTGCGCATGCGAAGCAACGCAGGTTATGTCTTCAAGTTTTGCGTCAGGATGCACGATAAGACAGTGGTGAATATCTACCACTTCTTCGCCAAGAATAGTGGCATTACTTTTTAGGGCGAAGTTATCAAGCGTGGCCGTTACCGGTCCTTCGAGTGCGTTTTCTTTGCCAACCACTCCGTATTCACATCGACCGCGGTCTACACACTCAAACACTTCGTCAAAAGAGGCGCACTCTAAAAGCTCAGGATTATCGATGCCCATACGTCTAGCAAAGGCAAGTGCTGCCTCGTGGGTATACGTTCCTTCAGGTCCCAGGTAAGCAAATGTTGACGAAGTGGTCATAATGGCAATTCCTTTGTGTGTACTGCTATCAAACATGATAAGTTGTCATCATAGCCTTTTTACACCTTGTCGTGTCGGTAATTTGTTGAGAATGGAGTAGGTAGGCTAGTGTAAGGCTATTCTTTGTACTTTGAGGTCATTGCATAAAAGATTTGTAATGAGTATTTGGTTTGCATCAAAGTAAAGTGTTTGTCCGATAAAAATGCATATAACTTGTTACGGCTGAGAAATTATGTAACATTTTTGCGCCGTTGGCAGGTTAAAAGTCGCGTTCGCAAACGTGTGCTTGGTGCAGGTCATAAGGTTATGGAGAATAGCAAAAGTATGTGTAGACGAGGAGCACCTAAAGGAGGTGTGCACATGGGAAATGAGGCTTGCCGTAGTGAGTTTTATGATTTGTTAGATGCTCGTGGAGTATCTCGTCGTGATTTCATGAAGCTCTGCGGAGCCATCGCGGTTGCAGCTGGTTTATCTGAGGTTGCAGTCCCGAAGGTTGCCCACGCCCTTGAGCAGTCGGTTATCGGCGCTACTAAGGGAAACTTGTATCCGGTCATTTGGATCGAGGGTGCATCGTGCACGGGATGTACTGAATCCTTTGCACAAATGGAAACGCCGGACGCTGGAACTGTTGTGCTGGAGATGATTTCGCTCAACTATTCTGAAACGCTTTCTGCAGCTGCTGGTCATTCCGTAGAAGAGGCAAAAGCCCAAACCATTGAAGCAGGCGACTACGTATTGATCTATGAAGGCGCTGTGCTTAAGGGTTGGGACGGCAACGCATTGCGTGCTGCTGAAGAGGTTGGTACCGAGACGCTGGTTCAAGCTGCGGTGAACGCTAATGCTGTTGTTGCACTTGGTTCTTGCGCAGTTAACGGCGGTTGGTGTGCTGCCCATCCGAATGCATCAAATGCTTTGGGCGTGCAGCAGTATCTCCAGGAGCAAGGCGTAGAAGTTCCCGTTGTGAACATCCCTGGCTGCCCTGCAAATCCTGAGTGGCTCATGAGCGTGTTGGTCAACGTTGTCATCATGAAAGATATGACGCTGTTGCTCGATCGCTTGAATTCTATGAATATGCCTGATGATATCTTCGGTCAGACTATTCATGACAACTGCGAGCGTCGTGGTCACTTCGAGAATGGCGAATTCGTTTATCAATTCGGCAGCAAAGAAGAAGCGCTTGGCTATTGCTTATATCCGATGGGCTGCCGTGGACCTCAGACCAAGTCAATCTGCGGTATCACTATGTGGAACAACCGTCGTAGCTGGTGTGTTCAAGCTGGCTCTCCCTGCATTGGTTGCTGCGAAGCAAATCCGATGAATCCGGGTCAGAACTGGGTTGAGGTTAACACGCCGTTCTACAAGCGTCATCGTGACTTGCGCATTGGTGATTGGGTAGTTCAGCCTGGCACTATTGCTCTTACCCTTACCGGCTTGGTGGCAGCTGCTTTGGTCGTTCATGGCTTTGGCATGAAGCTGACTGGTCGTATGGATGGCGGCGCAGACTTCGAGAAGGTACGCGCTTGGGATAAGAAGCATCCTGATAAGGCTATCGGCAAATACGATCTCAATGAAGCCGAGATTGAAAAAGCATACGAAGAGAGCGCAGGTCATCCGTTTGACAGCGCCAAAGATAAATATGAGGGGAGGTAAGCTGCATGACACGTTCTGTTATTGATCCGATTACACGTATCGAAGGTCACTTGCGCGTTGAAATGGAAGTTACTAACGGCAAGGTATCTGATGCATGGGTATCAGGCGGATGTTTCCGTGGTATGGAGCTTGTAGTACAAGATCGTACTCCTGAAGACGCTGCGCAAATCGTACAACGCATCTGCGGCGTTTGCCCTATCTCTCATGCACATGCTTCATCTATTGCAACTGAGCGCGCATATGGCATTACCATTTCGAATAACGCACGTATTATTCGTAACCTGCTTGAGGGTGCACAGTTTTTGCACAGCCACATCCTGTGGCTTTACAACCTGGCCGCGCTTGACTATGTCAACCCACTCAATGCATTGACGGCAGACATTGCTGACACCTATGCATTGGCAGAGGCTGCAGGCACTTCAGCAAATTCTGACTTTGCTCAGCTTAAAGATCGCCTGAAGAACTTCGCTGACAACGGTCAGCTCTCCATCTTCTCAGGCAACTGGTTTGACGCTGAGGATGGCACGGCATTTAAGCTTCCGCCTGAGCTCGACTTGATTTGCACTGCTCACTATCTTGAAGCATTGCAGATGCAGGCAAAGGCTTCCCAGATTTCTGGTCTGTTGGGCGGCAAGATGCCTCACATCATGACGCTTATCCCTGGTGGTACGGCATTTGTTCCCACCGAGCAGAAGCTTGATGACTTGAAGGCTCTCGTTGATGAGCTGCATGCATGGGTTACCACGACAGTTATTCCGGACACTTTGGCTTTGGCTCAGTACTACCCGGAAGCTCTTGAGTTTGGTAAGGGCTGCGGTCGCTACATTGCTTGGGGTGTATTTGAGCGCCCGAGCATGGAATACGCTGATCGTTACCTGCCGATGGCTGTTTTGGATGAAAACCTCAACGTATCAGATGTTGATGAGCATCTCATTACCGAGTACATGGGTCATTCTTGGTATAAGGGTGACGATACCTACAACTCACCGTACTTTGTAACCGATCCTGACTTTACCTCATATGACGTAAACGATCGTTATACCTGGGTAAAGTGCCCGGCTTACGATGGCAAGCCGTATGAGGCTGGCGGACTTTCTCGTGTTCTTGCTGCTTACAAGCGCAACGTTCCAGAGATTGTCGATATGGTTGATGACATGCTGAAGGCTTTGGGTATCCCAGGTCAAATCGCTCCGCTTCAATCAACGCTCGGCCGTACCGCAGTTCGCCAAATTGAAACGGTATATATATCGCAAACCTTATGCAGCAATGGGTTGATGAGCTCATCGAGGCTGTTAAGAGCGGCGATAGCGAATACTTCCGTGAGCCGCAAGGCATCACCGGTTCTGGTACGGGTCTGTGGGAGGCTCCGCGTGGTGCTCTCTATCACAGCGAAGAGATCAAAGATGGCAAGATCACTGGCTATCAGATCATCATTCCGTCTACGTGGAACTTGGCTCCGCTTAACGCTGATGGCGTTCATGGTCCTATGGAGCAAGGTCTTATTGGTGTGCCGGTTGGCGATATCGAAAAGCCGATCAATGCACTTCGTACCGTTCACAGCTTTGACCCCTGCACCGCTTGCGCAGTACATATTACTGAGCCGGCAACAGGCAAGAGCTTCGAGACGGTTACTGGCCCTTGGGGGGGGGTGAAATAAATGGCGCATCTCGCACACTATCGTGAAGCACATCCTATGCCATTTGTTGTAACGCACTGGATTAATCTTGTTGCTATGATTGTCCTGATCGTTACCGGTTTTTGCATCCATTTCCCGTTCTGGCCGGGCTTTATGGGTATCGCTCGTGGCGCTCATGTATTCTTTGGTTTTGTGCTGTTCATTAACTGCTTGATTCGCGTGATCATGGCTTTCTTTGTGAAGTCTGCACCTACCGGTGGTACGCGTGAGCAAGTTACCGACATCAAAACATGGTTGCCGCAAAAGGATAACCGCCATCAGGCTGGTGCCTGGATCAAGTACTACCTGTTCCTGAAAAAGGATCACCCGCTGGGAGCTAAGCTTGGCGTTCCGCAAAAGATCAGCTACCTGCTTATTCCGCTTCTGATCTTGATCATGTTCTGGACTGGTCTGTGCTTGTGGGCTCCTACCATGGCAGCTGCTCCGTTTGCAGCTACCACCAACTTGGTAGGTGGTCTGATGTCAATGCGCATCATCCACTACTTCATGATGTATGTCTTTATCATCTTCATGTTTATCCATGTTTATCTGGCAAATGTTGAAGGTATTTCACCTACGCTGTTGATGTTCTTCCATAAAGAGCATGGCGGCTTGGTATACGACCCGATCAGCCATGATATCGTTGGTAAAGACCCGCATCCTCATGTGGATCGCGTTGAGAAGATTGATAACTAGTTCACGCTTATAGTGGTGTTACAATACAACACCACTTGCACGAATTGTTAAATGACCCTGGCTTGTGCTGGGGTCATTTATTAGGGGGATAAGCATGGTTGAATTAACTGATGAGCAAATTGCACAAGAGGAAGCATTCTTGGAAGGTATTCCGCGCATTAATATTGGCGCATTGTTTTTGCCGCCAGTATGGGGTGCTGCGCATGGTCTTTGGGCATCGCTTTTGTTTTATCCGCTTTGGCTGGTAGCAGATAACCTGTTTTATGCTGCCTATACTGAGCGAAGCTTCTTTGCGGTGACCATAGCACTTGTGGTATTTGTCTCACTTCTACTTGGAACCATCGCTTTTTCGCTCATTGGTCAACCTCTGGCAGCACATCGTGCAGCTGCTCAGGGCACCGATAAGCAAACCTATCTTCGCCGACAGAAAATCTGGGCTGTAATAAGTGTTATTGTTGGGCTTGTTATGATTGCTGCAGCAACGTACTACAATTTAGTTTTGCGTCCTGGCATGGGGGCATAGTATGGGGAGCCGGATTGCGGTATTTTGTGTTGGCAACAAACTGATGCTTGATGATGGACTCGGCCCTGCCGTTTATGATGCGTTAGTGGCAGGGTATGAGTTTCCTGACAATGTTGATGTATATGATTTGGGCTGTTTAAGCTTGGATTTATTAGATGCGGTCAGAGACTATGATGTAATTGTTACCGTTGATGCTCTAGATGGTACGAACGCTGAACCTGGAACCGTGTTTCGATTTGAGCCAGACGCTATGGCTCGCCGCAGTGGTGCCACAGCGTCGCTACATGATTTAAAGCTGGTAGATCTGTTTGATGCAGCAATGCTTGTTGGCTATGAGGCACAAGGGCTTTGCTTGGGAATGCAAGTAGAAAACCCGTCACCTTCTGAGCTTGCTATCGGTTTGACACCTGCTGTTGAAGCTTGCTTGCCGCTTTTGGTGGAAACGGTTGCAGGAGAACTTGCACGCTTAGGTTCGCCGCTTACCCCAAAAACTCAGGAAGCGCTTGGGTAAGAACATCAACTAATACTTCAGCATGGCTTCTACGCTTGTCGGTTGCGGTGCCAACAATGGCCACTGATTTATACGAGCCATACTTTTTAAAGAAATCAGCAACAGCATTGCGCTTTACGAGGTCTTGTCGGTAGGCTTTTGCATACTCTTGCCAGCTTATAGTCTTATGAAGATAGGCGCTCAAATCATCTGCGGTTGGCGAAAACTCAGGATCGTGCACATAAGTTGCATGATCAATCTCGCGAACAAAATAATCCAAATCGCACTCTTTCGTAAAACCAGCTAGCTGGTTGGTGTTGTGGAGACGCACGTCAAGCACCAAGTCTACCTCCCAAGCCTGAAGCCGTTCAAAAAAATGTTCAGCAGACGTTTGGTAGGCACTTATATCGTGAAGTTGCATATATGCCTCTTTTCAGGTTGCTTAGCACCCAAAAAATGAAGCAGCCTCATCCATTCGATCAGAAATTGCAACCCCGAAGGGGCAACGCGGCTCACAAGCTTTACAGCGGGTGCATTCTGATGCTTTGTGAGTAAGTTCAGTGTAATGCGTTTGCGCTCCAGTATTTTCATTTGGGCGAAGAGATGCCAGATCGTAAAGTTTGTTTACCAGTGCGATATTGATTTGGACGCTGCAAGGCGCACAATGCCCGCAATAGGTGCATTGACTTGCGAAAGCATGATGAGGAGCCTGCGCTAATACCGATGCATAGTCGCGTTCTTTGGCGCTTGCGGTGGTGTAGGCTATGGCTTCAGCAATTTGTTCGACGCTTTCCGTGCCTACGAGAACGCTTGCAACACCAGGACGCGTGAGTGCGTAGTGAAGGCACTGTGTTGGTGTGAGTGCGACACCAAAAGGTGAAGCCTGTGCATCTAAAAGCCTGCCTCCTGCATAGGCTTTCATTACGGTAATTCCGGTATTGGTGTGCTCGGCCAAGGCATACAGTTCTGCGCGGTCAGGATCAATGTTGTTTCGACCCTCAATGCGAGAGCTGGCATAGAGTTCGTCAAGGGTAGTTTGTGCTGGTGCTAAGTCAAAACAAGGGTTAAGGCTAAACATGATCATCTCAATTTCTGGATGCATGCAGGCTTGTTTAGCTACAGCGACATCGTGGGTGGAAAGACCAATGTGTCCAATGGTGTTGGTGTGTTTAAGCTCACGCATGTAGTCCATAAAAGGCCCGGTTGTAATAGCGTTGAAATCTTCAATCTCATCAACATAGTGAATCATGCCAAGATCTATATAGTCGGTGTTCAGTCGGCGCAAAAGATCCTCAAATGCAGGTTTTGCTTGATCGAGGTTGCGGGTGCGAACGTATTGACCGTTTTGCCAGGTTGAACCAACATGACCCTGAATAATCCATTTGTCGCGAACACCAGCAAGCCCTCGTCCTAGCGCATCGCGTATAGCAGGATCGCTCATCCAGCAATCGAGAATATTGACGCCTTGCAAAGAGGCATATGACATCATATCGCGAATGGCTTGATCTGGCATTTTGCCAATCCATTCAGCACCAAATCCAATTTCGCTTACTGAAAGGTTAGTCTTTCCTAGCGTGCGATAATCCATATGACGGCGCTCCTTACTATTTACCACGACTCGGGCAGAGATCTCTAATAAAACAGTCAGCACACTTCTGATTGCGCGCACAACAAAAATCGCGTCCAAAATGCACCCATTGATGATTGATGTAGAGCCAATCTGATTGGGGATAGAGCTTTAACAGTTTTGCTTCGGTTTTGGCGGGCGTATCGTCGTTGCGCGTAGCAAAACCAAGACGGTGTGCGATGCGAAAGACGTGAGTATCAACGGCAATGCCTTGCGGATCTTTGAAAGCTTCGCACATAACGCAGTTTGCGGTTTTGCGCCCAACACCTGGTAATTTTTGCAGCGCATTAACGTCGGCGGGAATTTCGCCACCAAACTCTGAACAGACAGTTTGTGCTAGAGCTATTAAGTTTTTGGCCTTGGCGTGATAAAAGCCAAGGGGATGAATGATTTGTTCGACCTCTGCAAGTGACGCGCTTGCAAGAGCAGGTGGGTCAGGGAAGCGCGAAAACAGCAAAGGTGTCACCTTATTGACTGCTGCATCGGTGCATTGGGCAGACAAAACGACGGCAACCGTAAGCGAAAATGGAGAGGTGTAATCAAGCGAACAGGCGCCTTTGCCATAGTGGTCAAACATTCGCTGCTCAATCTCGGCGGCGCGAGCGCGCTTGTCGGTCATGTTTTCTCGTGGCATGCGTTCTCCTTGTATAACGTGTTGCGCCTATGATAATGCATCATGGGCCTCAAATAAATGCAACTCAAAGTGGTAAACTTGCTGATCGCGAATGATTTAGAACAGAAAGGGCAGCTATGCTCATTGATTCGCTGACTTTTGTCTTGGAAAAAACAGAATGCCTTGAAACATTTTGGCATAAGCTTGATAGAGGCGAGGATGCAACGCTCGGTGTAGCCTCGAGCGCTCGTCCTTTTTTGGTGGCGGCTCGCTTTGCTCACAAGCCACAAACAACGCTTGTTGTTTTAGCTGGCGAAGAAAGTGCGGTTTCGTTTGCCCGAAGTGTGGCAGCCTATCTTGGAGAAGAGCGTGTGTTGCGTTTTCCTGAGCGCACCGACTATCCGTTTGTGCCTAAAGCGGCTAATGCGTCGGTGGTGGCGCACCGTATGGAGGCGGCTTTTGCGCTGGCAGCGGGTAGGGAAGTGGTTGTGGTGGCAAGCGCTCGCTCGCTGGTTCGTCAGCTTGCGCCCGCAAAGGCTCGTGTTTGCGCTCCACTTGTTTTTTCGGCGAATAAAGAACTTGATGAACTTGCCGCTATAAACCATGAAGGCGTGCAAGCATATGACTATCCAACATCCTTTGAGCAGGTTGCAGATGCTCTTGTTGCGCGAGGTTATCAAAACACTGGCGAACTTGAAGGTCCGGGTACGTTTGCTGTTCGCGGCGGTACGATTGATGTGTTTCCGGGCAATACCGTCTATCCGGTACGGCTTGACTTCTTCGGCGATGAGCTTGATGAGATTCGTCGAATCGTTCCCTCAACAGGGCAAACAATCTCAAACTTGAATGAAATAGAAATTTATCCGGTTATTGAATATGCCGCCACACCGCAAACACTTGCGCATGCTCGTAAGCAACTTGAAGCGCGTGCACGAACGAATCAAACACTGCGCGATGTCTTGGAAAAGCTTGATGGGGGCTTGCGTTTTGACGGCTCGGATATGCTGCTTTCATATTTGTATGAGCAGACGGTAACGCTTGGCGATTATCTATGCGAAGGATCGCTGGTAAGTATGATCGAGCCGCGATCATTGTTTGATGATATGACGCATGCCTACGATGATATACAAAGCCGTGCAAAGGGCTCAGGCATTGGTGTTGAGGGCTTGTTTGCTGAGGCCACGCATGTAAGTTTTGGCGAAGGTCAACGCGCAACTTATGTATCTATCATGCAAGTCGGTAGTGCTGTTGATGACGATTTGCCCGTGAAACGCGTGGATGTTGCGGGGCATCCCGATAAGCTCTTTGGTCGTTTGCGTTCGCTTTGTGAGGCAGACTACACGGTGGTTTTTAGCGCAAGCCATTTTCGCGCCCGTCAAGATATGAAGCTTGCATTTGTTGATGAGGGGCTGCCCATTCATGAAGTGCTTGACGTTGTTGAGGGTACAATTCCACAAACACCTGGTGCAGAAAAGAGAAGACTTCGTCGTGGTGTGGTAAATGTCGTGGATGTTGATGTGCCTCTAGGTATGATTATTCCAAAGGCGAAACTTGCCATCATCAGCATGAACGATACGCAAGGTGCATCGAGTGCGCGTCAGAACAGAAGCATAGATATCACCGAAATTACTTTTCCCTTTAAACCGGGGGATTATGTTGTGCATGCTATGCATGGTGTTGCACATTTTAAGGAGCTTGTTCGGCAAGAGGTTGATGGCACAGCTAGAGATTACTTGCTTTTGGAATATGCAGAAGGCGATAAGCTCTATGTTCCTGTTGAGCAGCTTGATCGTGTGACGCGCTACGTTGGTCCGGAGGGCGCAAGCCCGCGCCTGACGCGTCTCAATACTGCAGACTGGTCGCGAGCACTTCGCAAGGCTCGTGCGGCAACTAAAAAGCTGGCGTTTGACTTGGTGGATGTTTATGCTCGCCGAGCAACGGTGCAGGGGTATCGCTTTGGACCCGACACCGCCGAGCAGCGCGAGATGGAAGAGTCATTCCCGTATATGGAAACGCCTGATCAGCTGGCAGCTATTGCAGATGTGAAGGCCGATATGCAATCAGCAAAGCCCATGGATAGGCTCATTTGCGGCGATGTTGGTTTTGGCAAGACTGAGGTTGCGCTTCGTGCTGCATTTAAAGCTGTTCAAGACCACAAACAGGTCATGGTTTTGTGTCCAACCACTATTTTGGCGCAGCAACATTACACGTCGTTTAAAGATCGCTTTGATCCGTTTAGCGTGCGCGTAGAGGTACTTTCGCGTTTTCGTAGTGCTGCTCAGCAGGCAGAAGCGCTTCGCGGTTTTCAAGAGGGCGAAGTGGATGTGTTGGTTGGCACGCATCGTTTGCTCAGTCGTGACGTTAATCCACACGACTTAGGGCTGGTGATTATTGACGAAGAGCAACGCTTTGGTGTGGGGCACAAAGAGCAACTTAAACACCTTCGCGAATCCATTGATGTGCTCACGCTTTCTGCAACTCCTATTCCGCGTACGATGCAGATGAGCTTGTCGGGCGTTCGCGATATGAGCCTTATCTTAACGCCCCCTGATGAGCGTCGTCCGGTTGAGGTTCATGTTGGCGAATGGGATCCTGATCTGGTGAGCGCAGCAATTCGGCGCGAACTTGCGCGTGGTGGACAAGTCTACTATGTGTCAAACAGGGTTCGATCCATTGATGATGCGGTTTCGCGAGTGGTGGCTGCGGCTGAAGAGGCGCGTGTTGGAGTGGCTCATGGACAGATGTCCAAAGAAGAACTCGAACGGGTGATGGAGGAGTTTGCCGCTGGTAACCTTGATGTTTTAGTGGCAACTACCATTATCGAAAGCGGCATTGACAATCCGCACACAAACACGCTCATTATCGAAGACTCGCAGCGCCTGGGGCTTGCACAGCTTTATCAGCTCAAAGGTCGTGTTGGTCGTTCGTCAACACAGGCGTATGCCTACTTTATGTTCCCCGACAACGTTCCTTTGACCGAAGAGGCGCAAGCGCGCTTAACCGCACTTTCCGAATTCCAAGACTTAGGAAGTGGTATGCGCATTGCTATGCGCGACCTAGAGATTCGTGGTGCAGGAAGCATGCTCGGTGCCGAGCAATCGGGCAATATATCTGCGGTGGGCTTCGATCTGTTCGCTCAGATGTTAGCTCAGGCGGTAAATGCTACGCGTGAAGGCGACTTGAAGGCTATGGACACCTTGCCGCCAGCACTTTCGGATATTACTGTCAACGTGCCTGGTCATACTTACCTACCCGATGACTATGTGCCCGATGCAGATGAGCGCGTCATGTGGTATAGGCGCATTGCTTCGGCAGACACGCTTGCTGCGGTGGAAGATATCTTTAATGATCTTGTGGCGAAGCGCCCCGATATGCCGCAAGCCACGATTAATTTGTTCGAAAAAGCGCGCATTAAGGCATTTGCTCACGAGCACTACATAAAGACAGTCTCGGTTACTGGTGGCAAGCTGGTAGTTGAGCCAATTGATATTCCAAAATCAAAGACAACAGAGATACTACGCGCTGGCGGAAGATACTTAGCTGACAAGCGTAAATTGCAGCTTCCGATTCGCTATTTCAAGTTGGACGAAAACGATAATCTGCTGCCTCGTGTTGGAGCGTTTTTGCGCGAGATGGAGGAATAGGTATGCGTGATAGCGCTTTTGCTACACTCGATTCGCTCGATGCCAAAGAGGCACTATTTTTAGTGCAAGCTGCTGGCATAAAGCACGATGAGATAACAACAACGGACGCGCGACTGCGCGTATTTGATCTGCATTGTGACACCCTCGATAGGTTAGTGCTGGTGCATGATGCCGATAATTTAGGTGGATTTGCAGCGCAATTTGCGGGTGGAAATCTGGACCGTATGCAGACGCTTGCGGAAAATGACGCTCATATTTCCCTTGATCAGTTAGGCAAATATGCCTGGTGTCAGTGCTTTGCTATTTTCGTGCCCGATGAGCTCGATGCGGACGATTCCTGGAGCTTTTGCGATCGCATATATCGCTACTTTCTTACCCAGATGCAAGCTTGCCAGACGCAAGTAACCCAAGTTTGTTGCGCCTCAGAGATCACAGATGCTTTTGCTGAGCGCAAAACTGCTGCTCTTTTAACCATAGAAGGTGCGCCGTTTTTGTCTCCGCGCGTTGATTCGGAATCGCGATTGGATACGCTTGTCGACATGGGTGTTGGTATGGTGGCGCTCACTTGGAATGGCGAAAATGCCATGGGGAGCGGGTATGAAACAAACCACGGCTTATCGTCGTTTGGACGTTCTATGGTTGCAGAATTAGAGGCACGCTCGATTGTTCTTGATGTGTCACACCTCAACGATGAAGGCTTCAAAGACGTCTGCCGTGTGGCCACCAAACCGTTTGCCGCCTCGCATTCAAACTGTCGATCCGTGTGCGATCACGCTCGTAACTTAGCTGACTGGCAGTTGCGCGAAATAGCAGATCGCAAAGGAGTGGTAGGGCTTAATTTCTGTCGAGATTTTCTTTCGACAACACATAGTTTGCCAACGCATACCGATGTTTTGCGCCATGTTGATCATATCCTTGAAGTGGCAGGCGAAGACGTGCTTGCGCTGGGGAGCGATTACGATGGCTGCGATGTGCCTTTGTGGCTTGAACCTTGTAGTAAAGTCGGGGATCTCTTTGAGCTGTTGTCCGATGAATTTGGCGAAGCTATTGCCCACAAAATCTTTTTCGAAAACGCCTATGCATTTTTCGAGCGCATTCGTACTAACTGATTTAATGCTTGTTAAGCGTTGGTGCGGAGCTTTGATTTGAAGCTTTTGTGAGCCGCCTTGCCATAGTCCGAAAACAGACTAAGATTATCTAAAAGTACGAAATCGGACTAAGTGAGTACGTGAATGACGCAGCAAAAAACGAGTGCGCTTCGCACCTATAATGAGCTTTTTCGCAAAGAAAACGAACTCTATCACCAGGTGGCAGATAAGCTTGGTCTATCTGGTAGTGCATTTCATGTTCTCTATACTATCTATGACTCTGGGCAAGGGTGCACGCAAAAAGACATTTGTTTGTTTACCGGACTACCGAAACAAACAGTGCATTCATCGGTTCGCAAAATGATTGATGAGGGGTATTTGCGTTCTGAGACCACAGGAAAAGCAGTGCGTTTGTATTTTACTGATGCTGGAAGTTTGCTTGCCAAACGCTGTATAAAGCCGGTTCAAGATGCTGAAGAGGCAGCTTTTGGGGTCATGAGCGAACAGGAATGCCTGGAGTTTCTTCGGCTGTCAACGCGCTACGTTGAAGGGCTGAAAGTCGCGCTTTCTCAAGCAATTATGTCGAAGTAGTTAGCAAGAGCACATACTTAAGCGAGAGCATATTTTATGAACATTAAACTATCTGATCACTTTACCTATGGCAGGCTGATTCGCTTTGCGTTGCCTTCTATTGTCATGATGATTTTTACCTCCATCTATAGTGTTGTAGATGGTCTGTTTGTGTCTAATCTTGCAGGCAAAGATGCTTTGGCGGCTGTAAATCTGGCCTTTCCAATGGTGATGATTTTTGGCTGCGTTGGCTTTATGTTTGGCACTGGTGGGGCTGCGCTTGTTGCAAAAACACTTGGTGAAGGTGATAAAAAGCGCGCAGGTAGGCTGTTTGGCTTTATCGTGGTTGCAGCTGCGTGTGTGGCTGCAGCACTTGCCTGTGTGGGCTGGTTTATCTTGCCGCGAGTATTGGTGCTCATTGGTGCAAGTGATGTGCTTTTGGATTTGGCTACCAGTTACGGTCGGATTCTGTTTTTAGCGCTTCCAGCATTTGTGGTGCAAATGGTTTCGCAAAGCTTCTTTATCGCATCAGAAAAGCCTCATATCGGCCTTGGTGTGACATTTGGCGCTGGCATTACCAATATTGTCTTAGACTACGTTTTTATCGCGTTGTTCGGGTGGGGTATTGAAGGTGCTGCGCTGGCTACTATTTCAGGTCAGATTGTGGCGGCAGTTACTTCTCTTGCGTACTTTATTACGCACCGCTCAGATCAGCTTGCTATTGATAAGCCACTCTTTGATTTGCGTGCTCTTGGAAGAACATGTGTAAATGGCTCTTCTGAGCTTATGACTGAAGTTGCAGCTGCAATTGTGGGTACGCTCTATAACTATCAACTCATGCAGCTTGCTGGCGCTGATGGTGTGGCGGCTTATGGCGTCATCATGTACATGAACTTCGTGTTCGTGGCAATCTTTTTTGGCTTCTCTATGGGAACCGGCCCTGTTATCAGCTATCAATTTGGAGCCAAGAATACCCCTGAGCTGCAAAACCTTTTCAAGAAGAGCTTAAAGCTTGTTGGTGGTGCTGGTTTGGTGATGTTTGCCTCGTCACAGATATTCGCTCCGCAGCTCGCGCAAATATTTGTGGGGTATGATCCAGCACTTACACAGATGACTATACACGGGTATCGTATTTACTCGGGAGCATATCTCATTTGCGGCTTCAACATTTTTGGCTCAGCGTTCTTTACTGCGCTCAACAACGGACTAGTTTCTGCGTTGATTAGCTTTATGCGCACGCTTGTCTTTGAGACATCAACGGTCATGCTGCTTCCTTTGTGGTGGGGAATTGATGGCGTGTGGTGCGCCATTATCGTAGCTGAAAGCTGCGCGCTTGTGCTAACCGTTGCATTTATGGTGGGGCTACGAAAGGTCTATCACTACGCTTAGCGATACGCGGTAACTGTCATCATAGCAACTTCCACACCTAAATCATCAACGACACGCACCGTGTAGAATGCTACATGTCGCCCGGACTTGTCACAGGTGCAAGTTGCAGTAAGCTTGTTGCCGTGCGTGGTGCGCAAATAGCTGATTGACGATTGAATTGAGATGGTGGGGCATTCGCCAACATTTGATGCAATGGCTAATGCAAAGTCGCAAAGTGTAAAGATTGCGCCTCCCATGACATTGCCAAGTGCATTTCGGTGAGTGTCGGTAATTTCAAGTTCAGCTACACCGTAACCTTTTTTTCCGTCAACGGGCACGCATCCTACGCGTTTGGTTGCAAAAAGGTCTCCGCTGAATAGTTCATGCAACTCCTCAGGTGTGACGTCTGCAGGAATTGAAAAACCTGTTTTGTCGGGAACAGAGCTTGAGCATGCGCATTCATTTTCATCTGAAGTTGGCTGATTTATGATGTCGTGAGAGATATTCATTTAGTCTCCTTTGAGGGATGGTTAGTGTTATAGATACTCATGATTTTTGCAGATAGAAAGGCTGCAAGCAAACCAACAAGAATGCCGGCTAAGACATCGGTTGGATAGTGAACATAGCAATACAGGCGCGTAAATGCCATAAAGACAGCAAGGACAAAAACAACAATGATGAGCGCTTTTGGAGCACGTGGGTGCCTCATGAAAAGCAGCGCAAATGCACTGGCGAAGGCAGAGGTGGTATGTCCAGAGGGGAACGACGATCCGAAGGGTCTATCAATGATTAAGGGGACATGTGGGTTGATGTCACAAGGGCGCGGTCGCATTAAAAGAGGCTTAATAATGCCGCTTGTGATAAGCGTGCCGAGCGCAAAAGCAATAAGAACTGCCACTCCCAATCTGCGTGTTTGTGGTATGCAAATTAAAACAATACCGAGGATAATCCAGAGTTGACCAATGTTTCCCATCCAGGTGAATGCCGCCACGAAGGTGTCCATCAGAGGTGTTTTGATGGACTGTAGGGCATCGAGTATAGCTAGTTCATTCATGGGCAGAAATTTCTTTGCAAGAGATGGGTATCTTTCATATATGCTAGCAGAGTAGCCAGATAAGCATATTACGTGAAACGTATTTATTGCGTTTACGCAATCAAAATGCAAATTTTGATCAATGGTCATTGTGGGTGTTGGCGCTTTTGTATGGTACATGTGACTATAGTCTCTCTAAGCATTCTTCTTAACAACTGAAAAGATTGCAAGTAGAATACCTCTATAAACCCTACGTTAAGGAGATGCGGCAGTGCGCCAAAACGAACAATACTACACACCGTTTTTTCGCCTGGTAGAACTGGTGTCTTGGGTTTTGGTGGCTGTGAGTCTTGTATACACCATCGCCAACATAAGTGCACTTCCTGAACAAGTTCCAACACATTTTGGGTTCAATGGGCAACCGGATACCTACGGGTCTCGTTGGACCTATGTCTTGATACCAATCATCGTGCTTGTTTGTTTCGTAATCATGAGCGGGATTGGTCACTTTTTGCCGCCTCGTTTTTGGAACGCGCCACCAAAGATTGTTGGCTCAACAAATTTTCGCTGGTACAAGACGTCAGTTGGCATTATGGTTATGTGCGAGTTTGAATTTAGTGTTTACACGCTTTATTTGCAGTATTTGCTCATCTCGCAGCAAATAGGGCTGATTGCGCCTGTTTCAATCGTGCTTGTGGTGGTGTTGATGGGCAGTGTTGGTGTTGTTGCCTGGCGCGGAATTCGTCCATAAATCTGCTTCAGTAAAAATTCAAAGTTAGCCAAACAACATCATAGTTTCTTGCTTATAACAGTCGGTTTTCATCTGAAAATGCGGCATTTATCTTGCCTTTTGAAGTCAGAGAATATGGTGTATGACTTTGTAAAGGCGGGATGCGTATGAGTGAAGCAATAGCCATTCAAGATTCAGGGCTGCATGGAAAAAAGCTTGCATTTGTATTGGGTGGTCTTGCGCTTGGCATGTTTGTGAGCTCTCTTTCAGAGACAATAGCCTCTACTGCATTGCCAACGATCGTCGGGGATTTAGGCGGCGTCGAAATTATGCAATGGGTTACCACCGCCTATATTCTGACTTCCACTATCACCATGCCGCTTTACGGCAAATTAGGCGATATTAAAGGTAGAAAAGGCCTGCTCATGTTCGGTCTTGGGTTGTATGCTGTAGGAAAGGTTGTCTGTGGCATCTCGATAAACATGGCTATGCTTATTTGCGGACGATGCATTTCGGGCATGGGTGGCGGCGGCCTTATTATTTTGTCGCAAGCAGCGCTAGCTGACGTTGTTCCGCCACGTAAAATGGGTACTTATATGGGAGCGATGGGTGCGCTCTTTTCGGTTTCAAATGTATTAGGGCCGCTTCTTGGTGGTTGGTTTGTTCAGGTGACAGGGTGGCGCTGGATTTTTTGGTTTACGGTTCCTCTTGCGTTGCTGGCAATTGTAATGCTGGCGATATTTTTGCCACGATTTAAAGGAACAGAACAGCATTTTTCGCTTGATATTGGTGGTACGGTTGCGCTGACTTTGTTTACCGCTTCGCTCACACTTGTTGTTGCGTGGGGTGGCACGACATATCCTTGGGATAGTTTGGTAATTGTGATTCTGTTTGCGGTGCTACTCTGTTCGCTTACTGGTTTTGTGGTTTCTGAAAAACATGCGCGAACACCAATTTTTCCGCTGGGGCTTTTCAAGAACCGCAACTTCGTATTGTGCTCAGCGGTGTGCTTCCTCATCAATATCGGCTTTATGGGATGCATGAATTACTTGCCGACGTATTTTCAGATCGTCGACAAAATGGCGCCTGAGATTGCAGGCCTTATGTGTGTTCCGATGAGTATTGGGGTGTTTTTGACGTCGCTTGTGTCAGGCTGGCTGGTTGCAAAAACGGGTAAGTACAAAATATTTCTTGTGGCAATGTGCATTGTTTCGTCTCTTGGGTTTTATCTCATGTCCACCTTGGAAGTCGTCGAGCCTTTGTGGCGCCCGCTTATATATTTGTTCATTTTGGGTTTTGGCTTGGGCTTAGGCACACAAATTATGGTGCTTATTGTTCAAAACGAATTTCCGCACACCTTGGTGGGTACTGCAACTGCTGCCAACAATTATTTTCGCCAAATTGGATCTACGGTTGGTGCGGCTTTGGTCGGTGCTATGTTTGCCGCTCGACTGACCGCTGATCTTGCGAACAAATTGCCGCACGCGGATAACCTGACGCTTTCTTCACTTACGCCAAGTGTAGTTGATAAGCTACCAGATTCTGTGCAGACGCTCATTGCGCAAGGATACTCTGAAGCGCTCATCCCGCTCTTTTTGTGGTTTATCCCGCTATGCCTTGTCAGCTTAGTGTTGGTGAGTTTTGTTAAACAGCATCCACTTGCGAAGTCTATTAACCACGAAGGTGCCTCTGCGAAAGTTCAGAGTGGATCATCTGATCATGCACGCGATTGATAAGCTCTTGTTTGGAATGCACGTCAAGTTTGCGATAGATTGTTTTGGCGTACCACTGTACGGTGCCAAGCGCTAAATACAGCACTTCTGAAATGTATTTTTGGCTGTTGCCACGTGCAATGAGCAGCATGATTTCAGTTTCGCGCGTTGAAAGACTTCCTTCTTCAGCAAGGCGCAGGCAAGCTTCTTCAAAACTTAAAGCAGGCTTTTCGTCTGGTGAATCGGGTGGCGTTGTGGCCTTTTCTGCGGCTTTGTTGGCCTCGCTCTCTGGCGCTATTTCGCCTTGTTCGCCATCGTTGTTTATGCCGGGATGAGAGAGCGTATGCAGCTCGTCGGTGGTGGCGCGATGGTTCCCGAAAGCAAGGGCGCATACCACGACCGCCATAGACATAAGGATAACGACCGGGACAAAATCAACCGAGGTGAGACCAAGTGCTGCGGTCATGCGCGGAAAGACAATGCGCTGCAAAAAGATCGGTAGCACCTTAAAAACAATCATTCCAAGGCTAACAACCATAATAGGGGAGACGCGGTCGTTTTTGATGAATTGGAACATGATGAGGTAGCCTAAAACCTCAAAGCAGTTTATGGCACCATGGGTGATCCCTAGACCTGCGCGTTCAGCCGATCCAGTCATGCCAATAATGATCATGGCTCCCAGCAAAAAGAGTACTGCTGCGGGAATCCATGCGCTTCGATATTCTTGTTCAAGTGATACTTCGCGCTTCGCCTCAAAAATGCAAAAGACCATAACGGCCGCGATGCTTATGCACCGGATGAGCATTTCGCTTAAAGAAAGATCGTTTTCAAGACTGAAATAAAGCCCCGTTACGATGCGGGCACCAATCAGTAGGACTGACAAAATTCCAAGCATTAAATAAGGACCGTGTCGAAGAACCGCCAGATCATAGCTGAAAGGTTTTACGGTTTGGAATGTTTTTACCTTTTTCCATGAAAGCAACCAGCAGATACCCGAGATTGAAGTAGAGGATCCACAGAGCAACATGCGTCCTTCGAGGGGTAAAAAGTTGCCAAGAGTTAGCGCAGCATAACCAAGTGCCGATCCGAACAAGAGAAGTGTGATTTGCTTGGAGCCAACAAGCCCTAAAAGTAGCATCCAACAAACCATCAGGCTGACATATCCAAGCGAAAGCAAAAAAGTGGAGATCAAGGTAATTGCTTCATTTAAACCGGTGGCGAGTTGTACCACTAAGAGAGCATAGCCAATGAGGCTTGTAAAAATAATACAAAGCATAAAACTTGGATGACGCTTAATAAAACGCTCAAGACGGCGGCGTAGAATAACTGCCAATAAAAAGAGTACGACGCAAAAAGCAAGAATGGCCTCGTTTGCAAAGGTATAAATTGATAGCGACGAGAAATAACCGCTCATAAGAACTGGCGGAAAGAATACCCAGCTAAAGGTAAGGCCTATAAGTGCAACTAAAAAACTGGTTTTCGATAACTGATTCAATAGCGTTCTCCCTCAATAACGCTCTTACTCAAATACGCTTATTCTCAATGACGCTCTCGTTCAAAATCGCGCTTTCCTAAATTCGTGCCCGCTTAACAACACTCTTGCTTGCGTATTTGAATAATCCCCTGAGAGCGATCCCCTTACGAAAAACTTCCCTTAAAGTGACCCCTTGTGAAAAGCCTCCCTTTAGCTTTCATGCATGTATTGTACTTAAAAGCATTCACTAACAAAACTATAAAGCAAGCACGCGAACCCATTTTGATTGATCGAAAAACACCAGGTAAAGCATGTATAGGGATTCGCACCCCATAAATTCACCTGCTTTTATGGGGTCAAAATTGGCTCGGAATTACGCGTTTCACCATGATTCATGAGGTGTTCGCCATGAAAAAAATTGCAAGAATATTTTGTAGTTGATGCCGCGCAGAAATAAGGCAACACGCAAGACTGTAGAAGGATTGCTGAAGGATTACAAAGGCAATCAGAAATCAGAAGTGTTGCTCTTGTGGCGCGGATCATGGGGACACCTAGTTTATGAGAGGAAGGGATGTAAGGTGAAAGCGAAATCTATGCTTTGGGGTGCAGTCACGCTTGCTATGGTTGGTGCCATAGGTGCGCTTTGGGCATGTTCACCATCATCGGAGCCGCTAAGCAATACAGGCGAAGCTGGATGGGATGCGGTAATTGCAGAGCATCCAGATGATCCGTATGTTGCAAGTTATGAAGACGAAGATCCGGCAACATTGATCACGATGCACAAGCAGTTGGGCAATACCTGTGAAAGCTGTCACGATGACGAAACTATGAAAAACGTCGGAAGCTTTACCGAGTTAATGGCGCCTGCTGAGCAGACTATTGCTACTCGCGAATTCTGCCTAAATGATGGCTGTCATAACTGGGACAAGATTAAAGATACAACCATTTTGGATGGTGATAATACCGTCTATAACCCTGAAGGTCTTTACAACGTTCATGACAATCATCGTGGCGATGTAGATTGCGGCCAGTGCCACTCAATGCATGGTCAGCCTGAACTGAACTGCGTACAGTGCCACTACATGGATCTGCCTGAGGGTTGGATCGGGTTTGAATAGGCCAAATAGGGAAGAAAGGACGATTATCATGAAACAAGACTTATCACGCCGCAGCTTCCTGCTTGGCACAACCACCCTTGGCGCAGCCGCGCTTGCAGCAGGCGCTTTGTCTTTAACGCCAAAAGCTTATGCGAGCGATGACGCTGGTGACGAAGCTGCTGCCGAAGGAGCAGGCAGCATTACCGCAACCTATGACTGCGACTTTGTTGTGTGTGGTTCAGGTACCGCGGGCTTATGTGCCGCGAATCGTGCCGCTGAGCTTGGCGCAAAGGTCATCCTTGTAGACGTAAACACTGAAAACGGTGTTGGTGGAAATTCTCGTTATGTTGAAAATATCGGCAACGTAGCAATGGGTACTGACAACGCATTGGAAAACGTTGGCGCAGCTGATCACTATTATGATGGCTTGGCTTCATATCATCGTTATGCAAGCAATGCTATTGTTACTCGCCGCTATGCTGATGATGGTGAAAAAGTTCGCGCATGGACGACAGATGTCCAAGGTATCACCTACAACGCTAAGGGCAAATACGACCACGGTGAGAATGGTGAATCAGGTGGTATGGTTGCCATCATGAAGATGTATGAGCTCGCACAAGATCAAGGCGTAGAGTTTTTGTTCGACGCACGTGCATATCAGCTGCTCACTACCGATGACGGTGCGGTGGCAGGCGTGCTCTGCAAGACTCGCACTGGAGACATCATCCAAGTAAATGCCAAGGCTGTGGATCTTTGCACTGGTGGTTTCGCAGCTAATAAAGAAATGTTTGAGCATTACACCAACGTACCGTATGACTGTGTTATTCCGCGCGGTTCTATGGGTACGCAGCGTGGTGATGGTATCACTATGGGTCTTGAACAGAACGCGCTTTTACATCACCCTGAAGCAGTAAATTACTGTAGCTGGATTTTACCTGGTCACTACAACAAGAGTGCACTGACTGTTTGCGGTGTAAACCAAGCTGATGAAATCTTCTTGAACCAAGATGGGCGTCGCTTCTGTGATGAGAGTGTTATCAAAGACTGGACGCTTTCAGGCAACATCGGCTCCCAGCAGCAGCATGTATTCGCAATCATTGACCAGGCGTTTGTTGACAAAATCATGACCGAAGGCGTTGTGACTCGTCGTGCAAACTACTTTGAGCCCGGAGAGCCAGTTCCTTCATTCCAAGAAGAGATCGACAAGGCAATCGTTCGCGACAACCCGCGCGTATTTAAGGCTGATACGATCGAAGAGCTTGGTGAGATGCTTGGCATTGATCCGGCGGCTTTGAAGGCTGAAGTTGATAAGTACAACGGTTATTGCGACGACGGCTACGATCATGACTTCTTAAAGGATCCGGAGTTGTTGCGCAAGATGAACACGCCTCCTTATTATGGCTTCCGTTGCCTGTTAGCTTTCTATGGCACAGTCGGTGGTTTGAAGGTTGACGAATATGCTCGTGTCATTCGCAACGACTTTAAGCCGATCCCAGGTCTGTATGCTGGTGGCTCTGATGCTGGTGCTTTGTTCGGACCGTACTATGACGTATCTTGCGCACCGGGATCAACGCAGCTTTGGGCTCGTGTGTCTGGTTACTGGGCTGCTGAACATGCAGTTAATGAGTACATTCCAACCCTGTAGCTTATTGGTTTAACCTGCGCTCTGTAAACATACGGCACAGCCTATAAGCTGTACCTATACGTTAAAACTCATTCTTAGATTTTCTCCCTCAGGAATCGGACGCATTTTATGCGTCCGATTTCGTTGTATCTTGTTTTGTGTGTCAGTGTTCGCATGCTTTCGGTGCTAACGCTCTATTGGAGCTTGCATGCTGTCGGAGCTTGCGCAATGTCGGGCTCGCGTGCTATTGATCCTCGCGCGCCCACAAGCTGGGACAATGTTGTTTTGTTGGCTGAAGCTCGAAATTATGGAAGAAGTTTGTAAGTTTTGGCTGGAAAAGTGCCCTAGTCGGGGTTTTTGACCCCCAAAGGGGGTGCGGACGTTTTTTCGTACCACCTAGGCGGTGTAACCTAGCGATGCCCGGTACTCGTCCGGGCTTA
>RAZB01000009.1 GCA_003612515.1 bacterium D16-34
GCTCAACAGGAAAAACTTTCAAGACTAGACACGTTTTTTGTCCGAGTGGATTTTTTCAAAAAAAGAGAAAACGATGGTTAAAAAGGGGTGCTGACCTGCATCAACACCCCTTTTTTGGACACGTTTTTTGTCCTATAACCCCGAATTGGCCAAACAAAAAATGGTAAAACCCTGTCCATGTGGGCAGGGTTTTTATTGGTTATGGGGCGCAATGGGAGGGAATGATTGCGCCCCACCGGGTATGTGATTTGTCTTCAGGCGAACTGTCTCAATGCAATCACCTAAAGACAGCCAGCGTGGTGACTAGCCGAGGAACTTGGCTACCGACTTGCCGCACTCACGACCAAGAACGGTTGCAAAGGCAATGGAAACACCGGGGATTGGCGTGACGTACTCGGTGCCGAAGCGACGACCGCAGTCATTACCTGAAACGTACAGACCAGGGATTGGCTCGTAGTTCTCATCGACAGCATTCTGCTCGCCGTCGGTGATAATGCCACCCATGGTAACCATAGTTTCGCCCAAAACCGGGTCGAACGTGCAAGCGTAGAATGGGCCTTCTTCAACCGGGAAGAGAACTTCAGTTGCACGACCGAATTCCATGTCTACGCCATCTTTGCAATAGCCGTTATAGCGCTCGATTTGCTCGATGAATTCGGCTGCAGCGTCGCCCGAAAGACCCATCTGAGATGCCAGGCCCTCAAGGGTGTCATCAGCAATCCACTCAACGCCAGTCATAGGACCGCCGCCACCAGGTCCGCCCTGACCTTCCTCTTGCTCCGGCTCTTCATAGGTGCCTTCGAACTTAGCATAAGCAGTATCCATGGCTTCGCGAAGTGAAGCAATATTTTCCTCGCTTGCGGTAAAGCCAGCATGTTGCGGGAGTGTGTATTGACGATACTCGGTGAAGTTGTTGTCAACAACAGCATACTTCGTCTTGCGGCTCATGAATGTGGTCTGATAGCCGCGCTGCTCTGACGTGGGATAGTACTCGTTGCAGAAGCGCTTGCCGTTTTCGTCAATCCATACAGCCTGCGGCAAGCAGTTCATCTTGCCTGGTACTGACAGACCCTTCATGTTCATGCCAGCAACAGGGGTGGTCTCAAGGTGTGCGCCAGCCCAGTATGCCATCTGAACACCACGACCGTCATTTGCTGACATTGAGGTAAGAGCGTCGTTGCCAGCCAAAGCTTGAGCCATATCAGGCATGAAGTAAGCCATCATTTCAGGATTGCCGCCCATGCCGCCGCAAGAGATAACAACAGCCTTAGCGTTTACTTTGATGTAGCCGCTTTCGTCTTTTGCAACAAGGCCAGCAACTGCGCCATTGTCCATGATGACGTACTCTGCGGTGGTGCCGAAGTGGAATTCGGTACCCTTTGCCTCAGCAACTGCCTTGTTCGACAAAACGATCTTGGTCTGGTTGCAATCAGGGCTGTAGAACGAGCAAGTGCTCGGCCAGAATTTAATGCCAGAAAGCTCTGAGAGCTGGTGCTCGGTGGGCGGGAAGAAGGCGGTGGTCATAGCTGAGAGCTCTTCTTCGGTGAGCTGATCGAGATACCAGTTGGTAGTCTCTCCTGAGTTTTGCGCGAACTTCATAACCAAGGTTGGGTTAGGCATATTTGAGGTGATTTTCATGAAGTTCTGATAAAACTCAACCGGATCAATCTCTGGTACGCCACGAGCCTTCAAAACATCAGAGTTAAGAGATGCGAACTCGTTGCCTACGGGTGCGTAGGTGTCTTCAGGTTGCTTCTCGATAACAACAACCTTTTTACCTTGCTCAGCAAGCTCGCGGCAAGCGCAGATGCCTGCAAAACCCATGCCGGCAACAACAACGTCGCAGTCAATTTCTTGTGCGAAGTCGGTGACTTCCTCCGGCGGGTTCATCCAGCTGGTGTCGGTCACGCCATGAATTGCATTGTTGACATCAGATTTTGCGGGTGTGTTAGATGCACCGCTTTCGGTGGACGTGCCGCCCTCGTTGCTTGTGGTTGCGGCTGGAGCGCAACCAGCAAGGCCTGCAGCGCCTGCAGCAACTGCTGCGGTTGCGCCGAGTCCCAAGAATGCGCGGCGTGAAAGGCCTGCGCGAGAGATCTTGGATTCGTTTTTCATGTTTCCTCCCTAGCTCCTTGCTATTACGAGATTGTGTTTGGCGCCTTAGTGTGTGTTTGCCAAACACTGTGGTAATCATAGGGAGCTTATGAGCATTGCGTAATCGCTTACGTTGGGTAAATACGAAGTTTTTTCCCTCGCGCATATTGGGTAAATAATCTAAAACACCAGCTAGATTGATGGTGATGATTGCAGCTTGAAAAATGGCATCATAAAAAGAAGAGACCCCAGCACATAGTAGCTAGGGTCTCATTTCTAAAGCGAGGTGGCGTACGTCGGAGGGACTAGGCGAGCCACCCGAATAGGTATTTAAGCAAGGTCGCCTGCCATATGACGTACTGCATGACGGCTGAAGGTGAGAGTACGACCACAAGCGCAACCAACGATATACTCAGGATAGTTGTTGGCGAAAACGCTACCAGAGCAGTCGCCGGCGGCATAAAGACCTTCAATTACGTGACCTTCAGTATCAAGGACCTGCATATCGGCGTTGATGCGCAAGCCATCAACGGTGGTCAGAATTGAGCCACCAAACCATGTGCCGAAGAACGGAGCAGTGCGGATTTCAGAGAGGCGATATGCTTCTTTACCAAAGTCCTCGTCCTTTTGTGCATCGTAGAAGCCGTTGTATTTATCAATCTCTGCCAGGAGTGCTTCTTTGGCTTCTCCTGCAAAACCAAGCTTGTCAGCCAATTCGTCTAAGGTGTCTGCCATAACCATGGTGCCCTTCTCCAGCTGATCGGCATAAATCTGCTCCAATGGCGTATCTGCTTCTTTAGCGAGCAATTGTTGTGTTTGACGAGAGCAACCAATGGTATTGAAGCGCTTTACGTCCTCTTTGAGGTTTGAGTCGAAGATCTGGCAGAAGACACCGCCTTCGTTTGCTGCTGCAGCAAAGCAGCAGAAGTCATAAGGCGTTGACTCGTTGACGAAGCGCTTGCCATCGCGAGAAACCTTCATAAGCGGTTGAGAACCAAGGTTGAACTGCTTGTCAGTGCCAACGAAGGTGGCAGGCGCGCCTGGTTCGCTGATGATACCAGCGTTTTCTCCTGGTAAAACAGCGCCGCGGTCAAAGATCATCGGTGCGCCAATGGCGTCTTTTTGAGCGCCGATATGCATTGCTGCGCGAATGCCGTCGCCGGTGTTGTTGGGAGAGCCATATTGCAAGGTGACGCAACGCTCAACCATCGGATTTTGTGCGCGAAGCATTTCTGCGTTTGATACATAACCGCCCGTGGTAAGTAGCACGCCTTTTTCAGCGTTGATCTGTACATAGCCGTTAGGGGTTTCAAAGATTGCGCCGGTAACTTTACCAGATTCATCTTGGACAAGTTTAACTAGACCGTGGTCGTAGGTTACGTCATAGCCACGCTCATTGATGTAGGCGAGCAGTACTTTGTTGCGCTCAAGTGCTTCGCCAGCAGCGTCTTTGCCGGAATAGTAGTGCTCCATGGGGAAGATGTTAAAGTCGGTGCCACCAGTGGCATGGTCAACATTGTTGTCAAAGGCGCACGTCATTCCAGCTGCGGTCAGAATAGGATCAAGCCATTCGGTTACTTCAGCGCTCTCATCAATCCATACGCGTACCACGCGTTGGTCGGCTTGGTTTGAAGCATAACGGGTGAATTCGTTTAAGAGCTTGCCGGTGTCAATCTCTACACCTGCCTCTTTGGTATACATCGTATTGATGGCACCAAACCAATGACGCGTGCGTTGAATAGAACCAGTTTTTTCGCAAAGGGTAAAGTCAATACCTAGGTCGGCAGCCGTTGCTGCTGCAGCCATGCCGCCGTTGCCGGCGCCAATGATAAGCAGTTCGGTGTCGCGCGTATCTACGATGTCGCTCTCGGCAATCTCTGGAGCAGAGCCGAGCCAGTCACTGCCGGTGTTTGCAAGCTCTGTGGGTTGCTCTTCTGCAGAGGCAGTTGTATCAGCACTCGGTGCTTGCGGTGCGCATCCTGCAAGACCAAAAGCTGCCAGCGCGCCTGCGGCAGTAGCGCCAGTTAGAAAGCTGCGACGAGAAAGGTTTGCATTGAGAGTTTTCATTGAGTCCCTCCTTGGAAAGTAATGTGTATGAGGTTGTTTGCCAACCCGCGATCCTCTCCCTAAGGATCGCAACATCAACTGAGTGCATCATGAAACTTTCGTAATTTGTCGTCTTCGCCACAGCGGTACCATTTTGCTAATTTGTTTCGAAAAAGTAACGTCACCCTCCTGGTACCAGATTTTCTATTTTCCCTTGTCATAATGGGGTGATATAAGATAGGCTTGCCGTGGATGGACTAAAGGGGGATGACTTATTGAGTTCTGCAAAAACAGTTCGAAATGCATGGCTGCGTTGCTTGATAGCGCTTACGGCTGAGGTGTTTAGCACGTGGCTTATAAATGTCTATTTGTATCCCCCACTTTATAACGCTTGCTCCTGAAGCACGTGATATCGCATCTTGTGTTTCTGTGGCGACTTTGGTAATCCTTGCTATCGTGGCGCTCAATAAGCCAGCCTCTATCAATGAGGGCTTTTTGACACCCGTGGCATTAACGACATATTCATTTGGTTTCATACTGATACTGATTGGGCTTTGGCAAGAAAGTTTGGTAGCGCTTATTGCAGGTGTTTGTTTCAGATCAATTGGATCTCGTTGGATAGTTGTGCTTGCGGGTATTTCGCTCTGTCTTTTAGAGCGGCGAGCGTGCATGCTTTGCATAGCATCGGCTTTTGGTTTGAGTTATCTTTTGCGTATCCCATTTTCGTTTATTAGTTATGACGTGGCTATCATTTTGCTGGTTTCGCTGATTTTTGTTATGTATGCTGCGTGCAGACCTTTAGCCTTACAGGTGCTTTCTCATATGCAGACCACAACGTCTGCTCGCGAAGCATCCATCACTGAGCCTGCTTCATATTTGCCCTTCGCGCATGCCTTGTTTATAGCTATATTTGTATTTCGTATTGCATATGGTTTTGCCCTTTCTTTTGAGTCTGTCGATGGTACGCCGCAAACAACGATGCTTGGCATCATTCCACTGGGATTGCTTGTAGTATTAGCTCTCAGAAAGCACCAGCAACGCGCAGACATTCTTTACGAGGTTGCTGCTTTGCTGATTGTGGCAGGTTTCTTATCTATTATTGTTTTGTATGGACGTGTAGATGCGTTTTATTCGTCTATTGTGAACGGATGCTTGTTTGCGGGAAGCGAATGTTTTGAAGTGCTAATGTGGTTTGCTCTGGCTTCCATCGGTGCACGCAATATGACCAATGCGCTTGCGGTGCTTGCGTGGGGTAGAGCGGCTTCTTCCTTTGGTCTTTTGTGCGGGGCTACGCTTGGTCATTGGTCAAATGCGCTGCCCGAAAGTTTAGGTACCGTAGCTTTAGTTTCAGGTGTGCTCTTTGTTTTTGTTGCAGCTAATCTTACGGTGCTTAAGGAATTTAGTTTTCAGGGAACCATTGATGGCGTGCAACCAGTTGCGGACGCTCTTGAAGCACCACCTGTCGATATGGTCTCTTCTCGCGCTCTTACTGCAGGTTGCGATGAAGTGGCTGAAGTGTTTCGCCTTACTCCGAGAGAGCGTGAGATTCTTGGGATGCTGGCACATGGTCGAAATGCGCCCTATATTCAAGATAAATTAGTACTTTCGCGCAATACCGTAAAGACGCACATTCAAAATATTTATGCCAAACTAGGGGTGCATTCGCAACAAGAACTTATTGACGTGGTAGAGGGCTTTGATAAATCGCATTAAGCATCCGTGGTATTTTGTGTGATACTAAATGGATTGTTTGGCTTGTGTCGTGGGCGAAGTATGCTAGTATCAATATGCTGTACAACGTTATATAGGTGCAGCATAAAGCCTCAAAATGAGATGTGCGCTCAAGTAAGAGTTGAAGGAGGGCACGTTGCGACTTTCTTCAGATTTCAAGCTTGAATCACTGTTGTTTGTGGCATTTTTCGCCACAATACCTATCTATTCACCCAATATTGTCATGTTCCGTGGTGGCCTTGGCGGCGACGAGGCGCTGATGCCATATTTTGTAGAAACCATGCTTATCACAGCAACGCTGGTGGGCATTCTTTTTGCTTGGCTGGCAACTCGTAAAAATGGCAATTTCGCGCTGGGTGGTAAAGCGGTTGTAGTAGGTGCTATCTCATATGTGCTCGGGTTTGTGCTCTTTGTGGCAACACTTGGAATAGCTCAGTTTGGCTCTCCAATAACAGCTATTTGTGCGGGTTTGCTATTGGGAGCATCCACTGTTGAGCTTTGTATAGCGTGGGGTGCATATTTGGCGCGCTACGATCTGCGTCAAGCATTATTGGCGCTTGCTATGATGGTAGGAATGGGCTCGTTAATTGAGCTCTTGCTGTCCACCACTGCCATTCAAGTAGGCCTGGTAGTCTTTGCCGTCCTTATGCTTATAGGTGTAGCGTTTCCGTGTGTGCAGGCTTTGCAAGGGAATATGGTATTGCCTGATACACAAGTTGAAAACGCCGACAAATCCACAAATCACCAAGGGTCGTTTCGATTGAGCATTTTACGAATGACGCAAGTGCTCGGTGTCCCCTTCGTAGGGCTTTTGGTTTTTGCTTTTGTCATGGGCGTGCGCAAGTTTATGATCTTCGACATAATATATGTGGAAACCTTTGGCGGCATTATTGGCGCTATTTTGGTTTCGCCTCTGTTTTTTATTCGCAGTTCAAGACCGCTCCTTCCGCTTATTTATCAGGTGCTTGTGCCACTGTTTGCCCTCGTGCTGATCGTTTGCAACAGCTTTCCTGTGGGTTCGTTTCCTTTGTGGTTTGCGGCGTGGTTATCATATGTATTCTTCGGCGTGGTGAGTGTGCTTGCTCTTGCTAGTTTGTGCGGTATGGCTCATGCACGTGAGTTTTCTTCGGCGCAAATTTACGGTCTTACCGTGGGATGCTTTTCGGCGGTGTCTCTGTTCGGCATTATGTGCGGATCAACGCCGCTGTTTGTCGGAGAGGGAGCAGGGCCGATTTTACTTGTGGTGAGCACGTGTTACTTCGCGTTCTTCATAGGGGTGCCGCTTGTGTCGGCGTGGAAACGCAGAGGAATCGAGACCGATGAACTGATGGCTGCCGACCCTCAACTAAAGCATGGTAGCGAGGCTTTAGGCGTTAGCGTTGTTAAGCGCTGCGAAGATATAGCTGAACAGCATGGACTTTCTCCGCGTGAGACCGAAATACTGGGATATTTAGGTCGCGGCCATGGCGTAGTTTTTATTGCGAAAACCCTGGTGATATCTGAGAGTACGGTTCGCACCCATGTGAAGAGCATCTATAAAAAGCTCGGCGTCAATTCGCGCGAAGAACTCCTTGGTGTGGTGAATGCTGAATAGTTTTTGCGCATTGCGGTTGCAATTATTCAATTCGCATGGCAACTTGGATATAATTACTTGTTCGTGAGCAAAATGACGCTCAAATAAACCTTATTGCAAGAGCAAGGAAGCACGCAATGACTGATTATATGAATGAATACTGCATGCACACTGCCACTTGTGGTCAGTTGCGTAAAGAAAATGTGGGCGAAGAGGTGACGCTGACTGGTTGGGCTTGGCACAATCGTGACCATGGTGGCCTGATCTTTGTTGACCTGCGCGATCGTAGTGGTTATACGCAAATTGTTGTCGACCCGGATTGCGTGAGCGCAGAGGACTTTTCGGCTGCTGAGCATTTGGGTCGTGAATATGTGCTTAAGGTGGTTGGCGTCGTTCGCGAGCGTGCGCCTGAGGCAGTGAACCCCAATATGGCAACTGGTGACATTGAAGTATTGGCCAAGTCACTGACGGTGCTCAATACCTCAGTAACTCCGCCATTTGCAATTGAAGATGGTATTGAGACAGACGAGATAACGCGCATGAAGTGGCGCTACTTAGACATTCGTCGTCCGGAGATGTTTGAAGCATTACATCTTCGCCATAAGGTGGCTCAAGCTATGCGCAACGCGCTTAATGAGCGCGGTTTTTTGGAGGTCGAGACGCCTATTTTGGCAAACTCAACTCCTGAGGGAGCTCGTGACTACATCGTACCGAGTCGTCCGAACCCGGGTCGTTTTTATGCATTGCCGCAAAGCCCTCAGCAGTTCAAGCAAATGCTGATGGTTGGCGGTATTGAGCGCTATTATCAAATTGCTCGCTGTTTTCGCGATGAAGACTTGCGTGCTGATCGCCAGCCGGAGTTTACCCAGGTTGATATCGAGATGAGCTTTGTTGAGGGCGACGATGTTATCGATATGATGGAAGGCGTTATGGCTGAAACGCTTGCTGCGGTAGGGGTGGAGCATGAGTTCCCGCTCAAGCGCATGCAATACTCAGAGGCCATGGATCGCTTTGGATGCGATCGTCCCGATACGCGTTTTGGCATGGAGCTCGTTGATATCACCGACATTGTCAAAGACTCTGGCTTTAAGGTTTTTTCGAGTGTGGCGCAAAATGGTGGCATCGTGAAGGCTATTAATGCTAAGGGTGCTGGTGACTGGAGTCGTGGCGACGTTGAGAAGCTCGCAGACATTGCAGCAGAAAATGGCGCGAAGGGCATGGCTTGGATTGCCTTTACGACTGATGGCCAGGAAAAGAGCCCCATCATTAAATTCTTTACCGATGAAGAATTTGCAGCGCTGAAAGAGGCTATGGATGTAGAGCCGGGCGACTTGCTGCTCTTTGCCGCTGACAAGCCCGAGGTTGCTAATGCGGTTTTATCTGCTCTTCGTCTGCATATGGCTGAGGCGTTGGATATTCCGCGTGAGGGACATGAACTTTTGTGGGTTGTGAACTTCCCAATGTTTCGCTATGACGAAGATGAAAAGAAGTATGCCGCCGAGCATCATCCTTTCACGCATGTGCTCGACGAGGATTTAGATAAGATTGAAACTGATCCACTGGCTTGCGGTAGTTATTCATATGACTTGGTTATGGATGGCTTTGAAGTTGGCGGCGGAACAATTCGTATCCACAACGCCGACGAGCAACGTCGCGTGCTTCGCGTGTGCGGTGTGTCTGATGAAGAGATTGACGAGAAATTCGGTCACCTCATTCATGCCCTAGAACTTGGCGCTCCGCCTCATGGCGGTATTGCGCTTGGTTTGGATCGTCTGGTTATGCTTTTGGGCGGCAAGCAATCAATTCGCGATGTTATTGCATTCCCCAAGACCAGCTCTGCGTCTGATCCGATGACGGGTGCGCCGAGTGCAGTAACGCCTCGTCAGCTTAAAGAGGTAAGCTTGCGCACTATGTAAGATGGCTGCGCAGCGCATTTTAGTGCGCTGCTGAGCGCGCTACTACTGCGCGGGTCTTCAGTCATGAAGCAGTGCTTTAAGCGAAGAACAGTGCTAGCCTCGAGTGAAGCTCCAAGAGATAAAACGAACCCCCTTTGCTTTCGGCAGTGAAGGGGGTTCGTTTTAGAAGACTCTTCACTCTAAGGGCGAGCTTCCCAGAGAGCTAACGCGAGTTGCGCGATGGCCGCCTTGCTTTCGTCGCATTCAGGTGCATTTGTCATGATGGACATAAGATACACTCGTCCGTTGGCATCGGCAATAAGACCTGCGTCGCATGTTGCACAATATGCTGGGTCGGAATCGGTTATCCAGCCTGCCTTGTTCATAACGGTTAGATCTTGATCGACAAGTCCATCGCGGATATAAGACACGCCGGTTTGTTCAAGTTGCTGTGACAGCCAAGGCGCATAGTAGGCATCCGGATCGGTGAGATAGTTGTAGCCGTTGAGCCACATAAGCGCACTTTCGCGAGCACTATAAGTTGGAAACCATTGATATTTATCAATCTCAGAAATGCCTAAGCTGGCAAGCCATGCTTCCCAGTCATCATCGGCTACGTTTGCGCGTAGGATACGGAAAGAGTCGTTGTCCGAGGTCAGCAAGCTGTCAGATAGAAGTGTACCTACAGGATAAGACGCGACTCCGTCAAAGACATAGCTGCCGTCCATATCAAAGAGCGCAGGGCTTTCGTCAATAAGGGTATCGCCATTCATGAGATTAGTCTCAAGCTGGTTTTGGCAATAATACAGAGCGAGCGGACCTTTGATCGAGCTAGCCCCATAGACACGCAGATCAAGGTTGCCAGCAATTCCTCTACCTTCAGCGACATCAATGAAAATATAACTAGCTTCGCCGCCTGCTTCGCTAATAGCATTTACGGCGGCCGTGATGGCTTCAGCATCCGTAGGATCGAGCGTTCCTTCGACTGCTTCATTTGTGGCAAACGCAAAGCCAAAAGGATCAACATCTTGTGAAAGCGAGCTTATGTCAGCAATGGAGAGTTCGTAGCCTTTTGTCTGTGGCAGTCTTATTGACGGTGTATCTTGCTCGGTCGACTCTGTCGATTGCGCCACTTCTGCATCGGAAGATGTATTCGGTTCTGCCTGCGGCGATGAGGAGGAACCTGCTTGTGCGCTTGCTTGCACCATGGAGTCAAAATTGTATACATCAAGGGGGTCATCGATGGCGAGGGTAATGCTAGTTCCCGCTACGCCAACTGCAACAACAACCCCAACATAAGTAAGTGCCTTCACCACTGAATTTTTTATCAGCTTGGTGGTGGCTTCTTGTCGCGAGTCGTCTGCCTCTTGCTTTTTGGGAGCAGACGCAGCGGCATGCTTGCCGCGAGAAACCTTACTTTCGGCCATGTTGGATGTTGCTGTAAGCTGATCTTTCGAAGCGGTTTCGTCAGATATGCGAGCGTGTTGTGCCAAGAACGTTAATCCCCCAGGTCAGATATGCTTTAGCATGCTATCTTTTGCTTTTGCGTATTGTAGCAAATTCTAAATGCTTGTTTGTGGAAGACATTTCCAAATAAAGAGAGTTTTCGCCATATTTGCATATTTTTTCGCGAGGCGAAGGACATGGCGGGGCTTAGCGAAAGGCCAGACGAAGGACGTAGCGGTGCTTAGCGAAAAGCCTGTCGAAGAAAGCTCAACGAGGGGCTTCTCAACGAAGGACTTCGCGAAAACCTTTCGCTACACTTTTCGCAAAAAACTGGGTTTTGGCTGGAAAAGTGCCCTTGTCGGGGAATCTGGGGGCAAAATGGCTGGAAAAGTGCCCTCGTCGGTGTTTTCGGCTCCAAAATGGGGGTGATTTCACCGACGAGGGGCCTTTTCCAGCCAAAACTGCGAAATAAGTGAAGCGTTCGAGCAGCTGCTAGCTTGCGACCTGGGGAAATCGTAGGTGGTGCAAGCTAGCAGCCTTGTATATGCGCTTTATGCAACAGCTTCGTCGTCCGAGGAAGCTGCATCTGCAAGTTCTGCGTCTTCAAAAGCGATAATGTCAGAGGTAGCACTCGGGCTAGCAGCTGTTGACTGAGAGGTTTCGGCGGGCATGGGGACAATAGTGCGACCCAAGCGATCAAACTTCGCTTTGTCGGTATCAGCCATGCCTTGACCTGGGTCTTGGCGTTTTTCGTAGAGCGGATCTGACTTATCTTGCCACAAGCGATCAGCCACAGGTGCCCACGCATCGCTTATAGCTTTGGTTTTCGCACACAAATCGCAAGCTTGCTCTTCATGCTGCAGGTCAGTGGAATGGGCGCCGGCGCGTTCCACCATCTCAGTTAAGCGGCCGCTGTTTTCAAGAATTGGGCAAGGGCGCAAGAGGTTGTCATTAAAGGGCTGGTTGTTGTAATACTCCATAAAGAGGGGGGACTGAAGTGCTTCAAGCAACGAGACTTCGCGAATGTTTGCGTTGGCATAGTGGGCGAAAACGCACGGTTCAACATCGCCAGCTGCATTGATGTGTAAGTAGCGGCGTCCACCAGCAATGCAGCCACCCACAAACTCGCCGTCGTTTTGGAAGTCTAGCGTAAAGAGCGGCTTTGACTCGCGCATCTCGCGAACAAAGTGATAGAGGTGCTCGCGTTGCTGAGGGCTGGCCATCAAATCAGTTGGAGCGCCGACACCTACCGGGAAATATGAGAAGATCCAGCAGAACAGTACGCCCTGGTCAATCATCCAATCGAAGTATTCCTCAGATGCAATAGAATCTGCATTTTGGCTGGTAAAGCAGCACGAAACGCCGAACGGCAAGCCAGCTTCTCGCAGCAGTTTCATGGCGCGTTCAACTTTTGCATAAACTCCATCTCCGCGGCGAGCATCTGTTGCATCCTCGAAGCCTTCAACGCTGATGGCGGGAACGAAATTCTTAACGCGAATCATTTCTTGTACGAACGCCTCGTCTATAAGCGTTGAATTGGTAAATGACAAAAATGCGCAATCTTGATGCTTCTCGCACAGTTTAATGAGATCGTCTTTGCGAACGAGCGGCTCGCCACCGGTATAGATGTATATATGAGTTCCAAGCTCTTTGCCTTGCTCAATGATAGAGTCAATCTCGTCAAAAGTTAGATTGAGCTTGTGTCCATACTCAGCTGCCCAGCAGCCGGTGCAATGGAGATTGCAAGCAGAGGTGGGATCGAGAAGAATCGCCCAAGGAATATTGCACTGATACTTTTCGCGCATGGCTTCTTGCTTTGGCCAAGCCATAAGATTGCCGTCGATAGCAAACATTTTGATGAAATCATTGCGAACCGCAGGATTGAGATCCATGATGCGCATGATTAATTGATACCAGTTGTTCTTAGTTTCCAGCGCGGAGCGAAATGCTTTGCGCTGTGACGGGAATAGATCAGCTGGGGCAACTTTATCAAGAAGATTCATGATCTTGTTGGCATTAGCCTCGGGGTCTTGCAAAAAGTAATCGAGAGTTTTTTCGTAGGCAATATGCTTGATTTGGTCCGTTGCTTTCATATCAATATCTCCTTGAACGCTCGAGTTATTCTATATTTGTGGAATAACTAGGATGCGCTTGATTATAATGATGAGGGCGGCGCTGAGATATTTCAGTTTGGTGACAGCTGATAGTTGCGCCACAGTTAAAGAAAAATTGGGGAGCAAATTACATGCAATTGGCACACACGACCCAGAAAAAGTCTCGCGATAAGCGTGTTATTCGCACGCATGCTGCTATTCGCCAAGCGATGCATGACCTTTTACTTGAGGTTGACTACGACGATTTGACGGTAACGATGCTGGCGAAAAAAGCAGGCATTGACCGCAAGACGTTCTATCTTCATTACAACAGTGTTGCTGATGTTTTGGATGAGGCGGTTCGAGATTACGCCGATGCTATTGTCAGCCGTGTTGCTCCTGTGTCTTTTGCTAAAACAGACGAGATTGACTTCAGTGCATTTTTCATTGATCTCAGTGTCGAGATTGCCCAGTTTGTAGCAAGTAATCGGGGTTTGGTGGGTCACTTTCCGCCAACGCTATTGCTAGATGTCATCGAGACTTCGCTTACGGATTGTCTTATTGCAAACGAGTCGCTTGATATTGACCCGGCAATGAGTCTTTATGTTGATTATTGTGTTTCGTTTGTGTGCGCAGGCGTTTTGGCGGTATATCGGCGCTGGATGATTACGGATTCTGATATCGAATTGACCGATTTGGCGAATTTGGTGGCAGCAATTGTAAGCAATGGCTTGCAAAGTGTTAGGCGAACACCAGAGTCTGAGTCTAAGTCTTAAGAAGTATAGGGCGCATATGGACATTTAGTTGGAGAGTGCGCTTGAAGACGCTTTCGCTCACATTTGCGCTATACTAGCAAAACGCATGAAGTGTGTAGGTAGGGCATGGGCGGCGCCATGTTTCGAACCTGGTCAGGTCCGGGAGGAAGCAGCCATAAGAGACCGCTGACGAGCGCCCTTGTCCTATCTGCACACTTGCATGTAAGCAGATGTCATATTGCCAACCTTCGGGTTGGCTTTATCGTATAAGGGGAATTGTGGGAGTCATAGATTTCTTTGTTAACTTGCTCAAAGACCCTCGCGGCGCTATTGCTGGCTGGATCATTGCGCTTGGACCTTTCTGGGTATATTCGCCGCTGTTTCTCATTGTCTTTGTTGAGACTGGCCTGGTGTTTTTCCCGTTTTTGCCAGGTGACTCGTTGTTGTTTGCGGCAGGTGTATTTTCTGCTGACGGTGGTGGCCTAAATATTTGGGCAACGCTTTTTGTCTTTTACGCAGCCGCAATTTTGGGCAATACGTCGAACTACTGGATTGCGCGTTTTTTCGGCGCGCGCATTATTGACTCGGGCAAGGTGCGAGCGCTTACTCCAGAACGCATGGAAAAACTCGATCATTTTTTTGCAAAATATGGTGGTTTGACTATTGTGATCACGCGTTTTATGCCCTTTTTCCGCACCTTTGCACCATTTATTGCTGGAACCGGTCACATGAACTTCGGCAAGTTTACCTTCTTTAATGCGCTCGGTGGCATTGCTTGGGTAAGCCTATTTGTGCTGGTGGGCTACTTCTTTGGTGGCGTGCCACTTGTGCAAGAGCATTTCGAGGTTATCGTTTTGGGCATAGTGGCAGTCTCAGTCGCGCCTGCAATTGTCGGAGTTATCAAAGGTGCGCTGGCATCAAGCAAAAAAAAAGCTCAAGCGGCCAATAGTGAGGAGATGTAGCTATGGCGGAAGCTTTGTATAGAAAGTATCGTCCCCAGATTTTTGAGGACGTTGTTGGGCAAGAGCATATTGAGCGAACGCTTAAAAATGCAATTGAGCAGGATAAAGTAAGTCATGCGTATCTGTTTACCGGACCTAGAGGTACCGGCAAAACGACAACGGCGCGTCTGCTTGCGAAAGCCCTTTTATGTCAATGTGGACCCACTCCAACCCCTGATGGTACGTGCGAAGATTGCGTCATGATCGCCAATGGCGAACACCCTGACGTTTATGAGCTCGACGCAGCTTCGCGCACCGGTGTTGAAAATGTTCGCGAAGAAATCATTGGGCGCGTGCAATATGCTCCGACGCGCGGAAGATATAAGATCTATATCATCGACGAAGTTCATATGTTGTCTACGGCAGCGTTTAATGCGCTGTTGAAGACGCTTGAAGAGCCCCCCGCACACGTGGTGTTCATTTTGGCAACCACAGATCCGCAAAAAGTGCCCGAGACTATTCATTCGCGTTGCCAGCGTTTTGATTTTCATCGAATTTCGCCTGAAGCTATAGTCGGTCGCCTTGCGGCAATTTGCACGCTTGAGGGCATTGACCCAGATCCGGATGCACTTGATTTGATTGCGCATAGAGCTGACGGTGGCATGCGTAATGCGCTTACATCGCTTGAGCAACTCATTGCTTTTGGCGAAGGCGAAGTAAAGACTTCGGTTGCAGAGGGCTTGTTTGGCGGCGCAGACTCCACAGAGGTGGGGGAGCTTTTGGGCATGATTGGTCGCCGTGACGTGGCCGGCTGTTTTTCGTGGATTGCAGATTATGTTGAAAGCGGTGCCGATTTGGCGGTATTTACGCGTGAGTTGGCCGAGCGCGTTCGTAATTTGTATGTAATGTGTTTGGCTGGCGCTGATGTGGCTTTAGATATTACCTCGTCAGAGCGTGCTGCCCTTGAAGAGGATATGCAATATTTTGGCGAAGATCGTCTGGCGCGCATGACGGGTGTGCTTGGCGATCTGTCGGCTGAGTTAAAGACATCCACTAATGCGCGTCTGTCATTTGAGATTGCGTTAACCCGTATGGTTCGTCCGGATGCTGACTTAACGTTGGCGTCGCTAGCTGAACGTATCGAGGCGCTTGAATCGGGATACTCTTCGGTTGCGCATGTGGTGAGCGTGCCAGCGCAGGCTATGCCTGTTGCCGCGTCTGAACCTATTCCGGTTGTTCCGACGGCGATGCCCGCACCGGCTCCGGCTCCGACAGCTGCGACAGCACCAGCACCAGCTCCGGCAGCTGCACCAGCACCAGCCGCGCCCGCACCAGCTCCGACAGCTGCACCGGCGCCAACCACGCCAGCACCAGCCGCTTCGCAAAATGCTGCCACTTTGTCGGCAACGCTTGCAGCAAGCTTGCAAAACCCTGCAACCGTGCAGCGAATTTGGCATGAAGCGCAAAGCATTTTGAAGCGCGATAGCGTGGTGTCACCAGCTATGTTTTTAACGGTGACCACCTATTTCGATGCAGCAGCTAACACGTTGGTGGTTGAATTTCCAGCGAATACCTCGAGTTTTGTGCTTAATATGGCTCAGCGGCCTGAAACGAGCGATGCAGTTGCCGCTGCGCTAAAAAAAGCATGTGGTGAACCAGTTGCATTTGAGTATCGAACCGCAGGCCAGAAGGCTGAATCGAGGCCGCAGCAGCCACAGCGCGCACAAGCGCAGCCAATTCCAAATGCGCCGCTGCCCGCACAGGCGCCGACGCCAATTCCTTCTGCGCCTATTCCAGCACCTGCACCTACGCAAGTGGCAGTACCGGTGGCTGCCCCCACACCCGCCCCTGCACCAGCGCCGACTCCTGCACCAGCGCCGGCAGCCGCATCACAGCCAGCTGCGGCACCAATACCAGCCGCGCCCGCACCTGCGCCGGCAGCCGCACCGCAGCCAGCTGCAGCTCCTGTAGCGTCGAGTGCTGCTCAAGTTGGGTCTGCCTCGCCGCGTGATGCAGAAGGTGCAGAAGATTTGCAATCAATTTTGGCCGCGGGATTTGGTGACAACATAACCTTTGAGGAGATTTAGACCTGACTGGTCGCTCGCGCATACCTTAAGGCATAATTGAGGCAGTTTTCGCGAATGGGTTGTCTTTAAGTTCGCGATGATATAACAAGAAAGGCATTACACATGGATATGAAAAAGATGATGAAGCAGGCTCAGAAAATGCAAATGGAGCTCGCTCGTGCACAAGAAGAAATTAAAGATATGACGTTTGAGGCATCTGCTGGTGGCGGAATGGTTAAGGCCGTTGCACGAGGCGATATGAGCATTGTCTCTGTGACGATTGATCCTGAAGCTGTGGATCCTGAGGATGTAGAGATGCTGCAAGACACCGTTGTTGCGGCCGTTAACGAAGCGCTTCGCGGAGTGTCTGACATGAGTGCCGCGCGCATTAACTCTGCAACTGGTGGTATGAACATCCCTGGTTTGATGTAGGTTTATTCGCGCGTAAGAAGCTTGCATGAACGCAGCACCATCCATCCAAAAACTCCTTGATGAGCTGGAGCGACTTCCAGGAGTAGGCCCAAAATCGGCTCAGCGAATTGCATATTGGATCCTCAACACGGACAAAGAGACAGCTTTACGATTATCTGATGCCATTGTTGAGGTAAAGGCTCAAGTGCATTTCTGTACCCGATGTTTCAATTACGCCGAAGATGAGCTCTGTGAAATCTGCCAGTCACCTCGGCGTGATAGTTCGGTCATTTGTGTCGTGAGCGAACCGCGCGACATTCCACCTATTGAGCGAACTGGCGTTTTTAGCGGCGTCTATCATGTGCTTGGCGGTGCGCTTTCGCCCATGGAAGGAACTGGACCTGAGGATTTGCACGTTGCAGAACTGATGCGACGCTTATCTTCTGAGGATGTTCGCGAAGTGGTCTTAGCTACCAATCCCAACGTCGAAGGCGAGACAACAGCATCCTATCTTGCGCGATTTATCAAGCCACTTGGCATCACGGTGACTCGACCAGCAAGCGGTCTTCCAGTTGGTGGAGACTTGGAGTTTGCGGACGAGGTAACGCTTGGGCGTGCGCTTGAGGCACGCCGTGAGCTTTAAGATTATTTATGAGATATATAAAAGATAAAGGACTCTGTCCCCTCCAAAAACAGAGCCCTTTTCTTTTACCGAAGCTTCGAGCCTCTGTAAACACGAGGCAAAGTATAACACCCGTCTCCATGAAATATCAACAATTTCTTTTGATTTGCTTTGCTACCGTAGTTTGTTGAGTGGGACAGATGTTTTATACTTTTTAGCACTACATACGTTAGTTTATGGCACCTTCCTGTAAGTATTCGCAGATTATAAAGCGGGGGAGATACTGTGTTTGAAGTGGGGCTTATTCGTGTCATCACCCTCGATGACCCCAAGCAGCTAAATATTCATGGCAGGCTCATTGAGGCACTTTATCCTAATATTGCCGTCGAGAGCGCATGTATTCCTGATCAGCCAGAAGGCATTCATTCCTTTGAGATGAGTCGTGAAGCTGTTCCAAAAATTGTCGAACTTGCTTGTGAGAAATTTGCTCACAAAGATATGATTTTAGTGAGTTGTGCAGACGACCCGGCTCTTGAAGAAATAAGAGCAGCTCTGCCCGGTATGCCGGTCACAGGTGGTGGCGAATGTACTGTTGCTGCAGCCCTTCGCTATGGGCAAAATATTGGGGTGTTAGGCATTATTGATCAAGCACCTAAGGCCTATCGACGCATTCTGGAAGGTCGCCTCGTTGGCAACTATCGTCCTGAAGGTGTGCATTCTACCCTTGATCTGCAGACCGAAGAAGGCTATGAGGCGTGCATTGCGACGGCTTGCAAAATGGCTGAGGACGGCTGCGATGTTATTGCGCTAGGATGTACGGGCTTGGCCACCATAGGCATCGCCGCTGAACTTGAGCGCGTGAGTGGATTGCCGGTTGTAGATCCCGTTGTGGCTATGGGTGCATTTGTCTCTTTGGAGGCTGCCCGAGCAATGAGGCGAAGCGAACTATGATTACAGCAGCAGATATTCCAAGTCCCGCGCTTTCGATCGTCGGGCGTCACAATTCAGGTAAAACAACCCTTATCGAAAACCTGATTGCAGAGCTTGTTTCGCGCGGGTTTGATGTTGGAAGCGTCAAACACCACTCTCACGTGGGCTTTGAGATAGATTATCCCGGCAAAGATTCATATAGGCATCGCGCGGCAGGCGCAAGCGAGACCGTGATTGCAGCTCCAGGTCAAATGGCTCGCATAAAAACAATTAATGGCGAAGTTGAGTGTGGCGATATCGTTCGCAGTATGCCTGGACACGATATTGTCATCGTGGAGGGCTACCGGAAAAGCGGACTTCCGACAATTGAAATCATGCGTGCAGAAAACGACGCTGATGCTCGTGTGGCGGAAGTGTTTGCACAAGGGGCTCGAAAAGGATGGCCACTTGGCACCGATTTTACGCAGTTTACCCGTGGTGAAATACCTCCGTCAGATGTGGCAGACGCTAAAGACCGTTTTGACTCACCAAAAGAACCCGCAATAAGCAGTTTGCAATTACATCGCAGGTCAGGTGCTTTGGTGGGAAATGAGGTTGTTGAACATTTCGCCACGCAAGCGCCTGATTATGCTGACATTTCAAATAAGCTGCCCACGAATCAAACTATAGCAGTGGTGACCGATATTGAGCAGGCAGTTGCAGCGGCAGAGCTCTATGGAATTGCCGCGTTTGACCTAAATGATTATGCCGGTCTTGCTGATTTTGTTGAGCAGCGCTGTGTTCGACCGCAAATCAGTGTGGTTATTCAGGCTGGTGGCGAAAGCAGGCGAATGGGGCAAAGTAAAGCCACTGTGCCGTTTAATGGCCGTCCGCTTATCTGCAGGCTCATAGAGCGCTTAGCGCCTGTTGCAGATGAGCTTATCATCACCACCAACGAGCCTGAAAACCTTGGTTTTTTGGATGAGCTGTATCCTCAGCTTGCTATTCGCCTTGTTCGTGATGCTTTTGATGTGCGAGGTGCGCTGCCGGGTATCTATACGGCTCTGTCAGCAGCAAGTCATCCCTATGTTGCCATTGTTGCCTGTGATATGGTGTTTGCGTCTGCGTCTTTGGTGGTCGCCGAAGCGCTTGCACTCAATGAGTCTGGATCAGATGCGGTTGTCCCGGTCAACAAGCATGGTTATGAGCCATTTCATGCCATGTATCGGGCGGCAAGCTGTTTGCCAGCAGTGCGAGCTCACCTTAATCAGGGTGAGCGGCGAGCACAGTCATTTTTTGACGATGTTGAAGTTTTGGAGTTCCCGCAATCGGCGGTATTTGCGGCAGAGCCTATGGGCGGCTGCTTTATGAATGCGAATACTCCCGAGGAATTGCGCAGGCTCGAAGATGGTTTGTTAAACGGGTAGGAGAGGTTTATGCCAAACCTAGTTGATATAGTAGAAGTTGCTGAAGCCCTTGAGACCAAAGCAGTTTATCTGGCAACGGATAGATGTACGGTGGTTCGTAATAGGAACTCGAAATGCACTAAGTGCAGCGATGCATGTCTTGCCGATGCGGTACATGCGAACAAAAACAAGCTCGAACTCGATTTTGATGCATGCATTCGCTGTGGCGCCTGCACGACCGTATGCCCGACAGAGGCGCTCATACCTCTTGAGCCGCTCGATGCAGATTTGGCGAGCGAAATTGCCAGTGCGCTTGAAAAGACGCCAGATACGGCTGTTTTTGCATGCGCTCGTATCGCATCAAAGCATGTCGGAGATCCCACCAAGTTTGCTCAAGTGCCGTGTTTGGCGCGCATGGAGGAATCTGTTTTAGTCAAGCTGGCAGCCCTTGGTGTTGATGACATTGTCTTAGTTGATGGAGTTTGCAAGACGTGTAAGTATCGCGCAACATCGCCAGGCACGGATGTGACAGTGGCAACAGCAAATCAGCTTATTGAAGCAGTGGGGGGCACTGCGCGCGTTCGCCGTACCTCAGAATTTCCCGAAGTGACGCTTTTGCAAGATGCTCAACAGCTGCTTGGCGAATCTCGTCGCGGATGGTTTTTCAAGACAAGAGAACGTGCGAAAGATGCGACGGTTAAAACTGTAGAGGTTGTGGCGCTCAAATCAAACAACCAGGTTGTCGCGTCATTGCGAGATCGCCTGAAGATTTCCGATGCAGGCACATTGCCGCAGTTTAACCCTGAGCGACGCATGGAAATCCTCAATGCGATGTATGAAATGGGCGAACCGGTTGTTCCTGAGATAGATACGCGATTGTTTGGGTATGTGACCATCGATACCGACAAGTGTAATGCGTGCAACATGTGTACTGTTTTTTGTACCACAGGCGCGCTCTCTAAAAGCAAAGAAAAGCCCGAGAGCGGCGAAGGCAGCTATCTTGAATTTCAGGCAGCAGATTGCGTGCAGTGCAATCTCTGTCAGGATGCTTGCCTGAAAAAGTGTCTTACGGTAGAGACGGTTGTGCCAACCGATGAGCTTTTCGATTTTGAACCGCGCCTGATTTGGCTTCCGAAGCCATCTCGTCGACCAGGGGTGTTAGGTTCGACGCATACAAAGAAGTAAAAAACAGCAAAAACAGTACAATACGAAGAGGTTGAACTGTGGGTTTATCGCTTGATGTAAGCGTTCCTGCGCTTACGGTATTTGTGCAAGGTATTTTGAGTTTCTTTTCACCTTGTGTTTTGCCGCTCATTCCGCTTTATATCGGATATTTGGCGGGTGGAACGATCTTATATAAAGAAGATGGCACCATTGAATATCCGCGCAAAAAAGTGCTGGTTAATACGTTTTGTTTTGTGATTGGTATCAGCGCTACTTTCGTTATTTTGGGGCTCGGGTTTAGCGCGCTTGGCCAGTTCTTTAACGCGAATCAACGCGTGTTTTCAACTATTGCAGGTCTGATTATGGTGATATTTGGCCTGTATATGATTGGTGTTTTTGGTAAATCACGCGTCGTGGAAACCGAGCATAGACTGCCATTTCGTTTAGACAAATTCGCCATGAATCCGCTCGTTGCATTCGTGCTCGGCTTTACTTTTAGCTTTGCATGGACACCGTGCGTAGGACCGGTGTTGGCAAGCGTTTTGCTTATGGCCTCATCAAGCGCTTCGACTCTCAACGGGTTTTTGTTGGTAGGTGTTTATACGCTTGGCTTTGTTTTGCCATTTTTGGCGGTAGGCCTATTCACCAGCGAAGTTCTCCGCTTTTTCAAAAAGCATACCAGTGTGGTGAAATACACCGTAAAAATTGGCGGTGCACTGCTGATTGTAATGGGCTTTATGACGCTTACTGGCTGGATGAATGGCTTTACGAATTATCTGTCGTCATTTGGAGATCCGTCAAACGCCGCCCAAACGCAATCTGTTCAGCAAGAGCAAAAACAAGACGATGAGCAATCATCTGGCCAAAACACTGATTCGGACAAAGCGGCAACAGAAGACGAGAATGACGCAGTTGCACAAGATGAGAAAGACGCAACTGCGCAAGACAACGAAGAAGCCACTTCACAAGACGACTCGTCTGATCAGTCTATGGCAGCCCCGTTTGCCGGCGTTGCGCTTACCGACCAGTATGGTGTTAAGCACACGCTTGATCAGTATCGAGGAAAGGTTGTGTTGCTGAATTTCTTCGCTACGTGGTGCGGACCTTGCAAGCAAGAAATACCTGACATTGAAGCGCTTTATCAGTCGTATGGGCAAAATAGCGAAGACCTGATAGTGCTCGGCATTGCAAATCCTGCAACTGAGGGCAATCAAAATGCTGCAGATGGTACGGTCGAAGAGCTCAAGGCATTTATTGAAGCACAGGGTATAACTTATCCGGTGCTTATGGATACCACCGGCAAATTCTTTTCCGGTTATAGCATTAGCGCATTCCCAACCACATTCATGATCTCGGCAAATGGTGATGTCTATGGGTATGTGACCGGTGCGCTGAGCGCCTCTATGCTGCAAGATATTGTCGATCAAACATTCGAAGGGCAAAGCTCAGACTAGCTCTAGGATAAGTGCTGTTTAGGGTTGAGCGCAGTTTATAGGTGAGCGCCGTTTATAGGTGAGCGCGATTTGTAGGCGAGCGTGGTCAGCTCTCAAGAAAAGCAAGCACACACTGATTGAAGGTGTCGGGACATTTGGCGGCAATGAAGTGATCGCCCTCGATAAGTGTGAGTGTAGCATGGGGCAGAGCATGTGCTATGGCTTTGGTGTGGGACTCTTTGATCATGTCGTGAGTGCCTGCAACAACGAGCGTCTCCACATTGAGTGATTCAAGGGCTGACAAGGGGATATGAGGTTCATTTACCATAAGCGCAAGGAGCTCTTTTGTTGCGGGATCCTGGCTGAGTCTGTACTGAAGAACAATAGGCAGCAAAACGCGAAGCTTAAGTCCGCGTGGATTAAGGTTTGCCCCATTAAGGATAAGTTTGTGCACCCGATCTGGATGCGTGAGTGCAAAGATGAGCGCGATATTGCCTCCGTCAGAAAACCCTAAAATGTCGGCTTGTGAGATATTGTTTTCGTCCATAAAGTCCAGCAAATCATCGCTGAACTGGGCAAGCGTAAAAGGCTCAGTTCCTCTTGGAGACTTACCATGCCCCCGTGTGTCAATTGCAATTATTTCGCGATGTGCTCCGAGCGCCTGCATTTGGTTGGCGAAATAGCTTGAGTCTTCGCCATTTCCATGAAGCAAGATCAAAGGATACGATTCCTGAGCAGGATTTTGGGGCTCACTTGCTGGAATGCGGCAGGCATAGAGCGTGATGTCCACGGGATAAACACTCCTCTTAAACGCGTGTAAGGATGAAGGCTTGTTTTGCTCGCTATAATACACTTTCGTTTGAGAGATGGTAATAAAGGGGTAAAACGTTTTATGAATGCGCGCAGGCAAGCGAATAAGCAAGTGCCTATTGATATGGGGCTTCGCATTTCGCAAGCGGAGAGAAAAACTTGGGTTTCTATTGCGCTTGTTCGCGCTGGGGCGATGTTTAGTGCGCCAACGCTTATGGTTGGAGCGGCACTGGGGATTGGAATGGCACTCAGCGGCGCTGCTCTTGCCGTTTTGTGTGGCTATGGCTTTGTCGTTTTGTATATGAGTTTTATTGCCATGCAAGCAAGCGACCTGGGACTTCCTACAGCTATATTGACCGCACCCAGTCTTGGTAAGGCTGGCGCGCGATATCTGGTCGCACTTATTGTTGGCATCGTGACTATCGGCTGGTTTGGCGTGCAAACAGCTGTCTGTGGCTCCTCGCTCTCCTTTATGCTCAATGATGTATTTGGTATTTCTTTAGCGCCGCAAATATGCTCAGTTTTGCTTGGGATTTTAATGTTGGTAACAGCGGTTATTGGTTTTGATGGCTTGAAGTGGATCAGCACCATTGCTGCACCGCTGTTGATGGCGGTATGCATATATGGTGTTGGATACGCACTGCTCAGCAGCGGCTCTACTGAGGTGCTGTTTGGATATGTCGCGCCAGCTCAAGATGCAATTGGTTTTATTGCTGGTGTGCACATGGCTATTGGCCTGTATGCTTTTGCAGGATGTACTGCTGGTGATTTTGCTCGTTTTGCCCCCACAAGAAAGGCGGCTGTGCTCTCTACGGTTTTAGGCGTGCTCCCTGCAGGCTTTATAGCGCTTATGGCTGCAGCTGCATTGGCTATTGTGACAGGCATTGATGATGTGGCCGTCCTCATGAACTCAATCGGATTGCCGCTGGTGGGCTTGATTGCGCTCGTTTTGTCTGCGTGGACAGTCAATGCCGGAAACGTATATTCTGCAGGTCTTGGTTTTGCGGTAATGCTCGGGCAAGATGAAAGCGGTTCTAAGCTCACAACGCTCGTATCGGGAATAGTTGGCATCGTGCTTGCTGTTGTGGGAATTTTGGATCAGTTTCAAACATGGTTATCGGTTCTGTCGGCTATTGCACCAGCCATGGCGGGAGTCATGATTGCTGATTATTGGATTATTCGCAAGGCAAATCCGAATAACTTTCAAGCTTGCGAAGGCGTGTCGTTGGTAGGGGTTGCGGCACTGGTCGCTGGAATGTTGTGCGCGCTTTTAACGAGCGGCACGTTCGCTGTCATCACAGGTCTTGCCTGGCTTGATTTTTCATTTTTTATAGCTCCTGTTAACGGATTAGTAATAGCTATTGTGGTATATGTGATGGCATACAAGCTTTCTGGTCAGATGTCTTATTTAGGTTCTGTATGTATTAAGACGCCAGAGCAAACAGAATGCGAGAGATAAAGGTCACCCCATGCGTTTTATTGATTGCGAAGATGTTGTTGATATTGCCACTGGTTCTGCGCTTTTGGGAGCCGGCGGCGGAGGCGACCCTTATATGGGCAAATTGGAAACCATCACGGCAATTCGCGAATGTGGACCGGTGCAGCTTTTGGATGCCGATGAGGTGCCAGATGAGTGGACGGTAGCATCAATTGGTAGCGTTGGTGCTCCTTCGGTGGTGTTGGAAAAGGGTGTAAATGGCTCTGAGTACGCCATCGCACATGATTTTTTGCAACGCATTTTGGGCAAGAAAATCGACGCCTTTGTGCTGGCAGAAGCGGGCGGGCTCAATTCGTTGGTGCCTATTGCAGCAGCGGCACGCGTGGGTATTCCAGTTGTAAACGTTGATGGCATGGGTCGCGCTTTTCCAGGTTTGCAACAAGATACGTATTGCCTGAACGGTGTGCCTACCACGCCGATGGTTTTTGTGGACGAAAAAGGAAATAGAAGTGTCATTGAGACAATCGACAACGATTGGGCAGAGACTATCGGACGCGCAATAACGTCTGCTTCGGGTGGCGCCATTATTAACATGGGTGCGTCGATGACTGGGGCGAAGATGAAGCAGTGTGCTGTGCGAGGAACGGTTGATTTAGCGCAGCGTTTAGGTGCTATTATTCGCCAAGCAACAAGTGTTTCTGCTGAATGCGGTATGACGCCTCAAGAATATTTCTTGCATGAGTCAGGCGCATATTTGTTTATGCATGCCAAGATTGCTGATGTGTTGCGAGAAACACGTGATGGATTCAATTTTGGTCGTGCAGTGCTTGAAGGCATTGGACAAGATAGGACCAAAACGGGCTCTGTCGTTTATCAAAACGAGAACCTCTATGCCGAAGTGGATGGCGATGTTGTTATAAGCGTACCTGATCTGGTATGTCTGGTTGACGCTGATACGTTTTTGCCAATTACGACCGAATCGCTTCACTACGGAAAGCGCGTGCTGCTCGTTGGCCTTTCGTGCGATAAGGCTTGGCGAACCACAGAGGGTCTTGCGCTCGGCGGACCTGCGTGGTTTGGGTTCGACATTGACTATATTCCCGTAGAGGAGCAATGGAAGCGTATCTTTTGCGCTACAATGCCCTGAATAACAATTTAGGTACAACGCAACGCTCGGGAAAGGGTAGGTATGCGTGAAATAGGGATTAAAGAAATTGAAGATATTGCTTTAGGTGCAGCTTTGCTTGGAGCCGGAGGCGGTGGGGATCCGTATGTAGGCAAGTTGACCGCAATTGGCGCTATTAAAGAGTGTGGTCCGGTTCAGCTGATTAGTGCTGATGAGGTTCCCGATGGCGCTTTCATTATGCCAGCAGCTTCGATGGGTGCGCCGACGATCTTGTCCGAGAAAGGCGTTGGAGCCAACGAGTTTCGACGTCTGTTTGATATGGTGGAGCAATTTTTCGGAAAGCCGGTATATGCAACTATGCCAGCTGAGGCGGGCGGCGTAAACTCAATGCTTCCTATTGCTGCGGCTGCGCGTCTGGGCATTCCGCTTGTTGATGCAGATGGCATGGGTCGAGCATTCCCGGAACTGCAGATGGTAACGTTTTCGATCGGAGGCGTTTCTGCAAGCCCGATGGCATTTATTGACGAAAAGGGCAATGCTGGAATTTTGTCTACCGTAACCAATAAATGGACAGAAGATATTGCACGTGCTGCCACTATGACATGCGGCGGAACGCTTACTATCGCGTTGTTTTGCATGGATGCCGAGACGCTTAAAAAATATGGCGTACACGGCATTTTGACGCGAAGCCAAGAATTAGGTGCCGCAATTCGCACGGCAAAAGATGGGGCGGCGGCTGCAGGTTTAACGCCCGAGCAACATTTCTTAGAATTCACCGGCGGTCACAAGCTTTTCAAGGGAAAGATCGTTGATGTGTTGCGAGAAACGCGCGGAGCATTTAATTTTGGCCGCGTTGTTTTAGAGGGAATCGGCCAAGATAAAGAAAGCCAAGCGGCAATTGATTTTCAGAATGAGAATTTAAGCTGTGAGGTTGATGGCGAAATTCTAGCTACCGTTCCAGACTTGATTTGTTTGGTTGATGCTGAAACCTTTACCCCGGTTCCGACTGATGCGCTTAAATATGGAAAGCGCGTGTTGGTGATAGGGCTTGAATGCTATTGGATGTGGCGTGAGCCGGCCGGCATTGAATTGGTAGGACCGCGTTATTTCGGTTTAGACACTGACTATATTCCCGTTGAAAAGCGTTGCTTGCGAAAGGATGCATCACATGTATAAGTTGGGCATTGATGTTGGGGGCACCAATACAGACGCAGTGCTTATCGATGATAAGTTAACGGTGGTTGCTGCGGTAAAACACCCTACCTCCGAAGATATTTATGAGGGTATTATGGGGGCTATGGAGGCCGTTTTGTGTGAAAGCGGCATTGACCGCGCGCAAGTAACCCAAGCTATGCTTGGTACGACGCAGTGCACAAATGCTATTGTTGAGCGCAAGCACTTGGCTCCAATTGCGGTATTGCGCATTGGCGCTCCGGCGAGCGTTGGTATTCCTCCCATGGTTGATTGGGCAGATGACATTTCAGCAGTTTGCGTTGCTTCGACTATTGTTGAAGGCGGTTTTGAATACGATGGCAAACGTTTGGCACCTTTAGACGAAGACGCTTGCCGTGAATTCTTTGAGAGCGTTAAAGGCAAAGTTGACTCGGTGGCAATTTCGTGTGTGTTCTCTACGGTGCGCAATGATGACGAAGTGCGCGTTGCAGGAATCGCCCATGAGGTCTTAGGCGACAATGTTCGCGTGTCAATTTCGAGCGAGATAGGTTCTATGGGATTGATCGAGCGTGAGAATGCCACGATTCTTAATGCTGCACTCAATCACGTAGCTCAGCGTTTTACTGATGGCTTTGCGCAGAGTCTTGAGGATAAAGGGGTAACTAACGCCGAGGTGTATCTATCGCAAAACGATGGCACGCTTATGACCATGGAACACGCTCGTCGCTATCCGATATTGACCATTGCCTGCGGTCCGACGAATTCTATTCGCGGTGCAAGCTATTTGACGCAGCAAAGTGACGCTATTGTTATCGACGTGGGTGGTACAACAACTGACCTGGGCGTCTTGGCTCACGGATTTCCACGTGAAAGTGGTGTCGCGGTTACCATTGGCGGCGTGCGCACTAATTTCCGTATGCCAGATGTTATTTCCATTGGTTTGGGTGGCGGCTCCATTGTTCGCATCCTAGAAGATGATGGATGCGGCAATGTATCAGTAAGCGTTGGCCCGGATTCAGTTGGTTATGCAATTACCGAGCGAGCGCTCGTGTTCGGTGGAGACACACTTACGGCTACCGATATTGCTGTTCGATTGGGTATGGCAAATGTTGGCAACCCCGATTTGGTGAGCGCTGTACCGCAAGAGGTTGCCGAGGCGGCTCTTGCTCAGATCAGAATGCTTGTCGAAGATGCCATCGATATGATGAAGGTGTCAAGCGATCCAATTGATGTTGTGCTTGTTGGCGGCGGTTCAATTGTGTTGCCGCAAGATTTGGCAGGAACCGCGCAAGTTTTCGCACCAGAATTTGCTGGTTGCGCTAATGCTATTGGTTCGGCAATCTCTAAGGTGTCAGGTACCTATGAAGCCTTAATCGACTACGATGTCACGCCGCGTGATGAGGCGCTTGATGTGGCTCGTCAAGCTGCTATTGATGCAGCAATTGCTGCTGGCGCTCAAGTTGGTACTGTTGAGATTATCGATGCCGAAGATGTGCCGCTTGCTTATTATGCTGGCAACACCAATCGTGTTAAGGTAAAAGCAGCAGGCGATCTGCTCTAGGTTGCACCCCATGATTGACTGCTTCAAAGCCAGCGTCCAAAACTTCGACAATTGATGGACTTCGCATTGATGAGCTTAAAGAAGCCGTGATACTCGCCAGGGCGTCTCACTAGCTGAGGCGCCCTTTGTTGTGTGACGCTACTGCGTGCTGTGGCGCTGCCTGCGACGTTGCCGTCTACAGCGACATCTCCGCTTGCGGCGACACGCTGCAGCGACGCCGCCGCATGCAGCATTTTGCGATCTCCATGCTTCTTTTGTGCTTCATCATCAAATTCTTCAGCAAATTTGTGAGTTTTGGCAGGAAAAGTGCTCTCGTCGGTGATTTCGATAGCAAAATGGTTGGAAAAGTGCCCTTGTCGGGGTCTTCGACCCTAAAAACACCCCCTATTTCACCGACGAGGGGCATTTTCCAGCCAAAACCTGTCTAAGACTTGCAAGTTTTCATCTGGCTAACTCGCTGGGGTCAAAACTAGACTCCGTGACCAGGCATTTCGCTGACACCAGGACTCGAGCTGCAACGCAAGGGTTCTACAAGCAGCGCAGCGGGCGACCTGGTCTAGGTTGCACCCTTTATGGAGCGGCAATAATTCAGTAACGTCATAGACACCAAACTGTTACAGCAAACCTTCTTGTTGATCTGTTTAAATAGATATAACAAGTTGGTTTTGTTGCGCATGCTTAAGATAAAAGCCGAGTTTATGAGGCGGTGTCCTATGAGTAGATCTGTATGGAAATCCACATTGTCGGTGATACTGAGCGTTGTCATGGTGGCAACACTTACACCAGGTTTGGCATATGCGCAACAAGATAATTCAGCCGATCAAGAGTCCGCTTATGAGCCTACGGTACAAGCTGACGCTGATGAGGCTGTTGCGCAAGCTGACGCCAATCAGTCGGCAGCGCAGGCTGTCGCTTCAAACAGCTGGTATTCGCAAGCAGAAACTGGCTGGCTTACAAGTCCAGGGACGTATCAGGTGTCTACTGCATCGCAACTGGCGTCCATTGCTGTCAAGCTCTCTGAAGGCGAGAGTCTGTCGGGCTATACCTTTATACTCATAAATGATATTAATCTTGACCAGTTCAATGCTTCTGGCGAGCCGCTGGTATGGGAGACAACAACAAGGTGCTCGTTTGCAGGAGTTATTGATGGTCAAGGATTTGGCATTTATGGCATGAATGCTATTGCGGGTCGCGCTTGTCTTTTTGGTAAAGCCGAAAACGCCGCCTTTTACAATTTGGAAATTTCAGGCACGCTTGCATCAGATGTTGCCGCAGCATTTGCTGGCTCAGCTATAAATTCAACTTTTCAAGATTGCATCAATGCTGCAACTATAACCGGAAAAAGCGCCACGGGTTTAGTTGGCGGTTTGGTCGGATATGCGCAGCGTTGTTCGTTTTTCGGTTGCCAAAATGCTGGTCGAATAACAGGCCCGGCTCGTGCGGCTGGCGGTATAGTTGGCGAAGCGGTAGGGTGCGAATTTGAGGCCTGCTTCAACGAGCAAAGTATCCAAGGATCTTTGCGCTCGGGTGGCATCATAGGCACTATGGCGCTATCGGCAGGCGTTTCAGGTCGCACGACGTTATGGCAGTGTGCAAATCAGGCAGCCGTTGCTGCTGAAGAGTTCGCAGGTGGGCTTATTGGTGTAGCGCTTGCGCAAACAACTTTGGGCCAATCGTACAATTACGGTTCGGTTGAGGGTGGCAGCTATACCTACAATGGTGCTGCTTATGCAGGTGGTATAGCCGGTTATGTTGCGAAGTCCGAAAGCACTATTATGGTCGAGGATTGTTTTAATGCGGGTTCAGCGTGGGCAGTCGCGTCTGGGTCTGCATCGCATGCATTTGCAGGCGGCATATTTGGCGGTTCTGGCTCGAGGTTTACGATTGAGCGAACCTATAACACGGGCAACGCTCATGCCACACAAGCGCAAAGATGCGCTGATGGCGCGTTTGTGGGATATGTATCTCGGTCGTTCCAATCATCTGAGCGTGATTGCTATTGGCTTGAAGGAGTCGCAAATCGCGCAAATGGCACCTCGGTGATAACCGTGCCGACAGCTCAAGTGATAGCTCCATCGGAATTGCGAACAATCGTGGCTCGTTTGGGATATGCTTTTGCCTATAGCGCCTATCAAAACGGTGCTCCTGAATTGTGCTGGACAACAAATACTGCTGAATTGCGTTATCTTCCCGCCAACGGAACAGCGGTGCTTGCCCGAGTGGCTATACAAGCAGGAGCTACGGTAAGTGGAGCCGATATTGCAAAGCTGTATAGCGGCGAAGACCCGGTTAGATATGAAGATGGTCGCGCGTTGCGTTTCTTGGGTTGGTCAACAAGCGCAACAGGACAAGCGGGAGCAAGTATCGGGAGCGCATCTGGTGTGATATATGTGTATCCAGTATTTGAACAACCTGCCCCGGTTGTTAAGCCTACCGGAGAGTGGGTGGCCTCTGATGGACGCTGGTGGTTTAGGCACAATAACGGCTCTTATACACGAAGCGCATGGGAATATATTAATGGCGCTTGGTATCACTTTGATGGTGATGGCTGGATGCAAACAGGTTGGTTGAAGCTGGGATCAACCTGGTATTATCTCAAACCTTCGGGCGCTATGGCTGAGGGTTGGCAGCTCGTCTCAGGCGTTTGGTACTACCTTACCCCTTCTGATGGCGCGATGCGCACTGGGTGGCTGCATTTGGGTAATACCTGGTATTACTTGCGTTCAAGCGGCGCTATGGCAACCGGTTGGCAAAAAGTAGGGACAGAGTGGTATTACCTCAATACCAACGGCGCTATGGCTGAGGGTTGGAAGCGCGTGAACGGCACCTGGTATTACTTGCAACCAACTGATGGTGCCATGAAAACAGGCTGGCTTTTGTTAGGCGGAACATGGTATTACCTGCGCTCGAGCGGTGCCATGGTAACTGGCTGGCAAAAGATCGGTGGTATATGGTATTACTTCAATGGCTCAGGGGAGTTGCGCGAAGAGCTCATCGAGGGTTAGGCTTGCCTCATATGCGCAGAGCGCAAATGCTTTTATAACCGTGTAAGGCTCGATATGGATTATCGAGCCTTCTTTTTGTGAAAGCGTTTGTAAGTTGGTGCTTTCGTGTGCTAAAGTATAGAACGCTACTTTAGCGTGATAAAGTGCACGAGAATTCGTATGAGTTTGCCTGGCTAAAAATGTCGTATGCCATATACGACAGGAGGGGATAGGTGTTATTGCATGAAAAAGAAATTTGTTGCTGTGGCAGCAGCTGCTTTGCTTGCGCTTTCGGCTACCGCGCTTTTTGGTTGCAGCAGCCAAGAGACGCAGCCTGCTGACGACAACGTCTTGATTGTTGGTTTTGATCAGGGATATCCGCCCTATGGCTACGTTGGCGATGACGGACAATTTACTGGTTTTGACTTAGATCTCGCCAAGGCGGTATGCGACAAAAACGGTTGGACGTTAGAGCTTGAACCAATCGACTGGGATGCAAAAGACGCCCTTTTGGATAGCGGCGCTATCAATTGCATCTGGAACGGTTTTACCGTTGAAGGTCGCGAAGACAAGTATACGTTTTCAGAGCCGTATATGCTCAACGAGCAGGTTGTAGTTGTTCGTGCCGATAGTGGCATTAATTCTTTGGAAGACCTCAATGGCAAGACAGTTATGACTCAAGTTGATTCGGCTGCACTTGACGTACTTACCAACGAAGATGTAGATGAGGGTGGCCAGGCTGAGTTGGCAGCAACATTTGCAGATCTTCAGCAAATTGGTGACTACAACAATGCATTCATGCAGCTTGAATCGGGTGCTGTCGATGCGGTTGCTTGCGACCTTTCAATTGCTGCCTATCAAATGGCCGCTCATCCTGATGTCTTCAAGCAAATTGGTACGCTATCAAGTGAGCACTATGCAGTAGGTTTTGCGAAAGGTGATACTGCTCGTGCTCAGGCGGTAACCGAGACCCTTAAAGAACTTAATGCCGATGGTACCGTTCAAAAGCTCTGCGACAAATACGCCGATCAGGGTCTTACCTATGACAACTGGGTGCTAGAATAGCGTTTGTTTGAACCGCATAAGTTTCTAACGGGATTACAAACACTACGATAAGACGGGCGAGAGGGGATTCCTTTCGCCCGTGTTTACGAGAGGAGCAAACGTGGAGTTTGCAACTATGATGAGCATTCTGCTCTCTGGTTTAGTGCTTACTATTCAGATCTTTTTCACCACGCTCATCGGCGCGCTGCCACTTGGTGTTGTGGTGGCATTTTGTCGTATGAGCAAATGCAGGCCGCTTGCCATAGTGACACGCTTTTACATTTCGGTTATGCGCGGTACGCCATTGATGTTGCAGCTCATGGCGCTTATGTTTGGTCCATATTATCTGTTTGGGCTCCAGATGGGATCTGATTGGAAGTATGTCGCATGCTCTGTCGGTTTCATTTTAAATTATGCGGCATATTTTGGCGAAATTTATCGTAGTGGCATCCAATCTATTCCGCGAGGACAATATGAGGCCGCCGAGGTTTTAGGTTATTCGCGCATGCAAACCTTCACCAAAATCGTACTTCCTCAAGTGCTCAAACGTATCTTACCTGCTATGTCGAATGAAATAATTACGCTGGTCAAAGATACCTCACTTGCCTTTGTGCTTGGCATTATGGAGATGTTCTCCCAGGCTAAAGCATTAGCTGCATCACAAGTGTCATTGATTCCCTATGTTATTGCGGGTGTGATCTATTGGGTGTTCAACTTCATTGTTGAAATTATCCTGACACGCATCGAAAAAAAGATGAATTACTACCACGATTGATAACCTATCACCATTTGCTGTCTATAAGTTAAGAGTACGCGAGGATAAGAATACGCGAGGAAACATCATGTCAGATATGCCCTTATTGCGTCTTGAGCACGCACAAAAAAGCTTTGGTTCTACGCCTGTTTTGCGCGACATTTCGCTTTCGGTTCAGCCTGGTGAGGTAGTTGGTATCATCGGCCCTTCTGGTGGCGGCAAGTCAACGCTGCTTCGTTGTTGCACGTTATTGGAAACGCTCGATGCAGGAAAGCTTGCCTATGGTGATTTAGTTGTTGCGCAAAATGAAGCAACGGGGCATGTTCGATATGCCGATGCTGCAGTCCAAAAAGAAGCAAAGTCTCGATTTGGCCTCGTCTTTCAAAATTTCAACCTCTTTCCGCACTATACCGTCTTAAAGAACCTGATTGACGCACCAATTCATGTGCAAAAACGTCCCAAGGATGAGGTGGTTGAGCAGGCTCGTGTGCTGCTAGCAAAAATGGGACTTGAAGGCAAAGAGGATATGGTGCCTTGCGAGCTTTCGGGCGGCCAACAGCAACGTGTTGCCATCGCGCGTGCACTTGCGCTCAATCCCGACATTCTCTTTTTCGACGAACCCACCAGCGCCCTTGACCCAGAGCTCACAAAGGAAGTCTTGCGTGTTATTCGCAATCTTGCTGAAGAGCATATGACTATGGTAATCGTGACGCATGAGATGAGTTTTGCGCGAGATGTTGCTGACCATATTGTATTCATGGATAACGGCGTCATTGTAGAAGAAGGCCCTGCCGCCGAGCTGATCAACCATCCTCAGCACGAACGAACGAAGGCCTTCTTGAATAACTACCAAGCTTAAATCGAATAGCTATGAAGCCCGAAACAACGAGCTTTTCCGCCTAGGCTTTTTCTGCGATAGCACCGGTGTGGTAAGCCTCAAGTAGCTGCTCGAGGTCGGCTATGCGAGCTTTGAGCTTGGCGCCCGTATCGGTGTCGGCGACAAGGGTGCGTGAGTCAACACGTTCAACAACTCGGCGCGAGGAATGAATATCTAACTCCTGTTCAACGGCGGCTTGCTGCGACTCTAAAGGTTCATGGGCGGCCAGAATGAACCCGTATGAGTTGGAGATGAGGGTATAGCCTGCAATGCCAGTAGTTGGTTGATAGGCGCGCGAAAAACCGCCGTCAATAGTCAATACGCGTCCGTTGCACTTTACGGGGTCTTCGCCGTCTTTCACTTTAACCGGCACGTGTCCGCAGATGATGCGCGAAACACTTGGATCCATGCCAAAATCGCGGAAGATGTTGGCGAATACATCCTCGTTATCCATGAGCGTATAGAACGAATTTTTGACCTCTTTGCGTGCGGTTTTGTCTGCAATGAGATAAAGCTCGAAGGTTGCCATCTTGCTTTTAGCGAACAGGGGTGAGCCTTGACCGAGCCACATGTACCACATGAGGTCTGCTCCGCGCTTGCGCATGTGTGGGTCAGGATCGAAAAATGCAGCACGAACATAGGACTCTAAAACGTCATAGAGCGCGCGTCCAGCATAGGTTTCGCCAAATACATCAACTTCTTTTATGGTGCCATCTTCATTGAGCGGCACGCAGGCATGAAACATCAAGTTGTTGTTGTGGATCTTGTACAGCGATCCATGTTCTAAGAAAAAGTGCATATGGCGCTGGAGTTTTTCGCAGTTTACAAAAGCTTGTTCCAAACGCGTCATGACCTCTTCTTCTTCGGCGGTAAGCGCATAAGGGTCATCCCAATTTACGGTCGGAAATACGGTATCGGTAAGCTCGTATTCAACGCCATCAACAACAACGGTGTTGCGTACCGGATCAATTTTGTCTAAAAGTTTGCGGTCTTCAAGTCCGAAAGAGGGATTCTCATCAATCAGTTTTGCCTCAACCTTAAATTGGATAATAGCCATTGCCTTTTGGATTTTGATATTGAGGTCTCGCTCGGCATCAGATAAGTCAGGGTTCCCTTTCAAGCCAAATGCCATGCAAGGGTCATCTTTGTATGCCTCTTGCGCAAATGAAGCAAGTGGCAAAACATTGATGCCGTATGCATCTTCGAGGATGGATAGATTGCCATATCGAGCACAGTTGCGAACCACATGGGCAATGCACCCTCGTTGGCCAAGTGCAGCACCCATCCATACCACATCGTGGTTGCCCCACTGCACATCTACATCGTGATAATCAATGAGTGTCTCCATGATGATGTCAGGTGCTGGACCTCGATCATAAATATCGCCAATAATATGGAGCTGATCAATAGCAAGGCACTGGATGAGCAGGCATAACGACTCAACTAGTTCAAGTGCGCGCCCCGTGCTAATAGTAGCCTCAATAATGGTTGCATAATAGGCGCCCTTGTCGAGACCATGGGTATCTTCGGTCATGAGCTCCTCGATAAGATAGGCAAAATCATCAGGGAGCGCACGGCGAACGCGAGAGCGGGTATATTTTTGTGCGGCGCGCTTACAGACCGCCACCAAGCGCGGAAGCGTTTCGTTAAACCATGCAACCTCATCATCGGTCTGGCTTAAAATGAGCTCCATCTTTTCGCGCGGATAATAAATAAGCGTTGCCAATGAGCGCTTTTCGGCGTCGGTAAGCTCATCTCCAAACACATCGTCAATTTTGAGGCGAATAGAGCCGGAACCATTGCGCAAAATATGCGAGAAAGCATCGAATTCCCCGTGAATATCAGATGCGAAAAACTCAGTGCCTTTCGGCAGGTTGAGGATAGCGCGCAAGTTAATGATTTCGGCTGAAGCTTTATGGGCTGTTGGAAAAAGCTGAGAGAGTAGCTCAAGATAGCGAATTGTCGTAGCGTCCATAAGACCCCCTTTTAAGAAGCAACGTGTAAGTTCATTTTATCGCAAGCAAGCTTGAGCTAAAACGCTGGTATGATTTATGCATGAGAGATCGGTAAGACGAAAGGAGCACGTATGAATTCGCAGAGCATTCCGCCACACCCAACTCCTGTCGTCTTTTATGTAGTGCGTCATGGCCAAACGCTTTTTAATGTCACCAATCGCGTGCAAGGATGGTGTGACTCTCCTCTGACTGAAGAGGGAAGGCGCGTAGCGCTGATGTTAGGCGCCGGGCTTGCGAGAGTTCCTTTTGTTCGTGCTTATGCAAGCGATTCGCAACGCACACTTGATACCGCTGCGCTTATATTGCAAGCACAGCACGAAGCTGTATGTGCACATGACGAGCGCGCTTGCGCTCAAGAGTTGCTTCAGTGCAAAGGGGATGCCCGTCTTCGCGAATGGTGCTATGGAGACTTAGAGGGTGGAAGTGGTGAGCGCCTTCGCGAAACGCTTGCGCAAGGTTTTGGGGAAGAGCTCTCATTTGCTGAGTTGAACGAGCGCCTTGTTGAGGTGGCTGATATCTTGGCTCAAGCTGACACGTCGGGCAGGGCAGAGTATTTTGAGACTATCGAGACGCGTCTCAGGTCGTTTTTTGAGCAGATTGGCACCGAAGTGCAGCGTGAGGGTGGGGGGAATGTGTTGGTGGTGACACATGCCTTTGTTGTGCGAACGTTGGTATATCTTTTGGATCGCACACGTGTGAATACGCCGCTTAAAATCCAAAATGCCTCTGTGACACAAATCACTTATGATCAGGGGTTATTTCAGTTGGGCGAAATTGGTTCAGTCGCCTGGATTGACCAATAAACGCTACTGCAATTTTGCGTTTTGCTAACAGCGCTACCCCATTTGCGGCTAACAGTAACAATTCGGATGACGTGCGACAACGGCGCTGTTGCAAAGATGCGATGACAAAAGTCCTGAGAGTTGAGTTACTTACAATAATTTTCAGTAACGAGTAGCTGAGATTCAACTCAAGGAGGCTTTTTATGGCTACAACAACTGCTACCACCCAAGCAACCGCTCCTCTTACAGATGGCGCTCATTACTTGGTAGCTGCTCTTTTAAAAAACGGCATTGACAAAATGTATGGTGTTGTCGGTATTCCAGTTACGGATTTTGCGCGTATTGCCCAGGCGGAAGGTATTCGCTATATCGGCATGCGTCATGAGGCAGACGCTGGCAACGCTGCTGCTGCACAAGGATTTCTGACTGGCAAGCCAGGTGTATTTTTGACCGTATCAGCCCCAGGCTTTTTGAATGGCCTCGCTCCGCTTAAGGAGGCCACCGAAAATGGTTTTCCAGTCATTATGATTTCTGGCGAATCTTCTCGTTCGACCGTTGACTTGTATGAAGGTCAGTATGAAGGCCTTGACCAGCGCGCTTATGCCGTACCTTTCTGCAAGGCTTCATATCGTATTGACAATATGGAAGATATTCCGCTTGGTGTTGCCCGTGCCATTCGTACGGCATGTTCAGGTCGACCGGGCGGTGTATATATCTCAATGCCAGATACGATGATCGGTCAGACCATGAATGCTGCTGCAGCTGAGGCCGCGCTGTATGCAGTAAACGACCCTGCACTCGCTATGATTCCGTCACAAGAATCGGTGGATGCGGCATTGCAACTGTTAGCTAATGCGAAAAACCCGCTCATTTTCTTAGGCAAGGGTGCCGCATATGCTCAATGTGACGAAGAGATCCAAAGTTTCGTACACAAAACTGGTATTCCATATCAGCCGATGTCAATGGCGAAAGGCCTGCTGCCTGATGACGACCCGCAATCAACCGCATCATGCCGCGGTCTTGCAATGCGCACCGCAGATGTTGTGCTTTTGATTGGCGCTCGTTTGAATTGGATGTTGAACTTTGGCAAGGGCAAGCATTGGAATCAAGACGTTAAGTTCATTCAAATTGATATTGACCCAACTGAGATTGATAATTCGCGCTATATCGAATGCCCTGTTATTGGTGATATCAAATCAACGATGAAGCTCTTTAATGAGGGCCTCTCGAAATATGACATTCACGCTTCAAAAGAGTGGATTGATCTTTTAGCACAAGACACCGCCAAGAACAACGCGCGTTTTGGTGCTAAGACACAAGAAGAGACGCAGCCGCTTAATCACTATAATGCCCTTGGTGCAGTGAAGAAGGTTATGGATAAAAACCATGACGTAATCTTGGTAAACGAAGGCGCAAACACGCTGGATGATTGCCGTGACATTGTCGATATGTATCTGCCACGCCATCGTCTTGATTGTGGCACCTGGGGTGTTATGGGTGTTGGTACAGGTTATGCAATTGGAGCGGCTGTTACCACCGGAAAATCCGTATTGTCCATCCATGGCGACTCCGCATTTGGCTTTGACGGAATGGAAGTAGAAACGGCGTGTCGTTTTAACCTTCCTATCACATTTATGGTGCTCAACAATGGCGGCATCTACCGTGGTGACTTTGAAGATCTGGGCAAATCAGGCGATCCGTCACCTTTGACTTTGGACGCTACTGCTCACTACGAGAAGATGATTGAGGCCTTTGGCGGTACCGGATACTTCGCAACTACTATGGATGAAGTCGAATCAATGCTCACTGAGGCGCTTGCTTCCAAAAAGCCGTGCTTTATTAATGTTCAGCTATCAGTTCATGCTGGTGTTGAGAGCGGTCATATTTCTGACTTGAACCCAATCCCTGTTGTTGGTCCTCTTTCGCATTCTGAATGTGTTGATCTCAACGAGGAAGTAGTGGATGGCAAACTCGTCCAAACGCAAGCCAAGTAGAAATTGAATCTGTAAGCGCACGGTATGATTGGAGGTTACCATGGAGAAAATCCTCATTAATGACATTCTCCCTATTTTGGTCATTATGGTTTTGGGTTATATCTGCGGTAAATTGCGCTACTTTGACAACGATCAGCGTCAGGGCTTGAATAAGGTCGTACTTGATATTGCGTTGCCAGCAGCGTTGTTTGTATCTATTGTTAAAGCAACCCGAGAAATGCTCGTGTCCGATTTGACGCTAACCATTCTTTCTGTTGTGGGTGTTGTGGGCATGTTTATGCTGAGTTTCTTCTTATGCAAGAAGCTTTTCCATCACTCAACACAAGAAGCTGCAATCTGTGCTTTGATTGCCGGTTCGCCTACCATTGGCTTTTTGGGATTTGCCGTACTTGACCCGATTTATGGCAACTCGGTAGACACCAATTTGGTTATTGCAATTGTCTCTATTGTGGTTAATGCAATTACCATCCCAATTGGTTTTTACCTTATCAATTTGGGTCAGAGCAAAGACAAAGCAAAAGCACTTGCCACAGCCGGTGCACCTGCTCAAAAAGCCGATGCAAAAACTGCCACCACTCAGGCATCTGATTTGGCGCTAAAGGCTGACGATCCTGCGCAAGCCAAAGGAAAGCTTCATGACGTCTTAACGCCAAAAGGCGAAGTTGATGTCGCTGCTTCATCTAATCGCGGAAATCGTAAGCCCGATAAGCATATGAACCCGAATGTTAAAGCTATTCTCGATGCTTTAAAAAAGCCTGTTTGCTGGTCTCCGCTTTTAGCAGTACTGCTGGTAGTGCTTGGCATCCATTTCCCGCCAGAGCTTGATCCGTGTTTTGAGCTTATCGCCAAAGCAAATTCAGGCGTTGCTGTTCTAGCAGCTGGTTTGGCACTTTCGACGGTTAAATTCTCCATTGGTAAAGAGACCCTTTGGAATACGTTCTTCCGTTTGATTTTGACCCCTGCAGTATTTATTGTCGCTGGTATTTTATGTGGCATGGCAGGCGAAGGCGACAAGTTGTCCATGCTGGTTATGGCAGTAGCTTTGCCGCCGGCGTTCTCAGGCATTATTATTTCGTCTCGCTATAACATCTATGTTCGCGAGGGCGCTTCAACGGTCGCTGTGTCAACCGTTGGCTTTGCTGCAACCTCAATATTGATTGTTTGGATTATGCCAATCATCCTTCATATATTTGGTTAAAAAGTATGCGTTAGAAAACCGAGAGCGGATAAGACTTGGATAAACAAGTTTCGTCCGCTCTCGTCATATTTAAGGGGTGTATATGTCACAGACAAAAAAAGCAATGGATGGCATGACAGCTGCTGGGTATGCTGCCTATTCGCTGTCAGATGCGGCTATCATATTTCCTATTACCCCTGCATCACATATGGCAGAAACCATTGAGTTGTGGTCAAGTCAGGGACAAAAAAACTTCTTCGGTCAGACGGTTGACGTTAAAGAGATGCAGTCAGAAAAAGGAGTTGCAGGCGCATTGCATGGCGTGTTAGCTGGTGGTGCGCTGGGAACAACCATCACTGACTCGCAAGGCCTTATGCTGATGATCCCAAATATGTTTAAGATTTCTGGCGAAAATCTCCCAGGAGTTTTTCATGTGACCTGCAGATCACTTTCAACGCATGCACTCTCAATCTTTGGCGATCATCAAGATATTATGGCAGTACGCCAGACCGGTGTTGCAATGCTTGGCTCTGCATCGGTGCAAGAATGCATGGATCTGTCTTGGGTGGCGCATTTGTCTGCTATAGATAGCTCGCTTCCTTTTGTGCACTTCTTTGATGGGTTCCGTACGTCAGATGAGATTGAAACCATTGATGCAATTGATCCACAAGCCATGGTTGATCTGGTCAATTGGGATAAAATTCGCGAATTTAGGCATCGCGCGCTCGAACCCGAAAACCCTGTTGTTCGCGGCACTGCGCAAAATCCGGATATCTATTTCCAGAATAGAGAGGCGGCAAATCTGCTGTATGACCAATTGCCCGATATTGTGCAGGCCAATATGGACAAGATCGCACAGGTGACAGGAAGGAAATATCATCTGTTTGATTATGTTGGAGCACCGGATGCTGAGCACGTGGTTATTACTATGGCATCATCTTGCGATGTTGTGGAAGAGGTCGTGCGGTATCTGGTAGATAAAGGCGAAAAAGTTGGCTTGGTTAAAGTGCGCCTGTATCGTCCGTTCTCGGCTCAGCATTTAATGGATGCGCTTCCTGCTACAACCAAAGTGGTGAGCGCGCTTGATAGAACCAAGGAGCCAGGAAGCCAAGGCGAACCGCTGTTCCAAGATGTTGCTATGGCGGTTTTGGATTCAGGGCGCAACATTAAAGTGTATGGTGGCCGTTATGGCTTGTCTTCGAAGGATTTTTCGCCAACCATGGCAAAAGCAGTGTTCGACAACATGGCTGCTGCTTCTCCAAAAAAGCGCTTTACCGTGGGCATTGTTGACGATGTTACCAATACCTCTCTTGAACTTGGCGAGCCACTATATACCTTCCCAGGACATGCGACGCAGTGTATATTTTACGGCTTTGGCTCTGATGGCACGGTAGGCGCCAACAAACAAGCAGCGCGTATTGTGGGCGATTATGCGGACAAGTATGCCCAGGATTATGCGTGGTTTGACTCGCGTAAGTCTGGAGGGCTGACCATTTCGTATCTGCGTTTTGCCGATGCGCCAATACATTCGCCATATCTTATTAATCAAGCTGATTATGTGGCATGTCACAAGGACATTTATGCATCGCGCAGACGCTACCACATGCTTGATGATCTCAAAGAAGGTGGCATTTTCGTCTTGAATTCACCGTGGGAGACTGTGCAAGATTTAGAGACGCATATCCCATCAGATTTGTTGCGCGATATTGCAAAGAAAAAGGCGCAGTTTTATAACATCAATGCCGCACAGCTCGCTGCAGATTGTGGTTTAGGTGCGCGCATCAATATGATCATGCAGGTGGTCTTCTTCAAGCTTTCAGGTGTGATGGATTTTAATGAAGCGATCAGCCATCTTAAAGACGATATAGCCACCATGTATGCCTCAAAAGGCGCCGATGTAGTAAAGCGAGACATTGAAGCTGTCGAAAAAACGCTGTCATATCTCAAGCGTATTGAGTATCCGCAAAGCTGGGCCAAGCTTAATGATGCACATGGCGACTCTGGCGCACAAACCGCCATGGATGATTTGGGCGTGCATGAAAGCGCTTATGTCGAAGAGGTCTTTAAGCCGATGGAAGAGCTTAAAGGCAACGAGCTTCCCGTCTCGAAATTCAATCCAGATGGAGCGGTGCCTTTAGGAACGACAGCACTTGAAAAGCGTACGGTAGCCTTTGAGATCCCGCAGTGGGATAGGCAAAAGTGCGTTCAGTGCTATGAGTGCTCGTTGGTGTGTCCGCATGCAGCAATTCGTCCGTATCTTGCAACTGATGAAGAACTCGCAGATGCGCCTCAGACATATGAAGCTAAACAGGCAACGCTCAAAGATCATACTGATCTGCACTTCCGCATTCAGGCATATCCGCAAGATTGCGTTGGATGTGGCTCGTGTGCAACGAATTGTCCGGGGCATGCGCTTCATATGGAGCCGATTGCGACACAGCTTGAGACACAAAAGGCAAATCTTTCCTTTGCGCAAAACAACATCTCATACAAAGATGATTTGATTCCAGCGTCAACCGTACCTGGAACACAGCTGCAAAAACCTTTGCTTGAGTTTTCGAGTTGCTGTGCAGGCTGCGGTGAGACGCCTTACGTTAAGTTGCTTACGCAGCTCTTTGGTGATCGGCTCGTAATTGCAAATGCAACGGGTTGTTCGTCAATTTGGGGTGCGTACATGCCTGCAATGCCGTATACCACCAATGAACAAGGGCACGGTCCTGCCTGGTCAAATTCACTTTTTGAAGACAATGGTGAGTATGGCTACGGCATTCATAAGGGAATAAAAATTCGCCGTGGACATCTTGAGGCGCTCGTAAAACAAGCGCTTGCAAATAAGAATTCAGCGCAACTTCCCGCCAAGCTTGAAGAATTGCTTACAACATGGCTTGAAGTCAAAGATGATGGCGAGGATTCTTATCGGGTAGGTCAGGCAATCCAAGCAAGTATCGTGGAGGCTAACCTTTCGCAAACCGAGCCCTATAAAAGCATGCTTGAGTACGGCACCATGTTTGGCAAAAAGAGCGTCTGGGCTGTAGGTGGCGATGGCTGGGCATATGATATTGGGTATGGCGGAATTGATCATGTGCTTGCCAGTGGCGAAGATATCAATATTCTGGTGCTTGATACTGAGTGCTATTCCAATACGGGCGGAGAGCTTTCCAAGGCAACACAACTCGGTAGCGTTTCAGGATTTGCCCAGGATGGCAAAAAGACTCCCAAAAAGAATCTTGGTCGCATGATGATGGCGTATGGCTATGTCTATGTAGCGCATGTGTGCTTGGGAGCAAACATGCAGCAAGTTATTACAGCCATGCGCGAGGCTGAAAGCTATCCGGGTCCGTCAATTGTTATCTGCTTATGTCCTTGCATTTCTTGGGGGCTCAAAGCAGGTATGCATTCGGTGGTGCCAGCACAAAAAGAGGCAGTTGCGTCTGGCTATTGGCCGCTCTGGCGCTTTAATCCCGCGCTTGCTGATAAAGGGCAAAATCCCTTTATCTTAGACTCAGCTGCACCTGATACAGCAGACGGACTCCCGCCATTTTTGGATGGGCAGAATCGCTATGCTAGCTTGAAAGATAAAAAACCGCAGCTTTCGGCAATGCTACAAAGCGAGCTCGCAAAAGATTGCGCGCAAAACTATAGGGAACTCAATCGCACAAAAGCGGTATATGAACCTGAGAAGTCGCAAAGCTAAGTCAAAGCGTTTGGCGTGAGTATTTGTGAGTGGCTCATGAGTGCGGGTGATATATCTCCGCACTCATGAGCTATAGTTTGGCTTTTGCTGCTGCCTGAGCACGCTCTTTACAAAGATCTGCCCACTTTGGCATGGCATCTAGCATAGATGAGAGCTGTTCGAGTGCTTCAGGGATATCGATGCCCTGTGGGCACATGTGCATGCAAGCTTGGCAGGCAATACAATCTGATGCACGATGGCCAGCGCTAATTGCATCCATTTGCATCCCTACGGTGAAATTAGTGGCGAAGCGCAGGTCATTATAGGCTTCCAACATAAAGGGAATATCAATCTGTGCTGGACATGTTTCGGTGCAGTAGCGACAAGCTGTGCAAGGAACGCCACATTTAAGCGATTCGGCCATTGCCAACAATGCCGCCTCATCGTCTGCGGTAAGCCCAGAGGGCTGCATGAACGTCGCGCAGTTTTGTTCCATCTGCTCAACGTTTGACATGCCCGATAAGATAACTTTTACGTTTTCAAGCTTCAAAAGCCATTCAAATGCCCATGCCGCAGCGCTCAGATTTGGATGCAGTGCACTTAGCTGTTTCATCTGGTTTTCGGACAGGTTTGCGAGCTTGCCTCCACGCAATGGCTCCATAACGACAATTGGGATACCTGCTTGCGTTAGCAATTCGTACTTTTCTTGCCCACGCTGGAGTGACCAGTCTACATAATTGAGCTGAATTTGGCAGAACTCCATAATATTGTTGCCGGTAAACAGAGATGCTGTTTGCGGGTCGCGCTCCGCTAGTTCAGCATATTTAGCGGCTCTATATTCCAAAAAGGATGTTAAGTTTTCTGGTCGACCATGACAGGAAAAACCAAGATGGCGAATGCGACCACATCGCTTTTGTTCTATGAAATACTCCGCAATGCCCCAGCGTTCATCGGTATATACCTCAATGGAAGCCTCATAGACGTTATGGAGCAGATAAAAGTCGAAGTATTCAACACCGCACTTTTTCAGCTGCTCTTCAAAGATTGGTGCAGGATCATACGTTTCAGCAAGTTGATGCCCCGGATACTTGCTCGCCAGAAAAAATGTTTCACGAGGATGGCGAGCAAGCGATTTTCCGAGGGCGATCTCTGACATGTTCGCGTGGTAGGGGTAGGCGGTGTCAAAGTAATTGACACCGCTCTCAAGTGCGATATCGACCATAGCATCAAGGGCGACCTGATTAATGCTTTCTTGGTTGTTGTCAATGATTGGTAGACGCATGGCGCCAAAGCCAAGGCGGCTTACCGTATCTCCCAAGAAATTGTTTGTCAGCATGTGCGCTCCTTTATGCATGACTGAGCATCTATTGCTGTTTGCGCCAGCTCATCAGCAGCGCGGCACCTGCACATAAAGCTGCTAAACCTAAGAAGGCAAGTGCGTAGGTTGTGCTATCTCCGGTTGCCGCAAGAGCAGACTTGTCTGCCTTGGGAAGGCCTTGTAATGCAGCAAGGTCATCACCATTTGAAGATGATCCATTATCTGCGCCGCCAGTGTTTGGAAGCGGTGTGCCGCCCAAAATGCCGCCGTTTGCGTCCACATTAGCCGAAGGATAAACAGGTTCACGATTAGCTGCACCTGGATGCTTGGCAAGATAATCATCCCAACCTTCTTCGGGTACAAAAGATTGTCCCGGCGTAAAGCTTGATGAGCCATCTGTGATAGTTGAAACATCAACACCAGCAGGTGTGGTGCCATGGGCAGTTGCGATATTGCCAACATCTTGACCAATTGCATCTTCGCTTACGGTCACATCAAAAATAAGTGATGCTTCGGTGTTTCCAAGCAGATCTCCAACTGTTGCTGCCAGGACGCGATCTTGCGGGTTGTAGGCGCCATCATCAACGGCATAGGTGTGGCCTTTGGCGTCAATTACCTGGATAGAACCGGGCACAAGTTCAAGACCTAGAGGAATCTCGTCGCGAATGATCGTCTCGTACCAAGCGGTATGAAGGCGCGTATTTTTCACGGTTACGGTATAGCGAACCGTGTCGCCTACATGGGTATCTCCGTCATCACGCGTGAGATTTTGGGCGGTCTTGGTGGTAACGATGTCTGCTGGTCCAGACTCATCGTCTTGATCTTTCGGAGAAGCAGGAAGCACGATTGGCATGTCCGGATCAGTGGTGCTCGGAGTAGAGATGAATTCCTCTTCTAACTCGCTCCACGGCTTATCAGGAACATATACCGAGCCTGGCGTGGGCTTTTTGTTCGGTTGTGGATTGTCGGGATCGTCGCCGTCTCCCGGGGTGCCGTCTCCGCTGCCATCACCGGTGCCATCGTCGTCACCGGGGGTGTTGGTGCCAATCCACTCATCAGTTGGGCTTTGACCCAAAATGGAAACCTCAATGCCTGGGCCTTCGGGGCGCTTGGGGGTGTTGGGGTCGCTTGGGTTATCCGGGTTGCTTGGGTCACTCGGATCGCCAGGATTGCTCGGATCACCTGGGTTGTCCGGGTTGCTCGGATCATCCGGATTGCCTGGATCGGTGCTACCCGGGTTATTCTTTTCGGCTTCACGGGTCTCTTCGGTGGACAAGATGTCAACGTCAACAGAGAGCGAAACCTTTTCTCCGCCATAGATGTCACCTGCAACAACAGCGATGATACCCGTCTCGGGGTCATATGCGCTGTCGTCAACAGTGTAGCGATTGCCCTGCGCGTCAACTAAGGTGATCGTGCCAGGTTTCGGCTCATAGCCAACAGGCAGCACGAGCTTAACGACGCCATCAACAAGCTTTGAATCGGGAGCTATGTTTTCGGTGGTAGAGGTTACGCGAATGGTATCGCCGACCAGAATACGATCGTCGGTATGCTGCTCGGTTTTGCCAATGATCTCGGTGGTTACCGTGGTAACAATATCAGCAGCATTGGGATCTTTTGGCAATACGGGAGTAGGCTCAGGAATGACAGGCATGCCTGGTGCCGGTGGGGTAGCATCAGTGTTGGGTACCACAATAATATCGGTGCCAACAATGAGATCCTCAGGTGGGTTCACCTCTTCGCCGGGGTTGAGATTGTCAACCTCTTTGCCATATCCGCCACCACCACTAGGGGTATTGGTGATAGTGGGGAGTTCTCCGTCTGAAGGACGCGTGCCGAGACCGTCAGGAACGGTTGCCCTGAAGCGCACTGATGTAGATTGACCGCCAAAGACTGAGCCGACAACCTTAGAAAGCGTTTGAGCATTGAAGGTATATTCGCCGGTCTTAAGATCAGTCCACGTCAAACCTTCCCAGTCAAAGTCCTGATAGAAGGCATCGCTGCTTAAGGTTGTGTCACCATCAGGGGTGGGGTAGTTCGCTGCGAGTTCAACAGAATTTGCGTCGAAGATGAGCTTGTCATCAATGGCGTCTTTTAATTCTGCCGCCTGCCACGAAGAACCGGGCGTGAGATTCAAGCCTGAAACGGTGTATTCGATGGTGTCGCCAGGGCGCGGAGGCGTGAGCGCGCGCAGAGAGTTTGAGTTGTCTGCTTGCGCAATGATGCCCGTATCTACAAAAGGCGTCAGCAGATCATTAAACAGAGCACTTTGAGCTGCCGGGGCGCTTTCAAGAGCCGTGATGTTTTTCCAAATAAGGCGAATTTGAACGCTTGGGCGAAGTGAAGGATCTGGCAAGATGTTGACGGTCAGTTCGCGATGCTGGCCGGTGAACAGGGCGTTTGCCGGTTGATCCATGGTAATAACGCATGTGCCGCAGCTAAATACATTAATTTTGACATTGCCATCTTCGTCATAAACCGGGTTGCCATCTTCATCGCGAACAATGTCGGCAACAGCAGGATTTGATGAAGTGAACGTAACTGGTGCAGCTGAGGTTGAAGTAAAGCTCATATTGAAGAAGTCTTGCGTAGCTGCATCTCCATGGAAATCAGTATAGGTGCCGGTAACCGTCTTGGCGTCTGAGTCGTACTTCAGATCCGCCGGTCCGTCAATTTCAATTTTGTCGGTTGGGGCAACCGGCACGATGAAGGTGTCTTCTGAGTCCGCATTTGCGGGGTTGTCTTCAACGCCCTTGATATAGTTTTTGTCTGCGATATATTCGAGTGAAACCTTGTGAACGGTGCCATCTGCAGTAGAGGTACCAGACTCCAAAAGCTCGCTATCAAGGCGTGTGGGGTCAAGGTAATACACAACTTTGGTAGTCGCACGACCGCTCGGTGCTGATTCTGCAGGAATAATCTCAAAGCTTGAATAGGCAGATGCCTCTATGACTTCTTTCGTAAGCGGGATAGGATCGCCGATAGGCTTACCATCTAAAGTTACCTGCACTGATCCGGTTGGAGCTTCGCACGTTTTTGCGGTATTACTTGCGGCATGGATATTGAAATCAAGGCGAATGCGGTTGCCTGGGTCAGGCGAATCTTTCGTCGTGGGAGTCCAGGTACCATCCTCAGACAAGGTGCCATATTGCGTTGAGGAAATATCTAAGATGGCGGGAACGCGATAAACTTCAGCCCAGCCAGTAATGCGATGTCCCCAGTAATTGAACGAGAAAGGCTCAGTTTCTGAGTATTCGCGCGAAACGATTTCGAACTTAAACACACCAGAATCTGCAGGCATGCTTCCTTCGCGAATAACTTCACTTCCAGGCAAAGGAAGTTCATCTCCGCGATTGGCATATTGCTGATAGCTTACATCAAGCTTGGTCGGATCTTTCAAAAGCTTTCCCTGCTCCTCAAACGGAGTGGTGTCAAGCGGGTTGTCTTCTGAAACGGTAAACATTTCAAAAGGCAGGCCGTCGTAGTTTTTGGAAAGACCTGAGAAATATTGTTGTTGATCTGCGGGAAGCTTATCAATATCAATGTTGATATAGCGCTTCAAAAGCGAGCCTTGGTCGCCACCTACCTCTTCGACATACATTGGCTCTAAGGAATGCTCAACGCCTTCGTCGTCGCGATAGGACAAAGTTACCGTAACATTTTTGCCGGTTGCTGACTCGGGAAGCCAGAGGTATAAGTTGCCATCATGCAGATAAGATGGTGCGCCATAGTTTTGAACCTGGTTATCAATTTGGAGCTTCCATTTGGTAATAGGAACGGTAGAATTTTCGCCATCTTCAAATTCCGAACTTAAGTTAATGGTAAGCATCTGTACCTTGTCGCTGTCGGGCAGATACTTGCGGTTTGCAATGACAGGATCGTTTGGATTGCCACCTGCGACAGCAATAACGTCATCCCAGTTCTCTATGCCTTCAGTGTTAAAAGCGGTGTCGCCAATGCCTTGAAACATAGGTTTGCCGGTGGTGGGATGGTTTTCTACAAAGACAGAGCCGCCTGTTACCAGGGTATATCCGTTGCGCGCTCCGATGCCATATAAGTAAGGGTTAATGCTTGTTTTGTTAGGGACAGATGTGATGAGCGTACCGCCGGTAATGCGGATAACGTGGTTTTTGTTTGCGGCAGGACCATGTGCGCAACATTGACCTACGGCATTTCCGTGAAAGGCAGCAGTTACATTGATGTAGCCACCGTTAATAGAAATATCTCCCGCAACGGTGTGGAAGTGCTTTGCTGTGGGGCTTTGAATGTTAGGACCGCCGTCATAAGGTACGCCATACCACGTATAACCATACGAGACGCTTTCGCTATCTGCGCCAGTCGGAACCTCAATAGCATCTGGCTTACACGTGTTGCCATGATGCCCTGACATATCATAGTATCCAAAGCCGGCGCCGATGCCTGTTCCGCATGAGCCGCCCGCTGCAGTAACGTTGCCACCGTTGATGGTGATGATGGTTCCTGAGCCAGCAGCTCCGCCGCCAATGCCTGATCCATTAGGATAGCTCCAGTTGCTGCCAGTGAAGTGCGATACTTTGGCAGAAATGGTGCCGCCATTGATAATAATGGTACCTGCGTTTTCACGAGGACCAGAACCAATGCAGGCAGAGTGTCCGCCGCCTTGAGCATCCAAGATGCCAGGATTGGCAGAATCCATGCTGGTAATAGGGTCTCCAGCTTTTAGCGTTTGTCCGCCTATGAGCGTGACATCTTCGCCGATCATGCCATTTTTGGGTGTCACGATTTGGTTGTTGGTGTCTAAGTTACGAATGGAGTCGTCAATGACAAGAACTGAGCCCCAACCACAACGAATGGCAGGCCAACCGTTGGCACCGGTGATGGTGTTTTGCAATGTGTTGGTTGTACCGTCTGCCAAGGTCAAATGAAGTTTTGTTTTGTTGACGATGTCGTAGGCGTTGGTAACTTTTTTGCCGTCGCCATCTTCGTCAGAGTTGGTGATCATGTTGATAGGTGCGCAGGCGCCCGTTACGATGGTGACGCCAGCTAAAGTAAGATCAGCTTGCACACCTGCATCAATTTGAATAGTTTGCGCAGTTGTGGTTTTACCTGCTGCCATTTTGATCGTCAACGGTGTGCTGGTCTTGATGCGAAGGATGTTGTTCGCAAATTCAAAATCTGTCGGAGATGTTCCTCCTAGTACAAGAAAATCTCCTGCGGTGGTTCCTGACTCATCTGCTTGTGGAGCAGGAACAACGTTTGTTACGCTTTCTTCCGCCGTGGCTTCTTGTTCGGTTGCAAGCGCAGCGGTTGGTATCATCAGCCCGCTTGCTAAAACGCCAGCAAGAAGCACACGAAGGAGTTTATGCGAAACAGTTTGTTTCTTCATGATGAGCACTCCTCATTGTTTGCTGGTGGATGCTAGAGGTTGCTCAACACGGCACGACACCATTTGCCTGAGACCCCCTCGTCACGCATACGGCACCAAAACGTTACTAAACTGATACGAATTATAGCGCTAATGTCGTGCAAGAGAAACGGTAAACGTGCTGATTAGGCAAGAAAAAGAAGCGACACCGCCAGGCGGCATCGCTTCTTTTGGTAGCTCGTTATTTTTAGCAGCGACGATTGGTTATTTCTTGATAACTTGAACTGCTTCGTTGTGCGGTTGCTCAGGAGCTTGCAGTGTGCCATCTTGCTCCATAGCAGAGATTTGGTCAGCGCTATAACCGAGACCCTCAAGAATTTCGGCATTGTTTTCGCCGAGGTCTGGTGCGCGCTTGTAGTCAGGTTTGAAGTTGGACATGGTAAACGGCAGTCCGATAGTCTTGAATTTGCCGCGTGCGCCACCCTGATCAATCTCAGGAATAGTTCCGTCAGACAAAAGCTCCGGATCGTTTTCGATCTCATACCAATCGCAAACAGGACCTACTGGCACGCCAGCTGCACCAAGTTTGTCAGTCAGCTCATACTTGTCAAACTGCTTGGTATATTCCTCGATAATCGGGTAGAGTTCTTTTTTGTGAAGCTGACGTTGCTGCCATGGGCTGAATTTCGGATCCGTTGCCAACTCGGGCTTGCCGATAGCATTGCAAAGAGCCTTAAAGCCCTTTTGTGAGTTTTGGATAACGATATAAACATATGCGTTCGGATCGGTTTCCCAACCCTTTGCCTTGTACGTCCAGCCAATAACCTGGCCACCCTCAGTATTCTCGGCACGAGGAATGGCTTTGCCCCAGTTGAAGTCAGGATAAACTTCGTAGTGCGGCAGGGCACCGAGGTTGTCGAGCATAATCTGGTCGCGCAGCTTGATGCGGCAAAGGTTCAATACCGCATTTCGCATTGATTGATAAACGTAGCAACCTTCGCCGGTATGCTGGCGCTGAACCAAAGCAGATAGAATGCCGATGGTAAGATGCATGCCGGTATTGGAGTCACCTAATGCTGCGCCTGATTGGGTCGGCACATTAAAGTCGCCTTCGTTCCAGCCGGTTGAAGATGCAGCACCACCAGCTGATTGAGCAACTGGTTCAAATGCCTTTACATGAGCGAAACGTGATCCTTGGTTGAATCCTTTAAGGGATGCCATGATCAGCTTCGGGTTGATCTTGTGAACTTCCTCCCAGCCAAAGCCCATTTTTTCAACGTCGCCAGGCCCGATGTTCTCAACGAAAACATCAGCTTCTTGCAAGAGTTTCGTCATGATGGCTTTGCCGTTTTCAGTTTTGCAATTAAGCGTTAACGATTTTTTATTAGCGTTTAGTTGCAAATAATACACGCTCCACGAATCTGCGATGTCAAGCAATTCGCTACGCGTTGGATCGCCGCCACCCGGACGTTCAATTTTGATGACTTCTGCGCCCATCCAAGCTAAGAGTTGTGTACATGAAGGACCAGATTGAACTTCGGTCCAGTCGATTACTTTAATGCCTGCAAGGGGAGCAGTAGATGTTGCTTCTGCGGCCATTGCGCACCTCCAATAAGTTAGTTTAGTAACAATAACCGCTTTCTATCTTAGGGGTGTGCGTTGGCGAAAAGCGCTGTATGAAGCGTTTGAAAACGCTATGTAAGCGCGCAGGTATCGTTTTGTTAATTAGATAAGTGAGTTGCTTAGTTAATTCGCGCGTTTGCTTCATCTAAGAGCGCTTTTATGTGCAACGGGCTTTGTTTGGCAAGTATTTCAAGCGATTGGGGTGTCTGTGGCGTGCCCTCAAAAGAGCCAAGCTGCTTGGTGAGCCAGGCGACATCGCGCCAAGCTCCACAGGTATATCCAGCATAAACTTGTGTGCCGAAGAGGTGAAATCCACATGCACGGTGAAGCTGTTCGCTTGCAGGGTTTGGCAGTGTGACAAGGGCGTATGCCATCTTGTAACCCAAGAGGCGCAAGAGGTTAAGTAAGGTGTCATATAAAAGCGTGCCAAACCCGCGGCCGGTAGCATGTGGGTCAAGATAGATTGACGTCTCAGCGTTCCACCGATAGGCGGCACGTTCATGTTGTGGATGGGCATAGGCATACCCTAAAAGATGTGTGCCGCATTCGTCTTTTTGTTCTATGACAAGCCAGGGGAACAATTTTTTGGTTTGCGAGAAACGAACAAGAAAATCTTGGGCAGAGAGGGGCTGTTCGTCGAAGGTGATGGGGGTGTCAATGTAGAGCGCATAAATGCGAGCAATTTCTTTCATGTCTAATTCGGTGGCGAATCTAAGCGTTGCTTTTTGGTCTGTGGCTGGGTGAGTCATAAAAACACGACAACCTTTGCATTTTTTGAGTTTGTATGGCCAAGCGTGCGATTAAGTGTAGCGTATTGTTGTTTATTGGTGCGCTTTAACTAAAAGAATGGAAGCTTGTAAGCTGCAATGCGTTATACTTTCGCGTTACATGCGTTGAGGAAGACAGTATTTGCAAAAAGGCAAACTTCCAGAGACAGATTCGTTTGCTGAGAGAATCTGAGTTTGTTTGCAAGTTATTCCCTTCCAAGCAGCGTCTTCGAAAGCGGATGCAAAAAGCGTTAAGGCTTTTTGCAAGATGATTAGTAAAAGGCGTCGGGTGCTCCCGTAATAGAGCTAATGAAGTGGATGATAGTATCATCAACCAAGGTGGTACCGCGAGAGCTTTCTTTCGTCCTTGGGTCTGCGAAAGGTAATAATGCCTGCAGCTCACAAGACAAGAAAGTTCTTTTTTTGTGGCATGTGCAGGTCAAGACAGTATGGTTTGCGTATCTTGCTTACGCAAACGATAAGAAGAAAGGCTGGATAGCATGGCACTGGCTGATGAGTTATGTGCGCTGCAAGCTGAAACGCTTGCTGGCATTGAAGCGGCCGCCGATACTGCTGCGCTTGATCAGGTGCGCATTAGCGTGCTTGGCAAATCGGGTTCGCTCACGGCATATTTGCGCAATATGGGACAGGTTCCCAAGGAGCAGCGTGCAGAGGTTGGCAAGACCCTTAATGAGGTTCGCCAAGCAATTGAACAAGCACTCGAGGCTCGTAAAAACACACTTGCAACCGCCGAGCTTGAGGCTGCAATTGATGCAGCGGCGGTTGATGTTACGCTGCCGGGTCGATCACAACAGATGGGCACTCGTCATCTCATCAATCGCATTACTGATGAGATTTCTGAGGTGTTTTTAGGTTTGGGATATTCGGTTGCTACCGGTCCTGAGGTTGAAACAGATTACTACAATTTCGAAGCACTCAATGCACCGGCTGATCACCCTTCGCGTTCTATGCAAGATACGTTTTATGTGCACGATCTTTCTGGCGACGCTTCAACGGTGCGCGGTGAGTCAGATGTGTTGCTTCGCACGCAAACGTCAGGCGTGCAAGTGCATGCTATGGAAGACCAAGAGCCGCCAATTTATGTTATAGCACCCGGTAAGGTGTATCGCCGCGACGTGGCCGACCCGTCGCATTTGCCCCAGTTTACGCAGATCGAAGGCTTGGTTGTAGACAAAGGTATCACCTTCGGAGATCTTAAAGGTACGCTGGACTTTTTCTGCAAGCAAATGTTTGGTCCAGATCGCAAGACGCGTTTTCGTGCACACTATTTTCCTTTTACCGAGCCGTCGGCTGAGGTGGATGTAAGTTGTGGAATTTGCCATGGCGAAGGATGCCGTTTTTGCAAGGGCACCGGCTGGCTTGAAATCTTAGGGTGCGGCATGGTGGATTCGAATGTTTTGCGCTATTCAGGCATTGATCCTGAAGTTTATTCGGGCTTTGCCTTTGGTGTTGGCGTTGAGCGCGTAGCTTGCTTGAAATATAACGTACCCGATTTGCGTATGCTGCTTGAAGGCGACATGCGTTTCTTGCGACAGTTCTAAAGGAGACCATGTATGAAAGTATCATTGAACTGGCTCTCTGAATATGTTGAAGTGCCAAATGACGTCAAGGCGTTTTGTGACAAACTTGACCTGACTGGTACTGGTGTTGAGGGCGTCGAGACGCTTGGTGAAGCGTTTGAAAATATCGTTGTGGGTGAGGTCGTTTCATGTGACGATCACCCAGACAGCGATCATTTGCATGTATTAAGCGTCAATGTTGGCGAAGATGAGCCGCTTCAAATTGTATGCGGAGCGCCAAATGCAGCAGCAGACAAAAAGGTTGTTGTGGCAAAGATTGGTGCGGTTTTGCCTGGTGACTTCAGCATCAAGAAGTCGAAATTGCGCGGCGTGACCAGCTGTGGCATGTGCTGCTCTGAGCGAGAGTTAGGCTTGAGTGGCAATCATGAAGGTATCTGGATTTTGCCTGAGGATGCACCGGTTGGCATGCCGCTTTCTCACTATATATCCAATACTGATACCGTCCTTGATTTAGAGATTACCCCGAATCGTCCCGATTGCTTATCTATGGTAGGCATGGCGCGTGAAGTGGGCGCTATGTATCAGCATGATTACACTTCACCCCTTGTGAAAATGGCCGAGCGTATGGCTGAATTTGAGCAAGGTGCTGACGTTTCAGATCTTGTGTCGGTTGACGTGGTGGACTTTGATCGCTGTCCGCGCTATACCGCGCGCGTAGTTGATAATGTCAAAATCGGTCCAAGCCCGGCATGGCTTGCTGAGCGCGTGACGGCTGCAGGTGCTCGTTCTATCAACAACGTCGTTGATGTCACTAACTACATCATGTTTTTGTTTGGGCAACCTTTGCACGCGTTTGACTATGACAAGCTCATGGAAAAAGATGGACGCGTTCGTATTGTTGTTCGTCCTGCTCAAGATGGCGAAGAATTCACCACGCTTGATGGCGAAGAGCGTGTGCTTACCTCTGATATGACTGTTATCGCCACCCCCGAGCGCGCGATTGCGCTTGCGGGTGTTATGGGTGGCCTTGAGACCGAGGTAACCGACGAGACCACCTCGGTGCTTTTGGAGGCTGCGGCATTTAGTCGTGCTCATACGTCGCGCACAAGCCGAAATCTTGGCTTGATCAGCGAGTCTTCTATGCGCTATGAACGCGGCGTGGATGATGTGCCCGTTGAACTGATTAGCCAAGCAGCTTGCGCGCTTTTGGCTGAGGTCTCAGGTGGTACGGTGCGCCCAGGTGTGGTTGATGTGCATGATGCGCTTACGATGCCAATTGATCTGGAATTTCGAATTGATAGATTCTGTGCCATGATGGGTGCTGATATTCCAAAAGACTTTATTGTGGATATCTTGAAGCGTTTGGGTTGTGAGGTTGCAAGCACACAAGATTCAAACGTTTTGGCAGTTGTTGCTCCAACGTTTCGTCCTGATCTTGAGCGTGAAATTGATTTGTATGAAGAGGTTTTGCGCTTGTGGGGCATGGATAGGGTTGAGGCAACGCTTCCCGGTGGTCGTGGCCGATTTGGTGTTCGCAGTGCTGAGGAGCATGCGCTTGAAAAGATTAACGCCACGCTTCGTGCAAGTGGCCTCAACGAGACGATGACCTATTCGTTTGCAGAACCCACTGAGCTTGATCATTTGCGCATGAACAAGGACGATCTTGGTCAGGCAGTTGAGCTGCTCAATCCGCTTAATGCGGAGCAATCGGTTATGCGTCAAAGCATTATCCCTGGTCTGTTGCGCAGCGTTGCCTACAACCAAAGCCGTGGCGTTTCAAACATTCAGCTGTATGAAACGGGCAAGGTCTTCTTTGCACACGAAGGAAAGAAAAAGCCTAAAGAGCGCATGCGAGTTGCTGGTGTTATGGCCGGTGCTATGACTGATCCTGGCTGGAATGTGGAATCTGCGCAGTTTGATTTCTTTGACGGCAAAGGTGTTGTGGAAAATATCGCACGCGAACTTGCGCTGCCAAAAGTTCGCTTTAAAGCGCTTGAGGCGAATGAGGCACCGCATTTGCAACCGGGTCGTGCAGCTCAAGTGCTCAGTGGGGGCACGGTGCTTGGTTGGGTTGGTGAGCTGCACCCGTTGTCAGTGCGCAATTTCGACATACAAGGGCCAGTAGTTGCTTTCGAGCTTGATTTTGACGCTTTAGGTAAAGCTTTGCGCCCTGCTCGCGATTATAAAGATGTGCCGGTATTCCCAGCGGTTGCTATTGATGTCGCGTTTGTGGTTGATGAGGGCATCTCCCACGAAAAGCTTGTGCAATGCATGAGCAGTGCTGGTGGAAAGTTGCTCGATGATGTTCAGCTGTTTGATGTGTATCGCGATGAAGAGCGCGTGGGCAAGAATAAGAAATCAATGGCCTATGCGCTTACCTATCGCGCACCTGATCGTACGCTCACTGGCGAAGAAGTTGATAAAACTCACGAGCGTCTTGTGAAGAAGGTGTGCGCAGCGCTTGGTGCTGAAGTACGTGGCTAAAAGACTTCGTGCATAATAAGGATAGTTAGGCATATATATAAGCGGCGGGGCATCCCGCCGCTTCCTATGCGAAATGGGGATCATAGAGTGGCTTTACGAATTGCAATTGTCACAGATACGAATAGCGGTGTTATGGCAGATGCGGCGCAAGAGTTGGGAATTCATGTCGTTCCGATGCCGTTTGTTGTTGATGGCCAGGAATGCTATGAAGGCGTCAATTTGGAGTCTTCGCACTTTTATGAGCGTCAAGAACAGGGTGCAGTTATAGCCACTTCACAGCCGTCAATTGCAAAGTTGCAAAACCTGTGGGATAAACTTTTGCAAACCCATGATGAGATTGTCTATATTCCCATGTCAAGCGGCCTGTCTGGCTCATGCGATACCGCGCGTCATCTTGCAAGCAACTATGATGGTGCGGTAGAGGTTGCAGACTGTATGCGCATTTCAGTAACACAACGCGAAGCGGCTCTCGATGCGCTTCGGTGGGCGAAAGCGGGCATGAGCGCCGCTCAAATTCGCCAACGTTTAGAAGCAGATAGACTTGAGGCAAGTATCTATATCATGGTCGATACCATGGAGTATCTGCGTAAAGGCGGACGTATTTCGCCAGCTGCTGGTGCCATTGGATCGCTTCTCAAGATCAAGCCAGTGTTGCAAATTCAAGGTGACAAGCTTGATGCATTTAGTGTTGCAAAGTCGCTTAAGGCTGCAAAACGCACTATGCTTGCAGCACTTGAAAAAGATATTCATGAGCGCTTTGCTGGTGTTGATAAAGTTCATTTATATGTGGCGCATACTAACCGCTCAGAAGATGCTCACGCCTTGGCTCAAGAAATGAAAGAGCGTTTTGTAAGCGACGATGTTTTCGTAGATCAATTGCCGCTGAGCATTGCTTGTCATACCGGAGCAGGCGCTTTGGGTGTAGGATGTGCACGTATTTTGTCTTAATAAGAGGAGTTTAGAATGTATGACGGATTGCCTCGCCTCGGCCGCAATGACGAATGCTGGTGTGGAAGCGGTAAAAAATATAAGAAGTGTCACCTCGCTTTTGATGACAAGTTGCAGGCTTTGTACGATGAAGGTTATGAGGTTCCTTCGCGCGATATGCTCAAAACTCCAGAAGATATCGAAGGTATAAAGCGTTCTGCAAAGATTAATATTGGTGTGTTGGATATGGTTTCTGAGCGCATTGGCGAAGGCGTCAATACCCAGCAGATCGATCAGTGGATTTATGACTACACTGTTGAACGCGGTGGCATTCCGGCGGATCTTAACTATGAAGGATTCCCAAAGAGCGTGTGCACCTCTATCAATGAAGTGGTTTGTCATGGCATTCCAAGTGAATCTGATGTGCTTCAATCCGGTGATATTGTCAATGTTGATTGCTCGACTATTTTGGATGGATACTTTTCCGATTCTTCGCGCATGTTTTGCATAGGAGAGGTAACGCCAGAAAGAAAGCGCCTGGTAGAAGAAACGAAAAAAGCGCTTGAGGCGGGGCTTGCTGCAATTAAGCCTTGGGGCTTTTTGGGTGATATTGGAGCTGCGGTAAAGGCATATGCAAACTCATGTGGATTTAGCGTAGTGCGTGAGTTTGGCGGTCACGGCATTGGTTTTGAGTTTCATGAAGACCCCTTTGTGAGCCACGTATCTGAAGCTGGCACAGGAATGATTTTGGTTCCTGGTCTTGTCTTTACTGTCGAACCAATGGTTAATGCGGGAAAACAAACAATTGATATGTCTGATCCGAATGGATGGACGGTACGTACGAAAGACCGCTCGGATTCAGCGCAATGGGAAGTGCAGCTCGTTATTACTGAGGATGGTTACGAACTGCTTTCCTGGTAAAACAGAGACTGTGCTCACCAGTTCTTACAATTTCCTTAAGACTGCGAAATATACAAACATATGTTCGTATATTTGATATACTTGTGCCATTATCAATAGCGCATAAGCTTCTATCGCACAGTTATCAGTCATGACTACATACTTGCAACAAGACAGAGCGTTTCGCTCGGTATGAGTTTGTGCGTCTTTCTAAACTTTCTGTAAAGGAGCGCAGTATTATGATGTCCTATTCTTCGTCTTTTCCGCGTATCTCTGGTGATTGTTTTGATAAAGATCCATCTTCTGGCTTAACAGGTAATTTCACGAACAAACAGGAAACTTATCCTCAATCTCTTGTTCTTGTGGACATCTTGCCTGTTGAGTGCCTTACACCACAGGAGATGGTTGAATTTGAGTATTTGTCGGCTCGCTCCCCAACGTTTGATGACATGCTTGATGCTGCAACTTTAGGCACCAAAATTTCTTGTGTAGCCTTGCTCAGCTCAGAGCAAATCACCCAGATGATTAAGGGGATCTCGCATGACAGTTTCGTTTGATCGATCGGTATTTGCTCACGCAGATGATCAGGCGCAAGTTAGTTTGCTAGAGGCTTTAATGGCATGTGAACTTGGTGCTTTTACCGATGCACTTTGCAAGCTTGTTTCTTTGCAAGAAAGAATTCGCATAGGCAAGAAGATGCGAAGAAAGCTTTGTGATCATACTGAAAACGTGTTTGCTTATCTTGAGTGCTCGTTTGGGTCTTTAAAGCAAGAAAACGCAGCATTCATTTTTCCGAGAGAAAGACTCTATCCGCAAAAAGAAGGGCAAGCGACATGCTTTGTAACAGCACAATGTATGACGTACAAACCTTTCGACTTGAGAACCTATATGCCTGCAACCTGCGAAAAGGCTATGGATGACTCATACATTATTATGCCGCGTTGTATTATTTCGCTTGCGTTGCTGCCGTGGAGCTATGCGCTTTCTAGTAGCGTGTGTTTTTCTCGGGAACTTTGTAAGGCGGAGCGTTATGAATTGCTTGCGAGCGCCTATCGATCCATAACCTTTTTTGGGTTTGATGAGCAAACAGTCTCAGAAGGTCAGGAGCGTGAACGAAAACGAAGGCTCAAGCAGGGGGTTGTTGCCCCGCTTATGGCAGAAGATACAAGTGAGCTGTATCGGAGTCAAATTCGCAAAACACAAGAAGAGTTTGCTTTTGCCCAAGCGCTTGATTTAGATGGTGAAGTGTGGCAAGAACGCTTACACCAAGCTCATGTGATGCAACGTATTGTAGATCTTAACGATTATATTGATGATCAATGCTTGGCACGTTTTGATACTTGCAATCGTATGTAATGGCTGCCGTTGTCCACCTTTGCATGAAATAGTGTTATGAAAAACTCCGGCATGAACAAATGCTCTATGCCGGAGTTTATCTCAAACGTGTCTGAGGAGTGAGGCTGTGTATTAATCAGCAACCTCTTCAAGGGTGATTTCAAAGTTTAGGTCTTCGCCGGCAAGCTTGTGGTTCATGTCAAGCTCAACAACGCCATTCTCGGCTGAGCGAATAACAACAGGAATCGGACGCCCGCCCGGTCCAAGTAGATAGAGTTGTTCGCCTGCTGGAATGCTTTGCACTAACGAGTCATCGCGCTCGCCATAAGCATCTTTTGCTGGGATATGAACCTTTTTAGTTTCTCCAACAGTCATATCTTCTACAGCTGCATCGAAACCAGGAATCATCTGACCTGCCATGCATACAAACTCAATGGGTTCGCCGCGGTCGAGAGAGGAGTCAAATTTTGACCCATCATCTAAGGTGCCAGTGTAGTGCACTTTAACTTTTTTGCCTTTGTTGCTCATTGCTACTGTCCTTTCGGCTTATTGATTAAACTCACTGGTTTCAGCGAGTGTTTTACGTTGTTTAACTAATTGAGCAAGCGGCTCAAGATAGCTTTTGTCCTCATCGGTTAAAGCGGTTTTCGCAAGAGAAATAATTGTATCGCATAGTTCAGAAACCGGTTTGCCATAGACGTTTGCCTCATAGCCCTTTTGCATCAGTGCCTTTTTGGCTGCGAGAAAATCATCTTTGCCAACGCTTGTAAATAGTGCTTCTAGTGCATCAAGATTGGCTGGCGAATAAAACAGTCCCTTAATGAGTGCCGCATAAGCTATAACATAGGGGATAGGCATGCTATCTGCTGGACGAATCTCAATATAGGTTTTGAGTCGAACATCAGTAAAGAACATGGATAAGGCATGCTCAACTTCTGCTTGCGTCATTGTCCTTTCTGCATATATTTCGCCAAAGGTACGGTCGTCATAACACCAACTGTTTTGTGTGCATGGTACAAGAATAGCAGGCGTATCTAATACATATTCTGCATATTTGCGCAACGTGAAATCAGGGTCAAGGGCACCTGTTACCAGACCGCATCTATCAGGGTCAACATGTTCCCACATAGATGTTCTCATCATGAAATGATCGCGCGGTTTTCCTTCATAGATTGGCGCGTTGTCACACATAAGCGAAAGGATTGGCACGAGTGCAAAAGCTATGCGTATTTTTCGCAAGCAATCAGCAACAGATGTGTAATCAATTGAGATTTGCGTTGAAGCTGATCCTCTCATCATGCAAGGTCCGTCGGTATCGCGCTCACTGAGATACATATTCATGAATTGATAGCGGCGTTTCGGGATCAATTCAAGTGTGCGAGCTTTTGCTGTTGGGTTATAGCCAACAGGGACAATGTGCTTGTTGTAAGGGGAAAGTATGGCGTTGACTTCGTCTTCAAAAGCATTAAAGCATTCGTCTGCTTTTGTAAGGGAGGTAAAAGGTCCAGCAGACAATTCAAGCTGCGCTGCAGGTTCAATAGTAATAGCTTCGCTCGGACGACTAACCCCTAAAATGTCCCCACGGTCATCTTGGGTTATGCGGGTGTAAGTTTTGCTTAACTGATGAAGAAGCCAAGCTACGCCGTGGTCATCAGAATAGCCAACGGGAGTCAAGTTGTTATTGAGGACAATATGCTCAAGCTCAATGCCAAGAGCTAAAGGCGCTTCTGCTGACTTAATGCCGCTTTCAAAATATGCAACAATGGCATCGAGATTACTTTGACGTGCCGGCTGTGGTTTTGTTTGTTCCTGTTGCTGCTTAGTTGTTTTATCCATGTATCGCGCTCTCTGTTGGTTTTATTTCCTTAAAATCCTACGTTAGTTTGTATACAATAGCTTCAGGATTGCTGAGCTTGTCGGCAAAACGAAACCAATTCAAAACAATTTCTTCTGTATTACATTAAGGCGAAACGTATATGAGTTTCACAGTTACAAAACGAACAGCGCTTCTTTTGCTCTTAGATATTGTGGCAACCTATGCTGCCTATTGGCTGGCGTCGCTTCTAACCGGCGTTGAAAATGAAGTATTTATCAATAATGAGATCTATTTCATTATTGGAATCTTGGCATTTATTAACGTCTTTTTCTTGGCGCTTTTTCGTTTGTATAACAACCTTTGGGAGTATGCCAGTATTGATGAGGCACTTCAGGTTGTATATGCCGTAGTGCTTTCAACGCTCGGTGGCGCTGTGTTCTTGTGGATAATTGGAACTCGCCTTCCTATCAGGGTTTTTGTTGGTGCGGCGCTGTTGCTTATCTTCTTTATGGGAGGAACGCGTCTAGTATTTCGTGTAGCTCGCCAAAAAGGCAGAGCGCTTCGTGCGTCAAATAGGCTTACAGATCGTCCTCGGACTTTGGTAGTAGGCGCCGGTGAGACTGGTTCATTGGCCATCGCACGCATGGAATCAGCTGACCCTCTTATGCCTGGCGTGCCAATAATTGCAACTGATGACGACCCATCAAAGCGCGGACTTCGTATTCATGGAGTTAAGGTTGCTGGTACAACCGATGACATTTTAGATTTGGTCAACAAATACGATATCCAGCAAATTGTTGTAGCTATTCCTTCGTCAACTCCTGATGAGCGCAAACGAATCTATGGAATCTGTACGCAAACCGATTGTAAGCTTCGAACGCTTCCAAATGTTCGCGAGCTTTCTCTTGATGAAATTGGCGATGTGACCCTGCGCGACGTAGACGTTGCTGACCTTTTGGGACGAGAAGAAATCATTTTGAATACTCGTGCGGTGTCAGGCTATATCGCGGGTGAATGTGTGCTTATCACGGGTGGTGGTGGCTCAATTGGCAGTGAGCTGGCTCGTCAATTGTGCAAAGTTGCCCCTGCTCGCATAGTTATTTTTGACATGTATGAAAATGATGCATATATGCTGCGCAATGAACTGCTTTCCGAATATGACGACATTGAAGTGGTTATTGAAATAGGTAATGTGTGTGATGAGGCGCGAGTCAATGAGATTTTTGCCAAACACCGTCCTTCGGCAGTGTTTCATGCAGCAGCCCATAAGCACGTTCCGCTCATGGAGGCTTGCCCGCGCGAAGCATTGCAAAACAATGTTTTTGGCACACTTAATACCGTTCGAGCGGCCGATGCTTTTGGTGCGGAGCGTTTTATTTTCATTTCGACGGACAAAGCGGTTAATCCCACGAGCGTTATGGGTGCAACTAAGCGCATGGGCGAGATGGTTATGCAGTATTATGCTCGGACGTCTAAAACCATTTTTTCTGCAGTGCGTTTTGGCAATGTGCTTGGTTCAAGTGGCTCGGTAATACCGCTGTTCCAGCGCCAAATTGCTCAGGGTGGCCCGGTGACGGTAACTCATCCAGATATTGAACGCTTTTTCATGACTATACCCGAGGCGTCTCGCTTGGTAATTCAGGCGGGAGGCATGGCTCATGGGGGAGAGATTTTTATTCTGGATATGGGTGAGCCAGTAAAAATTGTAGACCTCGCTCGAGGGCTCATTCAGCTGCAGGGGCTTATTCCTGATGTGGACATTCCCATTGTCTTCACTGGTCTTCGCGAAGGCGAAAAGATGTATGAGGAATTGCTGATGGAGGAGGAGAGCACGCTTCCGACCACCAACCAATCTATTATGATCTCAACTGGTCAAGAAATAAGCTACGAAGAGGTTGCCCAAAAGCTTGATGAGTTGCGTGCGGCTTTGACTTTAAGCGATGAGGAAGCTGTGCACTTGCTCGAGCAAGCGGTTCCGACCTACCATCACACCGCTAACAAAAACGCGTAAGGGTGCATGCGGGCAAAATATCCAAAATGCAATTCGGTGCCCGTCTATTCGCTGAGATGAATAATCTTGCGTAACTTTTAGCTAAAATTGTTATTTTATTCTTGTCAAAGGCGGGTAGTCTTTTTAAGATGGAAGAGCGCGAACTGTAAGTGAATTTTTGTGCAGTTGCACAAAAATGAGGTGAAAGCCTTCGTCGAGATAAAGATGTAGGGCTTTGGAAGGGAAGCGCTATGTCACTGAAAGCAGCTATTGTTGGAGCCGCAGGATTCGCGGGCATTGAGTTAACGCGCATATTGTTAGCTCATCCCTCCTTTGAACTTGCTGTAATTACCTCAAATGAACTTGAAGGAACACCCTTGTCGGTTGAATATCCCGGGTTTCATGGTGCAAGTGATCTCGTCTTTACATCGCACGATAATCCAGAATTGGATACGTGCGATGTTGTTTTTTTGGCGGTGCCACATACCGCCGCTTTAGCGATGGCGCCTCGACATGTTAATCGTGGCGCTTTGGTAGTTGATCTGTCTGCTGATTTTCGCCTTAAAGATCCAGCTGTTTATGAACAGTGGTATAAAACGCCTCATACGGAAGTTGAGCTTTTGGCTCGCGCCGCTTTTGGCTTGCCCGAACTGTTTGGCGAAGGGCTTGCACAGGCTGCCCAAGAGAGGGCAGCAGGGTTGGGCGTGTTGGTCGGCTGCGCTGGTTGTTATCCGACAGCAACTTCTCTTGCTGCGGCTCCAGCAGTTCGGCTTGGGCTTGTGGCTCCCGATGCGCCAATCGTGGTGGATGCTATTTCAGGGGTGACTGGAGCGGGTAAAAAATGCACGCCTCGTACGCATTTTTGTTTTGCTGACGAAAACCTTGAAGCTTATGGCGTGGCAACACATCGTCACACACCTGAGATTGAGCAAATTTTAGGTATAGAGGGTCGATTGGTATTTACGCCGCATCTTGCTCCTGCAAATCGTGGGCTACTTTCAACAGTTAACCTGCCCTTGGTACAAGACGCACCATCTTCTGCGTCAGAAATAATTGCCGCATATCAAAAGTTTTATGAAGGTCATGCTTTTGTGACTGTGCTTGATGAAGGCCAAATGCCCAAGACAACTTCGGTAGTTGGCACAAACCGCGCTCACATTGGTTTGGCGGTAAACGAGCGCGCTCGCATGCTTATTGCAATTGGAGCCATTGACAACTTGGGTAAAGGCGCTGCTAGCCAGGCAGTTCAGTGCGCCAACATAGTCTGCGGGCTTCCTGAGACGTGCGGGTTAGATGGTTTTGCATTGCCGGTTGTATAAGATATCGTGTTAGCCATATTACAAGGAGAGCGTTGTATGGAAGAGCATTACGCAGATTCAAAAGCACCAAAACCTCTTAATTTGCAAGCACGCGCCACACGCGATGATTGGCTTGATGCTTGCGATGGTGGCGTGACGGCGGCTCAAGGCTTTAAAGCGGTCGGCGTGCATGCTGGCTTTCGCGCTGATCCTCATCGATTAGACATGGCACTCGTAGTGGCAGATGAGCCTTGCGCTTGTGCTGCAACGTTTACGCGTAATGTCTTTTGTGCAGCTCCTATTACGGTTTCACGTAGACATCTTGATGATGTGGGTTATGGCATTGCTCGTGGCATTGTTATCAATTCGGGCAATGCTAATGCAGCCACCGGCTCAGTTGGTCTTGAAACCGCCGAGCGTACGACTGAGATCGTTGGCGAAGCTTTGGGCTGTCCTCCAGGTGAGGTGCTCGTTGCTTCAACGGGTGTTATCGGTCAGCATTTGGATGTTTCGCCTTTCATTTCGGCAATGCCTCAGGCGGTGGCAGACTTGAGCTGTGAGGGAGGCAAAAGCGCAGCGAGCGCAATTATGACAACTGATACGGTTTCAAAAGAAGCCGCAGTTTGTTTTGCAGGTGATGACATCGGCTATCCAGGCGTTACTTTTACGGTTGGTGGTATGGCAAAGGGATCAGGCATGATTATGCCTAACATGGCCACAATGATTTCTGTGATTACAACAGATGCACCCATTCTCCCTGACGTGCTTCACAAGGCTTTAGTCAATGCCGTAAATAAAAGCTTTAACAAGGTAACTGTTGATTCTGACACATCAACCAACGACTGCTGTTTCCTCTTTGCAAGCGGCGAGGCTGCTCCTGGGGCTTTGCCCTTTGCGCTTGATTCGTCGGCATATGCTCGTTTTGAGGCGGCACTCGATGCAGTTTGTCAGACGCTCGCTCGCAAAATGGCAGCAGACGGCGAAGGTGCAACTCGCCTAGTGACTGTTACCGTTGCTGGTGCCGCCAATGAAGAGGACGCAGACCGGGCGGCTCGCGCTATAGCAAATTCGCCTTTGGTAAAAACAGCAATCTGCGGACACGATGCTAATTGGGGACGCATTGCTATGGCAATTGGCAAAAGCGGAGCACATTTCGCTCAAGAAAATGCCGCCATTGACATTATGGGTCTTCCGGTGTGCCGAGATGGTCTCACCGTTTTATTTGATGAGGAAGAAGCGCTTAAGCGTTTTGAGAATCACGAAATTGTTATTGATGTTGATCTTGGCGCAGGAGATGCGCAAACAACGGTTTGGACGTGCGATTTCACGCACGATTACATTACGATCAATGGAGATTACCGATCATGAAATATGCGAAAGATACGAGACCAAAAGGAGTTGCTAGCAAAGAAGCAACAGTTTTGGTTGAGGCACTTCCTTGGATCAAAAATATCACTGGTAAAACGGTCGTTATTAAATATGGCGGATCGGCTATGGTTGACGAGAAACTGCGTGCCGATGTCATGAACGACATTGTGTTGCTTAAATTGGTTGGCGTTAATCCGGTTATCGTTCATGGCGGCGGCAAAGCTATTACTGAAGCTATGGAGCGCATGGAGTTTCCGGTTGAGTTCCGCAACGGACAGCGCGTAACCACCCCCGAGGCTATGGATCTTGTTCGTACGGTGCTGATGGGTAAAGTAAACCAAGAGTTAGTGGCAGCGCTCAATGAGCATGGCAACTTTGCTGTGGGACTCAGTGGTGCAGATGGTGGCATCATTACAGCTACGGAAAAAGACCCGCAGCTTGGTCGAGTTGGCAACGTTACTCGCATTAATCGACCGCTTCTTGATGATTTGGTTGCAAGCGACTACATCCCTGTTGTAGCTTCGGTAGCTCTTGGCGAAGACGGTGGCTTTTTCAACGTAAATGCTGATATGGTTGCGGGGCACATTGCTGCAGCTATTGGTGCGCATAAGGTTATTTTCTTGACTGATGTTGATGGCTTGTACGAAGACTTCGACAACAAAGAGAGCCTTATATCAAATCTCACACTCTTTGAGGCTCAGTATCTTGTTGAAAACAATATCGTATCCACGGGCATGATTCCTAAGTTGCAAAGTTGTATTCAGGCGCTTGAGGCGGGTGTTTTCCGTGCGCATATTATCAATGGCACAACACCACATGCTCTGCTTTTGGAGCTTTTGACGTCAACTGGCGTTGGAACAACTATGCACCCGACAGATGAAGCATGTAAATATGACGCACACCCGCTCGGCAATTTCGCTGCAAAACTAATTGAGAACCGCCATTAGGCAAAGATTGTTCGCTTGAGAGAAGAGAGAAAGACCATGAGTCTAGAACAGCAACAAGAACTTGAATCAACCTATGTTATGCATACCTTTGCGCGTAAACCTGTCGAGCTTGTTTCAGGCAAAGGCATGGAGGTTGTTGACGCAACTGGCAAAACCTATGTGGACTTTCTCTCGGGCATTGGTGTAATTAGTCTTGGCCACTGCAATCCTGTTTTGGTTGAAGCTTTACAAAAGCAAACCGAGACGCTTATGCATGTGAGCAATTATTACTACATCGAAGGCCGTGGCGAACTAGCTCAAACCTTATCAGACCTGCTCAATGAACGCGTTTTGCCATCTGAAGCTTCACCATGGGAAAGCTTTTTTGCAAACTCTGGTGCTGAAGCTAATGAATGCGCTATCAAGCTTGCACGCCTCTATGCTAAAACGCAAGCTAAGAAGCGCGTGCTTGCTCAAGGTGGCGATGATGCTGCGGCTCATGACGCCATGCTTGCGGCTCCACAGGTAATCGTTACGCTTGATAAAAGCTTTCATGGTCGAACGCTTGCGACGTTGGCTGCTACGGCACAGCCTGGCAAACAAGAGGCATTTCAGCCGCTTCCCGCTGGCTTTATCTCAACGCCAGCTAATGACATTTCAGCGTTACAGGAGTTGTTTGCGTCTCGTGGAAACGAAATCTGCGCGGTTATGGTTGAGTGCATTCAGGGCGAAAGCGGCGTGCATCCGTGCAGTCCGCAATTCTTGGCAGAGATTCGCCGTTTGACGCAAGAGACAGGGGCTTTGTTTATCTGCGACGAAGTGCAATGTGGCATATATCGTTGCGGTAACTACCCATTTGGTTTCCAGCATTTTGATGTGATGCCAGATGTGGTTACGATTGCAAAAGGCATTGGATCTGGGTTTCCGATGGGCATTTGTGCTGCTCGCCAAGAAGTTGCACAGGTGTTTGAACCGGGTGATCATGGCACAACTTTCGGTGGGAGCTGTCTTGCTATCACGGCAGCACGAACGGTGCTTGACTACATAAAAACGCATGAATTGGCTGCTCGTGTTCATGAGGTTGGCGTGTATTTGCGCTCTCAATTAGAGTGTCTTGATGGAGTAGTTGAGGTGCGTGGTTTAGGACTTATGGTAGGCGCTGATCTCGCACAAGACATTAGTGCACCTGATGTGGTAAGCAAAGGCTTAGAGGCAGGCCTTTTGTTAAATGCCCCCGGTCCTCATACGCTTCGTTTCTTACCTCCGCTTGTTTGTACCAAAGCTGATGTGGACACACTCATTGCACGTTTGAAGGCTATTTTATCGGCATAGCTTAAAGGTGCTAAGAGGTCTCTTTTTGCGAGGGGAATCAAGAGTTTGTAGCTATGAATAATTTGTAAAACAGAGTCCAGGAATTTGTAAGTTTACGAGAAAAAATACAGGAAATGCGCTACTATGAGAAATGCATAAATTTGGTTATGATAGGTTATATTTTGCATACTCTATGAGGGCAATGCTATTGTTTCCGAATATAATAGTCGACGCGTCTTTCGCTGATCTGGGGAGTTTTAAAGCATGAGGAAACGTCAACAACGCCATGATATTATTCGCGATATTATTCGCGAGCACAATGTGAAAACACAGCGCGATCTCGCTAGTCAATTGCAAAGTGTTGGATATGAATGTACGCAAGCAACCATATCGCGCGATATCATGGATATGGGGTTGGTGAAATCTCGCGATGGCTATTATGTTTTGCCCGAAGAAGTTCGTCTTCAGCGCATGGTTTCTGAATTGGTTGAAGAGGTGCATGTAGCAGGCAATTTGGTTGTTGTTAAGACATTCTCAGGTGGTGCAGCTGGTGTTTCGGCGGCGCTTGATAAGGCAAGCTTGCGAGGCGCACTCGGTACCGTTGCTGGAGACAACACCATCATGATTGCTGCAACTGACGAAGAAGCGGCGGTAGAGGTTGAGCGCGCTATCGAGCGCTTGCGACGTCGTTAGGTTATGCGCCCAATACGTCTTGTGCACCATAAATAAGTTATCGAGTCATTGATTCATTCTAGCGAATGTGTGCAGATAATCTGTCTCGTGATGCCTGATGGTACAATACCAAAAGTTTTCTTTGGAGGTGCCACGTGGGTTCACGCTCAATTAAAAACAGACCCTCAGCTAAAAAGAAGCATCCTTTCGTTGGGGTGCTCAGTGTTTTGATTGTTTTATTCGTCTGCTTTGCTGCAGGTATTTTTGGTGTATATGCGGTCGGTAGTGCATGGATCGGAGATTTAACCGATTACGATGTTACTGCAGTTGAATCGCTTAATACAGCTCAACCATCTGAGGTTTATGCCTCGGATGGAACAACGCTTCTGGCTCGTTTTCAGCTCGAGAATCGTGACCCCGTGCGCTTTGATGACATTAGCGAATACGTGAAAGAAGGCACGGTTGCAACCGAAGACGAGCGTTTCTATGAGCACGGTGGTTTTGACGTTATGGGTATTGCTCGCGCGGTCATAGTCACGCTTACCGGATCCGGTAGGGAAGGCGCATCAACTATCACCCAGCAGTTTGTTCGCAATACTATTTTGTCTGAAGAAATGAACGAAATTTCGCTCAAGCGTAAGGTTCGTGAGATATATCTATCAGTAAAGCTTGAAGAGAACTATTCCAAAGACGCCATCTTGTTGATGTATCTCAATACCATCAACTACGGATCTGGCGCATATGGCATTCAAGCAGCTTCGCAACGTTATTTCTCAAAAAACGCTAAGGACTTAACGCTTGCCGAGGCGGCAGCTTTAGTTGGTATTCCTCAGTCACCTACCAACAACAACCCGCTTGATAATTACGATGCCTGTGTTGCACGTCGAAATCTTGTGCTCGATCGTATGCGCACCAACGGGTATATCTCTCAGGAACAATGCGATGCCGCGCAGGCAGAAGAGCTGGTATTAAATCCATCATTGCCAGCAAACGACGGCATTGTGAAATATCCTTATTTTGCCAGCTACGTGCGTGATGAGGTAATGGATTCTTACTCTCAGGTTGATCTTTTTTCAGGCGGCCTTACGATTGTCACAACGCTCGATTTGTCCATGCAAGAAGCCGCAGAACAAGCGATTGACGAAAAAGAAGAGACGCTTGATCCTGCAATTTCTGGTGCATTAGTAGCAATAGACCCATCGAATGGATACGTAAAGGCGCTCGTAGGAGGTAAGGACTATTACGAGAATCAGACCAATCTTGCAACCGGCCAAGGCACCAATGGTGGTCGTCCTTGTGGTTCGGCATTCAAGACCTTTACGCTGATAACCGCACTTGAAGAGGGAGTATCTCCGCAAACGCTTCTAGACTGCACGTCGCCGTCGGTTATTCCAAACACTGACTATAACGAGAACAATGCGCTCAAAAATATTGATAATATCAACTACGGAACGCAAACCATGCAGGGCGCATTCGCCGTTTCTGCTAATACGGGGTTTGTTCGCCTTCAAATGGCACTTGGCACCCAAAAGGTAATCGATACTGCGAAAAAGCTTGGCATCACGTCGCCGTTGATGGCAAATCCCTCGCTCACGCTTGGTCAGAGTAACGTAACTATGCTGGATATGGCAGATGCCTATGCCACGATTGGTAATGGCGGGGTTCACTATGATCCTCAGCCAATCTTAGAGATTTATGATAGCAGCGGAAATCTCATTGTGGATAATTCGCGTCCGTCTGGCGAGCGCGTGATTTCAGAAGAGATTGCGCATGCTGCCATTGAGGTTATGAAAACCGTTGTGACGCAAGGTACTGGTACCGAGGCACGCTTGGCAAACGGTCAAGACGTTGCTGCAAAAACAGGTACCTCATCCGACTATAAAGACATTACGTTTTGTGGTGTAACACCGCAGCTTTCTGTCGCAATTTGGTTCGGTGATCCAAGTAATGTCGAAGCATTGCCGGCACATGTCAGCGCAGCTGATGTGTTCAGGAATTTCATGACTGAGGTATTAAAAGGCCAGGATAAAGAAGAGTTCTTCGACGCAGATGATCCAACCTATGATCTTACGTTCTCAAATTCCACCTATCATGTTGGCAATTACTACTCTTCGCAATATAGTGCAGGACCAAATAATTTTAATAACACCACTCCGAATATATTAGACGAGCCGAAAGAGACAGAAACAAATTCTTCTGACAACGAAGGCGACACACAACAGAACAATACGAACAACAACTCAGAGCCAAAACCGCAAGAGCCCACCACACAGCCGCAAACACCGCAACCGGGCACGACAGAGTCTGGTGGCTCTTCAGAGGGGACAGCGCAGCCGACGCCTACTCCTACAACTCCAGACAATACTGCTGGGGCGCAGGACGCGCAAAACGCGCAGCCAGGCAATCAAAGCTAGTCGTATATCTCATGTGAAGTTGATATGTCGTAAATTACAATACCCACAAACCAGGGTATGCTTGTTGCAAACAAAGATAAGGAGTTTTGTTTGATGAAAATCCAACAGATAAAAAAATGGAGCGCCATGATAGGTGCACTTGTATTAGCAAGTGCTCTTATGCTCGGTTGTAGCAGTGCTGGGAATTCTCCCGAGGCGCAGCAACAGGCAAAAAACAGACAGTTTATGGCACAGATTAACCAAACTATGGATGACCTCAATGAAAAGCTCGATAGCTTCAATGATGCAGTAGCAGCGGGTGATTTGGTTAATATGCGCACGCAGGCCGATAGCGCTTTTAAGGTTTTGGATTCTTTGGATGCAATCGAAGCACCTGAAGGATTAGAAGACGTAAAGCAAGATTATGTTGACGGATCAGATGAGCTTGAAAGCGCCTTGAATGCCTATATAGACCTTTATACTGAAATCAATAGCGCCACTGAAGAGGCTCCTTTTGATTGGTCTAGCTATGATAGCCGCATGGCTGACATCAAATCTTCTTATGATGACGGTATCTCAAAGCTGCAAGCGGGAGACGAAGCGGCAGCAAATAAAGAATAAGCTTTGTCTCACAAGTAAGCGAAAAGCCCAGCCTGGTCATGTGTGATTCAGGCTGGGCTTTATTTGTGCCACCAAACTCGAAGGGTGGCAGGCGAGCGATCAAGTTCGAAGAGCGCACGCGTTGACAGGTCGGTGTGTTGAGGCGCACGCGCGTTGATGAAACGCACGCGTGCTCAAACACACGTACGGCCTATGGCTTGGGTCCCAAGGAGATGACGAGCACCACCATGCCATTTTCTACGCGTTGCGAAATGACTGTACCAGCAGGAACTGTGTCGGAATACTCTTCGTAGTAGCCAGCATCGAAGTCGTTTAGTGCTTCAACAGCTTGATCGAAGGTCTTGCCGACAACAGAAGGTGCAGAGGAGGGGTCACCAGGATTGACGGTATTTTCTTCGCCTTCCTGATCCTCATCGTCTTTGTCTTCATCGTCCTTATCTTCGTCGTCTTTATCCTCGTCATCCTTGTCTTTGTCTTCGTCGTCTTTATCGCCGTCTTCAGCGCCAAGCTTTTTCTTTTGTGCAGCATTGAACGGATTGTTGTAGGTTGGATCTTTGGTTTCGGGGAAATTCACAATTTCATGCCCGGCGAGCGCTTGTGTCATGAAGTCTTGCCACAGCGCGTTGCATGTTATAGACGGATCGGTGGCAATGTTGCCTGCCGGGTTGCCGATCCACGTAGAGCATGTCAGATAAGGCGTATATCCTACCAGCCAGTGGTCGGTAAAGTCAGAAGCAGTGCCAGTTTTGCCTGCAACAGGCTGTCCGCCTGCGGGGGCGAAACCATATGCCGTGCCGTTGGCGGTATCAAAAACCGTGCGCAAAACTTTTGTCGTAGCACCGGCAACATCTTCTTCAAGCACGCGCGTGCTCGTATCAGGAGCTTCGTAGATCACATTTCCTTCGCGATCTTCGATGCGCGTTACCACAATGGCGTCACGCTTAATACCATTAGAAGCTAGAGTCGAATAAGCACGCGCCATCTCAAGAGGGGTAACATCTGCTGAGCCAAGCGTTGTTGAGGCAACGGTGTCAAACTCTGAATCTACGCCTAAACGATGAGCCATTTCGGTAATAGCCCCATCGTCAAGTGCTTCCGACAGACGCATAAAGCCGGTATTTGACGAAAGTGCCGTTGCGGCCTGGATGGTGCGAACGCCATAGTTTGCATTGTTGAAGTTTTCGATGCGCTGTTTTTCGCCATCAATATCTATGGTCATCGGAGAAGAGCAGTCGATGCGCGTTTTAGGCGAAATGCCTTCTTCGATAGCGGCAGCTAACGTAAATGCTTTAAAAGTAGAACCAGCCTGGCGCCCGGATCCGCCGGTGCCAGTTGCAAGATTAACCTTTGAAGCTACATAGTCACTGCCGCCAACCATCGCTTGTACTTGACCAGTTTCAACGTCAATGGCTACCAAAGCTGCTTCAAGCTCAGGTGACATACGCTCACGTTGCGCCGCGCAAGCTGCCTCGGCCTTTTCTTGCAGATCAACGTCAAGTGACGTATAGATAGTAAGCCCTCCGCGGAATAAATCTGCATATGAGCATCCGTATGGATTGTTAGGCTCAAGCAAAAGTTCGCGAACGTAGCTGGTGAAATAGGGGTAGGCGTAGATGCCTTCCTCTGGCGCATCAGGGGCAGGGTTTAGACCGAGATCTTGCGCCTTGGCCTCATTGCATTCTTCTTGGGTAATGTCGCCGGCGCTCAGCATGCGCTCTAAAACTACATTTCTGCGTTTAAGGCAATCCTCAGGGTAGAGCTTTGGATCAAGATAGGTGGGTGACTGCGGAATTCCAACAAGTGTTGCCGCTTGAGTAAGCGTGAGGTCAGCTGCAGAAACCTGGAAGTAGTTTTGAGCAGCAGCTTCAATACCATAGCAGCCATCACCATAATTAATGGTATTGAGATACATCAACAAGATTTCGTCTTTGGTGTAACGTTTTTCCATTTCGAGCGCAAGTTCAGCTTCGCGAATTTTGCGTTCGAAGGTGATCTCGTTGGCCTCTTGCGTAAGGATGGTATTACGCACCAGCTGTTGGGTGATGGTAGAGGCACCTTCAAGATCGCCACCGCGTATGTTGTTGATGAACGCGCGACCAATGCCAAAAAGGTCGACGCCGGTATGTTCGTAAAAGCGAACATCTTCAGTGTCAACCGTTGCTTTAATGGCATATTCGCTTACTTGGTCAAGCTCAATTGGATCACGCTTTTCCAACTGAAACTCGGCAAGCATGGTCGTACCGTCCGCGGCATACATCGTGGACTCTTTGGAGGTGTTGGTAAAGTCGACATCTTCAATAGAAGGCAGGTCGTTAGACCACGTGCCTACAACTCGAAATGCCCCCTGCACACCCCAGTACATTACAAAACACAGTGACGCTACTAAAATAAGGAGCGCCCACTGAACTGCATGAGTGCGCTTTTCGCGCTGTTTTCTCCGTATTTTCATAATTGCACTATACTACCATAGCGAACTATGAACTATGTACAACGTTGCAGGTTGCAGACGTATAAAGCTGCTGAATTTATACTCACTATCCACAATAATTGAGAGTAAGGATCTTCTTAATTTATGAATACTTCTGTAGAACTTCTTGCTCCAGCAGGCAATTTGGCCTGCTTGCATGCTGCCGTTCGCGCAGGAGCTGACGCGGTTTATCTGGGGCTTGACGCGTTTAACGCTCGCCGTGGTGCGGACAATTTTACGCTCGAAAATTTGCGCGAAGCATGTGATTATGCGCATTTGCGGGGCGTTTCGGTTTATCTGACGATGAACACCATCATATTGCCTTCAGAGTTTGATCGCGCACTTGAGACCGCCCGCCAAGCGTATAGATGCGGCGTGGATGCCTTCATCATCCAAGACATTGGCCTTGCATCTGAGCTTGTTCGAACTTTGCCTCAAGCGCGCGTGCATGCGTCAACTCAAATGAATATCCATTCTGCTGATGGGGTTGAAGCTGCTGCCCAACTTGGTGCAAAGCGCATTACGCTTGCGCGTGAGTTGTCGATTGCAGAAATTGCATATCTAGCAGATGTCGCGTCCCAGCTTGGCCTTGAGGTTGAAACATTTATACATGGTGCAATTTGCGTGTGTTATTCGGGACAGTGCCTCATGTCTTCACTTATTGGAGGTCGCTCGGCAAATAGGGGAATGTGTGCGCAGGCGTGTCGCTTGCCCTATGAACTGCACAATAAAGCATTGCGAAAAAATCTTCCATCTCCCGGAGAGCACCTGCTTTCGCCAAAAGACCTTTGCGCGCTTGATAAGCTAGACGATCTGGTGGAGGCTGGTGTTTCTTCGCTCAAAATAGAAGGACGCATGAAATCGCCTGAATATGTCTTTGCTGTCACAAGTGTATATCGAGAAGCGCTTGATGATGTGCTGACAAAGCGCGCAGTTGACGAAGGTTCGGTCGAAGAGAAAAAGGTGCGCTTAGCTGAAGCGTTCTCGCGCGGTTTTACCACTGCCTATATGAGCAACCAGCGCGGAAATGACATCATGAGTTATGGACGCCCCAACAATCGCGGCATCTTTATTGGTCGCGTTGAGAGCGCCTCAGGCAAAAACATCACCATTTCATCCGAGCAGCCGCTATGCGAAGGCGACGTGCTTGAGTTTTGGACGAACAAAGGACATTTCGCGCAAACTATACATACGATTTTGTCGCAACATGAAAACCTCTACACGTTTGCGGTAGATAAGCCGGTCAAAAAAGGCGATCGCGTCTTTCGTGTTCGCAGTGCGCAAGCTGGATTTGAAGATAGCGCGTTCGAGCCTCGTGTTGCAGTTGACGGTCGCATTGTTATGCGCCTCGGCCAACCGCTCGAAATCTCTTTTGTATTAGCCAACGATGATGCGGCGCCTGATCGGTCTGGGCAGACTTCAGACAACAAATATGTCGGCAAAGCTGTGGGCGAAGTTGTCGAACCTGCTCGCACGAAAGCGGTTAGCGAGGCGGATGTTGTTTCGCACGTAGATCGTTTAGGGCAGACACCTTTTGCTATTAATAGGTTAGAGGTCGAACTCGATCCTGAGGTAGGCGTAGGATTTTCTCAATTACATCGTCTGCGCGCTCGTGCTCTAGATGAGCTTTCGGCGGCGATACTAGCGCCCTATCATGAGCGAACGCTGCCGCGAGTTCAGGCTGATGATCCGCTCAAAGCCGCTCATGCCTCTGGTATGAAAATCGTTGCATGGGCAACCAATCCTGCTTGTGCTCGTGCAGCCAAACGGGCTGGCGCGGATGAAATTATCGTGCCAACTTTAAACTACAAGCGAGGCGAAGCGGTTGTAGCAGGTCAGCGTAGTCAAACCGTTGAGCAGGCGGGATATCCGAACAAGGTCACCCAAGCAATTCCTACGGTAGCTCATGATCTTGTTGAAGGCACGCGAGAGTCAGCGCTTGATTTTGACGTATGGCGCAATGTTCGACCTGAAAAACCGTTGTTCGTGGAGAGCCTCGGTGCCTTGTCGCATGCGCAAGAAATTGGCGCGAATATAGAAGTCGGTCCGCATTTGCCACTCGTGAATCAATATGCGCTCAAAGCTGCGGCGCGATTTGGCGCTTCGCGGGTGTGGCTCTCACCCGAGCTAACGCTTGGACAGATTGCCGATCTTGCTCAGCAAGCTCCGGTTGAGCTAGGGCTTACTATAATTGGCGCACAAGAGCTTATGGTTACCGAACATTGTTTGCTGATGAGCCAAGGTCCTTGCGATGAGAACTGTGATGAATGCCCTCGGCGCAAAAGCCCTCACTATCTAAAAGATAGACTCGATTATGAGTTCCCCGTGATAACTGATGCACTCGGACGAAGCCATCTATTTAATGGTGTTCAGCTTGACATTGCGCATACGATGAGTGACCTTATGAGTGCTGGCATTACGGCAGTAATGGTTGATACGACCCTTATGAATGTCGAGCAGACCACCCAAGCGGTCGCGCGCGCGGTGCGAGCGCGGAGCGTGGCGCATGCAAGTGGCAATAATATTGCCAAAACACCATCAACTACCAGCGGTCACTTATTCCGCGGCGTATCGTAGGTAATTGCGAAAGTTCGCTATGATAAAATGCCCAGACGCACTTAACGAGGTAAAGAGGTTTTGATGTTATCTGCAGAAGAACAGCTTCATATTATTAGTTCAGGAGCCGCCCAAATTGTGCCAGAGTCTGCCTTGCTTGAAAAACTCAAGCGCGGTGTTCCGCTCAATATCAAACTCGGCGTTGATCCAACAGCTCCAGATATTCATCTTGGACATGCGGTACCGCTGCGCAAATTGCGCCAATTCCAGGATCTCGGGCATGAGGTGACACTTATTATTGGGGACGGTACTGCACTTATCGGAGACCCGTCAGGTCGAAATTCTACGCGTCCGCAACTTACTCCTGAGCAGATTAAAATCAACGCGCAAACATATGTTGACCAGGCATTCAAGGTGCTTGATCCAAAAAAGACCACGTTGCGCTATAACTCCGAATGGCTCATGGAGCTTGATATGGAGGGATTGCTGAAGCTGACTGCCAACTTTACCGTCGCGCGCATTTTAGAGCGTGATGACTTCCATAATCGCTACACCTCTGGACAATCAATTAGTTTGCATGAGTTTTTGTATCCAGTCATGCAGGCTTACGATTCGGTCGTCATTAAGGCAGATGTCGAACTTGGTGGCACCGACCAGCTTTTCAATTTATTGGCTGGTCGTGAGCTCATGGAAAAGATGGGCATGGAGCCGCAGGTGTGCCTGACGCTTCCGTTGCTTGAGGGCACCGATGGCGAGAAAAAGATGTCGAAAAGCTATGGCAACTACATTGGTCTTACCGATGAGCCGGCTGACATGTTTGGCAAAGTCATGTCTATTCCTGACGAACTGATGGTGAAATATTATCGTTTGGCATCCACCGCAGACGTGACTGAAATTGATGAGATTGAAGCTGGTCTTGCATCTGATTCGCTGCATCCGAACAAGGTTAAGCGAGCGCTCGCGCGCAATATTGTTGCTGCATATTATGACGAGGTTGCAGCAGCGCAGGCAGAAGAAGCTTTCGACAAGGTTTTCAAGCAGCATGAAATCCCAGAAGATATCCCTGAGTTTGAGGCTGATTTGACTCCGAATGATGATGGCTTGGTATATCTGGCAAAGATCATGAACGATGCTGGTCTTGCGCAATCCGCCGGAGAAGCACGTCGCCTCATTGATGGCGGTGGCGTGAAGATTAATGGCGAAGCGGTGCAGGCTAAGACCTATAACGTTGACCCGTCACTTTTGCGCGATGCGGTTGTGCAAGTAGGGAAGCGCAAGTTCGTCAAACTTGTTTAGGTGACATACGTCAACGTTTGTACAAGCATCTATACTGGGGTATCTATACAAACGTTTCTAGTGGGGCATCTGAATTGGGACATCCAAAAAGATGTCCCAATTTTTTTAAAAATTTTGAAAGGATTCGCCTCGCTCAATCGTTTTCTTATAAGAGGAGAGATTGAAGGCTGGCGGCGTGTTCGCGTGCCTTCAATATCGCAAATGATATGAGAGGACGATTCATGAAAAAATTCGCAGCCTTACTTGCAACTTCTTTAGTTGTTGTGACCTTGGCGTTGCCGCCTTTGGCGTTTGCGCATCCAACGCGCCTTTTTGCTTTACATGCGCCACTGCGCAGCTGCATGACGCAGCTTTTTGATACTTGCCAAACTTATTGCCCTGCCAACGATGAATGCTATGCTAATCGCCTATCTTATGGTGAGGGCTTTGATGATACCGAGTGTCCTCGTTATGGTGGTATGGTAGGTCATGTTCGCCATCATGGTCAAAACATGAGCGGGATGTGTGCCGAAGGTCGACATCACGGATGCGGTCGTTGGTAGGGATACTATTACTGTTGGTGAAGGCAACATGCGATCAGAAAGTGATATTGAACAAGCACTCGAATTACATGGTGATGCCGTGTGGCGTGCATGCGTGTTACATGTAAGCTCTTGTGCTGATGCGCAAGACATCTATCAAGATACGTTTTTGCGTTATGCGCTCGCCGATGAGCACGTATTTACCGATGATGAACACCGTAAGGCATGGCTTTTGCGCGTGGCACTCAATAAATGCAAAGACTTCAATAAAGCAGCAGCGAGAAAATGTGCACCGCTCAACGATCTTGCTGCGACCAAGCCAACCGAGGATCCCCTGGTAAAACCCGGCTCGCTTGCCTTTGAGGTGGTTGATGCATTTTGCCGCATGACCGATCCACCAAAAACGCCTGCATACCTGGCAATTTGCGAAGGCTATACCGCTCCAGAGATTTCTGAAATGATTGATGCCCCGGTAAATAGTGTATATACCTGGATCTCGCGCGGACGAGCTTTTCTGAAGGAGGCGCTATTATGACCGCTCCCGATACTTTGCAGCAGCGCGTTCGCGATGCGTTTGATCAGATTCATGTGCCTCATGAGGTCAATCAAGCAACCCTTGATGCCATCAAGTCCTATAGCGAGCAGACCCCGGTACCACCCAAGCGTAAGCCGCGCGCAAAATTAACTTTATATAAGTGGTTTGCTTTTGCTGCTTGTTTGGCAGCGGCGTTGCTCTTTGGCGGATACGGGGTGTGGACACATCCAACAGCGCTATTAGACATAGATGTCAATCCTTCTCTTTCACTTAAGGTGAACTGTCTGAATTATGTAATTGAGGCAGAACCGCTCAATGAAGATGCCGCTGAAGTAGTTGCGCAAACGCCGCTTGTAGGCATGCCATGCGATCAAGCGCTTGAGACCCTCGCAAACTCGTCAGCGCTTTCTTTATATATAGATAACGACGCGCTCGCAGATATTAGTGTTGCCTCTGACAGTGAGGCTCAGTCAAATCAATTGTACGAATGGGCGCGAGATATTTTTTCATCACGCTTTGCTGAAGTGGTTCAAACTCAGGTAACTTTTGACGAAATGGAAACAGCACATGGTCATGGTATGGGGGCAGGGAAGTATCGTGCAGCTTGCCAGCTCATGAACCTTGATGAAGATGCAACGCTCGAGTCGTGTGCCAAGATGAGTATGTCAGAGCTTCATGAATGCATTAACAAGTGTCAACATAAGCAAATTGAATCAGGCGCATCGCAGCAAAGTGAAGCTGATTCTGATAGCACTGAGGTTGCTCGTCGAGGAGAAGCAAAGATGCATAGCGAAGGGCATGGACACAAAGGCGAGCAAAGAAAGCATCGAGAGGCAAACTGAGTATTTTGTACGTGAAACTTCGCGCACCTCTTTACTGCGCACGAGTACAGACGCTCCCTCACTGCACACCAGAGTAGTCACTCCTTCGCAACGCACAAAGGGAGTTACTCATAGGATGCAAAGAATTGCTCGCAGTTGTGTACAAATTGTGAAGTGAAAAATAGTTCTTGCAGACTGCGGTGGGTACGCGTAATATATTTCCTCGCCCTTTGAGGAGATTCGTCTTCCAAGTGAACTTCAAAACCAGCGTGAAAACGCACAAAATGGTGTGAAGGGTTTGTGTAACGATCAGGGCATTTACCGCTTACGGGTAAAACTGAGAAACTTTAAATTTCTTAAAAAAAGTTCTTGACAGCCCCTAAGCATTCAAGTAAAGTATCTCCTTGCGCGTCACGCCACGGCGAGACGCAACCAAGCCGAAAGGCAAAGGTAGTAAGAGCACCTTGAGAACCAAATAC